>PMBI01000072.1:61611-76177 GCA_003153775.1 Syntrophaceae bacterium | reverse complement strand
CTCTGCACGATGTGGGGAAAATACACGTTCCTTCTGCCATACTCATGAAGCCCGGTAAGCTGACATCTGATGAATTTGATGAGATGAAGAAGCATACATTATATGGCGCTAAGATCATTGGAGACCATGTGCAGTTGACAATGGGCAGGTCTATCGCACTGACTCACCATGAATGTTTTGATGGCAGCGGGTACCCCATGGGACTGAAGGGCGCTGCAATCCCCATTGAAGGAATGATAGTTCGTATGGCAGACCAGTATGACTCCCTGCGGAACGCAAGAGTTTATAAACCCGCTTTTGATCACCTCAGAGCATCAGACATAATTATCAGAGGTGATGACAGAACATTGCCGGGACATTTTGATCCCCGCGTATTAAAGGCATTTCAGGATACGGTCCGCAAGTTTGAGAAAGTATATGAAGAGCTGAAATATGCGGCAACCCTTTGAAAAAATCCGCTTTGTCATTGCGTTATTCCAAAATATTTTGTGTCTTTCAACAGAAGGATAGATGACGAAGTTTGCTATGAGTGAAAAATGAAAATCTCTCAGGGCATCTCATTATTAAGATTTTTAAAGCGCCGGCAAAAACCAGACAATGGTGAATACTATATTTTGTCCAATAATTGTCATTATATATAAACCTCACAACCTTTTATCAACACCCGCCAAAAAATATTTTCTCAGTAAAAAGGATTTTGTGCCCTCCGTCACATTTTTTTATTCGGTCGTGCGGTAGATTGCATCCAAATCGTGATTCACAAAGATCTTGCGTGAGAAGAATTACACTTTTTTATCTCGTTCGTGAAGAGAGGATTTTCATGCCGGACTATAAGAGACTCAAAATATACTTTCAGAAAGCCCTCACACCTGTCACCATCATGTTCATCCCCCACGATAATCCCCGGAGGTCCTTGAATTTGAATGTGCCGGTTATCGGTCTCGTTCTGTCGATCATCTGCAGTCTTGTCGGCGCCGTATACCTGGCTTCCATGATCCCCGATGCCATCAAATATCAGGGCATGGAAAAACAGCTCCTTGACTATTCAAGAAAAGTGTATGATTTCAACGCCACGCTCTTGTCCTTGAAAAAAGCGGAGAATGAGCTGCATCAGTTGCTATCCCACGGTTCCAAAGAAAAGATTTTTGAAAAAGTTGACACGTCGGATGTAGGGTCGTTCGACATCAGTCAGGTTCAGGAACAGATCGAAACGTCCATTAGGACCGTCGGCGCTATCAAGGACTATCTGCGGTCCGAGAAGAATCTCTATCTCGCCACACCCAGGGGCTTCCCCATTCGGGGAGTAATCTCTTCTCCTTATGGCAGTAGAATCAATCCGATTTCGCAGCACTCTGAATTTCACCGGGGCATTGATATTTCCGCCGGCGCAGGCATCCCTGTCACGGCGACAGCGGACGGGGTTGTGGTCTTTTCCGGTTATAGCACAGGCGGAGGCAATGTTGTTGTGATCGCCCACGGCCACGACTTTTCCACGTATTACGCGCACAACCGGAAGAACGCTGCACAGGTGGGCCAGCACGTCAGGCGGGGAGAGGTCGTTGCATATGTCGGTTCCACCGGTTCCGCCACAGGAAACCATGTTCATTATGAAGTCTGGCACAAGGGCAAGAGTGAAAATCCAACCTACTATACAAAGGGGAGGTCCTGATGTTTACCAACAAGAAGTCGGATAAACTCGATCTTGTTATCGGGGAGAATTCGAAAATCACGGGACATGTCGAATCTGCAGGAACGATCCTCATCGAAGGGACCATTATAGGCAACCTGAACGGCAATAAAGTTATCCTTGGCGAAAGATCGTACGTCAAGGGTGATATCTCGGCCAACAATATCTCCATAGCAGGCAAGATTGAGGGTCAGATGACGGGAAAAGAAAGTATCGAAGTCAAGGCAACGGGGCATGTCTCCGGAGATGTGGCGACAAAACATCTCTCCATGATGAAGGGCGCAATATTTAACGGCATGTCGAACATGGATGATGGAGATCACAGTCAAAGCGAAGAGACCGGCAAGAAGGTCGTTGAGTTTGCCGCCAAGGAAAGATGAACGGCACGCCGAAATAAGAAAGGGGGCCTGTACGGCCCCCTTTCAAAAGATAAAATCAAATATTCTGATCCAGCCTTTTTCTTTTCAGGAGTAGCAATATCCTCTATTTGTCACCTTTATCGACCGGAATCCGCATCGAGTAGAAGGATCTCCAGACAAAGACCAGAGCAATGAGGAAGAATACGACGCCTACGATTCCGGCGCTGTCTCTCATCCCCGGGGCGATGGCAATTTCCATTGCCAGGAGGCCGAACAGTGTGGTGAATTTTATGATCGGGTTCAAAGCGACCGAAGAGGTATCCTTGAAGGGATCGCCGACGGTATCACCAATAACCGCTGCCTGATGCAAGGCTGTTCCCTTTTCTTTCAGATCCACTTCAACAACCTTCTTGGCATTGTCCCAGCATCCGCCGGCATTGGCCATGAAAAGCGCCTGGAAGAGACCGAAGACTGCAATCGAGATCAGGTAACTGATAAAGAAGGATGCAGGCTCGGGTCCGTGAACCGGAGCAGAAAAGAACGCAAAGGCCAGGGCGAAAGAGAAGATCGCGATGAAGATATTGAACATACCCTTCTGCGCGTACTGTGTACAAATCCTCACGACCTCCTTTGAGTTGTCGATGGAGGCGCTGAGACTGGCTTCGTCGTCAAGATTGATGTTCTTCTTGATATACTGGACGGCTCTGTAAGCTCCGGTGGTGACAGCCTGGGTGGATGCACCCGTGAACCAGTAAATAACGGATCCGCCGCAGAGGAAGCCAAGCAGCGTGTAAGGATTAAGCAGGTTCAAGATCATCTCCGGCTGGATTCCGAGGGCCTTTCTCAACAGGAGTATCAGGGAGAAGATCATGGTCGTGGCCCCCACGACGGCCGTACCGATGAGAACCGGCTTGGCGGTCGCCTTGAAGGTGTTTCCGCAACTGTCATTTTCTTCCAGGTAGTGCTTGGCTACGTCCATCCGGGGTTTGAATCCGAACTCTTTTTCAATTTCTTTTTCAATATTCGGGATAGTCTCGATCAAAGACAGCTCATAGATGGACTGTGCATTATCCGTAACCGGGCCGTAGCTGTCGACTGCTATTGTAACAGGCCCCATGCCGAGGAAACCGAAGGCCACAAGACCGAACGCGAAGACCGACGAATATTCCATAAAGTGGTTAAGGCCGAATGTGCTCGTGTAGTAAGCGGCGAACATCAGGGCGGCTATGGAAATGCCGATCCAGAAGGCGCTGAAGTTACCGGCGACAAAGCCGGAGAGGATATCGAGAGAGGGTCCGCCCTCTCGCGCTGCCGTGACCACTTCGGCGCAATGAGCGGATTTCGAGCTCGTGAAAACTTTGACAAGCTCCGGGATCAGCGCAGCCGCGAGCGTACCGCAGCTGATAATAATCGAAAGTTTGAACCACAGGTTATCCGCGAGATGACCAAGCTGCCATTTACTGACGGCGAAGGTCACAATGATCGAAATAATCGATGTAATCCAGACAAGCGATGTCAGAGAGGCCTCGAAGTTGACCTTCTCCTTATCCCCCATGATCGCCGTCGAGACGACCCCGTTAATGAAGTAAGCGCCGATGGAGGTGATGATCATCAAGATGCGCATAACGAATATCCAGACAAGCAGTTCTGCCTGGTACTGGGGGAAGGCGGCGAGGACGATGAAGCTGATCAAGGCGACTCCGGTTACGCCGTAGGTTTCGAAACCATCGGCCGTCGGTCCGACACTGTCACCCGCATTGTCTCCGGTACAGTCGGCGATGACACCCGGGTTTCTCGGGTCGTCCTCTTTGATGGTAAAGACGATCTTCATGAGGTCCGAGCCGATGTCGGCGATCTTCGTAAAGATGCCGCCGCAGATACGCAGCGCGGAGGCACCAAGCGACTCGCCAATCGCGAATCCGATGAAGGATGCGCCGGCCACGTCGCGGGGCATGAAGACCAGAATGACGAGCATCATTATGAGTTCGACGCAAACCAAAAGGACGCCGATGCTCATGCCTGCGGTAAGCGGGATATTGAGCAGCTTGATCGGCTTGCCTTCCAGGGACGCGAACGCCATCCGGCTGTTGGCCAGGGTATTCATCCGGATGCCGAACCAGGCGACTCCGTATGAGCCTAATATACCCACAACTGACCAGGCGAGAATTATAAGCACGCCGTTCACACCCGCATGTTGAAGAGCGCCGAAATAGTAAACGATGCAGGCGCCGATGAACACTTCCAGAATGATCAGCAGCTTGCCCTGCTGAAGAAGATAGGTCTTACATGTCTGGAAGATGATCTCCGAAATATCCAGCATGGATTTATGGGCCGGAAGCGCCTTGACCTTGGTATATTGATAAAGGCCGAAACCCATCCCGGCAAAGCAGATCAGAAATCCGATCATCAAGAGGTGGTTTTGGGACGAAGTTAATTCAGGAATGTTTAAATCCGCTTCGCTTGCAAGTATAGGGGTTGCAAAAAGAATCAAAAGGACGGCTAAGATACTTGCTTGGAAAAACTTTTTTTTCGTAAACATCACTTCTTGTCTCCTTCTTTCTTTGGATTAGATATGTTATTTCTTGCGCAATGATATACCAGACAATAATACCAGGACAAAACCTTGCGCGAGTTAGCACAGCCCCTGTCGTTTGTCAATACTTTTATGATCGTTTTCTTCTAAGATCACGATAACATGGGAAGAAATGCAAACTGCGCGCGCCCTCATTTGCGATGTCAATTATTTACTCGAAAAACTCTTGCCTGCGGACGCAGGCTGCTTCATAAATTGATGGAAATCGATGCCGAAGGATTTGGCCAAAGACTTCTCGTGCCCGATGGTCATGCGCCCATCCCTGTGTTCGCTGTTTTCTGCAGAAAGGCAAATTAGAAGATGAAAATGCGGAGCCGGAAGCAGGTGTGTATCTCTGTTAAACTTGCGATGAGCCTATGACAAACTTTAAAGCTCTTATTTCAATCTTGATGCCGGGAGCCACTCGTTGACAACTTTTTCGACAACGTTGTATGGATTCAGCTTGTGGTTCATGATCTCTTCCACCATCTGTTCTATCCTGCTGTCTTTCGTGAGGCGCTCACGGATGATACGGAAAAGTTCATGGTGAATCATTTGAAGGGTCTCTTCGTTTATGCGATTGCGGCGCTTCTCCAGAAGCCTGCCGCTCTGTTCCAGATATGTGCGGTGCGCAGTAATAGCTTCCAGAAGATCGTCTTCGCCCTTCCCCTCCACAGCTACAGTCGCGATGACTGGCGGCACCCAGGCACGGTCCTTTATGCTTGCATCCTGGTCAACACGAAACTGTACCTCGGCAAAGAGCTGATCAGCTCCAGGCCGATCGTATTTGTTGATCACATAAATATCTGCAATTTCCATGATGCCGGCCTTCATACTCTGGATCACGTCACCCAGACCGGGAACCAGGACAACGCAGGTGGTATCTGCCACGCGCATGACATCTACCTCGTCCTGACCGACGCCCACTGTCTCGATTATGACAAAGTCCTTCCCCCCTGCATCCAGTACTTTGACGGCGCCGCGGGTAAACTGGGCCAGCCCTCCCAGATAGCCCCGGGTTGCCATACTGCGCATGAAAACCCCTGGGTCCGCACTGTGACGGGTCATCCGGATCCGGTCCCCAAGCAGGGCTCCTCCCGTGAATGGGCTCGAAGGATCGACTGCCACAATTCCCACGGTAAGTTCTTTATTGCGCAGTTGCCAGGTTACCCCGTCAGTAAGGGTGCTCTTCCCCGTCCCGGGAGAACCTGTAATCCCCAGTACGTAAGCATTTCCTGTGTGAGGATAAATTTTCTCCATACAGGAACGCGCCCGTTCATCTTCGTTTTCAAGCCAGGTCATCACGCGTGCCATGGCGAGTGGCGAGCCCTTGAGAATTTCTGCTACATAATCAAAATCATCCATATTTTATCTGTTCGTTCCCTTAAATTGATGCATCTTTAAACCACAAGGGCATCTCACTGAGCGGTCTGTATTGTATTTTAATAGTACAGGGGAGACAATGCTAAGCCTCCCCTGTACTTTACAATGCTGTTCAGAAGCAACTAGTTTTGCTTACTGTCATTAGTTATTACTTTGACTTGACGTTCGCCTTTATGAAACCGACAATCGTATCCGTTGGGGTTCCCGGCCCGAAGATTTCCGCTATTCCTGCCTTCTTCAGAGTTGGGATATCCTCCAAGGGAATGATGCCGCCCCCGACAACCAAAACGTTGCTAAGCTTCTTTGCCTTCAGCAGTTCGACCACCTTGGGAAAGAAATAGTTATGGACTCCCGAAAGACTGCTCAGACCGACTACGTCAGCATCCTCCTGCAGCGCTGCCTCGACAATCATTTCCGGTGTCTGCCTTAATCCGGTGTAGACGACTTCCATACCGGCCTCAGCAAAGATACGGGACAGGAGCTTGGCCCCACGGTCATGGCCATCCAACCCGGGTTTTGCAACGATGATTTTTATCTTCTTTTCTGCCATTGTAAGTCACCTCCACGCATCATGAAATAAATTCCTTGGGTCGATACTGCCCGAAAATTTCGCGCCACACGTCACAAACTTCGCCGACGGTAGCCCCGGCCTTTACTGCCTCAATAACGGCTGGCATTACGTTCGCATCCGTCTTGGAAACCTCACGAAGCTTGTCCAGCGCCTTCTGCCAGGCGGCTTTGTCGCGCTTGGCCCGCCATTGCTTCAGTTCCGCAGCTTTTTCTTCGCCAACCTTCATGTCTACTCTGAGGAGGTCAGTTACAGGGGGCTCCTCCATGATATACTTGTTGACCCCTACGTAAGCCCGTTCACCGGAGTCAATCGACTTCTGGAACAGGTAAGCACTGTTCTGAATTTCCTTCTGAATATAACCCTGCTCAATTGCCGTCAGGGTTCCGCCCATGGCGTCAATCTTCTTGATGTAATCTTCGACTTCCGCTTCGATCTTATCGGTCAGATACTCGACATAATAAGACCCGGCCAGAGGATCGACGGTCACGCAGGCGCCGCTTTCTTCAGCCACAATCTGCTGGGTTCTGAGAGCGACGGTTACCGCACCCTGGGTGGGAAGACACAGGGCCTCATCATACGAGTTCGTATGGAGGGACTGGTTCCCGCCCAACACGGTAGCGAGTGTCTGAAGGGCAACTCTGACGATGTTGTTCAGCGGCTGCTGCGCCGTCAGGGTAACGCCACCGGTCTGCACATGGTAACGAAGCATCATGGAGCGGGGATCTTTGGCCTTGAATCTATCCTTCATGATCTTAGCCCAGACACGTCTTGCTGCCCTGAATTTTGCTACTTCTTCCAGAACGTCGGTGAAGGCGTTGAAGAAGAAAGAGAGCCTTGGGGCGAAGGAATCTACGGGGATTCCTCGTGCCGCGCAGGCTTCAGCGTATGCGATACCGTCGGCGATAGTAAAGGCTATTTCCTGAGCTGCCGTGGAGCCAGATTCGCGGATGTGGTAACCGCTGATGCTGATGGTGTTCCAGGTGGGAACGTTTTTCTGGCAGAACTCAATCAGGTCAACGGTGAGGCGCATGGTTGGCTTGGGTGGGTAGATATACTGACCGCGGCAGATGATTTCCTTCAACACGTCGTTCTGGATTGTCCCGCCCACTTTGTCCCAGGACGCTCCCTGTTCTTGCGCAACAGACAGATACATGGCAAGCAACACGGTGGCAGCAGCATTAACTGTCATGGACGTTGTTACCTTGTCCAGAGGAATCTGGTCAAACAGGATACGCATGTCACCGATATGGTCGATAGCCGCTCCGACCTTTCCCACCTCGCCCATGGACAGGGGATGATCGCTGTCATAACCCGCCTGGGTGGGAAGATGGAAGGCCACGCTCAATCCCGTCTGCCCCTGACCCAATAGGTAACGGTAGCGGGCATTCGTTTCCTTCGCACTGCCGAATCCGGCATACTGACGCATGGTCCAGAATCTGCCCCGAAACATGTTCGGCTGAACACCGCGGGTATACGGATATTCGCCGGGATAGCCGAGTTTGCTCTCATAATCCAGGCCGGCAATTTCCGCCGGGGTATAGAGAGTCTCAACAGGGATACCGGACCAGGTGGTTTTAACCTTCTTTTCCGGGGTCTTACTCAAGGTCTTCGCCAGGGTCCCTTCCGACCACTTCTTTTTCCCGGCTTTGATCTTTTCCAACTCCTTCGCATCAAACATAATCTACCTCCTGAAGATGATATCAATAGGAAACCCTTGAAAAAAACCCATCCGCTTAGATGTTAATACGTAAAGTGTTTATAAATTGCTGTCATTCTTGGCCATTTCTGCCATTATTAAAGGGTTTCAATATTGGTGGGCAAATAGGTTTTTCGCGTGCCTTCCTATCATTGAATACGGTTTCTGTCAACCATTTTCTGATAGAAAGTTGCAGATTTATCTTTAGTGACGGGGTAGAAAGGAAACATCGTAAAAAGTCCCTTTGTCAGAACCGGCAACTTTTTACGATGTCATCAATTGCAGGACAGATGAAGACTGATCAGTCCTCATAATCCTCGGTGAAAACACGCACCTTTCTCTCGGTGGTGATGAGGGGCTCAATCATATCCTCCACTGACAAACGCTGTCTCGCATTTTGCCATAGTTTCCAGGCGTCCTTAGTGGTCCATGTACTGATGACCAGAAAGAGTGAAGGATCATCCGCTGCCCGGAGCGTCTCGCCAGTGATGTAACCAAGCTGCCGCAGTGCCGCCATCCTCAATTCGCGCAACAGTTCCCGAAGCTGTTTTTCCTTGCCGGGCTGGCATCTTCTTTCAATCATTACTCTTATCATGTTGCACCTCCTGTTTGATGTAATTCTCCCTTTTTGGCGTCAATTCAAAGCTAAATACGCACAGATACTTTCCACATCATTATATAAAATGATGAGATAATTTGGTTGATTAGTCAAGACAAATATGTACGGGATATCTTAAGAAAAACACATTGAAAAGTGAAAAGGTTTATGGTCTGTTTTGTTTCTTATATTTCTGAATTCCATCAGCGCTTTTTTTGATATCTGCATTCTCAGTTTGCGATGTTGCATCCGCCATCTTCATCCGCGCGATATCTTCTGTCTTACCCAGAGCTTTCCGGCAACTAAAACCCCTATGATAAAAAATGCCTCCACACAGTACTTCAAAACGTTTGAGGGATTCAGCAATCCAATCACAAAGGGATCGGTCACCATCATCTCTCCACCCACCTGCCCAAGAACCGCAGCACCCACATAGATAATTATCGGATATTTATCCATAAGCACAACAAGCAGGGTACTGGCGAAAATCACAATGGGGATACTGAGACCGAGACCGAAGATAAGGAGAAAGAAATTCCCCTTGGAAGCGGCAGCAACAGCCAGAACATTATCAATCGACATAGTGATATCGGCAACGATGATGATCCAGACGGCATGCCACAGAGTCTTTGCTTCTTTCTGAAATCTATCTTCCGGAACGGCTTCAATGAGAAGTTTTATGGCAATCCAAATGATGACGCCGCCGCCGATAAGCTTGACATATTCTACCTGCAGGAGCCTGGCGGCAAAAAAGGTCAGGGCAACCCGGAGAACGACCGCCGCTCCTACTCCAAAGGCAATTCCGTTCATCCGCTGCTTCTGCGGCAGTGACCTCACCGCCATGGCGATGACAAAGGCATTATCGCCGGAAAGAACGAGATTCACGATAACGATACTGAGAAAACCGATCAGAAAATCCCAGGTAAAATGAATCTGTCCCAGTATTCCTAAATCCATGCTATCCTCTTCAGGATGTCATATAGTTGAAGCTCTCCGCAGCAAGCGAAGGCGTTTGCGCTCGCCACCGAATTCAAGTTGTCATGGTTTAGCACAGGCGATGAGCGGAATGCCAGAAATAGAATTTTTAGCCTGCCCCTGGGGATGTAAAAAGGCGCCCCGGATAAACCCGGGGCGCCTTCGTCAATATACTTACCTGAGAATGTAACCCGGAAACTACACGTTTTTCTTTGCAGGTGGCTTCGTCGTGAAAAGAATTATAGTTCCAAGGGCGCACAGGCCCGCTGCGCAAAGGAACGGCATATAGTACGATCCCGTCATATCCTTCAGATAGCCGCCGATCCAGGGACCGGCAAAGCCCGCAAGACCCCACGCCGTAAACAGAAGGCCATAGTTGCTCCCTTGTGCCGTGGGACCATAGAACTGGAGACACGTGGCCGGGAACAGCGTAAACATGGCGCCGTAGTTCCACCCGATGAGAATCGCAATAGCCGCCAACCCGTAGACGCTGCCGCCGAGCTGAAAAATCGCGACCATCGCTGCTGTCTGTAAGGCAAACGTCACCGCAAAGTATATCCTTACACCGACTATATCCACAAACCAGCCCGAAAGGATCCTTGTCGCCGCATTGGAAAAGGCGAGAGAACTCACCGCGCCGGCAGCCGCCATGGCCGTCAGGCCCTGATCCCTTCCAAAACCGGCAAGGTGACCGATCACCATCAGACCGGCAAAGGCACCACAGAAATAGGCAAGATACAGTAACCAGAATTTAGCATCCTTTGTGGTCTCCTCGTGGGTAAAGTCACGGGTTGCCTTCGGTGCACCGGCACCCGTAGCTGGTGCGGGAGGCGACCAGCCGGGTGGCTTATATCCCGCCGGGGGAACCTTCAGAAATGCACCGGAGATAAGCGCCATAAGCCCCATGCCAATACCACAGTAAATGAAAACGTAGCGCCAACCCAACCCTGGGGCCTGAATAATGTATGTTGCCAAAGGACCCATGATGAATGAACCGAGTCCTAAGCCCACGACCGCAAACCCCGTGGCTAACGCCCTCCTGTCAGGCCACCACTTGGGCGCCGTGGCTATGGGCGGGAGGTAGATAATACCACCTCCAAAGCCCGCAATAAGACCGTATGTAATATAAAGTTGCCACTTTGCCTGGATGAACCCGGACAGAACAAATCCGATACCTAAGATGATGCCGCCCGCCATAACTACCGGCCTCGGCCCGTACTTGTCACTGATGCGCCCTGCGGGGAACGTCATCAACCCAAAGATCAAACAACAGATCGCAAATGCCATGGCGATCTCCGCACGGGACCACCCGAATTCCGCATTCAACGGTTTAATGAACACGCTCCACGCGTACAAAAGGGCGCCGCATGTGGTACTACTCAATAATCCCAATAAAAGAGGCACCCATCTCGGTTGAGTAGCTTTTACTTCTTCCGCCATTATCTAAACCCTCCTTTCAACAAATAAAAGATATGAATAAAAATGTTGAATAATGACTTCCGATTTCATGTCATCGCAAACGCTGGGTTGTTTTTGTAGTTTGCCACGTCGTTTCACAATGATTACTTTCACCGTTTATAAAAAATGCCCTTTTTCTAAATGTCCTATCCTACCCTCCTTTCCTTACGGATTCTAAAAAAGGTAAATCATTTCTTGACAACCCTCTTTAAGAAAGAGTTCTCCGCCGATTACATCCCGGAGCAGATGCATGTCATCTTCTCTCGGTTCTGTCATTTCCGGCGCCTTGGGAGACGTTTATGGGAATTTCTTCCCTTTGAGTTGCGGTTACAACACCGTCATAAAAAGTTCGTAACGTGATTTAGATTGTGCAATAGAGATATTGGCAACTGATATGGTCAATAGTAGTGAAATGCATTAGAACGACGCTTTTTTACCATTCCGAAAAACCGATGTCAACTATTTTCTGGCATTGGTCTTAAATTTCTGATGATCATGGAAATATACGCGGCATCACATGCGGCAAGTCTGCAGGGGAAGGAATACGGCACAGGACAACCGTATCTCGCCTGTGCTCATGGGCTAACCTTTCACAAAGCCGTCAATTTTATTATTGTAATATGCGTAAAAACCGACTAAGTAAAAAAGAGAATGCGGGAGAGAGGATCTATTCGGCGGATGGATGATGAAAATAAGATTTTGGAAGATATGCAAGCCATCCTGCGCGAAAAGGCCAGGGAGATTTATCCGGAGAAAATATTTGATTACGGAACGAATCCTGAAAATTATGGCGCCCTGGACAATCCTGACGGCTATGCGGAAAAGTCGGATGAATGCGGTAGGGATATAAAGATGTTTCTTCGCGTGCGACACGGGAAGGTCGAGGAGTCAAGATTCACTGCCCACGGATGTATATTTACCGTTGCCGCCTGCAACGCGGCGGCGGAGATGTCGAAAGGAAGGACGATCCGCGAATGTCTCAGGATCAACAGGAGCTCCATTTCGGAACATCTCGGAGGTCTGCCTCACGACCACAGCCACTGTGCCCTGACTGCGGCTCTTCTTTTCCAAAAGGCATTGAGAAGCTCTATAGTCAAGAGGAAAGAACAGGAAGAGGGGTGATAATCTTTGGATAAAGCGAATATTCCGGATAATGTATATGATATTGTGATTATTGGCGGCGGGCCGGCCGGTTTGACGGCGGGCATTTACGCCTCGAGGGCCAGTCTCAGGACCCTGCTGATAGAGGGCGCCTCTTCCATAAGCCAGATTACCGTTACGGATACAATAGAAAACTATCCGGGCATGCCCGAAGGTATCGGCGGCTTCGACCTTGTGGAACGATTTAAAAAACAGGCTCTCCAATTCGGCCTGGAGATAACATCAGAGGACGTTACCGGCATTGCAAAGACCCGCTGGGACAGTACGGAAGGGTGGAAAGTAACATCAGCAGGGAGAGACTATGAGGCGCTTGCCGTTATTGTAGCAACGGGGGCGTACTGGCGAAAACTGGGAGTGAGGGGGGAAGATGTTTTTATTGGCAAGGGGGTCTCGTACTGTGCGACCTGCGACGGACCGCTCTACAGGAACAGGGATGTTGTTGTTATCGGAGGCGGGGACGCTGCCGTTCAGGAAGCTATCTTTCTCACTAACTTCGCCAGGAAGGTCACCATCGTTCATCGCCGTAACCGGCTGCGCGCGACAAAGGCCCTTGAGAAAAGGGCATTTGCCAACAGTAAAATTGATTTCGCCTGGAATTCCGTAGTTGAGGAAATATCAGGGGGAAATGTTGTCGAAAAAGTGAAGATCAGAGACATTAACTCGCCTGATATGGGAAGGGAGATACCCGTCCATGGCGTGTTTATATTTATCGGCCTGACTCCAAAAACAGAAATAGTTCGCGGCATCGTAGATCTCGACGACGCCGGATACATTGTAGTAAACAGAGACATGCAGACTTCAGCAAAGGGTGTATTTGCAGGAGGTGACTGTATAAGTAAACTTCTTCGCCAGGTAGTCACTGCATGCGGAGATGGAGCAACGGCGGCAGCATCCGCGCAGCACTACGTCGAGGAGTTGAAAGGTGAATCCTATTAACTGGCAGCATCTTCCCGAGCACATGAGTCCTATTATCTATGAGATCGGTTCATTCCAGATTCGCTATTACAGTCTCATGTATCTTATCGCATTTTTCTTGACCTATATCCTCGTCTCCTACCGGATAAAACATGAGGATTATAAGTATTCGGCAGAGACAATTCAGGACTTCTTCATCTGGGCCATTACAGGGCTCATAGTGGGCGCAAGGTTCGGTTATGTCCTTTTTTACAATTTTGCCCATTACGCAAAACACCCCCTCGAGATTATTCTCCCTTTCGATTTCTCCCACGGTATGCAATACATTGGCATCAGCGGCATGTCCTACCACGGGGGCGCGATCGGCGTCCTCATCGCGTCGGTTATTTTTTGCCGTAAGCATAAGATAGACTTCTGGCGGTTTGCCGAATTATTCTGCCCGGCCATCCCTCTCGGATATACCTTTGGAAGAATCGGCAATTTCATCAATGGCGAGCTTTACGGCAGGATTACCACTATGCCGTGGGGCATGTATTTCCCGCTGGATATGACCCACCAGCTGCGTCATCCTTCCCAACTTTACGAGGCGCTTTTCGAGGGAGTCTTCCTCTTCATCGTCCTCTGGAGTGTCAGAAAGAAAAGTCCCTTCGACGGCTTTATCTTTGCCCTGTATATTTTCGGTTACGGGCTCGTCCGCTTTATCATCGAGTTTTTCCGCGAGCCGGATACGCAACTGGGGCTCTTCGGGGGAATCCTGAGCATGGGGCAGATGCTCTGTATCCTGATGATGCTTGCCGGCGTCTGTATCTATTTTATCGCACGGAAACGAAAGACAGGGGCAGCTTTAAGGCCGGCGCAAACGGGATAACTGTCGACGGAGCTCCAGTTTATGGCACATGAAATTTCTTTGCGCAGCCCCCTTAGCTCACAATTAAAATTATGGAAGAAATTAGGCCAGGCCAAGCATCGCCGCAAGGAAGGACTTTTTCTTGCCGAAGGCTATAAAGTCGTCGAGGGGTTGCTCGAAAGTAATTGGAAGACCGGCGCAATTCTCGTGATGGAGAATAAAAGCCCGGATTGGCGCGCCTTTCTCTCCGCCGTCCCGCAAGGAATTGACGTCTATGGACTATCCGAAAGGGAATGGGCGGGGTTAAGTCAGGATAAAGAACCGGAGGGTGTCATGGCGGTCGC
>PMBI01000072.1:50934-61603 GCA_003153775.1 Syntrophaceae bacterium | reverse complement strand
TCCGCAGATTTTACAAATCCCAAGGTCGTACGATCCGCCATGGGAACTCTTTTCCATATGAAAATGATACAGGATATCAATTTTCCCGAAACCCTGCCGCGAATGAAAGAACATTTTTTTCTCGTGGGCTCGCATATAAGAAAGGGTGTAGCGCCGCATGCGTGCAAGCAAAGAACGGCGCTCCTCTTGGGCAGCGAAAGTCACGGATTGCCGGAAGCCTTGATCGGTCTGGCTGATGAGCTGTGGCACATCCCCGGTCTCGGAAGAGCGGATTCCCTCAGTCTGCCCCAGGCAGCGGCAATCATGATGTATGAATGCGCCAAACAGAATATATGATAAAGGTCAGGGGTGGATGAAATGGAATCCTACATTCAAGTGATGACAACAGCAGCAAAGAAAGAAGACGCAGAGAAAATTGCCGCGTGCCTGGTTGAGAAGAGGCTTGCGGCCTGTGTGCAGATAGCAGGACCCGTAACCAGTATCTACCGGTGGAAGGGAAACATAGAACGTGCCCAAGAGTGGCAATGTTGGATAAAAAGCAAAGAGGCTCTCTATAAAGAAATTGAGATAGCCATCAAATCTGTTCATTCTTATGAAATCCCCGAAATCATTGCTACGCCGATTGTCGCGGGGAGTCGAGACTATCTGGCGTGGCTTGAAAGTGAAGTCACCTGAAAATCAACATGGAAGCAACTGTTATGTGAAACCATTTTAAAGACTGTGTAATAAAGGAAATGACCATATTACTTGCAGGCGACATCGGCGGAACGAATACCCGCCTCGGGATCTTCTCAAAAGAAAAAGGGATCCGTTCACCTCTGGCGGCGGCGGACTTTCGGAGTGCAGAGTTCCCTGATTTCGTGACCATTGTGCGGGAATTTCTCAAAGGCGTTAATATCAGAGCGGATGCCGCCTGCTTTGGTGTAGCGGGCCCGGTCATGAAAGGCACCGCCAAAATTACCAATCTGCCGTGGATTATCGACGAAAAAAAACTCGGCAAGGAACTGGGCATACCATTTGTCAGACTGCTGAATGATCTTGAGGCTATTGCCTACGCCGTGCCCCTTCTGGAGCCGACGGATATGCATACATTGAACGCAGGAAGGCCCGCCTCCGGGGGAAGCATAGCTGTCGTTGCCCCGGGCACAGGTCTCGGAGAGGCGTTTCTGACGTGGGACGGAACACAATACCGCGGTCACCCCTCAGAGGGGGGCCATGCGGATTTTGCCCCGGACAATGATCTCGAGAGGGAGCTCTTGATTTACCTTCAGGAGAAACTCGGCCATGTCAGTTATGAAGGCGTTTGTTCAGGACCGGGAATATTAAATATATATTGTTTTCTGCGTGAGAAATGTTATGCTGAGGAACCATCATGGCTGTCGGAGAGGGTGGCAAAGGAAAATGACCCCGTACCGGTTATCGTAGAGTGCGCTTTAGATCCCGTTAATCGTTCTCGTCTCTGTTTGATGACTCTTGACCTTTTTGTTTCCATTCTGGGAGCAGAAGCGGGTAACATGGCGCTCAAAGTGATGGCCACGAACGGTGTTTATTTAGGCGGGGGTATTCCTCGCCGCATACTGCCGTTTCTCGAAAAAGGACGGTTTATGAAATCATTCCGCAACAAAGGACGCATGTCCGGCCTGGTTTCACGAATACCGGTCTTTGTCATTCTTAATCCCCGAATTGCACTTGTGGGTGCAACAGGCTATGGTTTTGAACACTATCAAGGCCCCAATATAACATACGGGAGGTGAATCGAATATATGAGAGCGTTATGTATTTTCACCCTGGTATTTTGTTTGGCGACTTCAGGCTGTGCGGGGCTGGATATTACCGGTAGAAATACAGAGGAATTGCAAAGGTCAAAGGCCTCCATAGCCCAGCTCAACGAGCAGGTGGCAGCCGTGAATAAGGAACTGACTTTGTTGAAGTCAGAAGTGCAGAAGATGAAAGAGGCGGAAGCTGCCGCTAAGGAGAGTTCCGCAGCAGCAGAGATAGGCGCGTCCAAAGAGAAAGAGGCCGCTCTTTCCGAGACAGGCAAGAAAGAACAGGTCAAGGAAGTCGATATCTCCAAAAGAGATGAAATGAAAAAATCAGCCGGTGAAAAGCAGGCTGTGGAAGGAAAAGAGACAAGCCTCAAGAATCTCAAGGTCAAGGTGTTAAGTGGAAACGGCAAATTACCCACCGCGAGACAAATGTCAAAGAGGCTTATCGGGATGGGTTACAGGGTTGCAGACATAGGAACAGCAACCAGGGCGGATTATACGGCAAACACGATCTATTTTGCTCCAGACTATAAGACGGAAGCACAGCGGTTGGCGGCCCGGTTGGGAGGCAAGACCATCGCCAAACCTCTGACATGGTCGTCGGTTTTTCATATCATTGTTGTTGCGGTACCATGAGATTCACGATTAGAGGTGATGTACCAAACTTACGCGGTGTGGATACTCACGTTGTATCGCTTGCGGTAATTAGAGGAGGTAAATAGAGGTGAAGTACGGTGAGATCCAAAAAATGGCAAAAGGCATGGGGATCAATACGTATCAGATGAAAAAGAATGATATGATCCTGGCAATTCAGCGGGCGGAAAACAACATCGAATGTTTTGGCACGGTCAGGGTGGAATATTGTCAGGAACTTTCGTGCCTATGGAGGGAAGACTGCGTATCTCAAAACAAAAGCAGTCAGAGCAGTTGGTCCTAACGCTAATCTTCGTATTGCCTCGAGTTTCTAACAGTCTTGATCAAGTTAATCCACGTTTTAAGAAATGACCTTGCCTATTGGAGACGGGAAAGCATTGCTGAGATTGCTTTTTCGCCTTCCCTTACAGGTTATGCAGACCCGCGCCCTCCCATCTTCAATCGCCTGGACAATTTAATTTGACGTCTTTACTTTGCTTTATGCGCCGGTTTCGACTGCCCCTGTTCTTTTGCTCTGCGCTTCAGACTCTTCTTTCGTCTTGTCCGCTTCCGGTCAAGTTCCTTCTTGCGCTCGATTTTCTTGTGTCCGCCCATAATGCCTCCTTGTCTTTATTGGGATGAAACTGCGATCACGGCGAGGATAGGGGAAGAAAGGCTGTCTGTCAAGTATTAAGGATACTACTTGACTGGAGACTATTTCTCCGGTTGTTCTGATTTTTCTACTGGTGCTGATTGTCGTCCGGCTTCTCGGCCGTTTCCGGTATCACATGTTTTCTTTTCAGCGAATCCAGCCATTTATCCCGGTAGAAATAGGCAATCACGACCAGAAGGCAACTGGCACCGGCAATGAACAGGAGTTCTATGTATTGATTGTTGCGGGCGCAACTGCCGCTCACGGAGAGCAAGGCGGTCCCGAGCAGGCGCCCGACCGTCGAAATGCCCAAGAAATGCCACGTCTTCATGTGGCTCATGCCCATTATGTAGCACAGATAGTCTTTCGGAAAACCGGGGATAAGAAACAGGAGGAAAGAAACGAAGAGGCCGCGGTGTTCCAGAAAGTAATCGTACTTTTCAATAACCGCGGGCTTCACCGCCTTTTCCACAAGGGGCAAACCAAAGAATCTGGCCAGTGCGAAGGCGATCCAGGATCCGACAGTAAGGCCGATGGTGGAATAAACGGTGCCGAGGCAGGCGCCGTAAATGTACCCGCCGATAAGTCCGGTGACTTCACCTGGTATCGGGGCTGCTACGACTTGCAGGATCTGAAGGCCAATGAAGATGAGTTCATCATACGGATGAAAGGATTCAATGAGCGCGATCATCCTTCGCTGACTCGCGAAGTATATATACAGGTCGTAGTGGATAAAGAGATAGGTGGAGAGAATTATGAATACGAGGAGGATTAAGATTCTGAGGGCAAGACGTCCGTTCATCAAGGGGATCCGGTGATTATGTTCATTCTTTCTTATCTTCTATCTTCTTGCCTTCTCCCGAATTGCCAGGCTTGTCGTCCGGCTCCGCCATCGCCTTCTTGAAGCCTTTTATGGCCTTGCCGATGGAGCTTCCCAGTTCAGGAAGCTTTCCCGGCCCGAAGATAATCAGAACAATCACCAATATCACCAGAAGATGCATTGGTTGAAAAAGACCTTCAAACATGGTCTTGGCCTCCTATTTTGGCTTAAAGGATACTATCTAAAATCTTCTCTGCAGTGATGATAGTAGCAAGAGAAGCATCTTAAAATGATCTATGCTCACACTTTTCATCTGATGTCCAGAGTTATTCACTGGTGCGGATAAACGGCCCGACGTGTGCCGTAAGCGCTGGTCATTTGCCGAGGGATACTGGACTTAACCTTTGAAGTTCTTCATCTATTGCCTTTAACTCTTGGGGATCCTGCGAATGGTCTCGTAGGGTTGTCAAGTAAGCAAGGGCTGATTCCTTATCCCCGAGATTCCGCTTCAGAGTTGCGGGCAGTACCTTCACGATAGGAGGGGCATAGGGCGAATGTGCAGCCTTCAGTGCATAGTGATACGCAAGATCTTTATCCTTAAATTTGATTTTCGCCACATATGAGACCTGCCACGGAAGCTTCCAGTCATCGGGAAATTTATCCTGCGCTTCCTCTAAATAATTGAAAATCAATCGTCCGTCGGAATCCGTCCTGTAACTCATATAATACACGGCAAAGAAAAAAGGGCCTTTGTTGTAAGGGTCGAGCCTTGTGATCACACGCATGTAAGACAACAGGCCATTATAATCCCACTCATAACTATCGGCAGGGACGGCAGAAAGAAGATAGAGCGAGAGGAGCAGGCTCGCAAATCTATCCTGGTCAAGGGATACAAACTTCATCAAGGGAAGATTCAGTTTGGGAACCACCTTGTATTGATTTTTTGTTTCACTGCCCTTCCATCCGACATCAACAAGAAGGGCATGAAGAGCCAAGACGATCAACAGCGCACACGGCAAAAGAGCCTTCTTGAAAATGTCCTTTCTTGCGGGCATTTAAAAATCCCTCTTCCTGATATCGATAACAATTATGAGAAAAAGAATGGCAAGGTAGAGAGCGGCGTAACCCGCAGGGAAAAGGATATCTGTCCAGGAGACAGTCCCTTGTTCCAGGACAGCAGCCTGGGCGCTAAAGAGGCCGAGAGATGGGAAGAGATAATAGAAAACCTTGAGGGCGGGAACCCAGGCGGAAGACATATTCACCGCTATGTCAACCAGCTTCTTTGTACTGTGTCCTATGATATAAAAGCCGGCGACCCCGAGAATGGCCGATGGAAGGGATCGCAGGCCGAGGGCAATGGCCAGGGCGGCCATGATCATTACTATCTGTTCAAACATGCAGAGAATGTAATGAACGGCAAGGGCCTTTACGGGACCTACGCGGAGGACAAGGGCGCCGGCAAGAGAAATAATAATTATCCCCAGAGATATGAGGGAAAAGGCGAGGAGCTTACCGATAACATATTCATGTCTCGCCAATGGTTTGGTAATCACCATGTAAATTGCCTTCGAGTCAATCTCCCTGAACATTGAACTTATGACCAGGAGAGCCATGAAGACAGTTGTGGCCAATGCGGTCAGGGCAATGTATGAGCGGTTGAATGCTTCCACCCCGGCGACGATGCTTGTTTCTCTCATGAAGAAGGAGAGGGCAATGACAAAGAGCATCAGCGGTACAAATCCCCAGAATAATCTGTCCCTCCTCACCTCTTGAAGGGTATAAATGGATACGATGCCGATTTTGCCCATAGTCAACCCGCCATTGCCGCCGATGTCCCGTTTGAACGGATCACATGGAGAAAGGCCTCTTCGAGGGAGCGCCCGCCTCGCGATCTCAGTTCTCCCGGACTGCCGTCGAAGATTCCCATCCCTTCATGGATGATAACCAGCCTGTCCGCTATCTCTTCAAGGTCCGTCAGGATGTGGGACGAGAAGAAGAGCGTCTTTCCCCTTTTCCGCAGCGCACCAAGGGCGTCTTTAACNNAGCATCGCCGTGAGCAATCCCAGTTTCTGGCGCATGCCCTTCGAGTATGTTCTTAACGGTTGAGCAAGCACGTGGACCTGCAGTTCAAGCATATCGGCCAATTCATCGACCTCGCTTTGATTCAAACTCCCGCCGCAGAGGCGCAGCATATAGGAAATGAAGTCATACCCGGTAAGATATAGAGGCGGAGAAAAATCCTCGGGAAGAAAAGATGTGCCCGCCCTTGCCTGCCCGTCCCTTGCTGAGAGGCCGTTGATCAACACCTCTCCCTCGAAGTTGACGATGAGGCCGACAATTGTCTTGAGCAGCGTCGTTTTCCCGGCGCCATTCAGGCCTACTAAGCCGACTGATTCGCCTTCCCGGATATGCAGATTGATCTCAGCAAGGGCTCTTGTCTTTCCGTAAGATTTGGACAAGCTTTCAATTATTATGGACATAATAGAGATTAGCCAGGCATAGGACGGGATATGGTGTTTCCAGTTCTTCATCTATTCATACATGTGAACCGCATTTTTATGTAAAAAAGACTGCCTTGTCAAGTTTTTGTAAATCTAATCTTCTTGTCTTACCGTTTGTGTTAGTATATAAACTTCGAAACTGAAAAATTTACTTCCTTATTCGTTGATTGAAGCAGTCTTGATGCCCAACAAAACATCTTATAAATTATTTTTTGTCACCAGGAGAGATATAAAATGAACGACGATAAATCATTTGAAGAAAAATGCATAAACACCATTCGTTTTCTCGCAGCCGATGCTGTGGAGAAGGCCAAATCAGGACATCCCGGGATGCCCATGGGTGCGGCGGCAATGGCCTACACACTCTGGATGCGACACCTGAAACACAATCCTGCCAACCCCATGTGGAGCGATCGGGACCGCTTTGTCCTCTCCGCAGGACATGCCTCCATGCTCCTCTATGCCATGCTCCATCTTACCGGCTATGACTTGTCTCTTTCCGATTTGCAGTCCTTTCGTCAATGGGAAAGCAAGACGCCCGGNNGGCCAGGGCCTCAGCAACGCCGTGGGCATGGCCATTGCGGAAGCGCACCTCTCGGCGAAATACAACCGCCCCAGCCATGAGATCGTCGACCACTTTACCTATGTGTTTGCGAGCGACGGCGACCTGATGGAAGGCGTCACTTCTGAGGCATGTTCGCTTGCCGGGCATCTCGGCCTCGGGAAACTCATAGTTCTCTATGACGACAACCGCATCTCTCTTGCGGGGGCGACGTCACTTACTTTCACCGAAGATGCGGGAAAGCGGTTCAAGGCGTATGGCTGGCACGTGCTCCATGTGGAAAATGGAAATGATGTTTCCGCAATTGACAGTGCCCTGAAAAAAGCAAAGAGGGAAACGTCGCGTCCTTCGATTATTTTCATTCGTACCACGATAGGTTATGGGGCGCCACACAAACAGGGGACGTTTGAGGCCCACGGTTCGCCGCTAGGCGCGGAGGAGCTCTTGGCAGCCAAGAAGGCCTTGGGCTGGCCTACGGAAGGCGCATTTCTCATCCCCGATGACGTCCTCGCTTTCTACCGCAAATCCATGGATCGCGGCCGTTCGCGGGAGAATAAATGGAAACGGTCTTTCAAAAAATACGGCGCAGAATATTCCGATCTCTCCGCCGAATTTCTCCGCATCATGAAAGGAGATCTTCCCGAAGGCTGGGAAGCGAAGCTGCCCGCATATCCGGATGGCTCCAAGGATGTGGCGACACGCAAGGCATCGGAGACCGTCATGCAGAGCCTCGCCCCGGTCCTGCCCGAACTCATGGGAGGGTCGGCGGACCTCAACCCTTCGACCTTCACCTGGCTCAAGGGGTTCGGCGATTTTCAGAAACCCGACGGTCCGGGAGATAGGCAAGGCGCTGTCGGCGCTGAGTGGAATTACGCAGGGCGCAATATCCATTTCGGTGTGCGCGAGCATGCCATGGGCGCCATCGCCTCCGGTATGGCCATCCACGGAGGGTTTATTCCTTACACAGCCACATTCCTCACCTTCTCCGATTACATGCGTCCGCCCATGCGTCTGGCCGCCCTGATGGGCCTGCGGGTCATATATGTCTTTACGCACGACAGCATCGGCCTCGGAGAAGACGGACCCACGCATCAGCCGATCGAACAGGTGATGAATCTTCGTGCCGTGCCGAACATGACTGTCATCCGTCCTGCCGACGCAGGTGAGGCGGTCGAGGCATGGAAGGCCGCGCTCCTCAAGGATGACGGCCCCACGGCGCTGATATTTACACGCCAGAATCTCCCTGTCCTCAACAGGTCCGAGCTGTCACCCGCCTCCGGACTCCAGCGCGGCGGCTACATCCTCTGGGAATCCGCCGCCGGTAAGCCGGATGTCATCCTGATCGGAACGGGGTCGGAAGTACCGATCGCGCTTGAAGCGGGAAGAAAACTTTCTTCAGAGGGTCTTCGGGTAAGGGTCGTGTCTCTTCCGAGTTGGAGGATGTTCGATCATCAGTCCTCCGAATACCGAAATTACGTGCTGCCTCCGGACGTCAGGGTCAGGGTTGCAGTGGAGGCGGGCATAAAGCTTGGCTGGGAGCACTATGTGGGAATCGATGGCGCGGTCGTGGGAATGGACAGCTTCGGCGCCAGCGCCCCATATAAGGTTCTCTACGAAAAATTCGGCATCACCGCAGAGCATGTTGCTCAGGCTGCAAGGGCGAGGTTTCAGCTATGATAGTGCAGCGCCGCTGCCGGTTGCTAATCCTGCTCGTGTTGCCCGTTATTTTGCTCGGCCTCGCCGCGCCATCGGCGGGTTATTCATCGACACTCTACGAACGGTCGCTCACGAAACTTGAAAGCAGCCTTCAGACGGCGTCTCCCGACGATTTTATGTTCGTCGTCATGGGCGACAGCAGGGACAATGACGAAATATTCAAAAAGATACTCACTGCCGCGGCCAAACTGAAGCCCCTTTTCATCCTGCACGGAGGAGACACGGTCTTTACGGGCAGGGAGAAAAAGTTCAACCGCTTTCTCGACATCGTCGAGAGCACATTGCCGGACACGCCGATCTTTGTGGTCATCGGCAATCATGAACTCACGAACAATGTCAAGAGTCCGCACGGCAAACAAATATTCCAGGAAAAGATTGGCCCGCTAAATTATGTCCTGGATGTCAAAAGGCTGGGCATGCGGGTTATCGCCCTCGACAACTCCCTTTATGAGCTGACTCCGACACAGTTGCAATACCTGGAGGAACAACTGACGGTAAAGAGAAAATATAAATTTGTAATTATGCATATACCGCCGGAAACCCAGAAATGGCAGCATAAACAGTGCTTCACGAAAGGGGCAGACAGGCTCAAGCAGATCATGTCGGAACAAAAAGTATCCGTCGCTCTTTTCAGCCACTTGCATCTCTACGCTCAGGATGAAGTGAAGGGTGTGAAATATATAATTACTGGGGGCGCTGCTGCGCCGCTCCATGCAAGCGTTCCTTTCGGCGAGCATTATTATCATTTCATTGTCGTCAGAGTGAAGGACGGGAAGGTTTCAACAGAAGTCATTCGCATTAACTCGGATCTTGAGGAAAGTCCTTTGCCCATGGAATAAGGGGAGCGTCATTTATGACCAGCTCGAAAAATGCGTCCGGAAATATTCCCAACCGTCTGATTAATGAGAAGAGCCCATATCTTCTCCAGCACGCCTACAATCACGTTGACTGGTACCCATGGTGCGCTGAGGCATTCGATAAAGCGCGTACAGAAGATAAACCCGTTTTTCTCTCCATAGGGTATTCGACCTGCCACTGGTGCCACGTCATGGCCCATGAATCTTTTGAAAATCCGGAAATCGCAAGACTCCTCAATGAGGTCTTCGTCTGCATCAAGGTTGATCGTGAAGAGCGGCCGGATATTGACAAGGTCTACATGAACGCCTGTCAGATGATGACGGGGGCCGGAGGATGGCCGCTCACCATTGTGATGACGCCCGACAGGCAACCCTTCTTCGCTGCCACCTATATTCCCAAGGAAAGCGGTTTCGGCAGGATCGGACTGATCGACATGATCCCGAGAATCAAGGAGATATGGAAAGAACGTCATCATGACATTTTGAAATCAGCAGGTGAGATAGTATCCTCCATGCAGCAAAAGAGAACGGAGACGCCGGGGGGAGCGTTGTCGAGAGATGCTATCCGTAAAGCATATGAAGGGCTCGCGGGGCTCTATGATGAAAAATATGGAGGATTCGGCCAGGCGCCTAAATTTCCCACTCCCCACCAGATGCTCTTTCTTATGCGTTACTGGAGCTGGAGCGGTGAGACGAAGGCGTTGGAGATGGTTGTAAAGACGCTTCACGCCATGCGCGCAGGCGGTATTTATGATCATGTCGGCTTCGGCTTCCATCGATACAGCACTGATAAGCGGTGGCTCGTGCCGCATTTCGAAAAGATGCTCTATGACCAGGCAATGCTCGCCATAGCCTATACGGAGGCGTATCAGGCGACGGGAGACGAATCCTTCAGGAGGACGGCCTGTGAAATATTTACCTATGTGCTGAGAGATATGAAGGCGCGGTCAGGCGGTTTTTACTCGGCAGAGGATGCGGACAGCGAGGGGGAAGAGGGGAAATTCTACTTCTGGACAGAAGCCGAGATCAGAAGGTCGCTGGGACCGGCCGAAGCGAAACTGGTAATGAAGGCGTTTGAGGTGGATAAGGCGGGGAATTTTGTCGAGCCGCAAACGGAAGAAAGGACCGGCCGGAATATTCTTCACATGAAGAAGCCCGCCCG
>PMBI01000072.1:12721-50841 GCA_003153775.1 Syntrophaceae bacterium | reverse complement strand
GAGAGTCTGCCATCACGGCCAACCTCGACGACTACGCCTTTTTGATCTGGGGACTGATAGAGTGTTACGAGGCGTCGTTTGATGCTTCATTTCTGAAAACGGCATTGAGGCTGCAAGCGGACTTGACGAAACACTTCTGGGACAAGGAACACGGCGGGTACTATTTCACGCCCGATGACGGCGAGGATCTGATTGTTCGCGAGAAGGAGAGCTATGACGGCGCCATTCCCTCGGGAAACTCTGTGGCTATGCTGAATCTCATCCGTCTTTCCAGACTGACGGGAAACGCAGAGATGGAGGCGCAGGCCATGGAGATCAGCCGCGCCCTTGCGGGCGATGTCGGACGCCTGCCTGTGGGTCATACCTACTTCATGATGCCTCTCGGCTTCCTGCTCTACCCCTCTTATGAGATCGTGGTTGCGGGCAGGCTCGAAGCGGATGATACGAAGAGAATGTTGCGCGGGCTGAGAGAGCATTTCCTTCCCAATGCAGTCGTCCTTCTCTGTTCTCCGGAAGATGAATCCTCTGATATATTTAATCTTGCGCCTTTTGCAAAAGACCTTAAACCCATAAAGAATAGGGCCACGGCTTATGTCTGCTCTAATTTTGCATGTCATACCCCGACGACGGATGTGACCGAGATGCTCAGGTTGTTAGATACTCAGAAGGAATGAGGCGGATTTATTATAGTCGTCTTTGCATGGACGGAGGCCGGACATGAATACAAGATCGGAAAGAACGATAATAAGCACTCCCAATGCGCCTGCGGCAATCGGCCCTTATGCGCAGGCAGTAAGGTACGGCGATCTGCTGTTTGTTTCGGGGATGATTCCGATTGACCCCAAGACCGGTGAGTTATTGACGGGTAATTTCGAGGCCGAGGTGACACTCGTTCTCGAAAATCTCAAGGCCGTAGTTGAGGCAAGCGGCATGAGCCTAAGTAATGTCCTGAAAGCATCAGTCTTCCTCAAAGACCTCGGTCTCTTCGGAAAATTCAATGATATCTACGCAAGATATTTCGGCGACAGCCTCCCCGCCCGGGAGACCGTTCAAGTGGCCAAATTGCCGAGGGATGCGTCAATTGAGATTTCCGTGATCTGCGGAAGGTGACAGAGGCAAAATACAGTGCGTAAGATCTTACCAATGGCAAAGAGATTAGAAAATTTGATTAGGGCATTGCCGCGGTTCGCGAGATTCGTGTTTAAAGTATTGCGCAGTTTCAGACAGAACCAGGGCATACTGCTTTCGGGCGCCATCGCCTATTACACGCTGCTTTCAATCGCTCCCCTCTCTATACTCACTCTGGTTGTCCTTTCGCACTTCGTGGAAGAAGAGCAGTTGTTCCTCACCTTATCGACATACCTAGAAATGGCGATGCCCGGATACGCTGCGACCTTGATCGAGCAGGTACGGGTATTTCTTGCACACCGCAAGGTTATCGGCGCTATCGGCATACTGATCATGCTGTTTTTCAGCTCCGTTGCCTTTACCGTGCTGGAAAATGCGATCTCCGTAATCTTCCACCACCGCATCAGGATCCAGCGCCGCCACTTTCTGATCTCGGCTATCATTCCTTACGCGTATATACTCCTGATAGGTCTCGGCATATTCTTTGTGTCATTTTTTGCGGGCGCGTTTGAGGCCGTCGAAAGCAGGCACTTCATGCTCTTAGGTTGGTATTGGAGCTTTGAAGGCACGTCGAGGATTGTATTCTATTGGTCAGGGTTGATCGGCGAATTGCTGATGTTCACATCCCTGTATCTCGTCATGCCCGTCGGGCGGATAACATTCCATCATGCGCTGATCGGAGGATTCGCCGCCACGATCCTCTGGGAGATAACCCGTCGCATCGTCGTCTGGTATTACACATCCATATCCTTCGTAAATATAATTTACGGTTCCCTGACCTCAACAGTAGTATTCCTTCTCTGTATAGAGGCGGCAGCGATAATCCTTCTCCTCGGCGCCCAGGTCATTGCAGAGCTTGAAAGCAAGACCGATCATAAGGGCAAGGAGCATTTCAGGTTTTGAGGAAACTCTTATCGCAATGTCTATGACGATTGCTTTTCAACTTCTTGGAAAATTATAATTGGGATTGATTCCTGCCCGAAGTCCACAAACTGCCATCTTTGATTTTCATTGTAGATTTCAAGTGGGAATCATGATAATTAAAAGGAGTATATGTAACGTCAGAGTATAAGATTCATAAACCCTTGAACATTGCGCGAGGGTGCCGTGGACTGATTACCAAAACCCCGTTTCTCAATACGAGACCGGGGTTTTGTGTTTATAACGTTCAATCGGGAGAGACCGGTCTACTCGACTCAAAGAAATTAATGATACATGAAGATGCGGGACGCAAGTTTATTATCAACCCCTCAAATAAGAAGGGTCAGTTTCCCGACCCCAATGATAAGCCCGGTTTGATAGGGAGGTCCTGGTGAAGACATTATTATTCATCGTTATTGGCGGAATATTAGTCTATCTTCTCCTCAAGCTCTGCCTGTATCTATACCGTCCATTCTCTTTGTCCAAGACTTTTCGGGAGATTGAACAAATGTATAATAGATTGCTGGACGCTCTTGAAAGAGATGTAGGTACATGGGTTGAGACTTGGGAAAAATGGCAGTCAGGTGACAAGGCTGTCAGGACGCAGTGCCGTGAAAATGAAATAATGGAACATATCAACGCTGCAAAGGCGGCAAAAGCACATGAAGTAGAAGTGTATGGGAAGTTTTTAAGATTGAGAGAGCGTTTCATTTTAAACCCCAAGAAATTAGCAGAATCTATTGTGGCGTACCGAAGATACTTGCAGGTTGGATTACAGCACCACGAAGATGCAATGCTGTGTGCCAGTGCGGTAATATCAGGGGCGTTCAGCTTTGATGAAATGATGGCTGCACGAAAAGAAATAATGATGATTCTGGAAGAGAATGAAAGGAAGCTTGATATTCTTCTAACTGAATGACGAGGGGTTCTTATGATAGGACAAATCATTGCGGTTATATTCCTGCCAATTTTCATATGGATGCCGATGGTAGCTATAACCAGATAAAAAGGGATATAATGACTATTATCAACTCCTCAAATATTAGACTGAACATGGGGGCTATCTATGGACGGAAACGTGACTGACACAAAAGAGAAAGAAATTAGGGAACTTCATAATAGAATAGTCGTTTTGGAGAAATTAGTTTTTACTCTAAACGAAAAAGTTGAAAAATTAGAAGAATTAATAAAAATTGAAAATAAATTTGAAGATTGGAAAGCTTGACAATCTCGGTTTCACCCTTAGTACTATGAATGGAAATAACCGATCAAACGTTAAACCCGGCGCGCGTGTGAAGGTCGTCCAGAAGCAGGACCAGTTCAGTGGTGAACTGTCTGAAGGCATCGTCAAGGATATTCTCACAAAATCGGCCAGTCACCCGCATGGCATCAAGGTGCGCCTACAAGACGGCGTAATAGGCCGAGTCAAAGAGATTTTGGATGCTTGAACCGATCCAACTTTTTTACGGAAAAGGTTACGAATGCAGATATATGTCGATGCGGACGGATTTCCGAATGCGGCCAAAGATCTACTGATCAGAACCGCTATACGCCTGCATGTGCCCTTGGTGTTTGTGGCGAACAAGAGGGTGAATTATGAGCCCTCAGTTATCATTTCAAGCATTATAGTCCCTGACGGACCTGATCTTGCCGATGATCGGATCGTTGAACTGGCACAGAAGGGCGACCTGGTGATTACTGCCGACATCCCGCTTGCAGACCGGGTAGTTGCCAAGGGCGCCTTTGCGCTCAACCCGAGAGGCAATCTATATACGGAGGGTAACATCAAGGACAAACTGGCTATGCGTAACCTGATGACTGGGCTAAGAGACAGCGGCATGATGACCGGCGGTCCATCAGTATTTGGTAAAAAGGAATGCCAGGCTTTTATTAACCAGCTTAATAGCTTTTTGACCAAACATTTAAAAAACAATGCCTCTTAAAAGCAGCGTGAGTATCATAGGTCAAATCGATATTTCAGGAAGGGCAGTAGGAATTATTTTCGCGGAAATAATAGGGCTGAAAGTTGATAAAGAAATTTCTGGTGTGCTTCCCGGTATTAACAAATTTCTAAGCTTGACGAACGATGGATGACCCAGCAAAAAAATGTCTAAACCTCCTTTGAACCGTTCAATCATGCGATGGAGAATGGCTGCGGGCATTCTTTTTAGTGCGTCGATGCTGTTCTTTCTGGATTTGTCACATAAGGCTGAGAGGACACCCCTGGTAGAAACTTATCCCTGGACATATGTCTTTTTAGTAGTATTAATTGCAACGGTTCTTATTTTCTTTGTTGCCTGGGAAAAGGAACGAGGAACGACAGGGTGACAAAGAACATCAAGAGAACAAAAAAAGGAGAATTATGACACAGCCTCCAAGTTTAGGACGACAATTCGCAGAAAGGACTTTTAGGAAAAGATGAAGCAGGAAACCTCGAAACCTACAGCTCGGAAGATCATGATGGATTTTGCCCGTCTCACCGGACTGTCATCGTCGAAGGAAAAACCGCGCCGCTACTTATGGACGGATGCGTTTGCCGTCTGCAATTTCCTCACCCTGTACAAGCAGACGAGTGACGAACGCTATAAAGACCTCGCCCTGCGTCTTGTCGATCAGGTTCACAACATCCTCGGACGGCGCCGTGAAGAAGACGCGTGGATAGGCTGGATCAGCGGGCTTTCCGAGGAAGAGGGAGAACTGCACCCCACGAGCGGCGGGTTGAGAATCGGCAAGGGAATGAACGAGCGCGGACGCGACGAACCTTACGATGAACAGTTGGAGTGGGACCGCGACGGACAATACTACCATTATCTGACGAAGTGGATGCACGCCCTCGCTCGTGTAAGCCGGGTTACGGGAGATTCAATTTACGCGAGATGGGCGATTGAGCTTGCGAAAGCGGTGCATGCCGAGTTTACCTATCTTCCGCCGGCGGGTGAACAGAAACGCATGTACTGGAAGATGAGCATCGACCTCTCCTATCCCCTCGTGCCTTCGATGGGGCATCACGATCCACTTGACGGACTCGTCACTTACACGGAGATACAGGCAGCGGTGGAAGGTTCCAAGAAATCGAAGGAGCTCGACCTCAGCAGAGAAATCAAAGACATGACCGCTATCTGCGAGGGAAAGAACTGGGCGACAGATGATCCCCTCGGCATGGGCGAACTCTTGAGCACGGCGTACAAACTGGCCCAGTTGATGACTGACACGGATTCCGGGCAGGAAGAACTTCTGAATGACCTCCTCGATTCTTCCATCACGGGCCTGCGATTGTTTGAAAGAAGGAATCAATTAAAACTCCCCGCAGATCACCGCCTCGCATTTCGGGAGCTGGGTTTATCCATCGGGTTGCACGCAATCGAGAGAATGCAGGAGCTGATCAAGCAGTCTCCGCGCTTCAGTGCAAACCCCCGTCTGCACTCACAGATGAAAGACCTGATGCGCTACGCACCTCTCGGTAACATGATCGAGACATATTGGCTTGACGACAAGAACAGACAGGCCGCAGGGTGGACGGGGCATCTTGATATAAACATGGTGATGCTGGCGACGAGTCTCGCCCCTGACGGGTATATCTCCATTTGACGCTTCTTGTTCTTCAACCCTGTCCCTATATTAATGAGTTACGTGCGGAAACGTCGGTTCAATTCCCATGCACTTCCGCATTTAATTTCAATAAATTAGATAATCTAATCAAATTCAAGATAAAAAAATCCCCCGGCCGCTACTGCAACCGGGGGGATTCGTTCTTTGCATTAACAACCTAACTGCTTATAGAAATCATTTCCCTTGTCATCCACCAGGATAAATGCCGGGAAGTCTACAACCTCAATCTTCCAGACCGCCTCCATACCAAGTTCGGGAAAGTCGATGCATTCGACCTTCGTGATGTTCTCCTCAGCGAGAAGTGCAGCTGGGCCGCCGATGGAACCGAGGTAGAAGCCGCCGTACTTCTTGCAGGCGTCCGTTACCTGCTGGCTCCGGTTTCCCTTAGCAATCATGATCAGTGAAGCACCCTTGGACTGGAGCAAATCGACGTATGAGTCCATGCGGCCGGCTGTGGTCGGGCCGAAGGAGCCGGAAGGTTTATTCGCCGGCTGCTTGGCCGGGCCGGCATAGTAGATCGGGTGTTTGAGGAGATATTCGGGGACCGGCTTGCCGGCGTCGATGAGTTCCTTGAACTTGGCATGGGCAATGTCCCGGCCAACGACGATGGTGCCGCTTAGCATCAATGATGTGGAGACCGGGTACTTGGTCAGCTCGGCCAGTATCTCCTTCATCGGCCTGTTGAGGTTGATCTTCACGCCGTGATCATGCTTGCGGCGATATGCTTCGGGGATAAGACGACCCGGGTCGCGGTCGAGTTCCTCGAGCCAGATACCGTCTTTATTGATCTTTGCCTTCACGTTGCGATCAGCAGCGCAGGAAACGCCCATCCCAACCGGTAAGGAAGCGCCATGGCGCTGTAGACGAATCACGCGCACATCGTGGGCGAAGTACTTGCCGCCGAACTGGGCGCCGATTCCAAGTTTCTGGGCTGCTTCGACGAGTTGCTTCTCCAGCTCCACGTCACGGAAGGCCTGACCGAGTTCGTTCCCTTTAGTGGGGAGATTGTCATAGTATTTGGTTGAAGCGAGCTTCACGGTCTTCAGGCATGTTTCGGCGCTCGTACCGCCGACAACAAAGGCGATGTGGTACGGCGGGCATGCTGCGGTGCCCAGAGACTTCATCTTATCTACAAGATACTTGAAGAGATTCGTAGGGGTAAGAAGGGCTTTGGTCTCCTGATAGAGCATGGCTTTATTCGCGGAGCCGCCGCCTTTGGTGACGAAGAGGAACTTGTACTCCATTCCTTCGGTTGCGTAGATGTCGATCTGGGCCGGCAGGTTGGTGCCGGTGTTGATCTCCTTATACATGTCCAGCGCCACGGTCTGGGAATAGCGGAGGTTCTCTTCGGTGTATGTCTTGTAGACCCCTTTGGTGAGGTACTCCTCGTCCTTCGCACCTGTCCATACCTGCTGTCCTTTCTTGCCGACGATGGTTGCTGTGCCGGTGTCCTGGCAGAGGGGAAGAACGAACTTGGCGGAAACTTCGGCGTTGCGCAGCATCGCGATGGCAACCCCCTTTTCGTTCATGGATGCCTCCTTGTCGGCGAGGATCTTCGCAACCATCTCGTTATGTTCGGGGCGCAGGAGGAACGAAACATCCCGCATGGCCTGGTTGGCGAGGTCGGCGAGGGCAGCCGGGCTGACTTTTAATATTTCCTTCCCCTCGAAGGTAGCTACCGATACGCCTTCCTTGGTCAGGAGCCGGTATTGGGTGTTGTCCGGGCCGAGTGGGAATGGGTCCTGGTACTTGAATTCTGATGTAGCCATAACATTATTCTCCTTTCATTGCCGATCTCGGGAAAAGTCTATCTGCGCGATTGTGCCGTAAGCCGTCATACTCAAAGAATTACTCCGTATGCCCTGCACAACGGCTCTTGCACGCCTGTCATTCGGAATCTTTCCCTCATTTGCCATGTGCCTTCATAGTTATTAAGCTTCCTCCTTTCCCTTTGATAAGACATTGCATTTGCAGTGGTGAAGTGTAAGCAGGACGGATTTGTTTGTCAATGAGATATTGATCATCAGATATTGTTTACTAATTAATATCATCACCTTTTCCTGACTCTGCCTGATTGTATAGTACAGGAAATTGTTCGTGCCATCCTAAGATAAATAGCTAATCGTTGTCAGTGACGCCGTTGCCAGAAAGGATGATAGGACAATTAATCTGTTTTTCTGAGAATTTGTAACGCTTCGGCCATGGCTCGCGGCTCTTTGAGTCTTGTCAGTTCCTCTGGTGATTCCTGAAAATTCTCGAGGGCGTTGAAGAAGCGGTCGAGGACGTCACCGCTGTAAGTCGGAATCAGAAAGACATGGGTGTGGGGAATTCTTCTTCCCCGGGCATAGAGAAAGATGAAGTCAGGATGGAATTTGTCCATCATCCGGTTGGCGACAATCTTCGCGACCTTAAAAAGGCTTGCATTCTCTTCATCCGTAAGCTCATGCCACCATTGGACATGGCGTTTTGCGACTACCAGGCAGTGACCCTTTGTGTAAGGATGGATATCCAGTATGCACATGGAAAGCTCGTCTTCATAAATCTTATATGCTTCGGCCTTACCTGCTGCGATGTCGCAGAATACGCAACCTTTCTCCTTTTCCATCTACTTTCCCCTTTTCCATGGATTCTTAAAAATTACAGCACGAGATTGTTCCGGCTAAACTTTAAATAATCTATTGCGTAAGGTTAAGCTACCAAGTTCTGCAATCCCTCTTGGAGTTTCTTAATGTTCTCATTGATCTCACCTGTTTGACCATGCGTCTTCGATAACAAAGCGTCTATGGTGGAGAGTTCCTCTTTTACATAGTTAATCGCCTGCTTCCGCATTTCTTCAATAGCCCTGTTGATGCGGTCCTCCCACTGGGCGGCAAGACGGGACAGGTTGGCCTCCACTTCACGGGGAATCCCGCTTACAAAATGCTTTTCAAAGAGACCTCTGAATATGAACATGGGGATGAGAAACCAGATGAGATCGAAATGGAAGTCAAATGATCTTATCGTCTTGATGTCGGGGTAGTCGGGTTCTGACACCTCAATTTTCCAGTCTGCGGGAGCCAGTCTCACACCAAGAACCTTTTCGATATTTTTATCGAGAAGATTCCGGAAGGATTCGATTGATCTGGATAAACTGGCGTGGGCCTTGTTGAGGGTGCCATAGAAATGTCTGTGCTCTATTTTGGAAATATGCTTCATCTCTTCCGTCATGCGGTCTGCAAGCCATTCTTCATATCTGCGCGTAAGTTTCCAGAGATTCACTTTCCACGTGGAAAGCTCCTTTTCCAAATCGAGAGAAAGTTTCTTCCCAAGAGATTTCTGAAAATTATCAAGGTAATTCACAATGAGGGTTCGAGTTTGTCTCTGGTTCTCGCGGGCAATGATGGTTAGTTCCTCACGGACAAGGTCGAAATTGACCTTTTCATCGAAGATCTGTTTATGCAGATTCTCACGGTCGAGGTCAGCCTGCAAAGATGTCTTCAGGGCGATATCGAGATAACTGAGACAGCCTTTAATCAGGGACTGCATCTTGTACTGCAGGATTTTCCTGAACTCGAAATCACGATTTAGTGACAATTTAAAGAGAAGGCCTTCTTCCAATCGTTCCCTGCATTGTTTTGTTTTCACAAGGGTCGAGTACATATAGATCGGTAATTGCCGTTTTAATTCACGCTCTATCGTTCGCTCAAGAAATTCTATGACTTCGTTCTGCTGTTCCGGGGAGAGAAGATCGGTTTTTGTCAAAAGGAGCACAATATTCGGCGTGTGCTGCATCAACTCCCGGATCAATTGGACATCATTTTCAGAAAGGGGTCTATCAGAACTGATCGCAAGTAAGGCAGTCCCCACCTGGGGAAGCCAATTTTCAGAGGTTTCCACATGATATTTGAACACACTTCCCAAGCCGGGGGTATCCACCAACCGCAGACCGGCATAATTCTTAAGAGATGGGAGTTCGACATCTACCATTTCCACGTTTTTTTTATTGGATGGATTTTCGGCTTCCGCGGTAAATGATTCGATGTCTTTAATGCCAATCTCCGATGTGTTGCCGTCGAAATACCTGACAACGGCCTGTTCTCTTTCCCCGTATTGAAGGCGCGTAATGACCGTAGTAACCGGTATGACGCCAACGGGGAGAACGGATTTGCCGATAAGACTGTTTAAGAAAGAACTTTTCCCCGCCTTAAACTGGCCGAGAATCGCCACATCAATTGGTGGGCTCTGGATAAGCAGCTTTTCGCAGGCCTCTTTCTGGCGGTTCAGAGAAACAATGGAGAATCTGGCGCAGAGCTCAAGAACGTTTTTCAGCAATTGCTGTGAAATATCCTGGATGGGAGCATTTAAACCGTCGTTCATTCTCTCTGGCATAAAAAAACTCCTCCAGAAATCCACTGGTAGGAGTTATCAGCCTCGCGGGCGGTTTGTTAGGAGGTGAACTCCATCACCTTTTTGCAGTCAAACAAAATCGGCCTTTCTTGTCAAGGAGTTCATTCATCATCATGCATATTCCCACGCACCCTCTGTATAACTATGTACCGAGCTTACCTCATCTTGAGCATTTCGATACCTTTTCCGGCGGGGTATATGACCCCCAGTGGGGGTAATATCACCCGTAAACAGTTACAAGAACGTTTCTTAAATTTCATATATCGTTAAAATCACTTAACAAAAAATATATGGCATCAGTATTGCTAAAGAAATCAAATGCGGAAGACGATCATATTGAGGAACAATGACTGATAATTCAGATGAGAGGGAGTAGCAGAAATGGGAACATCTAAACTTATGATTACACACCCTGAGATCACGCATGCTTCTTTAGATGAATATTTATCGCGACAACGCCCTGGTCGCGTGGAATTGCGGATAGCTATCTTGCAGGGTGTCATTGACAAGGTACCTATAGATCACCTGAGCCGGCGGCGCAAGATGTCCCGGCAGGGCATCTATAATCTTGTAAAACGGATAAACACGGAAGGCATTGAAGGGCTCGAGGACCAGCATCTCGGCCGTCCTTGCAAGCTGACGGCTGACATTTCAGCAGATCTAAAGAAGACGTTAATTCAGTCTCCGATGGATCAAGGGTACGTGCAGTTACGCTGGGACAATCCCCTGGTGAGAAGATATCTGAAAGACAGACATGGGATCGTTATAGGGCGCGCTCAGCTGATCACCTGGCTTCACATAATCGGCAGCCCTGTGACATTGGCACGCAAGAAGTATGAGAAGGCAGCTTCCGAAAAAAGGAGATCGTTCGTTGATTATCTTAATCACCTGGCAGATAGGATTACTCTCTTGGGAGATGAAGCAGACGTTCAATTAGACGCAGGGCTCATTGCCCAGTGGGTACCGGAAGGATGCCCGCCCCATTTATTCACGGGCAGCCGGTGATATTACGCTCTCAATGAAAAACAGACATTCTCACGAATGATATTTTCACTCCTGTCACGAGTTTTCCTCGCACGGCTTTAACATCTTTGAGCTTATGGCCTATTCATCGTGAGATTGGTGGCTTCTATCTCAGGTATGGATTATGCGCCTTCTCGTGCCCTATGGTGGACGATGACGTCCTTCCGTAGTTGTGGCCGGGCATCACTTTGGTATCATCCGGCAGTGTGAAAAGCTTTTCCATTATTGAATGGCGCAGAACAGGCCATGATCCTCCCGGAAAATCGGTTCCCCCCACGGCCTCTACAAACAGGGTGTCTCCGGTGAAGACATATCCTTCTCTATATAGAGATATGCCGCCAAGGGTATGTCCCGGGGTATGGATGACCTTTAGTGAAATGTCCCCCACTCTAATGTCATCGCCGTCATTCACAATGATATCCGGATATGGTGATTTCTCGGCACCGTGCAGTCTAAAGACAGCAGACGGCATGAACATGAGCAGTTCCGCATCATCCTTGTGGACGATAATCTGCGCGCCCGTCTTGGTTTTCATCTCCGCATTCCCTGTCATATGATCCACATGCCCGTGTGTATTAACGATGTATTTGATCCCGATGCCGTTCTCTTTCGCTGTTTTGATGATCCCGTCCACAGCTCCCGCCGGATCTATTACCAGGCCTTCGCCTCTTTCCTGGTCGCCAACAATATAGGCGAATACGGCCATATGACCGACCTCAACTTGGTGCAAATACATACCTTGCCCTCCCTAAGCAAATTTAGCATTTTTGCTTTCTTATCGTCAAGGAACCTGTCGGGAAGGTTGCTGTTTATAATTTGTTTTCTTGACAGAAGGCGGAAGATTTTATGTCGGGGAGATTGGGACGTCCCGATTCCCTTTCCTCTAAAGGACGCTGATGACTGGCTGTGGTTTTGGCATCAACGTTTCCTCGTTGGCAAAATCACAAAATGCGAGACCCATCACCGGACTTCCGAAATGAGAAAATTCTTCCTTTAACATATCTATGAACATTCTGACGGTGATCGAAAAACACACGCAGTCGGAATAATCGTACGCTTTGGTATTCCTGGAAACATCAATGACTATGGCCTCGAGGAGTTGCCTCGAGATCACATCACTGTTGTGAGTCATAATGAGCCCGATCATGCTGAGGGCCATCACTTTTATATGATAGCTGATCGCGCTTCCCCTTTCCTTTCTGTAATCCGGATGACCGACAAAATATGCCCTGTCTTCCAGAAAGGTGATATTGGGGGGGATATCGACCAATGCTTTCATCTCAAACCACTGATCAAACGCCGGTAAGAGAGGGGCATACACGGCTTTTCCGTAACCACCAAAGCCGGAAATGTCAATCCCTGCATAATAGTGCCGATACTTGAGGTATCTTTCCTCCATTTTATTGCGGCTGTTATTTTGCAAGTTTGCCTCTATGATCTTTGGTTGCATCATACCACCTGCAGGATATCCGACGGTGCGCGGCCGGCATCGGCATTCACGAGTATAGAGACCGGCTGTTGCAGCCCAATCCACACTTCTCGTATCTTGCGCACGCATTTCCTGCAACTGCGCGCAAGTCGCCGGAACGTTTTTTAATGAGAGGGAATAATTGCCGATGCTGAAATGGCCTCTTTGTGAGGACCTCAATCAGATTCTTACCAGGTAAATATCCCTAAAAGAGAGCGGTGTTAAAAAAACACCGCTCTCTTAGTTAGCGTATGGTTTATTTTTCTTTATAACTATCCGAGATAGAAACCGGTCGGGTCAAGGGCTCTGAGGATCGTAAGCTCCTTCGCGGTCGGGATAGTGGTCTCTTTTACTTTAGGCGATACCTTGAGATCCCATGCGCAGTTCGCCTTGATCTTTTCAATTGACTGGCCGGGGTAGTATTCTGACAGGTACATCTCCTTGGTTTTATCGTCGAACAAATAGACACCCATGGTGCTGACCACACAGTTCGGTCCCCCACCGATCATGCCGAGCTTCTCGCGTTCCCCCGGGCCGCCCAGGAAGCCGGGAGTGGTAATGTATTCACATTTTTCGACGAACTTCTTTTTATCCTGGGGCATAATGGCAAGGACCCTTTTGCCAGAAGTCGCCATGTCGTTCGCGCCACCGCTGCCGGCAAAGTAGGTGAAGCTTTCCTTCTTGGACCAGTCCCCTGCGCCCGTCGAGTTTATGTTGCCGAACTTGTCGATCTGGGCGCCGCCGATGAAGGCAACGTCACACTCGCCCCGCTGCAGGGCGGCCATGGTGGCCAGCATGCCGAACGTTGCATCGGCCCCGAGGAAAGCAGCAGGGTCATCCACGGTGATCGCAAGGGCCGGAGGCGCCGTCGCCCGGATAGCGCCGCCTTCGGTCATCATAATCATGTTCGGGGCGTGGGTGGCAAAGGCATATGCCGCCACCATAATTGGCAGTCCCACTCCCACGAAGACAACCTCTCCGTCTGCAATTTCCCTGGCACAACGGATTGTCATAAGTTCTGTCAGTTTATAATCAGCCATAGTTACTTACCCCCTTTCTTCGCAGCGATTGCGTCTTCGTAGGCCTTGAGCCGGTCATCAGTGTACATGGGCACACCCTTCCAGCATACCGGATCATGATAACCGTAATCGACATCCATCTTCGGCTTAAAGCCGAGTTTGGGTTTCAGCCGATCCAGGCCTTCCTGGCCGAATTTCGACTTGTATTTCTCGATGTATGCAGCCTGGTCCTTGCAGCCGTAGACCCATTCATCGAGGAAGGCGGGCAGGAGGTCTGCGTACCGCTCATATCTGCCCTGATACTGGCTGAAGCGGATGTCCAGGCCGTAGTAGCCGCGGCAGGCCGAAGGATGAGCGCCATACGGGCAGTGGACAACGGCCAGGGTCTTGTAGTAGGGGACAATCGTGCGGTCAGGATCGCTTCTGGTTACTTCTGGTTCTATAATTTCTTCGGCTGTAACGATGACGCCCCGCTTTGATCCCATGGCGCCGAATTCGTCGGTGACGCCGCGTGTTCCATAGGAGACCACATTGCCGAGGCGGTCGGCCTTCTGTGCGTGGATGATCGCCACGTCGGCCCGCCACGCGCGCACAACGGTTATCTTCCCAGTGCCGAAAGGATCTTCAATTACCTTGAGGTCCATTGGGTTGTATTTAAGCATATCCGTGCCGATATTCCCCCGAATGGGGATGAAGGGAATGCCGAGAAAGCCTGCCATCATGGCGCTGGTGGCGCCGAAGTTGGAAATGTCATACCTCTTGAGCTTACCTTCATTGAAGGCCCGGCGAATGGCATAGGGGGCCTTCACATACCAGTTCATGATCCAGGCGGTGTGAATTTCCGAAACACAACCAGCGCCCACCATGATATCCAGACCACCCACGTCCGTTGAGGATTCGATAGTGGTGAGGTTCCTCTTCTTCTGTCTGATGATTTCGTGCGTAATGGCCATGGGGACCATGATCTGGAAGCCCCCATAGTAAACTGTATCGCCATCGTGGATGAACTTTGCTACCGCATCCTTGAGCGTCATCCTTTTGTCGAGATCCATGTAATCCTCCTTTTGTTATTAAATAATAAAATAGAGTTAGTAATGCCAACAATTAACGGAAAGCAGCTCATACCTCCTTCCTAGGGCTCCACAAAGCCCCGCGCAATGCGTCTCTCATAACATTGACGGCATAGATAATAAACGCGGATATTTCCGCAACCAGTGCCATAGAGCTGTAAAAGAAAAGTGCATTCAGGACAACTCTGCAGCATGCATCTACTCTCACAAAACGTGAATTTCTCCTCAGGCTGGTAGCATTCATCGCAATCCCGGGGAAAGATGGACATATTTCTTCATTCCGTGAGCTTCTTGTTTATTTCTTAAAGCAAGTAATGGTTTCGCAACAAGGTAAAGCGGGCAGTAGAATAACCAGATTAAGGTCGAGAAATAGAGCATCTCGTGCGCCAGATTTATCCGGTTTTCGAAAGACCCCCTATCAATAGAGGGGTTCTCTCTACCAGAATTTTATCTGTTATGTCAACTATTTTCTGGGGCCCGGCGGAATTTTTTTGACTAAATCTCCCTTTGGGATCGGGGATGTATGAGGGATTGCTTTACTAAATGGTTTTCTTCTCGCTGAGCCAGGGTCTCGTATTGTCGAGAAGATATTCTGCGATGTTTTCATATATGCAGTCCCGGCAGAGATGGACGAGCAACATGCTTTTGATTTGCCGGAAGATCAGAAGTACGTCCGTGTCTTTATGACAGACAAAACATCGGCCCGGCATGTCTTCCTCGTGAAACTGATAATCTCTCGCGTCGTCGTATTTTGTGGGCATGTTGTTAGTTCCATAATGCTCTTTAGAAATAAGAAAATTTCTCGAGGCGCTTCATGATAGAGCCTCAGGAAGTTTCTGCGCCCCAGAATGGGGCACGGGAAATTTTAACATAATGGTTGTGCCTTCACCTTCCTTCGATGTGGCGCCTATTTCCCCGCCATGGGAGTCCATGATCTTCTTACAATAAGTCAGACCAAGACCGGACCCTCTGTGGCGTTCTTCCTTTCCCCCCGCTCTGAAGAACGGCTCAAAGATAAAGGGGAGCTTGTCCTGTGGAATGCCAACCCCTGTGTCCGAAATATCCACAATAACATAGTACTCGTCGTTCCGCGCAGAGACAGATATTTTACCGCCATCCGGCGTATATTTTGCTGCATTGCCTATGATATTAATAAATACTCTGACCAGGCTTTCCTCATCCCCGATAATCTGGAATAAATTTTCCGGTGCGTTTGCCTCCAGAATAATGCCCCTTTCCTTGCAGGTAGGCATCATTTCCTCGAAGCTGCGCAGAATTACGTCTGACAACTTCAAGGGCTCTTTCTTTTTCACAAAAGTGCCGTTTTCTATTTTGCTCAAATCCAACCAGTGTTCAATAAGTTCTTCAAGTCTCTGAATGCGTATGCTGCACCGCTCTATGATATACGAAACGTCTTTATCAAAACGATCGCCCGCAATCGCTTTGAGGGATTCTATGTATTGTCGAATAACTACGAGAGGGGAGCGCATTTCGTGACTTACGAAGGTGATAAAACTCTCCTCCATGCGCTCTTTTTCTTCTCTCAATCTTCGTGTTTCAATCTTGAGATTACGATGATCGACGCCTCGCCTGGCGACCGTCCTTATCTGGTCAGGGCTAAAAGGTTTGGGCAGATAATCGTACGCTCCCTTCTGTATGGCTTCCACTGCTGATAAAATCGTCGCATATCCGGTGATCATAATCAGCACAATGTCCGGGATATCCCTGGAAAGAATTTCAATTATTTCCATGCCCGATATACCCGGCATCTTAAGATCCACAAAGGCTATGTCCGGTTTTTTCTCCCGCGCAATATTGATGCCTTCGACTCCCTCCCCTGCAGTGAGTACGGTATATCCAGACTTTTCCAGAGCCTGACGACACCCGTCCCGTAAGGCTTCCTCATCATCGATGATCAAGATAAGCGGTTTTTGAGTCATCGTCATACCGGCTATTTACCCAGAGCATTGGCAACATATCCGAGCAGATCATCAGCTTTAACAGGTTTATGCAGTACCCTGTTTACCTTGGGAAACTCAGCCGGCGGTTCAAACGACTGATATGGACCCTGCAAATCAACAGCGCTCAGCATGAAAAGCGGCGTATCCTTACCGGTATCTGTGGCGCGGATCTTTTTCAATACCTCAAACCCTTCACCCCACGTCTCCATCATCATATCGATAATGGCAAGATCGGGAGACACCGATTTCCACATCTCGACCCCCCGCTTTCCGTCTTCTGCCAGAAATACCTCATATCCGCCTTTTTCAAGAATCAGTTTGGTCGCATACAGGAAATCTTTGTCATCGTCTATTAAGAGAATTTTTTTCTTTACTGACATGGTCGTCACCTCCAATTTTGATTTTCGTATGATTAATATGAGCAAGGATGATGCCAAATCGTAACACGTTGATATATCTGGCCAATACAAAAAAGGCAGGAGAAAAAAGAGACCTTTGAGGGGTAAAACTCCCCTGTTTTGAGGCGGATGACCCCCGTGCTCCCGCCGGAACGCAGTGCAGGCGGGAACAGGCCTCATAAAAGCATGTTCAGCCGATGAGTTTGTTAACTCTGGAAAGAAGTTCCGCAACTGGGATGGGCTTTGCCACGTAATCGTCAGCCTGCAGATATTCTCCATCCGTCTCCGGAGAGAACTTGAATCCCGTTTTTTCCGTAACTGCAGTCACCATCAGCACGGGAATTTTCCTGCATTTTTCATCATGCTTCAGATTGTAGCAGAATTCGAACCCGTCTGTATGTTTGTCCATCATAACGTCCAGGATAATGAGGCTGGGCATATTTCTTTCCATAGCCTTGCGCCCGTCTTTGATGTTCAGGGCATAGTCCACGTCGTAGCCATTACTTGCCAGCACTATCCTCAGCGCCTCCGCATAATCTTTGTCGTCATCGATTATGAGTATGCTTTTTTTCTCAGACATAGTGACCTCCGAAGTTTGATTCTCTTGCGCATATTCAGGTCTTATTCTTTGACAATTTCTCTTGCCACCTCCAGGGTTCCGATGTGAACAGGACAATAGTCGGAGCAGCGGCCGCAACCCACACAACCGCACAAGCTGTCCTGGATGTCACTCTCATTGTAATAGAGGAGCTTGTGCTCATGTCGCCTCTTAAGCCTCGATGCCTGATTCGGTCTTGGGTTATGGCCGGATGCCTCACGGGTAAATCCACCGTAAAGGCACGCATCCCAGGCTCTTGCTCTGACGCCGTTTCCCGGAGCAGATTCTTGGTCGTACACATTAAAACAGGTGCATGTCGGGCATACGAAGGCACAGCCACCGCACACAATGCACTTGCGGCCGAAGTGCTCCCAGACTTTCTGATCTGCTGCACCATCCTTCAGCCTTCTCATCGCTTCATATACTTCATCTACCACCGGTATATCCCGGATGGCCTTTTCCTTGAACGTCTTTATTTTCTCTCCGGCAAGTTTATTATCCATATCGGTAAATGGGCCAGAGGAGAGCAGCTCTTTGCCTCTGTGGCTTCCAGTCTCTATGATAAAGTCATTCCCCATATCGAAGAACATTAGATCAAAGCCTTTCTTTGCAACCGGCCCGCTGAATGTCGTCGTGCAGAAGCAGGTTTCATTTTGCGGACCGGGACATGCCATGACGATAATAGTCGCCCTTTCCTTTTTTGTGCTGTAAAAGATATCATCGCGATCCCGGGTCATGAAACTCGTGCTTTGAAGCAACCCCATCATGTCGCACGAACGTATCCCGAAGAGAATAGTATTTCGTGCGGATATGACCTCATGGAGCTTGTTATCTTTTACCTCAAAGACAACCTCAGTATGGGGAAGAAAAACGGCCTTGGGGAAAAGCGGTGGTTTCTTATAGTCGAGGCTAAATGACTCTTCCTGAAAAGTATCAAATATGCAATCCCCCTTTGCCATTCTACTCGGAGCCAGAACATGATATTTTTCTGCCCAGGCTTTGACCACACCTTTGAGGTCTTTTTTTGCCAGCGTTTTCATATGCATCTCCTGACTTTGACTGCACACCCCTTATATTCAGGTATCTTCGCAACAGGGTCAAATGCCGCGTTAGTGAGAAGGTTGACGGGCGCTTCGTAGTAGTGGAATGTAGAAAATACCACCCTTTTGGGTACCCTCGTGGTAACCTCCGCCCTGGCCTTTATCGAGCCGCGCCGTGATGTAACTTCCACCTGGTCGCCATTCCTTATGCCGAGCCTCTTTGCATCGTCGGGATTGACCTCCACGAAAGGAACGGGCGCTTCCCTCTCCAGTATGCTCGTGCGCCTCGTCATGGTGCCCGTATGGTAATGGTAGTAGATGCGTCCGGTTGTGAGGAAAAAGTCGTACTCTTCATCTGGCACTTCAGCAAGGGGTTTGAATTCACAGGGTAGAAATGTGCCCAAGCCCTTCGAAAACCTGTCCCTGTGCAAGTAGCCTGTACCCGGATGTTCCTCATTGGGACAGGGCCATTGAAGTCCATGGCACATCTCCAGCCTCTTGTAAGTAATGCCGGAGTATGACGGAGTCAGGTCGTTGATCTCCTTCATCACATCAGCAGGCGAGCTGTAATTCATGGGATAGCCCGCAAGCCTGCTCACATCGCATATGATCTCCCAGTCCGGCCTCGCCTGCCCCGGGGAGGCAACCGCCTTCTTCGTGATTTGCACCCTTCTTTCCGTGTTCGTGTACGTGCCTTCCTTTTCGGCGAATGATGCGGCAGGGAATACTACATCAGCCTTCGCCGCCGTTTCGGAGAGAAAAATGTCCTGCACGACAAGAAATTCGAGACTGGAGAGGGCGTGCTCGATATCCGACGTGTCAGGGTCGCTCATCATGGGATTTTCGCCCATGATGTAGAGGGATTTTATTTCTCCCTTCCTGGCAGCCACCATCATGTCCGTAATTGTCAGGCCTGCCTTATCATCCAACCCTTGAATGCCCCATGCTTCCTCAAACTTCTTCTTAATAGCTGGATCAGCGACCGGCTGATAGCCGCTGTATACGTTGGGCAACGCCCCCATGTCGCAGGCGCCCTGGACATTGTTCTGCCCTCTTAGAGGGTTGACGCCCGTAGACGGCCTTCCGATGTGGCCTGTAAGCATGGCAAGGTTCGCACAGGTTTTCACATTATCAGTGCCTGTCGTATGCTGGGTTATGCCCATGGCGTACACGATCATGGCCTTATCCGCTATTGCGTACATCCTCGCCGCCTTTTCGAGGTCATGGGCTGGAATACCGGATATCTTCTCCACTACCCGCGGAGTATAGCGGCTGACGGTGGATTTCAATTGCTCAAACCCCTCCGTTCTTTCCTCGACAAAGCCCTTATCGTAAAGGTCTTCTTCGATCGCAATGTTCATCATACCGTTCAACACGGCAACGTCGGTGCCGATATTTTGCCGTAAATGGAGATCGGCGAAACCGGCAAGTGGTATCTCTCTCGGATCGATGAGAAGGAGTTTTGCTCCCCTCTCTTTCGCGTTGACGATACGCGAACCTATGAGCGGGTGCTGTGCAGTTGTGTTTGAGCCTGTAACAAGAAAAAGATCGGCATCTTCAAATTCATTGATAGAGTTTGTCATTGCACCTGATCCAAATGCAGCGGCCAGACCGACCACCGTTGCACTGTGTCAGAGCCGGGCACAGTGGTCAACGTTGTTGGTTCCGAATGCCACCCGTGCCATCTTCATAAAAAGGTAGTTCTCTTCGTTGGTCACCTTGGCTGAACTGAGAAATGCCATGGCGCGGGGACCATACTGTGACTTTATATCTGTCAATCTCTCCGAGACTGTCTTCAACGCTTCGTCCCATGTGCTCTCAACGAGGGCGCCATGCTTCCTTATCAGCGGCGTCGTGAGCCTGTCCGGCGAGTGGATGAACTCATAGGCATTCCATCCCTTCACGCAGAGCATCCCCTTATTTACGGNNTAGAAGCTGCATCCGCACCCGCAGAAAGGACATACTGTCGGTGTTCTGGCCATTAGATTGCCTCCTTGATGCCTTCGATTTCGGTATAAGGAAAAACGGGGCCGTCCATACAGCAGTACTTGTCACCGATGGCGCAGTGACCGCATTTCCCGACGCCGCACTTCATCATCCTCTCCAATGACATATATATATGATCTTTCGAAAATCCCAGTTGCAGCAGTTTCTGCAAGACGAAGCGGTACATAATCGGGGGTCCGCAGAGTACTGCATAGGTGTCCGCCGGAGACAACGTGGCTTTTTCGAACAAACCTGTCACGACTCCCACATACTGCTTCCAGATCCCCTCATCATCCCTGTCCACACTGTAAAGGTACTTAATGTCATCCCGGTCATAGAAACTTAGCAGTTCATACTTGAAGAGGACGTTATCAGGGTTATTCGTCCCGTACATCAGGATGATATCATCGAAATCGCCCCTTCTATCGAGGGCGTGGAGGAGCAGGGAGCGCAGAGGAGCAAGCCCAAGGCCACCCGCAATAAGGAGGAGCTTGTGGCCCTTCATCTTATCCACAGGGAATCCCCTCCCATAAGGTCCGCGTATATTAAATACAGATCCTCTGTCCATTTCGAAGAGTGCATTGGTCACCTTGCCGGCACGCCTGACACATAACTCAAGGGTATCCGGCCTTGTAGATGGAGAGGATATGCTGATAGGCGCCTCCCCTTTGCCGAAGACAGAGACTTCGAGAAACTGTCCCGGTTGATGCCCGAAATTCTCCCATGTTGTTCCGTCCTCAAGCTTCAACTGGAACAATCTGTGATCCTTGATCTGTGGCAGTGTCCTTAAAATCGAGACAGGTCGAAGTTCATATATGTTGCCGGGATGGCCCATGCCAGTACCTCCTTTTCGATTCAGCCAATTCAAAAGACTTACAATATAGGATCATGGAATTGTTGCTTCTGATCGGCGAAAAATTTCTCATGACAAGCCAAGCAAAGCTCCTTCTTGTACGTCTTTAAAATATGATGTAGGCAATTTTAGTACCAAGAGGAAAAGTGCTGGATATCATGTGGCATTATTATATTCGGCTACTAATTAATTGCAGGAAAGGGGGCAACTTACCCCGCCTTTGGGGAGATATTACTCCTAAGTGTTTCCCTGCTGTCATCAGATAAGAATAAGGGATGCATGAGAAACCCGGAGGAGAAAAATAGATATCAAGGATGGTTGAATGATCGATGCTAATAAAAAAGCAGGAAGCTTCCGCGAGTCGCGTTTCTAAAAATACAGCAGCAGCTAAAGATTCCCCTTCTCGCCAAGCCAGGGTCTGGTGTTATCCAGAAGATAGTCTGAGAAATTGTTCGCTATGCAGCTATGGCACAGGTGAACAAGCATCATACTCTTGATCTGTCTAACGACAAGCAACCTGTCGGAGTTTTCATTGCACGCAAAACACTTGTCAGCAGAGTCGCTTTTGTGGAACCGGTAGGACTTTTCGTCGTCGTATATTATGGGCATGAATTCTCGCTTCGATGAGAATTTACTGTAACATAGGCTACCTGAATTCATCCGTCTTTTCAATCCTGTTCTTACAGGGTGATCCGTGCTCAAAAGCCTGGGGGAGGCGACTGGAGGCCATCTTTTCCATGGCTTCCATTGTGTAAATCATCGACTCCCTCCCCTCGAGATCAGTACGGTATATCACAACTTTTCCAGCGCCTGGCGGCACCCGTCGCGCAAGGGCTCGCCGTCAATAATCAAAATGAGAGGTTTTTGAACACTCATCATGCCGGCTATTTACCCAGAGCACTGGCAATATATCCGAGGAGATCATCAGCCTTCACCGGTTTGTGCAATACCTTGTTCACCTTGGGAAACTCTGCCGGCGGTTCGAATGACTGGTACGGGCCCTGCAAGTCCACGGCACTCAACATGAAGAGCGGTGTATCCTTCCCCGTGTCTGTGGCGCGGATTTTTTTCAGTACTGAGAAGCCTTCACCCCATGTCTCCATCATCATATCGATGATGGCAAGGTCGGGGCTCACGGATTTCCACATTTCAACCCCGCTCTTGCCATCTTCTGCCAGGAATACCTCGTACCCGCCCTTTTCAAGAATCAATTTGGTGGCGAATAGAAAATCTTTGTCATCGTCTATCAAGAGAATTTTTTTCTTTGTCATCGTTCATTACCTCCATTTTTGATTTTTGTAATTAATATGAGCAAGGATGATGCCAGATTGTAACTTATTGATTTATAAAGAAACGGCGTGGAGAGTGATCGGAAAGGTGAAACTTTGAGGGGCGGAACTCCCCGTCTTTGAGGCGGATAACCCCTTACGCTAATGCCTTTTCTATTGATGCTCCGTCTTTATACCATAATTACGCATTTTTATCCGCAGGGTCTTCCTGTCAATACCGAGGAATTTTGCCGTCTTATTTATCTGGAAGTGAAAGTGGCTGAGGGCCTTCACTATATGTTCCTTTTCCACATCTATCAGAGTCATCCTGCCGGTAGAAGAATCCACCACAGGGGCCTTTGCCTGATCTTCCTGACCATAGTAAAATATATCAGACAGATTAACTACCTCATGATCGCACAACACGCACAAACGCTCGACGATGTTCTTTAATTCCCTGATATTGCCCGGCCACCTGTATGATACGAGCGACTTCTTTGCCTCTTCCGAAAATGATCGTACTTTGCTTTCGTACTTCGTTATGAATATATCAAGATAATGCTGAGCTATGGGCAGGATGTCGGCTTTATGTTCTCTCAATGGTTTTATGGGGAGAGGCACAACCGAAATCCTGTAAAATAAATCCTCCCTGAACCTTCCTGCTTCAATCTCTGCGCGGATATCTCTATTCGTTGCAGCAAGCAGCCTGACATCTATCCGCTCCGGTGATGATCTGCCAACCTTGGGCACCTCCTGTTCCTGAATTACCCTAAGAAGTTTCGCCTGAATGTTGAGGTTGATGTTGGAAATCTCGTCAAGAAATAATGTTCCCTTATCCGCCATCTGGAAGCGGCCCTCACGCGACTCCGTCGCCCCGCTGAATGCCCCTTTGACATGTCCGAATAGCTCGCTTTCCATGAGGGTCTCAACCAGCGAGGAACAGTCGACGGGGATGAACGCTTGATGGGCTCTCCTGCTGAGGTTGTGAATGGTCCGTGCCACAAGTTCTTTTCCTGTTCCGCTCTCCCCCGTGATGAGGACCGTGCTGTCGGTCTGCGCTATGCGGTTGATGGATTCCTTTAGCTCTTTCATGTAGTCGCTCGTGCCTTGGAGCAGGAAAAGTCTCTGTTCCGTGTTGCCCTCGTCCCGCTTGAGGGCATCCTCGACCGCCTTTCTCAGGTCGGCCGCGGAATAAGGCTTGGTCAAAAAATTATAGGCGCCCTGCCTCATTGCCTCAACGGCAATAGGGATGCTGCCGTAGCCTGTGACAACGATGATTTTTGCAGAGATGTTTCTTTCGACTTTCAGCTTTGCGAGAATTTCCAATCCATCCATCTTGGGCATCCGGACATCCAACAGGATCACCTCATAGATATCCTTGAGGGCCATCTCCAACCCCCGGAGCGCATCTCCCGTGCATTCCACCTGGTATCCCCTGCGTGACAGTACCTGTGCGCATGCGTCCCGCATGGACTCCTCGTCATCGATAATCAGAATCTTCTTATCTTTCGCAGTCACTGTTTGGTCACCCTTTTCGTTTTATCAGATTAACTGTAAAATACGTCACTGTCCATGCCGCTGTATCTGCCCAGATATGCGGGAAGGGATATAATGAAAGTCGCTCCCTTTCCGGGCTTGCTTTCCGCATCGATTGAGCCATCATGCTTCCTGATGATACCATAAGCTATGGGCAGTCCGAGGCCGGTCCCTTGGCCTGGTTCTTTTGTCGTAAAGAACGGTTCGAATATATGAGGGAAATCTTTTTCTTCTATTCCGTGGCCGGTGTCTGCAATCAGGATCTTCACGGTATCGTCGGCGCCCTGCGTGGTGGTAATCGTTAACTTTCCGCCGCCCTTCATGGCATCGGCGGCATTGATAAAGAGATTCAGAAAGACGTCTTCCAGTCTGGACTTGTCACCAGTCACCTCAGGAAGATTATCTGCGAGGTTGGTCTTTACTTCTATGCCGTGGAACATTGCCTGGTCTCTTACCAGACCGAGGGAACTTTCTATAACACTGTTTATATGGAGAGGCAGCATCTCGCCTGTCGGTGTCCGGGCGAAGTCAAGCAGGCTCTGGACGATTCTCTTTGATCTGTTCGTCTGATAGATTATCTTCTGCATGTTTTCCCTTGCAGGAGAATCTAAAGGTATATCTTCGAGAACAAGGTTGCTGTAAAGGAGTATCCCTCCCAGCGGGTTGTTTATCTCGTGGGCCACTCCTGCCGCCATTTCACCTAATGCTGTGAGCTTCTCCGTTCTCGCCAGTTGCTGGTGAGCCCTGTAGAGCATTTCATTGTTGTTCTTGAGTGATTTCGACATATAATTGAACGCCTCATCCAGCATGTCAAATCCGGACATTTTATCGGGTGATAATTTATAATCGAGATTTCCGGCGGCAATAGACTCTGCGGCCTCCTTCAGCATGCGTATGCGTTTTATTATGGTGTCCCCCAGTCGAAATGATATGATAAAGGCAATGATCATGCCGAGAGATGTAATGCCCATGTTGATCCAGATGGTATTCCATTTTATGTCCCTGTACTTCGCCTCCAGTATGCCAACGTAAAGCGCCCCTATGAGCTTCTTATCTATGTCGTAGATGGGGGTATAGGTGGTTATGTACCAGTCATTCACCACGAAAGCCCTGCCGACCCAGTCTTTGCCTTCCCCAATAACCCTGTCATATACTACCTTGGACAACATAGTGCCGACGGCCCTCTCATTGTCGTTCGTCATAACGTTGGTGGATATTCTCACGCCGCCCTGAAATATGGTTGCCACACCCATTTCGCGGCCTTTGTACTTTTCGCCCTGGTATACGGTGTCCTTTATCTTGTCTACGATGGCATAGTCCTTGTTAAGGAGAACCCCTCCGATTACCGCGCCGATTAATCGCTTGCTCTCATCAAGGATTGGATATGCCGCCATCATTACCATGCCGCGGGAGAGTTGCTTCTCACTCGATTCAAAGGAAAAAGGAGTTTTTATGATTTCTACGTTGACGCGCCCGGCAAGATCGGGGTTTTCCCTGAGAATATCATCAATGGGCATGAGTTCCGTAGATGTCTGTATAGACTTCTTTTCTACGCAGTTTTTCACGACCGGCTCCCAGAACATACTGTCTCCCCTTACTCCCGGGTTCGCCGCCCTGTAGAGGACACGCCCTCGGGCATCAACGACCGAGAGCATATCAAGGAACGCGTCGCCCTCCTGCGACTGAGTGCCATCTTCATGCCGGATCAAGCCCTTCAGGTTTTCCATCTTGGCAATGTCATGGCTCGCTATAGTCTTGTGCAGGTCTACTGCCTCTGCCGCAAATTGAATCTGGGAAGTTATTTTTTCTAAGGTCTCACTATAGATTAGTTTCGCCGAATTGATGTCCTGCCTGACCCGGTTTTGCACTTCGCCTATGGTACTTTTATTAATCGTCCATATGCCGATGACGGTGGCTATGAACCCGGTGAGACAAGTGGCAATCAGGAACCCTACGATCAGGCGGCGCCTGAGATCGAGCTTGAAGAGTTGACTCACAAGCCTGTCGACAAATTTCATCGTGTATTCCTCAGCATCCTACTGCAGTAACGTTGCTAACCTGCTAAAATTATATCACGACATAAATATTATAACAATCAGTCTGATGATACGCATTTCTCCCCATGAGAGTTGTTGATATATTTTTTCTGTTTTATTATTATTTTTTTTCAACTAAGATATCAGGAGTGCCCTCTATATACCGTCATACTTAATGGAGTGAATACTTGCTACCCGTACAGAGTTTATCTACAGATGCAATCACTCATGAAATCTCCATCCGGATAGTATCTTTTGCGGCCGTTTTCATCTGCATGTTCGCCTTTGAGCTCCTCTCGCCGCGCCGCAGACTGACCACGTCGAAGATGCTGCGGTGGTTCAGTAATCTCTCTGTACATATTTTAAACACGGTCATGATCAGGGGGCTCCTCCCGATCATCCCGATAGCCGCGGCCGTTCTTGCCGCAGAGAAGGGCTGGGGGATCATCAATCTTTATCACCTGCCCACGTGGCCCGCCATCGTCATCGGCGCCGTCTCACTCGATTTCGTCATCTATCTTCAACACGTCGCGTTTCATACTGTGCCCCTATGCTGGCGCCTGCATATGGTACACCACACGGACATGGACATCGACATGACAACGGGAGTGCGTTTCCATCCCGTGGAAATAATCCTTTCCATGTTCATCAAGATGGTCGCCATAGTCGTATTGGGTGCGCCTCCTCTTGCGGTCCTGATATTCGAAGTGGTCCTGAACGGCGGCTCTATTTTCACTCACAGCAATGTTTACATTCCCTCCCCCGTGGATAAGGCGCTCCGGGTATTTTTTGTGACCCCCGATATGCACCGCGTGCACCACTCCGTCATCATACGTGAAACGAATACCAACTTCGGCTTCAACCTGTCCTGGTGGGACCGCATTATGGGCACGTATCAGGACCAGCCATCGGCAGGGCATGAAGGGATGACGATCGGCCTCGGTTATTTCAGGGACGAAAAGAAACTCTCGCTTCTGTGGCTCCTCATCCTGCCGCTTACAAGAAAGAAGATAAGGAATCTTATCAACCCGGTGGGGCAAGAGAAAGATTCATGAGTGTGAAAACGGAAGAGAGATGCCTCGTCATGTTCGTCAGGTTTCCGGAACAGGGCCAGGTAAAATCGCGGCTTGCAAAAGACCTCGGTGCGGAGGCGGCGAAAAACCTCTACCGCTGCTTCGTGGAAGATCTATTGGAGAGATTTTCCGGAGAAGGTTACAGCTTCCGCCTCGCATTCCATCCCCCTGAGAAAGAGCGCGAGATGAGAGAGATGCTGGGCGACGGATTGTCTTACATCCCGCAGGCGGGAGATAATCTCGGTGAGAGAATGAAACTCGCCTTTTTGCGGTGCTTCTCGGAAGGGTCCCGATCCGTTGTTTTAATCGGTAGCGATATTCCCGACCTGCCGGCACTGATCATTGATGAGGCCTTTCGCGCCCTTAACGAAAATGACGCAGTAATCGGCCCTGCTGCCGACGGGGGCTATTACCTGCTCGGATTCAATCGGGACACTTTCAACGGGAATATCTTTCCGGAGATGCCCTGGGGAACTGACGCGGTCTTTCGAAAGACATTGGATATCTTGCACGAAGACGGGACGCTCGTGCACGTGCTTCCCGTTTGGCGGGACATCGACAGATACGAAGACATAAAGACCCTCATCAAGAACAGTGAGGATACAGGATTTACAAACTCTAAGACTATGCTGTACCTCAAGGCCATAGGGCTTGCATAATAACTCATGATGCCGAAATTTTCTTTCATCATCCCCGTGTGGAACGAAGAGGCGATCATCTCCCGGACGATAGAGCATATCCGCGGTCTGCATGCATCCGGCAGCGCGGAAATACTTGTCGTGGATGGAGACCCGGCGGGAAGAACGATCAAGGTTGCCCGTCACGCAGGTGTGAACACTGCAATCTCCGAGACGGGGCGCGGGAAACAGATGAATCTCGGGGCGGCCCTTGCGGAAGGTGAGATCCTGATTTTTCTCCACGCCGATACTATCCTTCCCTCCGATGCCCTCAATCTTATAGAAGCGGCAATGGGAGAAACGTCATGCATTGCGGGCGCCTTTGATTTAGCCATTGATTCCGAGAAGTCCGTATTCAGATTGATTGAAAAGGCGGCATCCATCCGCTCGCGCCTGACGAGGATACCGTACGGGGATCAGGCGATCTTCATGAGGAAGAGAAATTTCCAGGACCTCGGCGGCTTCAGGGAAATCCCCATCATGGAAGACATAGAGATCATGCAGAGGATCAAGAGGCGGAAGGGAAAGATATGCATCCTGAGAAAGGCCGCGAGCACTTCCCCGCGGCGGTGGGAGAAAGAGGGGGTCTTGTATACGACCCTCAGAAACTGGCTTATCCTCTCTCTGTACCTCTTCGGGGTCAAACCGGAAAGCCTCTTCCGTTTCTACCGATAGGCCGAAGTCTTCGACTGTTCCGCCTTCTGCCTCTGTTCCCTACTTGCTGTGGAAATCTTTCCCGGCACTCCACGCCTTACCCGCGTTTTCGCCAATCTTCCAGTAATTGTTGTCGGGCATGGTCAATGTGAAGGAATCGATTTTCTTGATGTCAGGCTTGCCGTCCGTCAGATAACGCTCCTCAGTGTATACCCCCACAATCTCACCGATGAAGAGGCTGTTGGTCGGCAGGTCCACAGTATTGACGAGCCGGCACTCGAAGGTAAGGGGACACTCCCGGATCATCGGGGCGCCGGGCAGCTCACCGTAAAAAACATCGAACACTACTGATTTGTCGGCCTTCTCACCTGATACGATTCCGCAGTAATCAACCTTCTCGACGAGGTCGATGCCCGGAACATTCACGCTGAAGGCCTTGTTCTTTTCGACGCCTGCATTTGTGTAATGAGATCTTCCGAGGGCCACGGCCATCATGGGCGGTTTGAAGTTCACCCGCGATACCCAGCCTACGGCCATGAAATTGGCACGTCCATCGACAACGGCGCCGACGAGGACCATCGGCATGGGATAGAGGAAGGCGTTCTTGTCCAGCTTAATCTTTTCCATGACTCTACCTCCGGTTTGATTCTATCTAAGCGTAATCGCCTTCTCGGGGCACATCTCCTGACAGCAGAAGCAGCTGATGCATGTATCGGCATCCACGATGGGCAGATTGTCTTCGCCCATGGACAGGGCCGATACGGCGCATTGATCGATGCAGGTGCCGCAGCCCGTGCACAGGTCGCGGTCCGCCTGCGGTCGCATCAACGTCCTGTTCTTGATCAGCGTCTGTATCGCCTCATTCTGGAGCATCACGAGCCCGCCGAAAGGAGGAAGCTTGAAATCGCGTATTGGTTTCAACTCCCCGATGACTTCAATTGTCTTCCGGTCGTAATCCCCCAGACCGGCCTCCTTCGCCTTCTCCAGGAATCGCAGACGCCCCGGTTCGCATCCCATCATCACCGCCACAACGGAGTCCAGAGCCACGGCATTGTCGGACGCAATAATCATGCCTATGTCCCGCAGGTCAGCAGATGCCGGGCCGTTACCCTCCATGCCGACCACAGCGTCCATTAAGAAGAGGTCAGGTATGCGGAGGCGAAATACATCAACCAGCATTTCCTGGAAGCGTTCGGCGTTCCCCGCCGCTTTGTGGAGTTGTGCCTTCTGGGCGCCGGGAAGGATGCCGTAGCTGTTTTTGATCGCCCCCGTAATGACCGTGAGACCGTGGGTCTTGAATTTCGGCAGGCTGATGATGATATCAGCATCGAGGACGGCTGTGGAGACGTTGACGGCGGGCATGAATGCAGGATTGAAATCAACCTTCTGCGAATCTCCGCCGATGTTCTGGTAATAGCCTTTGGCCGCCTCCATGAGGCCCGTCTTCCGGAAGCTCGTCTCGTTTGCGCCGTAGTCGAAGAGGCCGGGATTGTCGCCGACGACGATTGCGGCAGGTTTCATTGTTTCGACTTTTTCCACCACGGCGCGAAGGACGGCGGGATTCGTGACAATGCCTTCTCTTGCCTCCGACGCCCGCAGCACATTGGGCTTTAGCAAAATTTTTTTCCCCTGAATCGGGAGGGGGAAGAGCTCGAACGCCCGATCTACGGCCTTCCGGACGTCATCATAGCTCGCAGGATAGATCATAACCCTTTGCATCGTCGCTGTCTCCTTCTCTTTCTTGTTGCGCGGAGTCGTAAACCCGCCCAGATCCCTCATTCAGCTTTGTGCTTGATGAATTGCCCTCTCCGATACTCTTCGAAGGCGATCTCCAATTCTTCCTGCGTGTTCATGACGATGGGACCGTACCACGCGACGGGTTCCCTCAATGGTTTTCCGGAAATCAAAAGAAAGCGGACAGGCTCGTCCTCCGTGGAGACTACTATCCGTTCCCCGTCTCCGAAGAGCACAACGCTCTCATTATATACGAAGGCATCCCTCCGGAAGTCGAAATAGTTTTCCCCTGCCATCTCATAGGTAAACGGCTTCTTTTCCCTGCAGAAATAGGCCTTCCCTCCGATAATATATGCAAAGACTTTGTGCCCCGGCTTGGTCGGATGAATGAACTCTGCCCCGGGAGGAACAGTGCAGTCGAGATATTCCGGATCGACTACGATGTCCCGGACGGGCCCTCTTGTCCCTTTAACCTCTCCGCAGATGATCTTTATTTTGACGCCTCCCCCGGCCGTGACTTCGGGTATCTGATTGTCCTTCACGTCACGGTACCGCGGCTCCATCATCTTTTGCGAGGCCGGAAGATTGGCCCATAGCTGGAAACCCCACATCACGCCCTTCTCATCCCCCTTGGGCATCTCCTGATGGATGATGCCGCTTCCCGCGGTCATCCACTGGACGTCTCCCGATGCGATGACGCCTTTGTTTCCCATGCTGTCGCCGTGTTCCACATCTCCCCGGAGGACGTAGGTGATGGTCTCTATCCCCCGATGCGGGTGCCAGGGAAATCCCTTGATGTAGTACTTGGGATCGTCCGAGCGAAAATCATCGAGAAGGAGAAAGGGATCGAACTGAGGCACCTCGCTGAAGCCGAATGCCCGCTTCAGGTGGACACCGGCTCCCTCGATGGTCGGCTTGCTTTTGACGACCTTGCGGATATTTCTTTCTCTTGCCATCTAAATCCTCTTTTCTACACCCCCTGCAGCACCTTGACAGAGAGGTCCTCAACAATGTCTTTGACCTTTTCTCTGTAGGCCAGCATGTGGGGGGCCTTCAGATGGGCCCTCAAGGCCTCCACGCTTTCCCACTTTTCAACGATCGTGACGACGTTCTTATCAAGCTTCTGTACAGGCAGACCCGAATCGACATCGACTGCAGGAGAGTACTCGATGCATCCCTTCTCTTTTCTGACCTCCGGGACATTGGACTTGATTATTTCAATAAACTGAGACACCCTGTCCGCCTTGATCCTTACCGATGCAATCACGCTAATCATATTATCCACCCTTTCTATAATGCACGACTTGACGGGCATCATTCCTTTTCATCTTCCTCATCGATATGAAATTTATGAAGCAGCCGATGAGTCACCGGTGCAAGTACAATCCCCAGGACGGCTATGAACATGAGGCCGCTGAAAAGCGCGTATCCTGAAGCGAATAGCTTCGCTCCTTTCGTCGTGAGCTGATTGACAGGCCCCATCCCGCCGAGAATCATGGATGCTTCTACCAGAGAATCAACCCAGCTGAATCCGGCTATCCAGTGGTAACCTGACACTCCGAGAAATAAAGCACCCGCCACCAGGAGACCGGCCATAGCGACGGATTTGGCCATCCTTCTTACAAAAACCGATACAGGCGCCAGCTTTTCATGCTTTCGCTCAAACATTAATAACCTCACACCAGTGAAAAGCCGCGAATTAAAAATACAAAATAATAATGCTATTTGCGATATTTATGATGATTTTTTAAATTATGCGGTGAAAGAAAAATGATGTCAAGAATTTTCGGGAGGAAATGCTTTCGCTTGATAAAGAACGGCAAATAAACTATATGAACAGGAATGTCGCAATCATCAAACGGGCAATGTCATTGATCAAAGAGGGATGAGAAATGAAAATCAGCAAGACCGGCGAAATGCGGTTCATGGATAGATACGCTGTGGAAAAACTCGATATTCCCGAAGAGATTCTCATGGAAAACGCCGGGCAGGCCGCGACGCATATCCTGGCGCAGGAGATCGGCATAAAGGATAAGAGGTTTGTCGTGTTCTGCGGCATCGGCAACAATGGCGGTGACGGCCTTGTCGTGGCGCGGAAGATTCACAGCAACGGCGGATTGGTCAAGGTATTTATCGCCGGTGACATGAAGAAGTCCAAAGGGGCGGCTAAGGCCAATTGGAATATAATTTCGAAACTCCCCATCGAAGCGCGGCGGATCGAGTCTGTGGAAGAGATCAGAAGCGATGTCCTCCATTGTCACGGGATTGTGGACGCCCTCTTCGGTACGGGCCTCGATCGGGAAGCGACGGGACTCCATAAAGAAGTGATCCAGTTGATCAACTCAAGCGGCAAGATGGTTCTCAGTCTGGATATTCCTTCCGGCGTTCATGGAGACACGGGAGAGGTCATGGGCACGGCCGTTAAGGCGGATTGCACAGTTGCGTTCGGCCTCCCCAAGATCGGGAACATGCTCTATCCCGGATACGACCTGGGCGGAAAACTATACGTCACCCATATCTCTTTTCCACCTTCCCTCTATAACAGCGATGCCCTCAAAGTCCAGATAAACGATTATGTGAAGCTTCCGCCCCGCGAGAGAGATGTTTACAAAGGACGGATGGGAGAGGTTCTTTTTATCGCCGGCGCTGCATCGTATTTCGGTGCGCCCTATTTTTCGGCATTATCGTTTCTTAAGGCGGGCGGAGGGTATGCCCGTCTCGCCGCCCCTGTATCGATGACGCCGTTTATTGCAACTAAGGGAAGTGAGATTGTCTTTGTTCCCCAGAAAGAAACGCGGGCGGGAAGCATCGCCCTGGAAAATCGAGACAGCCTGATCGAGCTCTCGGAAAAAGTGGATATGGTGGTAATCGGACCCGGTCTTTCTCTCGACGATGAGACGCAACAGCTCGTCAGGGAGCTCGTGCCGATTATCAAGAAACCGATTCTCATCGACGGGGACGGAATCACGGCCATTGCAGACCAACTCGAGATGATTAGACAGAGAAAGGGAGAGACCATCCTCACCCCGCATCTCGGGGAGATGGCCCGCATAGCGAAGAAGAGTACCTCCGAAATCAACAAGGAGAAGATAGACATCCTGCAGCTCACGGCCATGTCGCTGCGTGCGTTCATCGTCCTGAAGGGAGCCCATACATTGATCGGCTACCCGGATGAAAGGGTTTTTGTCAATCTGAGCGGCAATCCGGGAATGGCAACTGCGGGCGCAGGCGATGTTCTGACAGGGACCATTGCAGCCATGTTCGGTCTCGGCCTGTCGCTGGAGGATGCGGTGAAAAAAGGCGTCTTTATCCATGGCTTCTCCGGAGACCTGGCGGCGGCGGACAAAGGCGAGGACGGCATCACGGCCCAGGATATCCTTGATTATCTGCCCCTCGCCATGAAGTACGACAGGGAAGGCCCCCTCGACGATTTCCGAGACATATACGAAGGGCCTTCTGTGGTGTGAGTTTGGGAGGTCTATATATTTCTTTCGATGATGTAGTCTGATATGGCAAGGAGCGACGCCTTTGGCGTAGAGTCTTCGAATGATTCAAGATAGCCTTTCGCCTCGCCGATGTATGTCTTTGCCTTGTTGAGGGAATAATTAATGCCGTCGTGACGGTGCATCAGAGAGACGATATCCGAGATAACCTTTTCATCCTGTTCTTTTTCCTCAACTGCCCTCCTGATCAGTTTCTTCTCTTCCGATGTGCATTTCTTCAGGGCATGGATAAGGGGCAGGGTTATCTTCCCCTCTTCGAGGTCTTTTCCGACGGCCTTCCCAAACACGTCTTCCTCCGCCACGTAGTCGAGGGTATCGTCCGTAATCTGAAATGCGGAGCCTAAGCGCATGCCGAAACGGGTAAGGGCCTCGACCTGTTCGTCTGATGCCTTTCCGAGAATGCCTCCTACAGCGCATGCAGCGGATATGAGGGTCGCCGTCTTTTTTTCGATGACAGTCAGGTATTCCTTTTCGGTTATATTGATGTCGCCGCATTTGACAAGTTGAAGAACCTCCCCTTCCGACATGGTGTTTGTCGTCGTGGAGAGGAGTTTGATGATGGCTAAATTGCCGTACTCAGTCATAAGTTTGAAGGATTTGGAATAGAGGAAATCGCCCACGAGCACGCTCGCCGCATTCCCCCATACATTGTTTGCGGAAATTTTTCCTCTCCGGGTCGTCGCTTCATCAATTACGTCGTCATGGAGCAGAGTGGCCGTATGGATGAATTCAATCACTGCGGACAAGGCGTATTTCTTCTCGCCTTTGTATCCGCAAAGTGAAGCCGTGGACAAAAGCAATAGAGGCCTGAATCTTTTTCCGCCGCTGCCTATGAGATGATGGATGATTTCCGGTATCAGGTGCACTCCGGAACGGAGATGCGTTTCCATCTGTTCTTCAACGCGTTTTAAATCATCCCCATAGGTGCGGAACACATCCTGTATCTGCATCAGCCAATCCTTGTATGATTATAATCCCAGATCTTCGTTTATCAGGATGACTTTCACCCTGCCTTTCGGAAAGGATTTTTCCGTGATCGCCCAACTGTTGCACAGGCGCCCGCTGCTTTTGCATTCTTCACAATACGACGTCTTGGCGCACGGGGTCTTCATGCCCAGCCGCAAGACATTTGCCGGCGCGACATAATTCTTGATGCGCACCATCGCATCTTCGAGATCCGCGACAATCTTATTTCTCCCGGCAAGAATAATCACATTCTTCGGCCCGAATGTGATAGCCGCAACACGATTGCCGAGCATATCAAGATTCACCAGCATTCCCGATTCGGTCACCGCATTCGTCCCGGTAATCAAGAGGTCAACAAGGAGGGCCTGCCGGCGCCGCTCCCAGCCGTCCTCGCGGGAGATGGTCTTGTCGAATGTATCAATCACCTTTATTTTCTTGTTATCCTTGAGTTCGTCATAAAGACCTGTGGCGACAAATGTCATGGAGCCGCCCCAGGAGACGCTCGTCGGGGCAAGCGCGGGAATAATTTCTTTAAGCACAATATTTCTTGCTTCGGCGGCATTTTGAGCCACAAAGACATCGAAGTTATTTGCCTCCAGAGACTTTTTAATTCCCGCAAGCCTGATCTGCCAGAACTTGTCGACCGGGCTGTCCATGTCACACCTCCTGCTTTGTACGGATGCTTCGATTTTCGGCATTATGGAGAAATGGGTGTTTTTTGTCAAGCCTGTATATTCATGCGGCTGCACGCAAAAGCGCTCCGCCTGCGCAGGCGCGGCCCTGCTTTATTCCGCTCCACCATACATCGTGGTAAGAGTATATCAATCGCTATTCTAATTACTGTCGTATTATTTATGGACGATAAATGCTTCAGGCGGCTCCTTGACCAACTCGGCCTCTCCTGGCAGGGCTACGCAAAGGTAAGAACGGGAGTCAAAAAACGCATTCATCGTCACATGCGGGAGCTTGGCCTCCTGACTCTGGATGGCTATCTTCAGGCCATGACCGACCCTGAGATTTTGAAGCATGTCGAAAGGCTGATGAGCGTTTCCATAAGCCGTTTCTTCCGTGACCGAAGCCTGTGGCGCATACTCGCAGAGGAAATCCTCCCGGAAATCATCGCCCGACAGGGGAAAAATATTGACGTATGGTCGGCCGGTTGTGCGCTCGGACAGGAAGCCTTGAGCCTCGCCATAACCTGGGAGATACTAAAGATGAAGCGCTCCGGTCTGCCTGAACTGCGGATCCTGGCTACAGATATTAATCCCGATTACGCAGCCAAAGCCAGGTCGGGGGTATATCGCAGAAGCAGTCTGAAAGGAATGCCTGACGGGATTGAATCGACCTATTTCCGCGCATGCGAAGACCGTGAGAACTACTGTGCGGCGGATTGTTTGAAAAAGTATATCGTGTGGGAGGTACATGATCTGATGAAAGAGCGGCCTCCTGCCGGGGTCTTTCAGATCATTTTCTTAAGAAATAGTCTCTTCACATATTACCGCAGTGACGATCTCTCTTCCGTCTTCCTGAATATCCTGGACAGCCTTGATGACGCCGGGTTCTTCATTATCGGAAGCCACGAGAGGCTTCCGTTTTCAATACCCGGACTCTCATCATTTAAAGGCTCCGCGTATATCTTTCCAAAGAAATAGATCCGCATGCTGATTTTTCTTAAATATGATGGATGTTGTGAATCCTTGGGAACTGGTTGAAAGAGAATCACGGGCAGGATCTATCTTCAGTCTTCGGGGCAGATCCACAGGATCTGACTCTTGCTTACGAATATTACTTTTCCGCCGGGGCCGCCGGGGATTGTGGCATTGAATACCACGACAAAGGGGTCTTCACCGAAATTGAGCAGGTCGGAAAGCCTGTCATGCTCCTTGATATGGATATGGCCTTTCACGTGGGACCCGTCCGTCAGGCGGATATCTGCTTTTTATATTTTTGGATCTTCAGATTCGGACATACCAACCTATCCATACCGTATCCTAAGATGCACCGCCCCACATCACCTGAAGGCAGGACGCCGCAGTTCGGCATCGACACGTTCCGCATTGCCTAAGTTGTACTGTATCAACTTCTTTAGGTGCACGAAGCTTTCATCATCCAGGGAGATGAATTTGATAGCAGCCTCCTCAACTCCCACTCTCACAATCCTGGCATCAACGGATATCCGTGAATCCTCGCTCAGGGTAATAATCACTTTACAAGGATCATCCATTTGAAAGAGGGGTTCGGACGTACAGAGAATCCCTGAAAGGCTGATGTTTACGGATTTTAGCTTTATAACTTTGCCCTTCGCTAAAACATTAACATCAATCTCTACGGGAACACGCGTCCGTCTTCTCCTTTCTTGAATCATAAGAACTCCTGCGGTCAAACTTTCTACGACCGACATCTACGGGACTGAGCGGCTCTCAAATCCGGCCTTTTCAGTCGTGAATGTTTGTTACTGAAACTGAATATCCAGCTTACTGGCCGTTACCCGCTTGGCGTTCGCGTAAGGCATGGAATTCTTTCTTTCTAATGTCACGGTTTCCCCCGGAGCTATTTTCCTCCCCTGTTCCCGGCTCGATGCGAGCAAAAAAGCGTCGTCATCTTGAAGCTTGTACTCAAGAGAAAAAACAACTTCACGCGCCGTCCTGTTTCTCAAGGTCACCAACCAGGCCCATTCCACCAGCTCGTGTTCCATTAAATCCTGATAGACGCGGACCATCTTATAGCCGTCGTTTACGACCTCAAGGGGAAAGTTAGGATTGCTAATGTCAGCGCGCCGCGGTGACTGTACGAAATCTCCCTTCCCCGGGAGATTATAAAGAAGGTAGCCCTCTTTAATACTGTCCCACATATCCGCATGGAGAGGGCGGACTGTGAAGGTTGACAAGGCTATGAAAGACAGGACTGAAATTACAAGGATAAGAAGACTCTCTTTTGGCAGATGTTTTATTTTCATATCGGCACCTAAATCACCTTTTTCATTGCGGCAATGGCTGTTTCGATTTGATCGTCCGTCGGCTCCTTAGTTGTGATCTTCTGCAACAGTAATCCCGGCCAGCTCAAGGCTTGCACCCATTTCAAGTCTCTCTTTCTGCCGGTAAAGCGGATAATCTCATATGAGATTCCGGCAATAACAGGCAGGAGCAGAAGTTTATAGAAAACTCTGTGCACAAAGTCAGGCCTCCCCAAGAGGGAAAATACCAGGATTGCCGT
>PMBI01000072.1:0-12707 GCA_003153775.1 Syntrophaceae bacterium | reverse complement strand
AAAAGGGTAGTGCAGAGAAAGCAGAGGAATATCCCGAGACGGATAATGCCCTCTACGATGTTCAAGAGAATTGTGCTTGCTATGAAACCTTTCAATACTGAAAAGCAGTAAGCGGGGACGACGACGAAAAAAAATATTGCCGTGCCCAGACCGATTACGACGGAAATCGTCATCTCCCATTTCTTCGGCTTCACATCGTTTTCCGTCAGGGCCAGCTCGGCGGAATACATGAGGCACTTCATGCCGATCACCATCATTTCTATAAGGGTGACGGATCCGCGTATAAACGCCAGCCCCAGCCACTTATATCGCTTGGTGAGCGGGACATAATACTGTTCGCGGATGGCTATTTCGCGGTCGGGCTTTCTTACGGCGGCGGCAATCTTGTTCCCATGCCGCATCATCACGCCTTCTATAATAGCCTGGCCGCCGGCTATATCTTCCGGATGAGGTTTTTCATTCATTGCTGATAAGATAAGGATGTCTCTGTTTCACACCGGTATGAGGAGCCACCCGATTACCGGATTTTTGCCCCGGTGACGGGTTCCCTGTCAAAACACAAAAGCGTCAGGCCGCCTTCCGTATCGGCGGCGAGGAGCATAGCCTGAGATTCTATGCCCATCATCTTTGTCGGTTTCAGGTTTGCCACAACGACGATTTTCTTACCGATGAGCTCTTCCGGCTTGTAATCCTTTGCTATACCCGCCACAAGAGTCCTGTTCTCGCCCATATCTATCGTGAGCTTCAGGAGCTTGCTGGACTTGGGAATGGCCTCCGCCGCGATGACCTTGGCAACACGCAGGTCTATCTTCTCGAAATCCGTATACTCTATCAGCGGCTTTACGGGTGGCATCTCTTTTTCTGTCACTTCCTGCTTCTCCTTTTCTTTTTCGTATTTGACCCGCGGGAAGAGCGCATCGGATCTCTTGAGGCTGTTTCCGCGCGTAAGCCCTCCCCAGCTCCGGATACTTTCAAATTCCTGCTCTGCCGCGTTCGTGATATCCAACTGATCCATAATCTTCGCCGCCGAGCCGGGCATGAANNNNATGAGGGCTCTGTGGAGCGTAAGCTCCCGGAAACAGCTCTCCACCTCGGTTACGGCTTTGCCTGCCGCAGCCACAAGCAGCTTGTCTTCTTCGGTTTGGGCATGTGCTTCAGGAGATTTTCCGGCGCAGTATTTCATCGCCATCGTCATGGTCCTGCTCACCAGATTGCCAAGGTCATTGGCCAGGTCCGAATTGATCCTCTGGACGAAGCTCTCTTCGCTGAAACTGGAATCAAGACCGAAAACCATCTCCCGAAGAAGAAAATAACGGAAGGGGTCAAGGCCGTATGTATCTTTCAAATCGAGGGGCTTGATCACGTTGCCGAGGCTTTTCGACATCTTGCTCTGGTCAACAATCCAGTAGCCGTGGACGTTGAGATGCCGGTAAGGCTCAATCCCAGCGGCTTTCAGCATGGTGGGCCAGTAAATGCCGTGCGGCTTGAGGATATCCTTTGCGATAAGATGCTGGGCACTGGGCCAGAATATTTTGAAATTATCGCCGTCCGGATAACTTACTCCCGTAATATAATTGATGAGGGCGTCAAACCAGACATACGTCACGTAGTCGTCGTCAAACGGCAGTGTTATTCCCCAGTCCAACCTGCTCTTTGGCCTTGATATGCATAAATCCTCGAGCGGCTCCCTAAGGAAGGCTAAAACCTCATTCTTGTAACGCTCCGGCCTGATGAAATCGGGATGATCTTTGATGTACTCTATCAGCCAGTCTTTATATTTACTCATCCTGAAAAAGTAATTACTCTCTTCCCGGTATTCCGGGGCTGTTTTATGATCAGGACAGAGTCCGTTCACCAGTTCTTTCTCCGTATAAAATCGTTCACAGCCTACACAGTAGTACCCCTCGTATTTTCCGAAGTAGATATCCCCGGCGTCATAGACCTTCTTGAGAATCAGCCTCACTGTCTCGATGTGATTTGTATCGGTGGTCCTGATGAAATAGTCATTCGTCACGGCAAGCTGCGGCCACAGGCTGCTGAACTGGGCGCTGATCCTGTCCGCATATGCCTTAGGGGTGGTGTTGGCGCCCCTGGCTGCTTCGACGATCTTGTCGCCATGCTCGTCCGTGCCGGTCAGAAAGAAAACTCTGTATCCGCAAAGGCGATGATACCTGGCCAGGACATCGGCGACAATAGTCGTATAGGCATGGCCTATGTGTGGCGAGGCATTTACATAATATATAGGCGTTGTGATGTAATAAACTTTCTCCACAACCAATCCCTCTCTTTAAAAAACCGCCGGCGTCAACAGGGAGCTGCAATATCCGAGAGCTACAAATCTTTTACATTAACTGTAATTTCTTTGCCGCTTTCCAGTTGTACGACGACTTCACCCTTTAGGATATTTTGCCTTATGATCTTGCCGCGCCCTTCAGGGACGTTTATGACCTTGCCGCACTTTGGTACGTGTTTTTTCATATCCTGATACCCCTCAAATTCAAAGGCCAGACAGCACATCAATCTCCCGCAGAGACCGGAAATTTTTTCCGGATTCAGGGATACACTCTGTTCCTTGGCCATCTTGACGGATACCCGGTCCAGATTAGGTATTGAGTTAGCGCAACATACCTCTCTGCCGCAAATCCCCAGACCCTTTATCATACGGGCTTCGTGACGGGCGCCGATCTGCCTTAGCTCTATCCTCATCTTGAACTGCTGAACCAGATCCTTTACGAGCTCCCGGAAATCCACGCGGCTTTCCGCTGTAAAATAAAATACTATCTGGCTTTTATCGAAGAGACATTCCACGTCAATCAGCTTCATGGGAAGATCCCGTGCCTTGATTTTCTCCAGGCAGAATTGGCGGGAGTCCTGTTCCAGGGTCTCATTCTCTTTCTTGATTCTGAAATCTTCCTCTGTGACCTTACGGACGACGTTCTTGAGACCAGCAGGCAGTTTATTGACCGGCACAGGCATCACCGGAGTAATAACCGTGCCCCAGGACATGCCGTTTTCCGTATTGACAATAACCTGATCGTTTTTCGCTAGCTGGAGATCACCGGCTTCGAAGTCATATATCTTTCCATCTTTGCGGAACTTTACGCCGATAATATTTTTCAGATCTACCTTCTCCATCTCCCGTTACTCGAACCGGTCTTGATCAGTCATTACCCATTGTCTGCGTGTGAAATACCGCCGTCTCTAACGACGGAACCCGATTATTCATGATACCGGCCAAGTGTAAACATCATGACCTCTAAAGTCAATTGTTTATTGGCATTCTGATTCAGTGCGTGGAATGCCCGGTCCACAGCCCTGAAGCAGCTTACAATATCCCGGCCGGATTCACTCTCGGCAACAGACTTTATGATATCAATATAATCCTGATTGACGAGACTCTCTCGATCGCCGGTTTCCTTATACACTAATGCATCCCTGTAACCGGTCATTAAGATGCCGAGCCTTTCCATAATATCGTTTCTGTCCTGCCCAAAATCATTGAGAGCGGATAACAATTTGAGGGGGTCTTTCGTCTTGATCCCGGCAATTATATCAAGGACCGTCGCCCTCGTTGTCAGATACGACTCATCATTCATTGCCCGGGCCCTCCCGATGCTGCCGCCCGACGACGAGGCGATCAGTTGGGCCGATTTATGATCCAATGATAATTTTTCCTCTAAGAACGAAGCGACAGTTTCACGCCTGAGCGGATTAAACCTCAATTGCTGGCATCTCGATAAAACAGTTGCAGGAAGCTGATGGGGGCGTGAAGTAAGCAATACCAATATATTTGACGCCGTGGGCTCTTCCAGTGTTTTCAGGATCGCATTAGCGGAAGCGATATTCATCTTGTCTGCATCTACAATGATGAAGATTCGTTTCCCTCCTTCAAGGGGGCTGAATTTCATCTGCTCCTGGAGTTCTCTCACTTCCTGTATCTTTATTGATTGTCCTTGAGCTTCTATCGTAATCACGTCGGGATGATTTTTGTGGTCTATCTTCAGGCAGGAAGGACATGCATCGCATGCATCGAGGCTCTCTATCCCGGAAGCGCAGTTCAGCGCCTTGGCGAATACCTCCGCCACTGTCCTTTTCCCGACTCCTTCCGCGCCGTAAAAAAGATACGCATGGGGAATACGATCCCGTGACATGGCAGTTTGCAGGACCTTTATCTGTTTTTCATGGCCATAAATATCTTTGAAAGACATGCAAGCAACCTTTTCCTAAATCCGATCAATACAGAAATTCTCATATCAAAAATCCCCGATGTTTGCCTATGAAAATTTTGACGTTGTCTTGAAAACCGGGATCTAATGCTTAGAGTTTCTCGTTTATGAATTGCAGCAGATGGACGCAGACCGCCCGATGGACGGATTCGATATCTTTTGATGCATCGACGATCCGGAACCGGTCAGGTTCGTCTCCCGCAAGGGTGAGATAGCCCTCCCTCACTCTGCTGTGAAACTCCAACGCCTCCCTTTCAAAGCGATCTTCCGCCGGCATCCCCTTGTTGCCGGCAATTCTTTCCATGGCCCTTGTTAGACCCGTCGCAACAGGCAGATCAAAAAGAAGGGTGAAGTGCGGTTTCAGACCGGCAGAGGAAAAATCATTGACGCGCCTGATAAAGTCTATATCTAAACCCCTGCCGAACCCCTGGTAGGCAATCGTTGCATCGGAAAACCGGTCACACAAGACGACCCTTCCTTCCTTCAGGGCGGGCCCGATCACATCTTTGATATGCTGCGCCCTCGCCGCTGAGAAGAGAAGAAGCTCCGTCTCGGAGGACATGTTCGCCGTATCACGGGGGACGTTATTCAGAAGCATCTCCCTGATCTTTCTCCCGATGGGTGTACCACCCGGCTCTTCCGTCATGATAAAAGGTATACGGCGCTCACTGAGATACCCGCCGGCAAGCTTAATCTGGGTTGATTTTCCGCAGCCTTCGATGCCTTCAAAGGTAATAAATCGTTCCATAGTGATACTCTCAACCGGAGAATTTTCAATGCAGAGATTATATCAATCCAAAGAGAAAAGCGACGGGAAATACTGCCCGCTGTGCACGGGTTGCAGGATTTCTCCTTTCGGTAGAAATGACAAGCGGAAGTCGTGGAGTGGAAGGGCATCAGCAAGAATAGGCGAGGGGAAGGCACCCGGCCTTGACCAAGGCGGATGGCTTCCCCTTCTGATCTCCGATGCTGGGTTTGGCTCTATTTCTCGTCTCCAGGTACGATGGCTTCCACAGGACATTGATCTGCGCACGTCCCGCAGTCAGTACAAAGCTTCGGGTCAATCACGTATTTTTCTTCTCCCTCACTGATCGCCTCAGCGGGACATTCGCTTTCGCATGAGCCGCAGGCGATACATTCATCCGTAATCACATATGCCATATTTCCTTCTCCTTTTATTTACTCTGCGGGCCTCTTACACAAAAGACCCATACTGAAATATCTACGTCACGGAAACGACTTCTTTAACTCCCGGAATTTCCTTCTGCAAGTATTTCTGTATCCCCTGTTTCAGGGTCATTTGTGACATGGGACAGCCGCGGCAGGCCCCCATAAGTTTCACCTTGACAATACCTTCATCATCCACGTCAACAAACTCAACGTCGCCGCCGTCCGCCTGCAGGTTGGGCCGGATACGCTCTATTGCGCTCTTCACTTCTTCTTTCATTGCATAACCTCCATTCACTAACAGCATCAAGGGCAAGCTGTAGATGATAGAAAAAATTTGCCCCTGGTCGCTTTACAGGCGCCCGATTAATGGGGCATTTCCCTTACCGTCCTTTTGACGAGGCTCTTTGCCACATCAGGAAGGGCGGGTTTCATCATGATGTAGGTCTCCACTTCATGATGTCCGGCGGTCCACATTATCCTGCCGGAAACTGCATCGATCATCTTGACGCCCATGATTACCTTGGCCAGCTTGTCGTCGTTTTCCTTGGTGTAATTCCAATAGTCAATGTTGGCCAGCAGGAAGGCATCGACTTTTATCATTTCGCCGAGCTTTCGACTGAGGTCAGGGTCTGAATAGTTGACAGCTCTGAGTTTAGAAATATAGTCCATGTATACCTTCCGAAGCTCCGCGCTCGATTGCATCTGCCTGTTTATTGCATCTGCGGAAACAACGTCGGTAAACCACTTCGTATCAATGAGCACGCCGGCGATGATCTGGTCGATTACCCCCCTTGCCTCTTCATATGTCCCCACATCGACAGGAAACACACCGATTCTCTTGGGATGAAACTCCTTTGCTTCCGGGGAGACCTCGGAATAGCGGATTCCGCCGCAGCCGGCAAGCGCAAGCAGCAGAAGCATCGTTACAGGCAAAAGAAATGTCTTTCTTGTCACTACAGCCGCCCCCGCGTTATTATTCAGCCCAAATACGTAGTCAGGCAAAGCCAGACCAGGGAAGTTATGCCGGCTATGATGTAGCTGGTTTCGAGGAGACCCTCCTGAACAACGCCGGAAAATGCCGCCCTTCTAACATAAAGCCTGAAATAAATCCACATAAAAAATATGCACACCAGCAGGGTAAAACTCAGCGAGGAAGTCCACCCTAAAGTATGGGATACGCTGAGCAAAATAACCAGCAAAACGAGTATTCCCTGCAAGAGAATCTGGGTGGATTTCTTGCCTATCAGAACGGGTATCGTCTCGCGGCCGATGAGCCTGTCGCTCTGGATATCCAGGATATCGGATATGGCGGAGCGGACGAAGACGATGCCAAAGGTAAAGAGGAAAGCCACAAGCATACCGGCGGTGAAGGAAAGACTGATTTCGATCTGGGGCAGCACCGCCACAACAGCCGCCCAGGCCATGGCCATGAAGATGTTCTTGGAACCCGGCAGGTCTTTAAGGCTCTTGAACCGCAGGTTCCCCGGCAGTATTCTCGTATTATAAAGGACGCCAAAAATGGAAATCAAAAAAAGCAATATGAAGGCGTTCAAACCTGCGATAAAGGAAATTGTCAGGGCCATAACCAGAGACACGACTGCCGCCGATACATAAGCATGTTCATGTTTGAGATAAGATTCTTCCCGGAATGATCCGATGATGGTGCTCGTTTTTCTGTTTATGAGCCGGTTGAGTGTATGCATGGCATATACATAAAGCGCCGTTGTCAGAATATTCAATATATTCACAGGAAGTCTCTGCAAGAGCATGCCTGCAAAAGACAGACATCCTGCTCCCATCGCAGAATAGATTTCCGTCTTGACTGCGAATACCCAGAAGTTGAAGAGCCTCTTTGTCTGCTTCTGTCTCTCATCCTGATGGCTTGTAACAGCGTCAAAAACCCGGTTGATGATCCAGTTGGGAGTCGATGCGCCTGCGGAAATACCGATCTTCTCGTACCGGTTCGAAGGGATGTCTTTTAGCTCATCGGCAGTCTCGATGTGAAACGTCGGCTTGGACTCAAGCTGTGAGATCCTGACCAGCCTTCTCGTATTTGCACTGTTTCTGCCGCCGACGATATATACGGCATCCATCTCTGCGGCGAGAGCCTTAACTTCCGATTGCCTCTTTTCCGTGGAATCACAAATAGTATTGAAAATGACGGCGTCGGGAAACCTTGTCTTGATCTTTTCCACGATGTCAATAAACGCGTCCGTACTCTGCGTGGTCTGAGCAACTACACAAAGCTTATCAAGGAGAGGGAGATTCTCAACGTCTTCCGCGCTGCCGATTACGAACCCATTGCCGTCTGCATACCCGAGAAGACCATTAACCTCCGGGTGTTCCCTGTCGCCGATAATTATAACCGCGTAGTTCGATGATGCGTGTTTCTTGATAATAGCCTGAACATGAGCCACTTTAGGACAGGTGGCGTCAACGATCTTGATTCCTTTCTCCTTGATCCTATCTCTCTCCTCCGGCGATATGCCGTGGGCCCTGATTATGATGGTGGCGCCTTTATCGGATGCATCAATATCGTCAACATCATTTACCGGAATTATTCCCCTCGTCCGCAGGAGTTCAATTGTCTGGGGATTGTGAATCAGCGGGCCATACGTATAGATATCTTCTTTACCCTTGTGCTGCGCAATATCGAGAACGAGATCTACGGCCCTTCTCACGCCCATGCAAAATCCCGCTGTTTTAGCAAGTTTAACGCCCATATGTTTGCAAGACCTTCACTTCAGTATTACCATGATCGAAAAAAGATTCAGAGTATTTATCTTAGACAATTTTCAGATGTCTCTTATTAACAGATCCCTTACGTCTTCAGATAAATAAAGAACTCCCTGTTGCCTTTGGGCCCTGTGAGGGGAGATTCGCAGACGCCCATAACCGAGAGCCCCAGGTCTGCGCAGAATTTTTTTATTCCCTCAATTACCCTTTCATGCACCTCAGGATTTCTTATGACGCCGTGCTTTTCAACCTCATCACGCCCTGCCTCAAACTGCGGCTTAATAAGGGCAAGGATGATTGCATCATCCTTCCGCACCAGCTTCTGCACGGCAGGGATGACAAGCCTGAGCGAAATAAAGGAGGCGTCAATCGTGGCCAAATCAATCGTGTCCTTTATTTCCGAACCTTCGAAATACCTTACGTTCGTCCTTTCGAGGTTGATAACCCGTTCATCCGTCCGCAGCTTCCACGCCAACTGGCCATAACCGACGTCAACGGCATAGACCTTTCGCGCCCCTTCCTGAAGAAGGCAGTCGGTGAAGCCGCCGGTGGAAGCGCCTACATCAAGGGCAACGAGGTCTGTCACGCTGATATCAAACGCCATAAGGGCGCCTCTCAATTTCAATCCTCCCCTGCTAACGTATGGGTTATCTTCCCCTTCTATCCTGATTTCTGCATCCGGGGAAACGGGGGCGCCTGCCTTGTCCATCCTGGTCTCTCCCACGAGCACGGCGCCCGACATAATCAGCGCCCTGGCCCTCTCGCGGGTCTGGCAGATACCTCTATCCACCAGCAGCAGGTCCAATCTGATTTTCTTGATTTTGTTGATCATGAGGTGAAAAGTTTACGGCTTCATCAGAGACCGCGCCGCCTCAATGATGCCCTCTTCGTCAATGCCGTACATCCTTCTCAATTCCTTCTGCGTGGCGTGTTCGGCGAATCTGTCCTTGATGCCGAGTCTCTTTACGACGACATCATGAATACCTTTTTCTTCAAACAATTCCAGCACCGCGCTTCCGAACCCGCCCATGAGGACATTTTCTTCGACGGTGATTATCTTCTTTATGGAGCCAGCGGTTTCGCAGAGCATCCCTTCGTCAAGGGGTTTTACGAAACGTGCATTGATGACCCTCGCATTGATTCCTTCCGCCTGCAATTTCGCCGCAGCAGCAACAGCGGGATAAACAGTAGAGCCGATGGCCACAATAGCAAGATTCGCGTTTTCGGCGTCATAGACGATTTCGCCTCTTCCAACTGTAAGAGGCGCGGGAACATCATCGATGGGCACACCGGTTCCCCTGCCGCGGGGATATCTTATGGAAACAGGCCCCCCGCACTCAACTGCCGTCTTAAGCATATGCTGGAGTTCATTTTCATCCTTGGGCGCCATCACAATAATATTCGGAATGGAGCGGAGATAGGAAAAATCAAAAAGTCCATGGTGGGTCGGTCCGTCCGCGCCCACGAAGCCTCCGCGGTCGAGGGCAAGCACCACCGGCAGTTTCTGGAGACAGACGTCGTGGAGAATCTGATCATAGGCCCTTTGCAGGAAAGTAGAATATATCGCCACTACCGGAATCATGGCCTCCGTCGCGAGTCCGGCGGCAAAGGTCACGGCGTGCTGTTCAGCCATACCCACGTCATAGAAACGCCCGGGATATTCCCTGGCAAACTCATCGAGACCCGTGCCTTCACTCATGGCGGCTGTCACGGCAACGATCCGGGGATTGTCGCGTGCCAGTTTAATAATCGCCCTGCCAAATATCTTTGTGTAAGACAAAGGCGGAGCTCCATCATCAACAGGCTCGCCTGTATCGATCTTGAACGGGGCAATGCCGTGAAACTTTGCCGGGTCATCTTCCGCGAATTTATAGCCCTGTCCTTTTCTTGTAATGACGTGCACGAGGACGGGACCCTGGAGTTCCCTCACGTTCTTCAGGTTCTTAATGAGATTATCGAGGCGATGCCCTTCGAGCGGCCCCACATAGGTGAACCCCAGCTCCTCAAACAGGACGCCGGGAAGGACGAGTCCTTTCAGTGATTCCTCCACCTGTTTAGAAAACTTCACCATCTGTTCCCCTATGGAGGGAATAGACTTCAGGAAGTTCTTAAGCTCCGTCTTGAATCTTGTGACAGTTTGGCCCGTCATGATGCGGTTGAGATATGATGACATGGCCCCCACATTGGCTGAAATGCAAAGCTCATTGTCATTTAATATGATGATGAGATTCTTGTTGCGGTCTCCCGCCCAATTCAGGGCCTCAAAGGCCATCCCTGCTGATATGGAACCATCGCCGATCACGGCAAGGATTTTAAAGTCTCCCCCATTGAGGCACCTTGCCTCTGCCATGCCTATCGCAGCGGATATGGACGTGCTGCTGTGTCCCGTGTTGAAGACATCGTACAGACTCTCCTCTCTCCTCGGAAAACCGCTTATTCCGCCTTTCGTCCTCAGGGTGTGGAACAGGTTCTTGCGGCCAGTGATAATCTTGTGGGCATAGGCCTGATGTCCCACATCCCAGACGATCTTATCCCTCGGTGTATCAAACACGCTGTGAATGGCAAGCGTCAATTCAACCGTCCCGAGAGACGAAGCAAGATGTCCACCGTTTCTGGAAACAACGTCGATGATCATTTCCCTGATCTCGCCAGCGAGTCTGTTCAACTGGGCAAGGTCGAGCTTCCTGATATCTTCAGGAAAATTGACNNTCCATGCCTACGAGGGCAGGGTAAGTCACCTTGCCCCGTTTCGTGTCGCTCCCCGTGCCTTTTCCCATTAATTTGTGATCCCCTTCGACGTTAAGAATATCGTCCGCTATCTGAAAGGCAAGACCTATGTGCCTGCCGTATGATGCAAGGGCATTGAGTTCAAGTTCACCGGCATTCGCCAATACGGCGCCTGCCTTCACGGCGGCGGCAATCATTGCTCCGGTCTTACGTGTGTGGATAAAGTTCAGGACTTCGGTGTCAACGGCTTCTCCCTCCGACTGGACGTCAACCACCTGACCTCCTACCATACCGAAGCATCCTGCCGCCCCGGCAACATCGTGGATCACGGAAATCAGTTTTCCCGGCGCGATCTTTTCCATGAGGCTTCTATCCGACATCAAATGAAACGCCTCCGTCAGGAGCGCGTCGCCCGCGAGAATAGCCATATTTTCGCCGAAAACCTTATGGCTTGTAAGTCTTCCCCTCCTGTAGTCATCGTCGTCCATGGCGGGAAGGTCGTCATGGATAAGAGAATATGTATGGATAAGCTCCAACGCGCAGGCCACGGGAAGAATCGATTCGATATTGCCGCCCACTGCCTCCGCCGCGGCCAGGCACANNCATCCAAATATGTGCCGAGCGGCACATCAAGATTCGGATTCATTCTCTTCCACCTTGAACGGCCTCGTGACCAGTTCCTCTTCCTGCTTAAGCAATATTTCCACCCGTCGTTCCGCTTCATCGAGCCTCCGTGAACACAGACGGGCAAGCTTTATCCCCTCTTCAAAAGCCTTGAGGGATTCTTCGAGGGTCATGTCCCCTGTCTCCATTCTCTTTACTATGTCTTCCAATCGCCCGAGCGCTTCTTCGAATTTTTCCTTTGCCATGTGCCTACTCCTTATTGACGTCCGTAACTTTCGCCTGAAAGCTGCCCGACGAGACCTTGACGTCCACGGTGCTTCCCGCTGCAAGTGATGCCGCTTCCTTCACGATAAGACCCTCAGGAAGCCTCTTCACAATGCTGTAGCCTCTTCCGAGAACAGCAAGGGGGCTTAACGTGTCCAGCACGGCGAGATTTGTTCCCACCTGCGCATGGAGGTGCTCTATTATATCATGCCACCCGGCTATCACATTATTCTTAAGATTTTCAAGAATAAACCGATGATCCCGGATCTTCAGAAGGGGATTTGCATGGTCCAGGCGAAGCTCAAGATTATGCAGTTTAGGCCTCTCCCCGGCCTGCTTACGGTCAAGGCCTCTCTTGAGCCTCTCCAAACGGTCGTCGACGAGCATCCGCAGATCATCAATCCTTCTCTTGGGGTCTTTCACCCGCTCTTGCAGCATGCGCGCCTGTTCACACATCCTCACTATCAGGCGGCGCTCGCAATCGACCAGTCTCGCATGCAGCGCCACTATTGAACTCATGAGCTCCCGTCTCACGGGAACAACCAGTTCCGCCGCCGACGACGGGGTCGGGGCCCTGAGGTCTGCAACAAAATCGGCGATAGTAAAATCAATCTCATGTCCGACCGCGGAGATTATGGGAATGCGGGAACGATATATCTCTCTTGCCACAGCCTCATCGTTGAAAGGCGCCAGGTCCTCGAGCGATCCCCCTCCCCTCGCTATGATAATGACGTCGATGTCCCCCACGGCCTGCATAGCGGCGATGGCTCTGATGATTTCCGGGGGCGCCTCCACGCCCTGCACCCTCACGGGAGCGATAAAAATATCCACGGAAGGAAACCGCCGCCTCGTGATATGCAAAATATCCCTGATAACCGCACCTGTGGGAGAGGTGATTACACCGATCCTCCGGGGAAGAAAAGGGATGGGCTTTTTGTGGGCAGGATCAAAAAGGCCTTC
>PMBI01000086.1 GCA_003153775.1 Syntrophaceae bacterium | reverse complement strand
AGATCAAGAATCTGAGGAGGTTCATAAGGGAGTTTGAATTTGGATTTCATGTGCATATCCCTCCTGTTCCTTTTGCGCATTCATTGTATCTAACTTGTACGGGAATCCCTTGCCTTTGTAGATCCTGTAGCAGGACATGGGATCAACTGTAAAAACAGAGCCGGAGAGCTCGTAAGACACGGCAGGACATCCGCCGATACAGAGTGACTTGTACCCGCAGCCGCTGCATTCATCGATATCATCCAGGGAAATTGATGCCCTTTTTCTCATTTCGGAAAAAATGGGCGACGAAGTCCATATTTCCTGAAAATCTGTTTCAGCGATATGGCCGGCCTTGAAATCCCATAACCTGTCACAGGGAACAACCCAGCCGTCAGGCCTGACGGTACACTTCTGGATTCCCCCTCCGCAGCCGAAGAGTCCGTTCGCGCATCCGGGATTATCCAGGTTCTCTATCTTCTCAAGCTCCTCGAAGCCTTTAAAGAATTTTCCCATGTCGAGGATCGTGCCGATGACAAAATTTCCGTACGTATTTCTCAAGTCTTCTAAATTGTGCGTTAGCGCTCTTCTCTCTCTATTTGACAGGATCAGGTTGGGAAGATGACATACGGCGTTGCCGAGGGGCAGGAGTTCATTGAATTTCACAGACGCTAATCCGAGGCTCTTCCCGAGAATAACAATATCTTCTATGTCCTGATAATTATTCCTGGTGACAGTGGTATAAGTGGAGACGTGTTTGTTGTGCTTTAGAAGGATCTCGATGCCGCGAATCGTACGATCAAAACTTCCCTTTCCTCTTTGTTTGTCGTGTACGGCGGGTGAAGACCCGTCGAGGCTGACGACAACGCTGAAGAGTTTCTTGAGTTCGGAAATCCGCCGCGATGCCTGTTCGTCGATGAGGGTGGCGTTTGTATTCAGGCCGTAATGGAAGTGGTGTGCTTCGATTTCATGCAGGATGGAAAAGACGTCTTCCCGCATGAAAGGCTCGCCCCCGCTGATCCACAGGGTAAAAACCTTTAGCTCGGCAAGTCTCCTGATGAACCTTATCCATTCGTCTGTCGTCAGGTCGTTTGTTGAATTGCGCGTCGGATAAACGTTGCAATGTTTACAGGCGAGATTGCAGCGATTCGTAATCGCGATGAAGACATCCAATGGCGCCGAAAGACAGTTCTTCATGACGAGATGATCAGCCCCTTTCGCTTAAAGGCCATGAGGGTCAGTACGACGTCCCTCCGAGCGGCATCCGGCCCCACATCAAAGCGACCGGTAATTTCCTCTACCATATTATCGACACGGTTGGCGCCGTTGCAGAGATTCCAGATATCAGCGGCAAGAGCGTTTAACTTCAGCATGTCCGCGTTCTTTCCTGTATCCGTAAGGATCGCGTAACTGTCTTCTTTTCTCAAAGAAATACCGGGATGTTTGACAGGACTCGCGCTCAGGATTTCCTTCACTTCCATTGAATTCCAGGTGTATCGCAGATAGTCGACCATGCCGAAGGGCCGCGCAGAGCCTGTGGCCGGCAGGATAACACCTGCGCCGAATAATATGGACATAAAGCTTCTTCTCGATGTATCCACGGCATATTCCTCCGTAAAGTCTGCGCCGAAACGGCGCCTATCCTGATTATAGTGAATCCTTTACGACCTTTTTAATAAGTTCCGCACTGACGGTTCTTTGCTTCGCGCTGGAGGCAATCAAAAGCGCCAGATCACAGACGTTGTTTATCTTTCTCGGCACTCCTTCGGAATAAAGATAGATCTCTTCTATAGCCTCGGGAGGAAATATTCCGTTGGTAAACCCCGCTTTTTCCATTCTATAGGATATGTACTTTGCCGTCTCGTCGGCATTGAGGGGATTCAGATGAAACCTTATGGCGATCCTCTGATCGAGCTGCTTGAATTGCCTTATTAAATCCTTCAGCTCCGGTTGACCAATTAGAACAAACGTCATCAGGAATTTGTCGTTCAATTGAAAGTTCAGGAGCAAGCGGATCTCTTCGAAGGTATCGGTGTGGATGAGCTGCGCCTCATCGATAATGAGAAGAGTGGTCCTGTTCTTCCTTATATTTTCGAGCAGCCTCGTGTTCAATATGGCGAGAAGCTCCGTCTTTGAATTAGTCCTGACATTCAGGCCTATCTGATAGAGAACCTCCTTCAGAAAGTCCAGCGGCTCAAGCGACGGGTTTGTGATCAATCCGATCTCGAAGTCCTTTTCGGGAAGCTGCTGGATGAAAACCCTGCTGAGGAGGGTCTTTCCGCTTCCTATGTCGCCCGTGAGCAGGGCTGCCCCTTTTCGCCTTTTCACGGCATAGACCAGTCTGGCAAGCGCCTCGACGTGTTCATGGGAGTAGTACATGAATTCCGGATCAGGCACATTTTCAAAAGGAAATTTCTTGAAGCCCCAGTATTCTAAATACATTTCATTAGCCCGCCGATTGCCAAATAGATCTCTGAATAACAGAGCCTGTACTGAAATATTGAAAGCTTATAGGGATCCTTGATGTCCGCGTATTCTTCATTATAATCCGGAGAAAAAGATTTGAGAAGATGAATCTTGCCGTCTGCTTCCGGGTACTCCTCAAGGATTATTTTCTTCTGAATGCCCTCCATGACAATGATCATATCAGACTGGGAAACCATATCTTCCGTCAATAGCTTCGAATGGTGACCGACGCCGTCGAGGCCGTGTTCGTGCAGTATTTCAACGGCTGCGGGATCGGCAGGCGCGCCATGCATGTCGAATATGGCGGCAGATGAAACGTCGATGCCGGTCTTCTTTTCCTTTTTCAGTTCTTCTGTGAGAATCCCTTCCGCCATGAAGCTTCTGACAATGTTGGCGGTACAGACAAATAAAATCTTCATAAGAACGTGAGCGTCATTTATCAGATATCGTATTGCCGGGCAAATCGTGCAAGATGTATTTCTAAGTCAGCTAAATATGAACGGAATGTTATCATAATAGATCATACAAATCAACACCAGATGAGTCAGCCAAAATAGATTAGCTTTCCCACCACACAAGGCCGATCTACGGGAACTGATATCGGCTGAATTCTCTTCAATTCTTCGATATCCCATTTGTCATCGTCGCGCAATAGATCGAGGGCTTCCTCCTGGGAATTGGCGAGGACGAGAACCTCCGCCTGCATATAATTATCCCTGTAGATATGCGGCTCATCGAACATTGACCAGCTCGAGAATTTTTTGCTGTGACGCCAGATGAAGATGTTCATTGGGTATTCACCTCGAAATGGTTTAACTCGGCAATTTGAACTGTGAACAGAGTTCGGAAGCCCCAGGCTCAAAATTCCTGCATGTTTTAGGCCTGTCTTCGTAGATCGTGCAAGACGAGAATTTTCCCTCATATCTAAGGAAGGGACAGTTGAACAAAATCTTCCCATCTACAGATGATACGACAATGTCTCCTGCCCATGCGGCTTTTGAATGCTCCATGACACCGAGTATTTCCTGCTTGTCTTCGCGTCTCCATCTTTCCAGGTCTTCTTGAGTTGCAGGAGCGTAAGCGGACATGCAGCACTTCCCGCANNTTGAAGCGACAGCTAAGTTTTCTTCGCTCCTTCAATACCGACAATGCCGAGAACTTCCCTGCGATTACTCTATTTCATCAAACCCCTTTCCTCGGCGATGGATCTGAGGGTCTCGATCACATTATCCGGCGGTGTGTAACAATCTTTTTCATCTTTGCGGATGAGATCGATGGCGTCGGCGCTGCACGTGGGAATGCAGAGGCCGCAGCCTATACAGCGGTCCGTGTCGACCGCGGCGACGTCGTCCTGCATGCTGATGGCCTCCATCTGGCACCTGTCGAGGCAGATCTCACAGCCGATACATTCCTCCCCATTGACCTTCGCGTAGTAATTGGTATGGACAAGGGCAGAGGGTTTGGGGAGCCTTTTGAGGCTTTTCAGTATCTGGCAGCAATCGCCGCAGCAAAGGCACATGGCCATAATCTTCTGCGCATTTGTCGGTTGGAGAACGAGGGCGTCTTCTTCCGCCTTTTTCAAGATTTGCAGGGCTTCTTCGCGGCTGATCGGGCGTCCCAGGCCGTTCTTCTCATAGAAATGGGCGGCGCCGGAAAAGATGAGGCAGGCGTCAGCCAACTTGCCGCATCCTTTTCCTATCATGGAATGCTCCCTTCTGCATATGCAGGGCGCAACAACAATCTTGTTCTGCTGTTCAATCAATTTTCGGGCCTCCTCGTAGGGCATCACGGCTCCCTGTCCGTCGAGGCTGGCCCCGATTGGTATGGTTCTCAACTGCTTGGTTTTGAGCTTCAGGAATGGATCGATCAGATGAGGGATATACTCGTTCATATCCTTTATGAGTCCCTCATCCAGATCATTAACCTGGTACTCCCAGATGCCGACGACGTACTGTGCAGCCATGTAGCGGGGGCCTTCGGGCGTGTCGGCGCGGAAGACTAATCCTTTGATGGACATCCGGTAGAGCTTGTCCGAGAGTTCCTCCGGCGGCAGACCCGTGCGCTTCGCAATTCTCTCGACGGGCTCCGGCATCGCACGCAGGCGGCAGGCGAGGGCGGCTTCATCTTCGGTGAACAGTCGTTTGAGGATACGCATCTCCACACCCGATTCTGTACGGGGGAAACCGCCGGGGAGGCCGTCGAGGTGAACGGCCAAGCTTTCATAGATATCCTGTGTCATATGTCATGCACCTCATGAATTGTTAAAGGCAATCCCATGCCTCTTCTTCCCGTAGAAGTAGCGATTTTGCTTGTCAGCGTCAAGGATTATTTGTGAGGTCCGGCCGCAGAACCGGGGAATGTTGCAGCGACAGGAGTGAGTCTTAAAGAGGAAAGGCGTTGTCCCGGGACTCTTTCTATTTGCTGATAATATCCACGAAGCGCGCAAGCGTCTCTCCTGCATCGCCGAGCGGAGGCGTGTAGCGCCAGTTATGGGAATCCTCGCCGTCATGATTGACGATCCGATGCATATAATTCTCACCCATCTGCATCTCTGCATATGCCATGGATGCCCGTGTTTGCAGGTCCTCCAATACTTCCGGGGTGAGGAGCTTTCCCTGCTGCTGTGTACGGCTGATAAGTTTGGGCAGCATGATGGCGGCTGCGGTTTCCTCCGGTGAACGAAAACCCATGTTAATCTGGAGGGCGTGGATTTCGTCTTCGGAAGCAGGGCTGATAAAGACGGTGCAAAGCTCAAAATCAAGCGCCAACTGCCGTATCAGGGGATGGTCCCGGAACAGTTTGCCGAGGGTNNTGCTCGTATAGAGGACAGGCATCCGGAAGGATATTTCCGGGTGCACCTTCCTGAGCGCCTTGATGAGCGGTGATTTCCCGACGCATGACGGACCTGACAGGATGATAAGACGTTTCTTCATGTTCATCTCGCTTCGCTTGCGTAATGTTATAATGTTAAGCTACATAATTAGCGGCAGGAAGGGAGAAATGCATTGTCATCACGCATTTTATATATTAAGGTTACGTTAAATTATGGACTTAGAATTTTTTTACCGGTAGCATTAAAACAGATTTCTGTAAATGCAAAAAAGGACAGAGATGCGGGGCGTCTTGAGACTCATCTCCACGCATAGACGGGACTTCCAGGGAAGAGAATAATCATGATCACCATCAATAGCTTTTTGCATCGCAATGATTTGAAAGATCTGATTCGGAGATGGATGTACTGCGAGGTGCATCCGTCCGATGCGGACCTGATTACACGCCTGGTTCATTTCAACAATATTTATCTCTCCAGATATCTGAATATTTTCTCGCGCAAAATATTTCAAGGCCTGCATAAATGTGAACTCCACTCAAGGCCTGCCTTCGTAAAGAGCGACCTCAAGGACATAATTACCGCCAACCCGTCTTATCGCAACCCGCGGATAGACGGGCTGATCGCCGACTACCAGGCCGAGCCGGGCCGCTTTTACAGGGAAACTCCTTTCCATGCCACTCTATTTTTTAAGAAGAGTGACCTTGGGGACGAATACCTCGGGTCAAGCAGAAAGAAGCGCGTCCACAGGATGGCGGAGAAATCCGCCCGCAGGATTATCGACTGGATGTTCGACGCTATCAGGAAACGCGCGGACCTGCTTGCGGACGAGCGCGCCAGAACCCTCGGCGTTCCGAGGGATCAGCTCGCGACGTCACAGCAGGAGATGATCGAAGAATTCCTCAAGGCGGAAAGCCGTCTGGTCGAGGATTTCAGGCAGAAGCGGGAGATTCCTGACGTCAGTGATATGATCAACGACGTGGCGGGCATGAAGGTGATACTCGAGGATTCACGACAGGGAGAGCTGCTGAACGTCCTCAGGAATATGGAGGGATGCGAAATCGTCGAGGAGGAGCAACATGCGGGGAAGTATAATGCGACTAATGTGATCGTGCGTTATACTCCGCCCCGCGAAGAGATACTCAGTCACGACCTGAGCGAGAAGATCATCGACGTCATGCGCCTCAGAGCTTCAAGGCCCGGGGATTCCAATCGCGAGTTCGCGGAATTCGTGAGATCCGGGGAGGATCATATATATCTCGAAATAATAGTCTCCGATTATGAAGAAATGCTGGAGAGCGAAATCGGCCGGTGCATGCATGAAGACCGGATCATCGAGCAGCGTCTGCGGCAGCCGTATAACGGCCACCTCGCAAAGAATATAGAGTACCTGATGGAATATCTGTTTGTCTTTCCCTATTCAGCGCAGTATGAACTGGGAGAGCTGCCGATCAAGCTGTGGAACCGTTACCTGCCTGATTACTTTGATGAGGTACTGAGAAAGCTTTACCACATTCCGCGTGGCAATACAGTCGCGGAATGAAGTCCTCCTGGTGTGAGGAATACGCGCAAGGCAACGAATATATTTCTCAGGGATGAACGATTCTTAATATCTCGGCGAGCGCTTTTCCTACACTTCAGACCGTCAAAATGTCATCAAGAAATCTATCAAACTCAAGCGAGTGTTTCGTTGAAATATATTTCCGGAGTACATTCCCGATTATGGCCGTATATGGCCCGATATGGATTGAGTTATATTCGAGCATGCACAAGGACAAGCGAGGCAGTACGTGGGTCTGAAAATATTTAGCAGCAACAGATTGGAAATCCTGGCGGAGAATCTCAGTGAAGTTCTCAAGACGCCCCTTTCTTCGCCTTTGGTCAAAGAGGTGATTATTGTGCAGAGCAGGGGTATGGAGCGCTGGGTTTCGATGCGGCTGGCCCATCATCTCGGCATCTCGGCAAATATCTCCTTTGACTTTCCCAAGGCATTTGTTGCACGCGTAATGTCTGCTGTAATGCCTGAGTTCCCGCAGAATCAGACCACAGATCCGGACGTGATGACATGGAAGATTCTGGGATTGCTTCCGTCATTTGTAAAAAGCCCCGGCTTTGAAACTATCGATGTCTATCTGTCCGGAAGCAATGCCGCTGACGAAGAGAGGGGATCGCCCTACAACCTGAAACTCTTCCAGCTTGCGGAGAAGATAGCGCATGTTTTTGACCAGTATCTGATCTTCCGGCCTGAGATGGTGATGTCCTGGGAGGAGGGAAGGATCAGCGAGAAGGACGAGAAATGGCAGGCGGAAATATGGCGGGCATTGATGAAAGGAGACTCTTCCTATCACGCTGCGAGGTTGCGGGATGAGTTTCTTAAAAAAATACAATACCGAAGCATTGACGCAAACCTTCTGCCTGAGCGGGTTTCAGTTTTTGGGATCTCATCACTCCCGCGGTTTCATTTGGACATTATTCATGCACTTGCCGGCTCGATAGACGTCAATTTGTTCCTCATGAGCCCGTCGCAGGAATTCTGGCTTGATATCCGCTCCGACAGGGAGATGAGGCGGGAGCTCTCACGGGTGAGGGAGAAAACGGGGCGGGAGAGTCCCACCGAAGAGTCATTATATCTGGAAAGGGGCAACAGCCTGCTCTCATCGCTGGGTTCTTTAGGAAGGGAATTCCTGGGCAGCATGTCTGATTTCCAGGCCGAATATTGCGATTCCTTCTCGGACGGCGGCGCGAGAAACATGCTTTCCGCCCTGCAGTCGGATATGCTCAACTTACGGGACAGGGGCAGGACGGATGACGTGGCGCCGCTCGACATTCCCGATGATGACTCATCGATAGAAGTCCATTCGTGCCACAGCAAGATGCGGGAGGTTGAGGTTCTCCACGACAGCGTTCTCGCGATGTTTGAAGAAGACCCTTCGCTGATGCCCAAAGATATCCTGGTTATGACACCCGATATCGAAGCGTATGCACCCTTCATAGAGGCCGTCTTCGATATTCCTGAGAGCAGGGAATCGACCGAGAAGCCGCGCATCCCCTTCAGCATTGCCGATATCAGTGTGAAAACAGAGGTTGAGATCACCGACACCTTCTTCGAGATATTAGATCTCTACGGGAGTCGGTTCGAAGTCTCGCGCATCATTTCAATCCTTGAATCGACCCATGTCTGCAGGAAGTTCGACCTCTCCGAAAAGGATGTTGCAACAATCAGAGGGTGGGTTGGGGACACTCGTATCTACTGGGGGATCGATGAAGAGAGCCGCCGGCGTGTGGGACTTCCGGGCATTCCGGAAAATACCTGGAAGGCGGGTCTGGAGCGCCTGCTCCTCGGCTATGCGATGCCCGGAAGGGATGATGGACTCTTTGAGGGGGTTCTGCCTTACGATAATATTGAAGGCGGTGAGGCGGCGGTTCTGGGCCGTTTCCTGACCTTTGCCAATGAGCTCTTTATGGAAGCAGGCAACCTCGGCGGCTTGATGACCATTGATGCCTGGTCGCGGACACTCGTTGGCATTCTCGATAAATTTTTTCAAATTGACGACGATATGGAATCGGGAAGGGGCCTTTATGTTTTCAGACAGAAGCTCCGGGGACTGGAGGGCATGCAGGTTGATTCAGGATTTTCTGAGGCTTTAGGGATCGACGTCATAAAATATTATTTGAAGCATGTCCTCGGGGAAGAAACTCTCGGCGCCGGTTTCCTGACAGGCGGCATAACGTTCTGCGCGATGCTGCCCATGCGGAGCATCCCCTTTAAGATCATATGCCTACTCGGCATGAATAACAACAGCTTTCCCCGCCAGTCGAGGTCATTGGGCTTTGACCTGATGTTGAAATCACCGCGGCCCGGTGATCCGTCGCGGCGAAACGATGACCGTTATCTCTTCCTCGAGGCAATTCTCTCGGCAAGAGAACGTCTATACATCAGCCATGTCGGCCAGAGCATCGAGGACAACAGCGTCATCCCGCCTTCCGTGCTTGTCAGTGAACTTCTCGATTACCTGATGCAGGGTTTCAGAATACAAGGGAAGGATATTTCCGAACACGTCATAACAAGGCATCGTCTGCAGGCATTCAATGCCGCATACTTCCGCGGCGATCGGGGGTTGTTCAGCTATTCCGAGGAGGATTGCAGGGCCGCGCGCAGCCTGTTAAGGCCCGGTGTATCTCCTCCTGCATTCATAGAGGGCGTGCTTTCCGAACCGGGAGACGAATGGAAGACGGTTGATTTGAGCGATCTGATGAGTTTCTTCAGGAATCCGGCGAGATTCATCCTGCAGAGGCGCCTCGGCGTGACGCTTGAAGATGAGGAAGATTTACTGCGTGAACAGGAATTATTCGATCTTGCGGGTCTCGAGAAATACAGCCTGGAACAGACTCTCGTGGAGAAGGCGCTCGCAGGATGGAAGCTCGACGATTACTTTTCCGTGGCCAGGGCGTCCGGGCAGCTTCCTTACGGCACGATCGGGTCTTACCGCTACAGCACTTTCGCTCAAGGCGCTGCTGAATTTGCGGCGCGGATTCGTCCCCATATCATCACAGATAGACTGACGCCGCTCAATATCAACATGGCGATTTCCGGATTCACGCTGACGGGCCGCATCGATTCCATTCATACGGGCGGTCTGACAGAATACCGGTATGCAAGGCTCAAGGCAATGGACTTCCTGCAGTCGTGGCTGCGACAGGTCGTCTTGAATGCCGCAGGGAATGATGCATATCCGCGCCGGGGCTTTCTCTTCGGCATGACGGGATCGTGCGAATATGCGCCCGTCGATGATTCTGAGGGGATCCTTCAGAGATTGCTTACTGCATATGCGACGGGCCTCTCCCGGCCGCTCAAATTTTTTCCCGAGAGTTCCTGGGCATACGCGGAGGCGGTGCTCATCAAGGGAAAATCGAAAGATGCGGGAATAGAGGAGGCAAGGAAGGTTTGGGAGGGGAGCGAGTTCAGTGAAAGGCCGGGGGAACGCGATGACCCGTATTTCAGCCTGTGCTTCCGTAATGCAGATCCCCTCGATGGCGAGTTCCAGGGGATCGCGGATGATGTCTTTGCGCCGCTCTTTGCGCATCAGAGAAATCTTGAGCCATGACGGATTGAAGTAAACGGGATGATTCGAGCCACATGAAAAAATTTGATCCGACCAACAGTCCCCTTGACGGGAAAAATCTTATTGAGGCCGCTGCAGGCACGGGAAAGACCTACGCGGTAACGTGCCTCTTTGTCCGCCTCATCGTTGAGAAGAGGCTGCCCGTCAGAGACATACTCGTGGTCACCTTCACTGTCGCGGCTACCGAAGAGTTGAAGGGCAGGATCCGGAAAATACTCAAGGATGCCCTGGATTCATTTACGCGGGGGCGAAGTGACGAATCTTTCTTAAGAGGGCTTCTCGAAAAATATCCTGATGTGAGAGATCGGAAGCAGGCAATGGAAGGACTCACCGCTGCCGTCAGGGATTTTGATGAGGCGGCAATTTTTACCATTCACGGCTTCTGCCAGAGGATGCTTTATGAAAACGCCTTCGAGAGCGGCGCCCTTTTTGATGTGGAAATGGTGACGAATCAGGAAGACCTGCGAAAGGAGATAGTGGAGGATTTCTGGAGAACGCATTTTTACGACGCCCTCCCTACGTTCGCGGAGTACGCCATAGATCAGGGTTTCAGCCCGGGATATTTTCTCAATCTGTTGGACAACAACGCCATGAACCCTGATGTCGTAATCGTTCCGGAAGTGGAGCCTCCGGAGGCCGGCGCAATTGCCGGGGCGCTGACGCTCTTCAAAGCGGTGATCAACAGGCTTCGGCAGATGTGGACGGACTCACAGGGAGATATCCTGGCACTGCTGAAGAGCCCGGGTCTCAAGGCTAATATCTATGGCGGGAGAGTGCCTGCCATGGTGGAGGCCATGCAGGGATTTCTCGCTTCCGACAGGCAGCGTTTCACACTGTTCAAAGATTTCGAAAAATTCACACAGGCAAAAATCAGCGCATCATTAAAGAAGGGCGCCGAGCGTCCGAGCCATGAGTTCTTCGCCTTGTGCGAAGACGCCGCTGTTGAGGCCCGCACAGTGCGAGATCTCATGGAAGAACATCTTCTATTTCTCAAGATCGAGATGATCAGAACTGCGAGGATGGAGATCGCCGCCCGGAAGGGCCTGCGAAACATCATGTTTTATGATGATCTCCTGTTGAAGATGCGGTCAGCGCTGGAAGGGGCGGGCGGTGAAGTTCTTGCAGCAGCGATCAGGCGCAAATACAAATCTGCAATAATCGACGAGTTTCAGGATACGGACACGATTCAGTACGCGATATTCCACAGTGTATTTGGAAAGGAAGGCGGAGACCTCTTTCTTATCGGCGATCCTAAACAGACGATATTTGACTTCCGGGGCGCGGACGTGTTTGCCTACATGAAGGCGGCATCCGTCGTGGAAACGAAATATGCGCTTCGCGAGAACTGGCGGTCCGAGCCCGGATTGGTGAAGGCCGTCAATACTCTCTTCTCGCACAGGGATAAGGCTTTCGTTTATGACGGGATTTCTTTTCAACCGGCTGAGGCCGCCTCCGGTAAAGTTCACAGATTTCTGAAAGTGAAAGGCAAGCGTGAAGCGCCGTTACATCTATGGATTGTTCCGTCAGAGAAACACGCGGCCGCCGCAAAAGGCCTGGCGAAGGGCAGGGCGAGGTCGCTGATTTGCCGTACCGTGGCAGCGGAGATAGCGAGATTGCTGGAATTGGGCAGGGAAGGGAAGGCGCAGATCGGAGAGGAACCGATACATGAAGGAGATATTGCCGTCCTGGTAAGAACCAACAGGGAGGCCCTTCTTGTTCAAGATTCTCTCTCAGAGGCAGGGATTCCGTGCGTTCTCCATATGAAGGAAAATATCTTTAATTCCCGCGAAGCGATGGAAGTGGAAAGGGTATTGACGGGAATTGTCTATCCGGACCGCGGAGGATTGGTAAGGGGAGCCCTGACCACGGATATGATGGGAGCAGACGGGAAGGATCTGGACAGATTCATTAACGAAGAAAACGAATGGAGGATATGGCTCGAACGATTCTGGAATTACCATGAAATCTGGCATGTACATGGCTTTATCAGGATGTTCAGGCAACTCATGAACCAGGAACGCGTCAAAGAGCGTCTTCTTGGGTATCCTGACGGCGAGCGACGCCTGACCAACGTTCTTCATCTGGCGGAACTACTGCAGCGCGAATCCGCAGGAAAAAGGCTGGGACCGATGTCACTCGTAAGGTGGCTTACAAAGCAGAGGGGTCGGGAAACTGTGCGATCCGACGAGGACCAGATCCGGCTCGAAAGCGATGAAAAGGCAGTGAAGGTCGTTACCGTCCATAAGAGCAAGGGCCTTGAGTACCCCGTCGTCTTTTGTCCCTTTGTGTGGGGAGATTCGAATGTCAAGGGCGATGTCTTATCTTTTCATGATGAACACAATAACTGGAGATTGACCTGCGACATCGGATCATCCGACCGGGAATACAGCAGAGAGAATGCACGAAGGGAGCTTCTCGCTGAAAACGTCCGCCTTCTCTATGTCGCACTTACCAGGGCAAGGCATCGATGCTATCTGGTCTGGGGAAAATTTAATGAGGCAGGAACCTCCGCCCCTGCGTATCTGTTCCACAGATGCGCGGCGGATTCCTCCGGCAATGTTATCGACGCGACTGATGAGCGGTTCTGTAATTTGAGCGATAGTGAGCTTTTAGACGACATCGCGGATGTTGCAAAAAAGTCCGAAGGCACCATAGATGCGCGCGAGATGCCCGTCTTTGCAGCGCATAAGTACCGCGCGCGCAGTGACGGCGGCGAAGGCACAGAGTGCCGCCATTTTTCCGGGACCATCGACAGATCCTGGAAGATAGCGAGCTTCTCCTACCTTACATCCGACAGACCCCACGCTGCGGATCTTCCGGACAGGGATACCGGTACCCAGATGGATATCTCCGATGAGGACGCAACCGGCCCTCAGGCGTCGGGCATTTTCGCATTTCCCAAAGGCGCGAGGGCAGGGAGTTTTCTGCATGACATCATGGAGCACATGGATTATGCGCAAGAAGATATGGGCGCGGCAAGAACCCTTGTTTCCAGGAAACTTCCGGAATACGGCTTCGATGGTAAATGGGTTGATGCAATCGTCTCCATGCTGACGAATGTCGTCAACATGCCTCTTGATCCCGAGGACGGCAAGTTAAAGCTCGCAGGTGTAAACACCCGCGACCGCATCAATGAAGTCGAATTCTATTTTCCGCTGAAGCGCGTTTCTCCCGAGGCGCTCAGGTCAATTTATAATATTGCCGGAGCCCGGCGTAAAACGGCCGGCGTGCGGGCAATTCCGGAGATTATGGAGAAGCTCCGGTTCAGCCCCGCGCGAGGATACATGAAGGGCTACATGGATATGGTGTTCAGGCACGGAAACAGGTTTTACTTAGTTGACTGGAAATCAAACTTCTTGGGGGGACAGGCGGCAGACTACAACGCAGATGCGCTTTCCCGCGTGATGGCGGAGTCCTTTTACTTTCTCCAATATCATATCTATACGGTGGCACTGAACAGGTTCCTCCAATTACGGATTTCAGACTACAAGTATGAGACACATTTCGGTGGTGTGTATTATCTGTTCCTGCGCGGGATGGACCCTGCGTGCGGCCGGCGCTGCGGAATTTATTACGACCGCCCCGGGGAAAGATTCATCGAGAGCTTGACCGAAACCTTGATTGGGGAAGCCTAAGAGCGTCGCAGGTATTAATCATGAATGGAACACAGCCGAGCCTTAATAACGAATACTTTTCCGACCTGGATATTCACTTTGCCAGTTTCATGGGGCGGCTTTCGGTAAGCCATGCACCGGAGATTCTGCTTGCCGCGGCAATGGTCAGCCGCTTCACGAGAGAGGGGAATATATGTCTTGACCTTCGATGCGTAGAAGGCACGCTGTTAAATGGTGATAATGATGGTGCAGATTCAGTTGTCCTGCCCTCATTGGCCGCATGGTCTGCCGCCCTTCTCGAATGTAAAGTCGTGGGAAGGCCGGGTGAGTATAAACCTCTCATACTCGACAGTAAGTCACGCCTCTATCTCTATCGCTATTGGGATTATGAAAAGACGCTTGCCGATTTCATCAAAGGTCGGATCGGAACCGCAGAGGATAAGAATAGCGGGCCGGGTCCTGGAGAAGCAGATACAACATCATTCAGGGAGAGTCTATTCAGGTTATTTCCTGCGACACCGGATGACGGAGATACGGACTGGGCCAGGATTGCCGCGGTCACGGCCTTCCTGAAGAGATTTTGTGTGATATCCGGCAGTCCCGGAACGGGCAAGACAACGGTTGTGGCGAAGGTATTGGCCCTCCTCTTAGAGCAGTCAAAGGGTAAAGCGCTGAAGATCGCGCTGGCCGCCCCCACGGGAAAGGCCGCATTTCGCCTCCAGGAGTCGATCAGAAAGAACAGGGAAGGATTGGCTTCACCCGAAGCCGTCAAGGCCGCAATTCCTGACGGCGCCACGACCATTCACCGCCTTCTCGGCAGTTTGAGAAATTCGCCTTACTTCCGGTACAACAAGGAAAACCCTCTCCCATTTGATCTGGTCGTTATAGACGAGGCGTCCATGGTCGACTTGCCGCTCATGTCCAAGCTTGTCCAGGCTATGCCGACGGATGCCAGATTGATTCTTCTCGGAGACAAGGAGCAGCTCTCTTCTGTGGAGGCGGGCGCGGTCCTCGGCGATATCTGCGGGATGGGGGAGAAGAGGCCTTATTCACGTGATTTTGCCGGCGCACTGAAAGCATTCACGGGGCAGGCTCTTACGGCCTCCGATGCGGCTGGCGCAGCCGGCATACAGGACTGCATTGCAGGGCTTAATAAGAGCTACCGCTTTGAAAAAGATTCGGGGATAAGCAGGGCATGTAACGAAATAAACGCAGGCAATAGCGCGGGTGCGATGAGTATTTTGCGGTCGGGAGCCTACCCGGATATCTCATGGTCGGACATAAAGAGGCCGGATGCCGTAGTTTCTGCGATAAGAGATATTGTAAACAAACAGTTTAGCAATTATTCGCAACTTATTAATTTACATGATAATGTTGAACATGCGCTGGACTTCTTTGAAGGGTTTCGTATTCTCTGCGCCGTAAGGCAAGGACCTTTTGGCGTGGTGGCTGTCAACCGTATCGTTGAGAACATTCTCAAAGAGGCCAACCTCATAAGACAGGAAGAGCAGTGGTACAGCGGAAGGCCGATCATGGTTACGCGCAACGACTACAACCTGAGGCTCTTCAACGGGGATGTCGGCATTATCCTGCCTGACCACGGCGGGGATAATGAATTGCGGGCATTCTTCAGGGATGCCGGAGGCAATATCCGGAGGTTCCCGCCTGTAATGTTGCCGGAGCATGAAACCGTTTTTGCCATGACGGTTCATAAGAGCCAAGGCTCTGAGTTCGAGAGTGTCCTCCTTATCCTCCCTGATCATGATTCTCCCGTGCTGACCCGGGAGCTTCTATACACGGCAATTACAAGGGCGAGAAAGCATGTGGAGATATGGGGAAGCGAGGGAATCTTTCGCGCTGCTGTATCGAGACGCATCGTGCGCACGTCGGGGCTGTATGACGCGCTTTATGCGTAATGGTAAAGCAGCGATACTCGTATCATCAGGTTTGCGGTTGACTCAGAAGTCATCATCCCTGAAGCCGAAGTAATCTTGCAATATTTCTCTATGGTCAAATGCGATAGGTTCGGGCAGTGCATCTCTCGTAAATATGCCCGCCTCTTTGGCGTCGTCGGCGGCGCGCGGCGTGCCGCTCGCCTTTGCGATATAGACGGTGGATATCGAGTGATGGCGTGGGTCTCTGTCCGGCCTGGAGTAGGTATGGAACTGTCCGATTAGCCGTATGTCGAGCCCGGTTTCTTCTTTTGCTTCTCTGACCGCGGCGTCTTCAAGTGATTCTCCATAGTCGACAAAGCCGCCCGGGAGGGCCCAGCCGAAGGGATAATTCTTACGGGAAATGAGAACAATGCCCCGGTCATCGAGCTCGATGATGATATCGACTGTAGGAAAAGGATTCCGGTAATGTTTCTCTTCTCCACTGCAGTTGGTGCTGTGAACTTTTTTCTTTGCGCCCATGGCCTTCTACACTGCAATTAAAATATTTTGCCTGGCCGGCCTCGCGTCTGCTTGCAATAATCTGCAACTATCTACACGTTCTTGAGGTAGGCCTCTACTCTCTTTACGAAATCACCGATCTCCGGGAAGAGCCTGTCTGCAAGATTGAAGCATCCCGAAAATAACGCAAGTGTGGGCGGGAGGGAATATGTGTAAGCAGAGTTCCATTCCGGGAGACCAAATTTAGATCTCGCAATCAGGGCGACGAATGCCGTGAGGGGAAGGCCGCAGATTACGATTCTGCCGAACATGCTGCGGTTGAAGTAAAGGAATCTTGATATGTGGATTACTTTACACGTGACCCCGGCACCCATACACACGAGGAAGGCCAGGACGTTCATCTTCAGGGAAAATTCGAGAAGATTCCTGCGCAGTACGTTGATAGTTCTTTGGGCGTGAATCGGAAATTCCGCGAGATAGTACTGGCCCACAGTTGTCGCGACATAAACATTCCACAGCATCTTAAAGAAATAGAGCAGAACGGCATATCCGGCGGTGGCAGCCGCCACCAGGAGAGCTGCCTCAATCACGGCGCCGCACAGGGTTTTAATACATGCGAAGAATCTCAATATCCAGGACTTTGCATCACTGCGGTTGTGTATAACAGACGGCATGGTCTTCGCCCCGATGGAAGAGGAACTAACGCTGAACACAGACGCGCTCAAATGCGATATCAAGTCACTGCGCGCAAAATTGGACCTCCTCCGCCGCAAAGCTTCCGTAACGGAGGAGGAAAGTTCCGTTCGATTAGCAGACGCTATTTCTTGTTCTTCTGCAGTCTTTTTTCAAGAGCGTTTAATTCATCTCTGAGGCCCTGAGGGAGCCTGTCTCCGAATTGGCTGTAATGTTTCTTTATGCTCTCTACCTCCTGGAGCCAGGCGTTGACATCAACTCTGAGAAGTTCCGCCATATCCTGGTCTGACACGTCAAGACCCGAAAGATCGATTGCACCGGGGGCAGGCACATAACCGATGGGCGTCTCCACAGCCTTCCCGGTACCGTCGATCCTCTCGCATATCCATTTCAGGACACGGCTGTTATCACCGTAGCCCGGCCATAACCACTTGCCGTCCGACGTTTTGCGGAACCAGTTTACATAGAAGATCCTGGGAAGATTCTTTGCGTCTGTCTTCTTTCCCATGTCGAGCCAGTGTTTGAAGTAGTCGCCCATGTGGTAGCCGCAGAAAGGCAGCATTGCAAAAGGGTCTCTCCGCACATCCCCGATAGTTCCCGCCGCCGCCGCCGTTTTTTCAGAACTGGCGATTGATCCCATGAAGGTTCCGTGCTGCCAGCTGAAGGCCTCGCATACGAGAGGTATCACAGTGGCCCGCCGGCCGCCAAATAAAAATGCGGAGATGGGAACGCCTTTCGGATCCTCCCATGCCGGATCGATGACAGGACATTGGCCTGCCGGGGCTGTGAAGCGCGCGTTGGCATGCGCCGCATCACGGCCGGAAGCGGGCGTCCAGGGCTGTCCCTTCCAGTCAATGAGTTTTTCTGGTTTTTCCTTTGTCATTTCTTCCCACCAGACGTCGCCGTCAGGCGTTAATGCAACATTGGTAAAGATGGAATTCTTGGTCATGCTGAGCATCGCATTCGAATTGGACGCCATAGATGTCCCCGGAGCAACGCCGAAGAAACCGTATTCAGGATTGATGGCGTGGAGTCTTTCATCAGCGTCGAACTTCATCCAGGCAATATCGTCTCCCACGGTCTCCGCTTTCCATCCGGGAATCGTCGGTATCAGCATGGCAAGATTGGTCTTGCCGCAGGCGCTTGGGAAGGCGCCGGTAATATAGCGTTTCACGCCTTTCGGGGACGTAAGCCCCAGTATCAGCATGTGTTCGGCCATCCATGCTTGGTCTCGCGCCATAACAGAAGCAATGCGAAGTGAAAAGCATTTCTTGCCTAGGAGGGCATTTCCGCCATAGCCGCTTCCGAAAGACCAGATTTCTCTCGTCTCGGGAAAATGGACGATGTATTTGTGTTCGTTATTGCAGGGCCACAGCACGTCCTTTTCGCCGGGCTTGAGCGGCTTGCCGACCGAGTGCAGGCAGGGGACAAAGTTTCCGTCTTTTCCGAGGATCTCAAGAACAGCTTTGCCCATGCGCGTCATGATCTTCATATTGCAGACGACATACGGCGAATCAGTTATCTCAATGCCGATATGGGCGATATTGGAACCGAGCGGCCCCATGCTGAAAGGGATGACGTACATGGTTCTCCCCCTCATGGATCCGCTGAATAAGCCGACGAGGGTTTTCTTCATCTCTGCGGGGTCGTACCAGTTATTTGTAGGCCCGGCGTCCTCTTTTTTTATCGAACAGATAAAGGTGCTTTCTTCGACCCTTGCCACATCTGCGGGATCAGACCTGGAGAGATAACAGTTTGGCCTCTTCTGCTCGTTCAGTTTAATGAACGTGCCGGACTTTACAAGGGTGTCACACATTTCATCATATTCCTTTTCTGATCCATCGCACCAATGCACGCGATCGGGCTTGCAAAGCTGTGCCATTTCCTCTACCCATTTAACAAGTTTCTGATTCTTTATCATACTATCCTTCTTTCTAAAAAATAATTACCTTTTATGAATCCGTAAAGAATGTCTTTCTTATGAAGACGCTTATTCATAATCCCCTGCGCGATCTTTAGTCAAATCATTTTTGTAAAGTCCGCTCTATGTAAATCGCTTCAGGGAGCCACATCCACATGTTTAGGTTGAATTCGGTAGCGAGCGCAGGCCCCGCAACTTGCTGCGGGGTAAGCGAGCGAATGACGAATGATCCTGTTCCTTAAGAATCGAAGATTCCCCGCAGATTGCTGTGGAGAGCTTCAATTTGGCGGAGATGTGAAGATGACTCGATTTTCGCTGATCGTAATTTCCGTAAGTGTTGAATTATATAAACTATAGACAAGAGGGCTTTATGTGTCAAGAGAAAATGCGTGCTGCCAAGTGGAGAAAGTGTCCGGTTTCGCTCAACTTCTTTTAAATTGCTCATCTTCCCTTTTTCCGGCGCAGGCTATAAATGCGCCTTGACAATTGCAGGGCAATAAATTAGCTTACGCATCGGTGAAAGATTTTCAGGAGACAGACTATGATCGGCGTTCTCATAACAACCCATGGCAATCTCGGCAGTGAACTGATTAAGGCAGCTGAGCTGATAAAAGGGAAATTCGAAGGGGTGAGCCACGTCTCCGTGGATCAGAAGAAGGGGATGGAAGAGATAAAAAAGGAAATGAGCCAGTGGATCAAAAAACTGGACCATGGCCAGGGTGTATTGATATTGACGGATCTTTTCGGCGGCACGCCTTCAAACATCTCCCTATCATTCCTGAAGGAAGGAAAGCTGGAGGTCGTAACCGGCGTAAACCTGCCTATGCTTCTGAAGCTCGATGAAAAGAGGAAGGAGATGAAACTGAAGGATTTTGCGTCTTATATAAAGGAGTACGGCAAGAAGAATATTTATTTAGCGAGCGAGGTGTTGAGCAAGAAAGTGGAATAGCGAACTTACGCGCATATATCATGCACGACGCGGCATGATTGAGACAACGAAACAACCCCATGGCATTTCCCTCCCAACAGCATCATTCAGGACGTACACATCCGGGCCAGATGGATCAACAATCGATCGAAATTATGAATACGGCAATGGAAGATCTCGACGAGATTTTAGCCATTGAGAATTCAACGTTTTCCAGGCCATGGTCGAAAGATGTGTTTGTGCGGGAACTTCAGATACCAATCTCCCGCAACCTCGTGGCGCGGATTCAGAAGGATCGACGCAACGAAATTGCTGGATATGTGACCTACTGGATAATTGCCGGGGAACTTCAGGTCCATAAAATTTGTGTCAGGGAGGACTTGAGGAAATCAGGGATTGCCTCAAGGCTCATGACGGAGATGATCAGGCGTTCCCATCGTGAAAGCGCCGCCCTTTGCAGCCTCGAGGTGGGCCGATCCAATGAAGGTGCGAAAAGGTTGTACGAGAAATTCGGCTTCGAGGTTACGGATATAAGGCCGCACTACTATGCTGAATCGGGAGAAGATGCCATGATCTTGTGTGCGGACATGAAAAAATGTTTGCAATTTATCGGTAAAGAATAAATTATAGACACGTCATGAATGGTAAAATCGTCAGGAACGAGCAAATAAGCGCCGGTCATTTTTTACTGAGAGTGAAGCTGGCGGAATCATTTAAGACGCCCATGCCCGGGCAGTTTGTAATGATGCGGGATCCGGGGCGTATCGATCCGCTTCTCGGAAGACCGTTCGGTGTTTATGGTTTTGAAAGGTCCCAGGAGGAAGTAACGGTTGAGATACTCTATAAGGTTGTGGGGAAGGGTACGCTGCTGCTGTCGAAGCTCAGGGAAGGTGATTTTGTAGTAGTACTGGGTCCGTATGGCCGGGCGTTTGATACTCACCCGGAGGCCGGAAAGGTCGTCTTCATATGCGGGGGAATAGGCGTCGCTCCGATTACATATCTCGCGGAGCATTACAGAAGCCTCACTGCTGCAAGGGACGCCGAGCTCATCTGCTATTATGGCGCAAGTAAAGCGGAGAACCTTGTCGGCATCAAAGAGTTGAAAAGAATATGCGGCCGCGTGATTACAAGCACGGACGATGGCTCTCACGGTTTTCAGGGACTGATAACGGAAAGATTCTCAGCAGACATTTCATTATATGATACCGGAAGTTCGAAGATATACGCGTGCGGCCCGCGATCCATGTTGAAAGAATTATCAGAGCTCATGGCGGGGAGTTCTGTATTCTGTCAGATATTGATGGAGGAGCGCATGGCTTGCGGTGTAGGGGCATGCTTGGGCTGCACGGTGCTGTTGAAAGACGGCGGCGGCAGGGGGGAGCGTGCTCGCGTCTGCGTGGACGGGCCGGTGTTTGACATCGGGGACATCCACTGGGGTTGATTCTCCGACTGGGTAAGGACGATCAGAAGAGAGACGGTAATCTATGAAAAATGCCGGGCCGGAAATGCAGGTTGATATAGGGGGCTTGATTATCAAGAATCCGGTGCTGACTGCTTCCGGCACTTTTGGCTATGGCAGTGAGTATGTCCCCTATCTTGATATAACTCGTCTGGGCGCCATAATTGCCAAAGGTGTATCATTAGAGCCGAGAGCCGGAAACAAACCTCCAAGGATTATGGAGACTCCCTGCGGCATGCTCAATGCCATAGGATTGGAAAATCCGGGCGTGCATGTATTCATAAAGGAGAAGCTGCCTTTCCTCCGGCAGTTTTCGGTGCCTGTCATCGCAAATGTCTTCGGCGAAACGATCGATGATTTCAAGAGGGTTACGGAACTGCTCTCCGAATCGAAAGGCGTGGATGGTCTGGAGATCAACATATCGTGCCCCAATGTGAAGAAGGGTGGAACTATCTTCGGTTCGGATCCCGATATGGCCCTCGCTGTGACAAGAGAGGTGAAGCGCCTGACCGATCTTCCCGTTATAATCAAACTCACGCCCAATGTTACAGACATCTGTTTGATTGCAGAAACTGTAGAGGAGGGTGGGGCGGACGCTGTGTCTCTCATTAATACCCTGACGGGGATGTCTGTGGACATTGAGCGTCGGATACCTCATCTTGCAAATGTCACCGGGGGACTCTCCGGTCCCGCGGTAAAGCCGATCGCCCTGCGAATGGTTTGGCAGGTGGCAAAGAGGGTCAAAATACCGGTGATCGGAATCGGGGGTATCATGAATGCCTCTGACGCCCTGGAGTTCCTTATAGTAGGCGCCCGGGCCGTACAGATTGGAACCGCTAATTTTATCAATCCCTCTGCCACGACGGATATCATCGACGGCATTGAAGATTATCTTAAGCGGCATAATATAGACGATATCAATGATCTGATTGGTACATTCGATGAGGAGGGCAAAGCATGTTAAGATCGATCCTTTCCATAATAATCTGTTTATTTGCTGTCGGGAATGCCTATGCAATTCAATCCACGATCATGGATGCGGAGGGCTATGCCTGCACGGGAGAAGACAAGTCGAGGAAGCAGACGGAACAGACCGCCATGGCGGATGCGAAGAGAAACGCAGTCGAGTATGCCATCACATACGTGAAAAGTGAAACAAAGGTCAAAGACCTGCAGATCGAAGAAGATATGGTCAAGGCGTATTCCAACGCCTCTGTAAAGATCCTCGAGGTTAAGGAAAACCGCTGGTACAAGGACGAGCGGATTGGGGATTGTTTCAAGACAAAAATCAAAGCGGAGGTAATTCCGGATGAAAAAGCGGTGAAGGAAATAATCACCGGCCGGCTTTCCAATGATAATCCCGGATTACCGTTGAATGTTCGCATTTGGACGGACAAAGAGAAATATCAAAAGGGCGAAAAGATCAAGATCTATATAAAAGGAAACAAGCCGTTTTACGCCCGTGTACATTACAGGGATGCCAAAGGTGAGACCCTGCAGATTCTCCCCAATCCCTACAGGAAGGAGAACTACTTCAACGGCGGCGTGATATACGAAATACCGTCGGGCAATGACAGGTTTGAGCTTGAAGTCAG
>PMBI01000059.1 GCA_003153775.1 Syntrophaceae bacterium | reverse complement strand
AGGAGAGCAGTTGAGTGCGCAATTGAAATGCGAAATAAAATAGCTGAAATAAACGCAGAGGTCGGCAACGGGAATGTGAGAATTCCTGTTGGCTTCGGAATCGGCACAGGCGAATCCATGGTCGGAATTTTCGGTTCCGCAATCAGAAAGGAATATACGGCCATGGGTAATCCGGTAAATCTGGCTGCACGGCTCGAACGAATTGCTAAGGAGAACCAGATCCTCATATGCAACGACACATATGAAGCAGTGAAGGATTACTTTAAGGTCGAGAAGATAAGACAGGTAAAACTAAAAGGAATGGACGAAGAAACTACCGTCTATAATGTTATTGAAGCGCTGTAAAAATAGTGTGGCGTTAATCAAAGTCAACAGCTGATTATGCGCCTCACTACCCCTGCCCTATTTACCGCCTGAAGAACTTACCCCGCCGCAATCGATAAACAAGTCCCCTCTATTTCCCGCCCAAGCAAGCCCTTCCGTTAGCCCCTATTAAAATCTTTTTTAACACCATTAAAGTCTGAATAGATTGGCACTCGTCTCACTGAATCCTTGCTGTGATCCAATGTTGACAAATTGCATGCCACTTGCTTCAGAGGAGCTGACATCCGCTACAGGAGAGAGGATGACTGTCCGGGAAGAGATTGATTTTTTCACATAAAAATTTGACGGGTTTTAGGGAAGTGGTATGACTATAGATATTTGCCTTCGTGTTTCAAACGGAGTTCTCTTATTAACAATGCCCACAGATGTAATATTAATATTACTGGAAACAATTGTAGTATTTAGTCGAAACATATCCCCGTTGGCCGAATCAAGGACGAAATCTTGATCAGCACCGTTCGTATTCAGCAGATTACTCCAAGCGTAATCTTTGCCCGCCAATGCCAGCGAATAGGCTCTGTTTTCGTTTCTGGCACCGATTTCACCTAAAGTAGAAGATGTGTTCATGTAGAACATCCCTACAACCAGTGCTGAGACTGCGGCAATAGCTATAACGGTATAAGCAATTACACTCCCCTTTTCATTTGCAAGGTTCATATATCATGCCCCCGTTGCCAGCCAGAGATTGACACGATCAATAAGTTGTATAGAGGTATTTTCAGCACCGCTCAATTGTAACGAAATTTCAATTATTGATGTGGAAGGGGAATAGGTTGAAGAAGACGAACTATAGGAATTATAATAATTCAGATTGAACGAAGTCACGGGCGCAATCGACTCCCCAATTAACGTATCGCTATTATCCCACAAAAGAGGGCTGCTGCCACCGGCCCAGGATATAGTGTGTATCGATGCATCTGAAATTCGGACGAATTGAATGGATGTTGCGGTAGCCGAAATTACTGAAGTGATATTATGGCTAAACTCTTTTTTAAGCCTCGTCATGGCTATTTGACCCTGCTGAGCTATCATGGCATTTTTTCTTGCAAATATGTATCCGCTCGTCATTTCAACGAGACCTCTTCCGACAACTACAGTCATAATAGTCACAATAACAATGCAGACTACTATCTCCAAAAGGGTAAACCCCTTTTGCTCAGTGGTTTTCATCTTCATGGTCGTTACGCTCAATTTGAAATGAAATATGATGTCAACATTTGAGAACGACGATCCCCTGTGCCGTAATAGCGGTCTGCAATGGTCACTTTCAGAAATTGCTTGTTTAGGCCTGCCGGTTGAATAATAACAGGAGTAGGAGGTACGACATAGTAAATTACATATTTCTGAACGCCATTGTTATAGTACATCCCATATTTGTTATTACTTGTATCGTTTATCTTGGTTTGCAAATCAGAAAGTTGCAGTGGTAAGTTCCCTGCCAATTGCCATATACAACTACCATCGATAATAGGAGGCGTAGACCAATCAGCGGGTTCATTCAGCAGATCACTTGTGCATGATGTGGACTGACACATATAATAGTGCCCATTCGCAATTCTTGGCTTAACAAGACTATTGGGTGCATGTGTAGCTCCTTTCGTCCACACCGGGCATTTGTAATAATCGTCACTGATATTTGCCATGACGATACTGAGCTCTGATGCGTTTCGGAGCTTTAACACAGGATCACTGCTACTTGACAGAGAATCAGAAATCAAGACGATCATGATGCCGCTGAGGCTTGCAACTATACCGATTGTAACTATGATCTCAATGAGAGTGAATCCGGATTTGTTAAGGATCTTCCCGCATGTCATGGAATAAATCCTGTATTTTTTGTAATGGTGGTTGTAGTGTCAGTTTTATTAGTACCAGTTCCCTGGCTTAGCTTTATCTCTATATTTGCCAGCAGAGCACCGCCTGACCCATCTACGGGGATACCCCATTTGTCAAAAGTTACAGTAGTTCCAGAGCCTGATGTTATTGTCACTTTGCTGTCCATCTTGTGACAGTTTTTCGGACATGATGGAGTATCTGGGTCATAGAAGGGTCTAAAGATATCAGTGGGCTTGCTAAATTTTTTAACCGGAATCATAATCGGATTCCCATTTGTATCAGTAGCAGCTAATCCATTTTTGTAAAGTGTGTATGCTGTACCATCAGATGCGAAGTTAATGCCCCAGTTTGCCGAAGCGTTCTCATTCAAAGACTGAATCTGTGCATAGCGGAGGCTCGCTTTTAAGCCATCTGTCTCAGCTATCAAAGGCTCTGTGCCCAATGTTCCACTTCTACTCACCACCATCAACGTAACTATCGACATAATAAGCACCAATGCCAAAACAGACACTATTTCTATTAACGTAAATCCCTTGTCCCTGCCAGCTTTTGTTTTGAACTCTCTCATGCTCATTAGATATTCTGAAACGTTGAAAACATCAAGGGGAATTTGATGGGTTTAGGGGTCTTATACATATCTCTTTCACATTCATTGTTGATTAATTGTATCTTCTCTTATAGGATGAAGACCTATCGTACGGAAAGGAAACCATTGACTTGAAAGTTCTTATTCATCCTCATGCCAATGAACGTATTAAAGAACGTGGAGCAAAGATTGAGGAAGTCATGGCGACGGTAGAATATGGTGAAAGTTTCCCTGCGAAACATGGACGAACAGGATTCAGGCGCAACTTTCCATTCAACAGTGAAAGACTTGGTCGATATTATAATACAAAGCAGGTTGAGGTTTACGCTGTTCAAGAAATTGATGCATGGCTGGTAATAACAGTTGTCACTCGGTTTTTCTAAAAAGGAGATTATTTATGAGATTCAGTTATGATCCGCGCTATAACATTGCTTATATTCGTTTCCAGGGGAAAAGCAAAGAAGTCGAATCCGTCAAAATCAGCGATGAATTGATCGTCGATATTGCCCCGGACGGAACAGTCTATGGCATTGAACTCCTGAATGCTAATGAGCAACTGCAGAAAGAGGATAATGGCCAGATATCCATAGTCAACGAAGCTACGGGAGAACTTGTAGCCGTACCATTGTCTATATCAAATGTTTAAAAGTATGATGGCAGACCTGAAGGTCTGCACTACATTACGACCCTGGTCTGATTCTTTCAGCTTGCGATATGAGGGTTCGCTTGATTATCGATAATATCCTCTTTGTATCGATTTCGTGAACAGACATAAACCTGTTGCCCGCGGATTGACGGACGACGTCCTCCATGTTCCTATCTCCCTTCAGATACATGAGGCTGGATACTGCCTCTTCCAGGGCACTTTTGTCACCTTTCCTATCATATAGATCTATCAGAAAGAGATATGCTTGAGCATATAGGGGATCCATCCGCACTACATCTTTTAAAGTCAATATTGCCCTGTCATAGATTCTTTTTTGCCATTGCACTTCCGCCAGAATCAGGCGCGGAAATATTCTGTTGAAGTCCTGCTGCAATACCTTGCTTGCCTCTATTGCTGCATTTCTGTCACTTCCCCGCCTAAGCAATATAAGTGAGTAGAGCTCGCGATATTCAGGTGCATGGGGCTTAATCTTCAGTGCCTTTCTTATATATTCGTGAGCTCTATCAGTATCTCCTCTTCTGAGATTGATCTGGGCAATGCCGGCGTAGGGCTGTGCGTTCTTGGAACTAATCCAAATTGCCTTTCGATAATGTTTGAAGGCCTCATCTTCCTGGCCTTCGTTAAGATAATAATTACCCATATTGCCTTCGATTCGTGCCTGTTCCGCCGAATGTTCATATTTGTTTAACTCCGATGCTTCTATAAACTCTCCCATACCTGCTTCGCGTAGTCCCTGCCTCGTATAATGGATGCCCAGATTATTATGGGGCCGACTGAGTCTTGGATATTTCAGGATATTATCGATCCATAGCCCCATATCCGTCTTCAAGACTTCATTTCTCATGTAGACAGTATGTCCTTCTGCAAAAAGAACGAATGTGACGCTGAAGACAATCAGCCACCGGATTGCCTTTCTATAAGCAAAATACTCCAGCATTCTTAGTATGAAAATCGCCACGGGCACAAAAAAGAGCATGGATGGGACGTAGTTCCTGTGCTCGTAAATAAGCTCGACCGGGACAAACGATCCTTCAATCAAATGATTCAAGAAGAAAAAAAGGATACAGAAAGAGATGAGAGGTCTTTTCCTGGCGATTGTGAGAGCATAACCCGCGGCAAAAATGAGGATCAGGATCGCCGGCAGCGTCGTCCAGGGATCTATCAGTGATTTCGAGATACCAAAATCATGGAGCATAGTGAGCCGGGAATGGATCGGATAGAGGAGAAGGCTAATATAAAAGATTATGACTCTCGGTTCCGTCAACAGCCGCTCGCCCAATGTGTAGGAGCGGACCCGGTAGTCATCGAGAATGCTTGACAGATCCAGATATGAATTAGCAAGGATAATAACGATGGCGAAAGGGATAAATGCGAATTTAAGATTTTTTCTTACCGTATCTCTTTCCGCACCCTGGATCAGAAGAATATCATAGATAAAAATACTGACCGGCAGCATGGCGGCTGTTTCCTTGCTGCCCAAGGCAAGAAGCGTTGTCGCGGCAGCGCAAAGGAAAAAGAATGCTCTGTTTCTTATTCCCGCCGCTGTGCGTCCCTTGAGATAGAAGTACATGGCGGCAATGTAAAACATACCTGCCATACTCGCCATTCGCTGAACGACATAGCTCACGGCAAGCACCTGCACGGGATTAATCGCCCAGAAGACGGTTGCCAGCGCGGAGATGGCGTAAGCTCTTTCCCCGTACCGGTCCCTTAGCAGCGGCAGTCTTAGCGTACCCAGAATAAACAGAAATAAGAAAACGGCTGTCACATAATGAATAATAAAATTAATCAGGTGATAACCAAATGTCTCTAACCCCCCAAAGTAATAGTTGGTGGCAAAACTGAGATAGGATACCGGGCGTATGAGATCTCCACGGAAGTGAAACGCATTATAAATTTCTTTTATTGAGATATTATTTAAATGTATGTTGGTATTTTCGACAATATTGGGGATGTCGTCAAAATGCCATTCCCCATGGAAGCTGTTGCCATAAACGGCCAGGAGCAGGATCAGGAGGGAAACAAAGAAGAAAGCATATTTCCTCAAATTAGGAAGATGCCAGGGTATATGCAATTCATAACCGCTGTCACTGGTCTGCATATTCGAATTTGTGGAGACGAACCATAGACAAAAACATTTGCATTACTCCTCTATTCGTCATTCCGGGCTTGACCCGGAATCTGGAAAATACTTGATACTGGATTCCTGCTGGAGCCTGCCCTCGAATGTCCTTATCGGGAGCAGGAATGACATAAATGCTGGTTTTATGCAGTTTTGCAAACGTCTCGTTGTAATAACATTTAAATAAAAGCCGGTATAAACAAATCAGGGGAGCTTTCATACTCCCCTGATTTAAAGGTATTGTTTTACGCCGTGAATCAAATATTTTTCAAATTAAGTCTTCTCCCCATTCAAGAGGTAACATTATATATTGATCGACTTAATTATAAAATACCAATACTACTATCAGTCACCGACGGTCACACTCCAGTAAGCCGGTTCATTTGTGGTATCCGTAGCTGCAGTTCGCGTAAATGTAACTGACTTCCCACTGAAAGTAATTGATGTGCCACTTGCTATAGCATTACCACTATTCCAATCCGGGCCAAGGGTGGTGCTGGGGCCATTGACCGTGCCGCCATCTCCAGCAGTTGCCGTCGCACCGGGAACCGGGTATGCGTCAGCTCCGTCTTTCAGTTTCCACTGCGCGAGCACGAGTCTCTCACGGGAGTTCAGCTCCATGGTTGCAGCAGCCGCCGCCTTCACGACCGCCTCTTTTCTCATATCCAGATACTTCGGGATAGCAATGGCCGCAAGAATTCCCAGAATAACCAAAACGGCGATGATTTCGATCAGGGTAAAACCCTTCTGATTACGGATATACTTTCTAATTCTCATTTTAAAACCTCCTTTTTATTTGCATACCATTATAAAATGCCTTAAATTTTGCCCGATTAAGAGCATCTTTCATGCCATGATGAACGGCATTAGGGGTTAGGGGTCGGTGGTTAGGGGCATCATGAATTATAACATGCAGTATTTATTGGATATTATTTATTATTAGAAAAACGATAAAAAAGAATTTTGTAACCTGTTATTAACAGTCAATAATTCAAATCATACACGGATTGATGCATGATCTACATTTTTTGTAGTTTCTTAAGGGACTCCGTGTCGATATTATGCTTCTTTATTCGATGCCAGAGGCTCCGCTGATTTATACCAAGGAGCTCGGCCGCCTTTACCTGGACGCCGCCGGTTCTCGTGAGGGCTTCTATTATCAAACCCTTTTCGATTTCATCAAGACGCTTGTCAATGGTCAGAGAATCCGACGAATCCGGACCTTGAGAAATATGTTCCTTCATGAAACCGGTCACATTTGCAGGCAGATTCGTAGGTTCAATCAGCCCTGTATCCGTGAGAACTACCGCCCTTTCAATGGTATTCATCAACTCTCTGACATTACCCGGCCATGGGTAACCGGCGATCACCTGGGTAGCCTCGGCTGAAAGCTTAATCGGTTTATGTCTCTTGTCCAGAAAATATTCTATGAGTTGGGGAATATCTTCCTTGCGCTCTCTCAAAGGGGGCAGGTAGATGGAGAATACATTTATGCGATAATATAGATCCTCCCTGAAGAGACCCTGCTTTACCATCTCGGCGAGGTTCTTATTAGTAGCTATTACAAAGCGAACATCCACCTTGATAGTCGCCGTACCGCCGACCCGTTCAAATTCCTTCTCCTGGAGCACGCGCAATATTTTCGCCTGTGTCGCCAGGGTCATGTCCCCAATCTCATCGAGAAAAAGGGTGCCGCCGTTTGCCACTTCAAATTTGCCGATCTTCTGAGACGTGGCGCCCGTGAATGCGCCTTTCTCATGGCCGAATAGCTCACTTTCGAGGAGACTTTCCGGTATGGCCACACAATTAATTTTTACAAAAGGCTTGCCCCTGCGAAGGCTGTGTTCATAGACGCCGGAAGCCACAAGTTCTTTTCCCGTCCCGCTTTCTCCCATTATGAGTACTGTTGAATCCGTGGGCGCCACCTTCATTACCTGTGCGAATATCTCCCGCATGATCCTGCTGTGACCCACTATGCCCGGGAAGAACTCTTGCGCTTCCACTTTGCTCAGAACGGTGGCAATCTGGTCGAATACCTTCGCGTAATGCCCAACGTCGCCCTTTGCCTCGTTCTCGCCGTTTTCCTCTTTAGGAAATGCGGGGAGGCTTTCCGCTTTCTTCACCAGCATCATCACCGGTTTGAGTAATACTCTTGTAATCAGGAGACCTATCAGATACGTCAACACGAACACTGTCATGATCCACATTATAAAGGACCATGTATGATTCCGTACCGTCTTTACATAATATTGGACAAAGTTGTCGGTCATGATGACCCACAGCAGAGATATCGCGCTGAAGGTAAAAGGAATCAGTATATAAAGGCTTACTTGAATATATTTTTTCTTCATTTCATTGTATGAGTTACTTTTGTCAAATCCCACATGGGCAAAAATATCGCAAGCGCGAAAAACAGAACGACGACCGCGAGCCCCGCAACCAGAATCGGGCCGATGAGATCCGACAGCCTTTTCACGACATAACCGACCTCATCATCATAGTGTGCGGATACCTGCCGGAGCATCTCTTCTATATTTCCTGTTTCCTCACCTATGGCAATCATGTCGACAACCATGGGAGGAAAATACTTCGCAGAACTGAGGGGCACAGCGATACCACGGCCTTCATGCATCATCTCCCTGACACGCTCAAACTCGCGGGCGATGGCTGCATTGCCGATGATTCCTGACAAAACCCTCATGGCGGTCATAACCGGAACGCCAGCAGACTGCAGCATTCCAAGAATGCTCGCAAAGCGTGACATCGCAGCCATAATGAACAGAGGTCCGATGACAGGCAAGCGCAGGAGAAGGGTGTCTTTCATATATTGGCCTTTTTCTGTCTTCAAATAGATTCTTAAACCTGCGAAAATCCCGACGGCGCAAACGATTAATATATACCAATAGTTTGCCAAAAAATTATAAAGCGTGATGGCGATCCTCGTCGGCACGGGAAGAACAATGCCGGCCTTCGAGAACATCTCTGCAAATTTGGGAATGACAAAAGTAAGAAGTACAAAAAAGGCAACGACAAGGGCAACAGTTACCATGATAGGATACTGCAAGGCCGATTTGATGTCGGCCTTGATCTTAGCTTCATGCTCGATGATATAGATCAGGCGCTCAAGCGATTCCGTAACGGTGCCGCTCGTTTCGCCTGCTCTTACCATGCTTATATATAGAGGCGAGAATATCGCCCCATGTCTTTCCAGCGCCCCGTAAAGAGAAGACCCCTGCTTGATGTTCTGGGACATGGAAGCGATGGCTTCTTTTAGAATTTTATTTTCTGTTTGTGCCTCCAGCACCTGGAACGCCCTGATTATGGGCACTCCCGCCTTGAACAGTGAATTAAATTGTTTAGTGAATAGTATGACGTCCGCAGTCTTGACGGGATTCTTGAGTCGTCTTCTTGACCACTGGCCGAAGACGAAACCAGCTCCTTTCTCCGTAACTTTCGACGGAATATATCCCCTGTCAGCCAACATGGTAAAGGCGCTGTCGCGTGACTCGGCGTCAATATCACCCTTTATGGTCACTCCCCGCTCATTTATCGCTTGATATGTATAACTCGGCATGATTAGCTTACCTGGCGCCCCGTGCCTCACCTTCTTTACATCATTACCGCAGAACTCGCCTCTTCGAGGGTAGTGATACCCTTAAGCACCTTGTTGCCGGCGTCATATTTCAGGGTTTTTAGGTTGCCCGAGTCTACAGCTTTACGTACAATATCCTGCGCAGATTTTTTTTTGATGATCAAATCCTGAATCATCTCGTCAATAACAAGCACCTCATACAAACCCGTACGCCCCTTATATCCGGTGTTAAAACACTGGTTGCATCCTCTGCCTCGCTGAAAATTCGCTGACTCCCAATTTTCCAGGCCCCATGATGCAAGTATTTTTTCCGGCGGATTGTAAGGCTCCCTGCAATACGGGCACACGGTCCGCACCAGTCGCTGAGCGATAGATACGAGCAGAGTTGAAGAGAGAAGGAAGGGCTCAATCCCCATATCGATAAATCTCGTTATGGCCCCCACCGCGTCATTGGTATGCACAGTGCTAAGAACCCTGTGACCGGTCTGCGCGGCCTGTACAGCGATCGCGGCCGTCTCGGCGTCACGAATCTCTCCCACCATGATAATATCAGGGTCCTGACGAAGAATGGACCTTAGGCCGCCCGCAAAAGTCATTCCCGCTTTACGGTTCAGCTGTATCTGTCTGATGTTTTCCATGCGGTATTCAACAGGATCTTCAAGAGTCATGATATTGCTGTCCGGCCTGTTGAGCTCGTTCAGGATAGAATAGAGGCTCGTGCTCTTCCCGCATCCGGTAGGTCCCGTGGTCAAGATCATGCCGTAAGGTTTCCCTATCATAGACCTCACCCTTTCTATGTCTGCATTGACCATTCCGAGGAGGTCCAATGCATAGATGCCGGAGCTTGTGTCCAGGAGCCGCAGGACGACATTCTCGCCGTGAATTGTCGGTATGGAAGATACGCGGACATTTATTTCCTTATTTTCCATCCTCAGGGTAAACCGCCCGTCCTGAGGCACTCTTGTTACTGTAATGTCCATATTGGCGAGGATCTTTATCCTGGCAATGATAGGCCAGAAAAGTGTTTTGGGGGGGGACGGCACCTCGTGGAGCTTGCCGTCTATACGGAAACGAACCTGGATGCTGTTCTTCTGGGGGCTGACATGCACATCACTGGCCCCTTCACGAACAGCCTGAGCGAAGATGGAGTTTACAAGTATGACAATGGGCGCCTCTCCCGCCATATTCTGAAGCGACGCCACCTGAACGTCTGCAACTTCTTCTTCTTCTTTAGACGGCTGGGCTTCGATGTCCATACTATCCAGGACGCCTCCCAGACCCGAATGCGTGCCATATATGCTGCTTATCAATTGGTTCAGCTCACGTTCCGTGCACACAACAGTTTCGACTTCACAATTTGTGACTATTTCCAGGACGTCCAGTGCGTTGATATCGAGAGGATCCATCATTGCAACTGTCAGAAGCCGTCCTTTTCTCATTAAGGGTGCTATCTGATACTTCTGGGCATCCTCCAGAGAAACTAAATTTGCGAGTTCAAGATCAAAAGGAAACCCGTCAGGATGATATTTCTTCAGTCGCAACTGCCTGCATAAAACGTCGGCTATCTGCTGCTCACTTACTATCCCCTGCTGGAAAAGACACTGACCCAGTTTCAGACCCGCCTTCTCCTGCCCGGAAAGAGCCTTCTTTAGTTGCTCTTCCGTAAGCAGATTTTCTTCAACAAGCATCTCGCCTAATTTCTTCTTAACTGCCACTGTGATTAACCTCTTACCTGCTTACCTATTTCTTGAAAAAAACCGTATCATCACTCACTTTTGCAAAAACCTCAGCATTTCCCGCGAGTGGCTGCGGCAGCTTTCTGGCCGCACCGAGAGCGTCTTCGATGTTAGCAAAGCCGTCTTTCAAGACAATGGCAAATGCAATGCCCTCTCTGCTGTTCCAGTATGCAAGAAAGTTCAGAGACGGTAAAACGGGCTGATAATTCTTGTACAATTCGTAAATATCGTCTATCTTTTCGCTTCTCGCTATGCGCACCCAACATTTTCCCGATGCGAGTGGATTCGACTTGGCGGGAATCGCAGGCAATTCAATTATCTCACCAGCGGTAACCCTGCTCAGGTTCCTGATGTGAGGATTGGCACGGGCTACCCTTCGCAGTTGTTCCCTGTCGAAATCGCCGTAGAAGTCATTAAGCAGGCGCCAGATGGTTCTGCCGCTTTTCAATTCCACCTTCCCTAAAAGGTCCGGCATTGTCTTGTTAGTCAACTGTATGTCATCCCGGTTTAATGCTTTCGCCTCTGCAACGGGTGTCGGCGCAGTCTGAACCGATTGCACGGGAGAAACGTGTCCTGACGACGTTACGGCTTCAGTTCTTGCAATCACCGACGTCTCACGGTCCGGCCATATTCCAAATATTGTCTCAGGGTAAAATCCCGCCACTGCCACGGCAACAATAACAGCGGCGATAACCGTCGCAGTTACCCATTTAAGAACCTTCTTTTTATCGGGAACCCTGCGACCGCAGGAACGGACGAGAAACCAGCCGGCCTTCGATCTATTCTGAATAATCAGAGCAAGTATGACCTGATGACATAGGGTGACAATCTTTCTCGGATAACCTTCCGTCTCCAGATACAACGCCCACAGCCCCAGATACGAGAAGAGCGATGGGGTCTTCTCTGTCTCGCTCGCCTTCGCTATGCGGAATTTTACCATGCCCTGGGTCTCCTTGAAATTGAGAGGCTTGAGAAGGTAGTAGAAGTTGACCCGGTCGGCAAAATTCTTCTGCCTTTTGAGAATCTGCTCAAATTCCTTCTGCGCGAATACGACTATTTGGAGCAATTTAAATTCATTCGTTTCGTAGTTGAGAAATTCACGCAGTAATTCAAGACAGAAGTCAGGAAGCTTTTGTCCCTCGTCTACAATAAGAACTACGATCTTCCCCTCATCAACACCCTTGCCAAAAAGATAATTTTTGATGTTTTCTTTGAGTTGCCATTCGCTGGTCCCGTTACCGGAATCGGCTACGCCAAACGACGCCGCAACTGTTGACAAGAATTCAAGGGAATTCGTAAACGATGGATCAAGGATAAGATGCGTTTCAATCTGCTTTCTATCTTCTTCAGATGCCGCAAATTTCAAGATGAGCTGGCGGCACAGGGTAGTCTTCCCCGTCCCCACTTCGCCCACTACAACGCTCAATCCCCGGCGGAGACGCACCGCCAGTTCCAACTTTTGCAGGCAGCCCACGTGTTTATCCGACTGGAAAAAAAACTCCGGCTCCGGAGAGTTGGAGAAGGGCTCCTTTTTTAGATTTAATATCTTGAAATAATCCATATCTCTTTCATTGTGCAGGCACGGCCGGAGCTAATTGCGCGGGTGACTCCTGCGCTCCGTTTGCAGGCTTTCCCGACACGGCAGCCGCCGTCTGGAGCGGCAGTATAGTGGGAGTAATGAAGATGAGAACTTCTTCCATGACATCGCTCTTGCTCTGTGACTTAAAAAGCCATCCGAGAACCGGCACATCTTTAAGCCCGGGGAGTCCGCTTTCCCCATCTTGCGTTGTCTGCTTGGTCAACCCTGAGATGACTATTGTTTCTCCGTCTCTGACGATCAGGTTGGTGCTCGTCTCTTTCTTGAAGAAGCCTGGGTTCCCCAAAACGTTCACCGCTGGATTTAGTTCATTCTTTTTCACAAGAACTTTCATCTTAAGATTTTGCCCGTCGATTACATGCGGCGTAATCTCCAAACGGAGAACGACGTCTTCAAAGGTCACCGTGTTCGTCACAACACCACCGCTTACCTGCTGTGTAACGTACGGCACACGCTGCCCGTTTTCCGCATAGGCCATCTGATTGTCCATTGTCGTGATCGACGGGGTGGAGAGGATATTCAATTTGCCGTCCTGCTGAAGGGCATTCAATTGCATTTCGAGAATATTGCCGCCCATCGTTCCGAACATGAGCCCCAGAGAACCTGCGCCGCCGGCAGCCGCCATCGCTGCTGAAGATGCGGGAAAATTCACACCGAAACCATAACCGCTGAGACCCGGAGCGCCGAAGACGGGCGCGGCAGGCTGACCCGGAGTTGATATTGTTCCTCCCGGTGTCACATAAAGATTACCGTTATTATACCACCCGCCCCACTGGATGCCGAGATTTCTTGCTGTATTTTTCGTTGTCTCTACAATGTTGGCCTTGATTAGAATTTGATGCGTAGGTTTATCGATCTGTTCAATGATGGGAATCATTTTTTCCAGATCATTGCGTATCGCATTGATAATCAGGCCATGACTGTGCTCATCCACTCTTATCGACCCGCGCGGCTTGCCGTCCTTATCCTTTGTGAGCAAATCATTAAGATTATCTTTCAGGTCTTTGGTGCCCGCGTAGTCAATCGGAACGAACACGGTGATGAGCGGCTCTACCAGCCTCTCATCTTTTTCCTGGGTTTTCCGCTTCAGGTCCTGTTCCTTGTCCGCTATCGTCATCACCCTGATAATGTTGCCTTCCCACTCATATGCGAGACCCTGATTCTTGAGAATGCTAATGAATGCCTGATCCCAGGGAGTATTCTTGAAGTCAATACTCACCTCCGCCTTTATATCATCTCTTATCAATACATTCTGATTTACGATGCGTGCCAAAGACCGAAGGACGACTTTTACATCAGCCTGGCGTATCTTCAGGCTGATCGGCGTGTCAGGCAGGCCTTTTCCGCCAACACCTTCCTTTTCAGCCTTCAGACGCTGCTGCTCCATTTTCACCAGCTCCCGAATTGTTTCACGAGACCTGGGCACAGGCGAGTGTCCTTTTGACATATCAGCCATTTTTTCCCATTTCTCGAAGAAAGGATCCTTCTTTGTCGCTTTGTCGCCTGCACAGCCCGCAACAAGAAACATCCCGAGAAAAAGGACAACGGTCAAGCGGCAAACTTTCTTCTTATAATGAAAACAAGTCAAGGCCTATCCCTCCTCCCATCACTCGTGTTATTCCTGCAAAGGAACATCAAATTTTGCTCCGCTCTTTTCGTTAACGATTACAACTTTACCTGCATAGATCTTTTTCAGGACGTATCCTTCGATCTCCAGCCGATTACCAGCTTCATATTCTACACCATTTATAATCGCCAGGTTTTTATTGCCGACATTTAAATAACCGGAATAGCTGAAGCTGACCTTTTGTGATATCCCGCCCGCTCTCGCCCGTTCTTTGCGCTTCTCCCATTCGCGGAAGGATTTTCTCTCATAAAATGGGTCATGCACCCATCCCGTCTCGGCGCGGCTCAGTATATAGGCATCAGAGGTCGGCAGTGAACCCTTTGGCAACTTTGAAGTAATATTGCTTAAGAATGCTTCCAACTCGGATGTCTTTTTCCCGATATCAATCGGCTCCGCTTTCGAGCGCGCTGCTATGAAAACATCATATATGGCAAACAATATGACGAGACCCATTATGGAGAGTATGATGATTTGTTGTCTTGTCAGTTTCGGCATCTCAATCTTTCATCCTTAAAGCCGCTTCCCCGAGTACATCACTTCATTATTAGGCTGTCATATCGACCGAAGGGAGATATCTTTCCGTCTCACCATCCTTGCTAAGATTTCTCGCTACGCTCGAAATGACAATAGTATATGGAAATTTCCGAACCGCCGCATAAAATATAGAACCGAATTTACTAACCCGTGTACTACGCAATGGCCAGCCATAACTTTAACCTGAATTCCATGCTGTCTTCGTTTTGCTGGATCCGTATTTCTTCAATACCCTCAAGACAAGGCACTCCCCCGAGGCCGATGAGAAATTTACGGAAATTAAAAAAATCACCCTTGAAAGTCGCATTAACCAGAAGAAACTTTTGCTCACCGCCTAAAGTATTCAGGTCCGGAGAAGCAGCGACCATGTCGATATGGGCTTGCCGCGCCTGCTCTCTGATAATCAAGGACACCGTATCTATCTGGGTCCGTGAAAGGGGGCTCCTTGCAGGGAATGGCAGGACTTTGGACCTGCCTGATTGCGGCCCCGCATGCAGCATTTGATAATAAGGCTGAAGCCTCTTCTGCTCTTCGATCTGAAATTGAATGCCTGCGATCTTATTATCCAAGCGCGTTACGGCCACTTGCTGAGGCACGATTCCGGCGAGAACGAGAAGAAGCAGACAGGACACGCATGCAACCAAGATGACGATGCTCCGCTTCGGAATTATCGAGAATATCTTTTCCATAATTGAATTCTAAACCAGTTTTATTTCAATAACGAAATGAAGGACTTCATCCTTTCTAAAAGGCTCTATATTGTTTCTCTGCACACTGATATGGCTGAATATCGGAGACGATTTTAACTTCATTATGTATCCGGCCAATAAAGACTCGAGCGCTTTCCGATCGCCAAAGACAACCCCCTCGACCGTAACGTTTTTTGCTTCTTCCTTCGGGCCTGCGGCTTCCTTCTTAGGCTCCTTCGCGGCTGTCTTGCCTGTTTGAACGGCTCCCCCACGCACCTTCAGGTCAATGAGACGGATATTGGGGGGGGTCATCGAAGACAATTCACCGATAACCGCCATACCGAGATATCTGTCTACGTAAGTCCTTGCAAGCTGTTGCTGTCTGCTCGAACTCGAGAGCATTCCCGATATCAGGTTCTGGTCGACCCGTGGCTTATACTGCGACAACTGCTCCTCAAGTCGGACGATAACAGTTTCTCTTTGATGGGCCTTTTCAATTTCAAACAGCAGTAATCCTGAACACACGATCAGAGCAAGAATAAACACGGCAAAAATGATTCGATTGGCGCGTGTGATGTTAGCTGCCCGCTCCTTGTCCTTGAATCTGAACATCAGGTTCGGCGTGTAAGCGTTGTCGGAAAGTGCAAGCCCAAAAGCCGGTATCAGGGCAAGTATTTCGGAGACACTGGTCTGTTCCATGCTCTTGCCTACGTTCGGTATCCTGGATTTGAGGGGATTCAGTATGTCACTCTTAATTCCCAGTTGATTACCTACATAGTCTATGACCGGCTGTGAAATATTCATGGCGGAGGATACGTAGATTCTGCTGACCATGTCATAATTGTGACCGCCCGTATAATATTCAAAGGTTCTTTCCACCTGTCTGACCACCCTCTCCAAGGCGGGCAGAATGGTTTCGAATTTTTCTTCATCTGTGATCCCGAAGCCGATATCGTGCTCCGTTAAAGGGGGAGAGTCCGGACTGAGACTGAAGAGGACCTTTTTCGCCTGGTCAAAGCTTATTGGAGGGACAGTCCTGTCCTTCCCTGCAGCTTCTTTGCGCGCCGTTCCAAGCCTTTCCATCAATGACTCGACCATGCTGTTTATGCCGGCCTTTATGCCCCGGGTCATAATGAGCTTCCCCTTGGAAAATATATCGATGCGGGAAAAATCATTGCCGATAAAAAGACTTGCCACCGTGCCTTCAACAGCCGGAGGAATCCATTCCGTCTTGAACAGGTTCTGGATTGCAAATGGTGTGATGGATATACCGGTTAACGGCAACCCGATTTGGGAAAAAAGCCCCTTTAACTCTTCGATTTCCTCCCGCGGCGCCGTATAAACCATTGTCAGCCATTTGCTTACACCCTGTTCGGTGACTTCCCTCTGTATTTCAAAATCGAAGACTGTATCCTTATCGTCAAAAGGCGTTTCTTTTTTTATCGTCCAATAAACCGCGTTTTCAATCTGCTTCTTGGCCACCTTGGGGATATTGATGTGGCGCACGTTCACCCTTGCTGCGGACATGATAGCCCACAGATTTGCATGCCTGACATCGCCGCAGAATTTGTCCAATTCGGATCTTAAGAAATCGCTGAATTCAGGAGATTTCCGAGTTGTTATATGGGCGAACGGCACGCTCTTGTAATCAAGCAATTCCCAGCGCTTATCGGCTGATCTGGCAGTTCTCACCATTCTCAAATATTCATGGCCGATATCGATGCCGATAGTCACCCGCTCCTCACCGGAAGCAATTCTCGGGCGGGTGAATCTGAAGACTTTTTTGGGCGGATCAATCTTGGATGTGTCGAGTGGTTCAACCTTCATATCATCTTTTTTGCTGCGAATGATATCAAGAAGTCGTTCTGTGGAAGAGATTTCTTTCAAACGGGCCAAGGGAGGATTCCTCTTTAAGTTAATTCGATGCTGCTGCAAATAGTATAGCGACGCAAGAAGAGTGTATCTTTACCGCCTTTTCTCGTTCTTGGTGTTTCGATAATTATCTAAATGAACTTTAGCCAAATCGATGTACTCAATAGGGAAATGTTTCAATATCCGCACGCCGTATTTGATTTCCGGCGGTTCGGGAATGATGCCCCTATGGATATAATCTCTGATAGTCTTGGCTGAGACACCCAACCGTTCGGCAGCATCAACAATCGTGTAATGCGTTTTCCCCTTTAGTATAATCATATCTACGCCCCCAAACGCACAATTTTCAGTAAATTAAATCTTGCAACCCAATTAAAAAAGAAGATCGATGGAATTGAACGGTCTCTCAAAAAGCAAGTGCTGCAAAGCGCTTCCTTCAACAGGCAGAAAAATTGGGTACCCGGAAAATCAGGCTCAAACAGAGACATGCCCTGCAGCTTTCCCCGCATCTGCATGAGGATAAACGCAATCAGAATCAGGAAATTCCTGAGCGCGTAAGCAGCCGTCTGTAATGTTAGTTAGGTGCGAACATATCATACCTCTCGCACCTATACAATACTTTCTGAGGAAATTTTTGCAAACACATCCTATTTGCAGCACAATTAGACAAATTGTTTAGTGAAATGTGAAAGTTATAACAGCAGGACATGCATTCCTCCCGCTTATAATATCAAGGATTGAGATAACATTTGTAGAAATTAAGTCCCAGCCCAAAGGTTATGGCAGCGGCTGGAATACTTCTCGTAAATTCCTTCTTCATGGCACATTCCGTCGGTATCCTCAATTAATCCTTTAACTGCTCTTGAGTTGAGGAATTTAGAACATCGAAGTAGTGTAATGCCTGATGGACATTCACCCACCCTTGCCATATCATTAATATAAAAAAGTATTCAAGAGGAAGTATATTTGCTTGGACATATCCTGGATGTCTTGCTTGTAGAGGACAATAAATATAACGTGGAGTTCATGCTTGAAGCTCTTAAGAAACATAACCTAGCCGATAGGGTCAAAGTCTTTCGAGATGGCGAGGAAGCTTTGGACTATCTCTTTGCAACCGGGGAATTTTCGGGTCGTGATCCATGTCAACAACCCCGTGTGATCCTGCTTGATCTGAGGTTGCCGAAAATAGACGGGCTTGAGATTCTTCAGCGAATCAGAGCTAACGAAATGACAAAAATGATCCCTGTAGTAGTTTTTTCATCTTCAGCCGAAGACCGGGACAGGGTGGAGAGCTACCGGCTTGGTGCAAACAGCTATATCACAAAACCTGTGTTCTATGAGGACTTCATGAAAACAGTCACCGAAATCGGTTCCTACTGGGCATTGCAGAACATTCCTCCATGATGAAAACGGATAAGGATGCTTGACGTAAGGTGGTATGTCAAGTCTACACTACCCCGTTTATCGCACCCTGAAGTTCTCACCTTCCTATTTGTCTTCTTGCTACGATATTACAACCAGCTGCATAACCTCTAAACAAAAAAACTGAACCACCCCTCAATATATTCATTATCACGAGTAATAGTTTTTACCTACCATCTTCCCCGCATCTTTTTCGCATTGTTTTCAGCGGAATATATAATTAATAATCATGCGAGCGTGTTCCTCAGGAATGAACCGTGACAAAAAAAACAAGGATTATTGGGCAATATGGGCTTTGCTAAGTGGTTCGCAAGAAATGGTCATGTTGGTGAAACAGCAAGAACTGTTGCACAAGGTTGGAAGACTATAAAAGAAAGAAACCCAGGGATGAGTCCAATAGATATTGCGACCACTTATGTTAGGAAACGTTACAAGGGGAACGGGGATATACATTTAGCAAAAGAAGTTCTCCGTATGCTTCATAACGTTAATCCCCTAAACCTCTCGTGGGCAATCTTGATGGTTGAGAACAAAGATGAATCTATCAATTTATATGATCGTATATCCGAGTGGCAACATATAATGATACAGGAAATAAGAAGATATGGGATAGACCCAGAATAAGAGTTTCTTCTAATTGGGCCTGTCAAGTAAACTTAGTAAATCGCTTTAGAAGACCACCAAACCACTTCTTAATCTTTCATTAATCACTTTTGGATATGAACTGCAACCCTATTAGGTAAGTCAACTTGACGGGGAAAGACGGCTTTAGGGAAAGATGTAGTCATAACTTAAAAAGGGGTTAACCTGAAATGGATAACCCCTCAATCTTATCTGGAGGCGGCAATCGGATTCGAACCGATGAATAACGGTTTTGCAGACCGCTGCCTTAACCACTTGGCTATGCCGCCAAATAAATGGAGCGGGCGAACGGATTTGAACCGTCGACGTCCACCTTGGCAAGGTGGCACTCTACCCCTGAGTTACGCCCGCTCATGAAGTACGCTTCCTATATCAAATTGAACCGGTTTGTCAATAGAAATTCATTCTAAACCATTATTTTGCCCGAGGCTCGCCGCTCTTATCCACCAGCCACTTCACGGATTCCAGATACGCCGACAAGCCATGCGAAAAAATGTCGTTATGATTCGCCCCCGGGATTTTCAGAAATTTTTTATCCCGTGACGTACTCGCCTCAAAGAGAAGCCGCCCTTCAGAGAAAGGAATAATGTGGTCGAACTCTGCATGAATTACAAGCGTGGGTTTATCGAAAATGCTAATCTTATCAAGATTGCGAAACCCCTGCTCTTCACTTATCCCTAAGGCCTGCATGTCAATGCCAAATAGAAGCAGCAGCGGGCCTGCGTAGGCAAAGCCGCTGTCAATGATGAGGCCGTCAATTTCATCTCTATAATGAAATGCCAGTTCGAGGGCCGGAGCGCTGCCTAAGGATCTCCCCATTACTATGACGGGGCCGGTGTATCCTTTTTCCTTTAATTGCTTTCTCGCGTACGCGAAAACAGTGTGGCAGTCCCTCATTACGGCGGTAACCGTGGGCCTGCCTGTAGAGCGGCCGTAGCCCCTGTAATCAACGGGAAAGAAATTTATGCCCATATCGTTGTAGACAATCCCGAGCTCGTCATAATCAGCAACGATCTCGCCGTTGCCGTGAAAAAAAATAATTGTAGCAGCTTCGGCTCCGGCCATATGCAACCGGGCTCCAACCACAACATCTTTTCCAACGGGGATAAGGATTGATTCGACAGTTCCATCGTCAGCAGGGGCACCCGACTCGGGGCGCGGGTAAAACAAAGAGGATGAGATCAGGGGGCTGTCAAAGGATGAATAATCTGCTTTGGGAATATCGATCATAGCAATCCTTCTTACCGGCTTGAGATATTCTCATAAAACTTTATCAAATAATCTATGCCCGACGTGACGGATAGCGCGAGGGCAATGTAGAGTATTACCGTTCCGACTGCATGGGCATCTGCACCCAGGAAGGGATAATGAATCATAAGGGCGGACACGGCAAATATTTGGCAAAGGGTCTTTCGCTTGCCGAGCCTGCTTGCCTGAATGACAAAGCCCTCCGACTGAGCTATTGCCCTTATTCCATCGACGACAAAATCCCTGATGATTATGATGGCAACAATCCATGCAGAGATACGTCCGATGGGAATCATCAGGATCATCGCCGTATTGACGATGAGCTTGTCCGCAATGGGATCGAGGAATTTTCCCATCACAGTGACGATCTCGTATTTCCTGGCCAGATACCCGTCAAGGAGGTCCGTGAGAGCGGCAAGAATAAATAATCCGGCAATTATGAGACTCCCGTCTCTGCCGGGAGAAAGAAGGAGAAAAAATAATACGGGAATGACGGTGACCCGCAGGACGGTTATTATGTTGGGAAAGTTTAAGCGCGCCCCCTTCTCCGTCAGATCCGGCAGCCGGCCAAAAGATTTTTTTATGAGATCGATCATATCAGCATGCCCGTGCCCGTTATCTATTCTTGGGGACTTTTTTCCAGTCGGCTAAAAACATCTCTATCCCCTTATCCGTCAGCGGATGCCTGGCGAGCTTTTCGATCACATTAAAGGGAATGGTCGCGATATCAGCGCCCATCAGCGCCGCTTCCAGCACATGCAGCGGATGTCTCACGCTCGCCACGATGACCTCCGTTTCAAAGCCATAGTTATCAAAAATCGTGATGATCTGCTCCACTAATCCCATCCCGTCGTGAGAAATATCATCGAGCCTGCCTACGAAGGGGCTGACATACGCGGCGCCGGCTTTTGCCGCCATCAGGGCCTGTACCGGCGAGAAAATCAGTGTCTGATTAACCCTGATTCCGGCGTCTGCAAAAATCCTTGTGGCTTTCAAGCCCTCCGTGGTCATGGGAACCTTTATTACGGCGTTTTTGCCCAGCTTCGCGAGCTTCTTACCTTCGCGGACCATGCCCTTTGCCTCCAAGCCGATGACCTCCAGACTCACCGGTCCGTCGACCACTTCGAGGATCTCCTTTACAACCTCTTCGAATCCCCTCTTCTCTTTGGCAATCAGCGACGGGTTGGTCGTCACGCCGTCAACCATCCCCAGGCTGATGCCTTCCTTGATTTCGTTAATGTTTGCAGAATCAATAAAAAATTTCATGCGGCCCCCTGCGCTTTCTTTGTTGAGTGTTCCGATATGTATTTATTCAAACACTTTTCACTGCAAAAATATAAATCCTGCCCGTCAATAGTTGCTTTGTGGGCCTGACTCATCGGTACATATATATGACAGAATGGGTCCTCCACCAGGTCCTCGCCTGGCGCGGCAGGCACCTGATGCCCGGACATGTCCCGGCCCTTGATTCCCGGCGACACGATTATCCATTTGACGAGCCTGTAAGCAAGGTAAATGAGAAAAGCAAAAATTACTAAGCGAATCAAGCTAAGCATGGCTCTCCACTTGTGCGGTACAGATAAACCCTGCTGTCATCATCGAGTCTGTCCATCAGCCCGCGGATAGACACTCCGAAGACCGGGTGAATAGCATAAGACGCTATTTCACACAGAGGTTGAAGAACAAATCGCCTCTTGTGAAGCTCGGGATGGGGAATTACCAGGTCATCATCCTCAACGACCTCCTGACCATAAAGAAGGATGTCGAGATCTATAACCCGCGGTCCCCACCTTGCTCCTTTTAGCCGTCCCATCTTGTCCTCTATCTCTTGCGTAGCTTTCAGCAGCTCTTGCGGCGTCAAGACCGTTCTTATCTCTGCTACCGCGTTAATAAACCAGTCCTGCTTTTCGAATCCGACAGGTTCCGTCCGGTAGAAGGACGACTGCCGGAGAACCCTTATGCCGCTTGCCTCGGACAGGAAACAAAGAGCTTCTCTACACCTTACCGCAGGATCATCCATATTGGAGCCTACACCAATAAACGCGACAACTCCGCGGAGATCATCTGGCAATTGCGCTTGCACCTAATGTCACTTCTCCCTCATGCCCAGGACATCCTGCATATCGTAGAGACCGTTCTTCTGATTTACTATCCACTTCGCCGCCAGTATGGCGCCCCTTGCGAAGTTGTCCCGGCTGTGGGCGCGGTGAATGAATTCCAGTCTCTCACCCGCGCCGCCAAACATGACCGTATGTTCTCCCACTATATCCCCGGCCCTCAGTGTTTGAATGCCGATCTCGGATTTAGTCCTTTCACCAACCATGCCCTTTCTTGCGAAGACACCCACCTTCTCCAGGTCACGGCCCAGTCTTTCCGATATGATCTGCGCCATTTTCATGGCCGTGCCGCTGGGAGCGTCCTTTTTCAAATTATGGTGCGCCTCAACTATCTCGACATTGTAATCATCCCCGAGTATACCCGCCACGTAGTCGAGAACCTTGAACATCACATTTACGCCGATACTCATATTCGGAGAGAGGACGCAGCGCGTTCCGGCCGCAATCTTCCTGGCCTTTGCCATTTCGTCGGGAGTGAAGCCGGTGGAGCCTATCACTATGGCCCGGCCCTTTTCGCGGGCGACCTCGAGATGGCCCACCGACACCTCATGATGCGTGAAATCGATGACCACGTCGCCTTTTCCGATGCATGCCACAAGGTTATCATCCACAAGGATGCCGGTCTTACCGAGGCCGAGCTTCTCCCCTATATCCTGACCGATTGCAGCATGCCCTTTCTGCTCCACGGCGCCTGCCAATTTCATCTCCCGATCCTCGGAAAGAAGGCTTATAATCCTGCCTCCCATCCTGCCGCCGGCGCCGGTAACGATCGCTTTGATCATCCGTAATCTCCTGTGTCGCTGAGTATACTATTTCATTATTAAGGTGTCATATCGATCCTTCTTGTCATTTCGAGTGAAACGAGAAATCTTTTTACTTACTAACGTGAGGGAAATAAAAAGATTCCTCACATTCGTTCGGAATGACATTCTTCCCTGTCAGATAAGCCCATGACTTTTCATGACGTCCTTTAATTTTTCGTAGTTGCCATCCGACATCTTGTACATGGGAAGGCGCACGTCGTAGGCGATCTTGCCCATCATGGAGAGCGCCGCCTTGACCGGTACAGGGTTCGTTTCTATGAAGAGTGAATCAATCAATGGAACAAGTTTCTGATGCAACTGCTGCGCCTTCTTGATGTCGCCCGCCGCGAAGGCGTCTACCATGGCCGCCATGTCCGCAGGCGCGATATTGGAAACAACGGAGATGACGCCTCTGCCCCCTATCGCCAACAAGGGGAAGGTAAAAAAATCGTCGCCTGAGAGGACGTCAAATTTATCGCCGCACAGAGTGATTACATCCTGCATCTGCTTCAATGAACCCGACGCCTCTTTAATCCCCACGATATTGCCTATTTTTGCAAGTCTCGCAACGGTCTCCGGCAGGAGATTAACGCCGGTCCTGCTCGGAATATTGTACGGGATAATCGGGATGGGAACACTTTCCGCGATAATCTTGAAATGCTGATAGAGACCCTCCTGGGTCGGCCTGTTATAATACGGGCAGGCCAGCAGCGCCCCGTCTGCCCCGGCCTCATGGGCATGCCTCGTCAGCCGCAGGGCTTCATCCGTGCTGTTCGAACCGGTGCCGGCGATGACCGGGACTCTTTTCCTTGCGGCATCTATCGTTATTTCAATCACCCTGTCATGCTCCTCATGAGACAGGGTCGAGGATTCGCCCGTGGTTCCACACGGAACAATACCGTCGGTTCCATTCTTGATCTGAAACTCAATCAGTTCCCGCAGGGATTTCTCATCCACTTTACCTTTCTTGAAAGGCGTGACGATTGCCACAATTGCTCCACTAAACATAATCGCTCCTTATCTCAAAAATTCGGGTATCACCTCTCCCCGGATTAAATCCCCGTAAACCTCTCTTTTTCTAATTACAAAAAATTGGTCGTCACGGACAAGGACTTCCGGTATCCTGCCCCTTGAATTATAGTTGGATGACATCGTGAAGCCATACGCACCGGCGCTCATGACCGCCATCAACTCCCCTCTTTCAAATCTGGAGATTTCTCTTCCCTTCGCCAGGTAGTCGCCGGATTCGCAAATGGGTCCGACTACGTCGGCTATGATCTCCTCTCTTTCTTTGTCAATCACCGGCAGGATCCGGTGGTACGAATTATAGAGACTGGGACGGGCCAAATCGTTCATCCCGGCATCAATAACGATAAAGTTCTTCGCGTCATTGCTCTTCGTATAGAGAACCTCCGTGACGAGAATTCCCGCATTGCCCACAATTACCCTTCCCGGCTCAAAAATGAAAGTACAATTTATATCCTTTGAAGCATCGATAATGGCCTTGGCGTACTCCGAGGGATGAGGGACATCCTCCTTATCGTAGGCAATCCCGAGGCCTCCTCCGAGATCGAGATACTCGATATCCATGCCGTCGTCCCGCAGCAGCCGTACAAGCTTCTTGATGCGCTCGAGGGCGTCGAGAAAGGGCGAAATCTTTGTCACCTGGGATCCAATATGGCAGCTTACGCCTTTAATTTCCAACTGTCCCAGCGTCCGCGCCCGGCGGTATTCTTCGAGAGACTTCTTGATGTCGATCCCGAATTTATTGCTCATGAGCCCCGTCGATATGTGGGGATGGGTTTCGGGATCCACATCCGGGTTGATCCTCAATGCAATGCAAGCCTTCTTCTTCAGCCTTTCGGCACAGCTGTTGATCACCTCGAGTTCCTGCGAAGACTCCACATTGAACATCAGAATATCCGCGCCCAAGGCATATTCGATTTCATCGACCCTCTTCCCGACACCGGAATAAACAACCTTGCGCGTATCAACCCCGGCCTGCAGCGCCCGATACAGCTCTCCTCCGGAGACTATATCCACGCCGCTTCCCTCGGCAATGAAAATTCTCAGCACGGCAATATTTGAATTAGACTTAACGGCAAAGCACGTAATATGCGGGACGCCGGAAAAAGCCGCATCGAACACGCGGAAATGATGTTTCAGCGTCCTCTCGCTGTAGAGATAAAATGGCGTCCCCACTTTCCCGGCAATCTCTGTGACGGGAACTTCCTCGCACCAGAGCGCATTATCTTTATAGTGAAAGTAATTCATTTGCTCCCGGCATTGAAAACAACAATTCTTCTCTTTCTGGTCGATTCATTTCTTTCCGGGTCCTTCCTTTCCCCGCGGAAAATCAGCACTGACCACAGCTTCCGCGATATTGGAGGCCTGGCTGCAAAGACCCGACAAATCGCACGTTACAATGCGATACGTGTAAAGATACCCCGCCTTAATTCTGGAGTCCAGATAGATTGCAATATTCGTCCCCTCCTTCGCCAGCTTGGGGTCATTGGCCGCAAGGTCAGCCACAAGAGCAAACTCGCGCGGACACTCCGGGCAGGCAGCCCCTTTCGCAAGAAGCTCACTCCTCTCGACCTTGTATTTCTGAATGCCGCCTTTTGCTTCCGGGATTGTCCACCGGAGAACAACCCCGTAATCGGCAAGACTCGCTTTCAGGTCGGAAATTGTCGGCGGCGGTGCGACACCGAAAGGCCGCGGATCACCTTTCTTCCCGCAGCCGTAAAGCACTCCCCCGAGGACCATAACGGAACACAAAACCGTAATCAGCAATCTGAGAGTCTTTGTCACTTCTTCTTACCTCTGATACCCTTGAGCCGCAGCGAAACATTTCTCCTCGCAGTCCCGCCGGGGCTCTTCTTTGACTGCACCGCATGCTCCACCTTGAGAAACGTGTAGACGTCTTCCTCAAAGCCTTTGTGGAAACGCCGGAATTCCGAGAGCGTCAGAGCGGACATGTCCTTTTTCTTCCCGATACAATACGCAACGAGCCGCCCGACCGCCTCGTGGGCTTCCCGCAAAGGAACGCCTCTCATGACGAGATATTCAGCAACATCCGTCGCCGTTGAAAACCCGCCGGATGCTGCTTGCAGCATTTTCTCCCTGTTGAACTTCAAATACGGCGCCATCTCACACAGAATGCCGGCGCAACTCTTTACTGTATCAACTGCATCGAAGAGTGGTTCTTTGTCCTCCTGAAGGTCCCTGTTATATGTCATGGGAAGTGCCTTCATCATGGTCAGCACGGAAATAAGGTCTCCATACACCCGCCCCGCCTTTCCGCGGATAAGCTCGGCCACGTCGGGATTCTTCTTCTGCGGCATGATGCTGCTTCCTGTGGTAAAGGCGTCAGATATCTCCACAAACTGAAACTCACCCGTTGACCAGATGACGAGGTCTTCACAGAACCGGCTCATGTGCATCATGAGAAGAGAGGCAACGAAAATAAACTCCGCGACAAAGTCACGATCCGACACGGCGTCCATGCTGTTCCGGGATATCTCCGGAAATTTCAGCAGTCTCGCGACAAACGCCCTGTCTATGGGAAGACCCGTCCCTGCAAGGGCAGCCGAGCCCAGGGGCATGATGTTCACCCTTCTTTCGCATTCCCATAATCGCTCTTCGTCCCTGTCGAGCATTTCCCAGTAGGCCAGAAGATAATGCGCTAAGAGGACGGGCTGTGCCCTCTGCATATGCGTATATCCCGGCAGGATTGTGCCGTCTTCGTTGGCGGCCAACTCAATGAGAGATGCCTTCAGCCGCGACACGACCCCGACAATCTGCAGGATTTCATCTCTCAGGTACATGCGGACGTCGAGCGAGACCTGATCGTTTCTGCTCCTTCCTGCATGGAGCCTGCCGCCCGCTGCTCCTGTCTTCTCTATCAGGACCTTTTCGATGGCCATGTGAATATCTTCATCCTCGGGCTTGAATGCAAATCGCCCTTTTTCAATTTCGTGAAGGATGTCCATAAGCCCCTTAACTATGACCCTCTCATCCTCCCTGGAAATAATTTTCTGCTTGGAAAGCATCCTGGCATGGGCAATGCTCCCTTCGATGTCGTAACGATAGAGCCGTTTGTCAAAATGAATAGAAGCGGTGAATGCCTCTACCATCTCAGCTGTCGGCCGGCTGAACCGCCCGCCCCACGGTTTTTTCTGTTTTCCTGGCATCAGCTTGTCCTTACATTTTTCCTTTTTTCATAAAGGCCTGAATCTTCAGCCTCAGGGCATTGAGCCTTATGAAGCCGGTGGCGTCTTTCTGATCGTAGACCCTGTCTTTTTCGAAGGTGACGAATTCTTCGCTGTAAAGCGAGTTCGGCGACTTGCGTCCGACAACGATGCAATTCCCTTTGTACAGTTTCAGCCGCGCAGTACCAGTGACATTTTCCTGCGTTTCGTCGATGAACTTCTGCAGCACCTTCATCTCCGGTGAATACCAGAAACCATTGTACACGAGCTGCGCATACTTGGGAATGAGAGAGTCACGCATAAACATCACTTCGCGGTCCATCGTAATAGATTCTACGGCACGATGTGCGGCCCAGAGCGCCGTACCGCCAGGGGTTTCATAAACGCCCCTCGATTTCATACCGACAAACCGGTTTTCCACCATGTCGACCCTGCCGATGCCGTTGGCGCCCGCCAATTTGTTCATGCTGCGGAGAAGCTTTGCGCCGCTCATCTTCACCCCGTCTATTGCTACGGGATTCCCTTTCCGGAAATCGATTTCCACGTATGTAGCAAGGTCAGGCGCCTTCTCGGGAGCCGTTGTGAGTACAAACATATCTTCATGCGGCTCCATCCAGGGATCTTCGAGGATCCCGCCTTCGTGAGAAATATGGAGTAGGTTCCTGTCGCTGCTGTACGGCTTTTCCTTTGTTATGGCAACAGGAATCCTGTGCTTCCGCGCATAATCGATCATGGATCCTCGCGAATCAAAGAACCAGTTCGGGTCCCGCCATGCAGCAATGAGCCTGATGGCCGGGTTCAGGGCCGTGTACGTCAGCTCAAATCGCACCTGATCATTTCCCTTGCCCGTTGAACCATGGGAGACTGCGTCAGCCCCTTCTGCCTCAGCAATCTCGATTTGTCTTTTTGCAATGAGAGGCCTCGCAAGCGATGTACCCATGAGATAGGTGCCCTCGTAGATGGCATTGGCCCGGAGAGCCGGAAACACGAAGTCCCTCACGAATTCTTCCTGTAAATTATCTATATAGACCTTGCTGGCGCCCGTTTTTTGCGCCTTTTCCCTGAGACCGTCCAGTTCTTCCTCTTGACCTATATCGGCCGCAAACGCAATTACCTCACACTTGTACGTCTCAATCAACCATTTCAGAATGACGGATGTGTCCAGTCCTCCTGAATAAGCCAGTACAACTTTCTTAACCTTATCTGCCAAGACCTTATCCTCCTAAAATCAATATCTCCATAACCGCCTTCTGCACATGAAGACGATTCTCCGCCTGATCGATGACCACGGAATGGGGGCCGTCGATAACATCATCCGTTATTTCCTCGCCCCGGTGGGCGGGCAGGCAGTGCATGACAATGGCATCTTTCCGCGCGCGGGAAAGCAATTCCCCATTGACCTGATACCCTCTGAATATTTTTTTTCTCTCCTCCTTTTCCGCCTCCTGACCCATACTCGTCCAGACGTCCGTATAGATTACGTCTGCATCCTTCACAGCATCAGCGGGATTGCGATAGAGAGTTATGCCCCCTTCGGCTTTTTTCGTGCCTCTTTCCAATATCGCCTCTTCTGGCTCGTATTTTTCCGGACATGCAAGGCTGAGCCGGATGGGAAGCCCGGCTGCGGCGTCGATCCATGAGTTTGCCACATTGTTGCCGTCTCCCACATATGCAACCTTCAATCCTTCATATCTGCCCTTCTTCTCCTTGATAGTAAAAAGATCGCTCAAAATCTGACAGGGATGCTGCTCGTCCGTCAGGCCGTTGATAACGGGAATAGTGGCATACCGGGCGAAGTCTTCTACAAAGGACTGGGAATATGTCCTTATCACAACGGCGTCAAGATACCTTGACATGACCCTTGCCGTATCGGAGATATCCTCGCCCCTGCCGACCTGGGTATCGCGATTGTTCAGGAATAACGCCATTCCCCCCAGTTGATAAATGCCCACCTCAAAAGATATTCGGGTTCTTGTAGAAGACTTGTCAAAAATCATCCCGAGGGTCTTCCCGGCAAGCGGCGTATGGGATACACCGGCCTTGAGCATCTTTTTAACCTTATCAGCCTTTCCGAATACCGCCTCAAAATCAGCCCGTTCAAGATCATAGAGGCTTAGGAAATCTTTTTTCATTTGTCCGCTATCACCTCGCCCAGAATTGCCACGGCAGCATCTACATCCTTCTCCGTAATAGTCAACGGCGGGACGAAGCGAAGAACGCTTCCGCCCGTGCAATTCATCAATAAGCCCCGGTCCATGCACGCGTTGACTATTGACGACCCGTCGATGCTGATCTCTATGCCGATAATTAAACCTCTCCCTCTTATTTCCTTTATGATGGATGACCTGTCTTTCAGCTCGTGCAGCCTCTTTGTGAAATAGGCCCCCACCTTCCTCACATTTTCCAGGATGCCATCCTTCATGATGGTCTCCAGGGTTGCCAGCGCTGCCGCCATGGCGAGAGGATTTCCGCCGAAAGTTGAGGCATGGCTGCCCGGCTGAAACGCAGATGCAACGCGATCGGTGGCCATCATCACGCCTATGGGAAAACCGTTGCCAACGGCCTTTGCCAGCGTGACTATATCAGGCTCTACATTATAATGTTCGTAAGCGAAAAGTGTTCCCGTCCTTGCCATCCCCACCTGAACCTCGTCGAGGATCATGAGTATTCCCTTTTCATCGCATATCTTTCTCACTCGCGAAAGATATTTGTCATCGGGAATCCTTACGCCCCCTTCTCCCTGAATCGGCTCCAGCATGACTCCGCAGGTCTTATCCGTAATCGCGTTGCTGAGCGCAGAAATATCGTCAAACGGCACATGTTTGAATCCCTCCAGGAGGGGCGCAAACCCAACTTGGAACTTCGTCTGTCCGGTAGCAGTCACCGTCGCCATCGTGCGCCCGTGGAAAGAATCCTTCATGGTAATCAGTTCATATTTTCCCTTTCCCATGTTTTCATAGGCATACTTCCGGGCGAGTTTTATCGCCGCTTCATTCGCCTCTGCCCCGCTGTTGCAGAAAAATGCCTTGTTGGCGAAAGAATTCTCCATGAGCTTCTGCGCATAAAGAATCTGCGGTTCTATATGGTAGAGGTTGGACACATGGGTGAGAATCTCCACCTGTTTTTTTATCGCCTCGACAACTTTGGGATGCGAATGTCCCAGGCTGCAAACGGCGATCCCTGCAACAAAATCAAGGTATTCTTTCCCGTTGCTGTCCCAGACCCTGGCGCCTGCGCCCCTCACGAGCACAATGGGAAAGCGTTTATACGTGGGCATAATATATTTATCTGAGAGCGCTATCAATTCATCTGTTGTCATATATCAACCACCTTACTCATGAAATACTTTACCGAGCCGAGAACCGGCTCCGAGCATTTTCGAAGCCAATTTCAAAGAGTTCTCACAGAACTATTTCCGTTCCTATGCCTCTATCCGTAAACATCTCGAGAAGCACGGCATGCTTGAGGCGCCCGTCCACAATATGGGTTTTCTTTACACCGCCTTTGAGCGCTTTGAGACAGCACTTAACCTTGGGATACATGCCCCCGCTTATCGTCCCGGCATCTATCATGCTGACAACGTCCCTGTCCGTCATGGTGTTGACCAAATGCCCGGCCGCATTGACGACGCCTTCCACATCAGTCAAGAGAACCAGTTTCTCCGCCTGAAGCGCGGCCGCCACTTCGCCGGCAACGATATCCGCATTTATATTATATGTCTCGCCGTTGTCTCCCAGGCCGGTAGGGGCAATGACGGGAATGAAACCATTATTCTCAAGGGAAACGATCAACTCTGCATTGATGCTCTTGACCTTCCCCACGAGGCCGATGTCGATGATTTCCGGAGGCGTATCCTTTGCCTTCTCTTCACTCAAATAGTATTTCTCCGCCCGGATCAGGTCTCCGTCCTTTCCGCTCAGCCCCACGGCCTTGCCGCCGTGTTGATTAATGAGGCCGACAATTTCCTTGTTGACCTTGCCCACGAGGACCATCTCTACTATGTCCATCGTCTCTTCGTCAGTAACCCGCATGCCCTGGACAAACTTGGAGTCCTTACCCAGTTTTTTCAGGAAACTGCCAATCTGCGGACCGCCGCCGTGAACGACCACCGGATGGATGCCGATGTACTTCATCATAACCACATCTTTGGCGAACTGATTCTTCAGATCCGCATCGACCATCGCATGGCCGCCGTACTTGATGACGACGGTCTTGTTATAAAACCGTCGTATATAAGGAAGGGCCTCCAGAAGAATTTCGGCCCGTTCGATGGACTTCCCTATGGTATCCATATTAATCCCCCGTTAAAGGATGTACCTGCTCAAGTCTTCATCCTCGACGATGTTCTCGAGTTTCTCCTTCACATAACTGGCGTCAATGACTACTTCCTTTCCCGCCATATCGGGTGCATTGAAAGATATGTCATCGAGGAGGGTCTCCATAATGGTATAGAGCCGCCTGGCCCCTATGTTTTCCGTTCTTTCGTTCACCACCGCCGCCACTTCGGCGACCTCCGCGATTGCATCATCCGTGAATGACAGTTTCACCTCTTCGGTCGCCATCATTTCTATATACTGCCTGATAAGGGCATTGTGCGGTTCCGTCAGGATGCGGATGAACTCCTCCTTCCCGAGGGAATCAAGTTCGACCCTTATGGGAAACCGCCCCTGAAGTTCGGGGATCAGGTCGGACGGCTTGGAGGAGCTGAATGCACCCGCAGAGATAAAAAGTATGTGGTCCGTCTTAACCATTCCATAGCGTGTATTTACGGTGGAGCCTTCCACAATGGGGAGCAGATCCCTTTGAACGCCCTCCCTTGAGACATCGGGACCGTGCGTTGAATCGCTGCCCACGATCTTGTCGATCTCATCGAGGAATATGATGCCCGATTGCTCAACCCTTTCAACGGCCGTTCTCGTAACCTTGTCCATGTCCACCAGTCTCTGGGCCTCTTCCTGTTCCAATATTTGCAGCGCCTCGGGGACTTTCACCCTTCGCTTCTTTTTCTTCTGCGGAAAAATATTTCCGAACATCTCTTTGATGTTCAAACCCATATCCTCGATGCCGGAGGATGTGAAGACTTCTATCATCGGTCCGCTTCTCGTTTCCGATATCTCTAATTCCACGAAACGGCCGTCAAGCTTCCCTTCCCGAAGAAGCCTGCGCATCTTCTCGCGGGTATTATCTATGGGCTGGGGCTCTGCGGCTTCGTGCAATTCCAGGTGTCGGTCTGAAATAAGATCTTCCACTTTCCTCTCCACAGGCTTTGGCGGCAGCAAAACATCGAGAAGCCTTTCCTCCGCCAGCTCAGCCGCCTTGGGCTTTACACTCTCCTGCTCTTCCGATTTAATCATGTTCACGGCCAGTTCAACGAGATCGCGAACCATGGATTCCACATCCCTGCCGACGTAACCGACCTCGGTAAACTTTGATGCCTCCACCTTCAGGAAAGGGGAGTTCTCGAGTTTCGCCAGTCTCCGGGCGATCTCCGTCTTGCCTACTCCCGTTGGTCCGATCATGATGATGTTCTTGGGAGATATTTCTTCCGCCAGTTCCTTCGCTACATTCTGGCGCCTCCACCTGTTTCTGAGCGCGATCGCTACTGCCTTCTTGGCCTCGCCTTGACCGATGATGTACTTGTCCAGCCTTTCCACGATCTCTCGCGGTGTTAGTTCCTTAGATGACATAATAGTTTTTGCCTTTTCCCATCCATGACAGTTCCTTTACAAATTCAAAGCACAGCTCGCACCGCAGATCATGGTCACTGCGATAAAAGTTTCGGCCTTAATCTAACCAATTTATTGCTTCGATTTCCTGTCGCTCCTGCCGTCCGGCTTCTGATTAACATCCAACTCCTCAACGGTAATATTGTCATTTGTGTAGATACAGATTTCCGATGCTATTTTAAGGGCCTCTTTTGCAATCTCCGTTGCCGTCAAACCTGAATACCTGATAAGGGCGCGAGCCGCCGCGAGGGCGTAAGGCCCTCCGGACCCTATCGCCATTACATCGTCATCGGATTCGATGACATCGCCGTTTCCTGAGATGATCAGGAAGTGCTCCTTGCTCACGGCAATCATCAGTGCCTCAAGATGCCTCAATACCCTGTCCGTCCTCCAGTCCTTCGTGAGCTCAACGGCCGCCCTCAACAGATTGCCCTTATACTGCTCAAGCTTCTGATCAAAGCGGTCAAAGAGGGTGAAGGCATCGGCCGTCGCACCTGCAAAACCGACAATGACCTGATTATTGTAGAGTCTCCGGACTTTTCTGGCGCCGTGTTTCATTATCGTTACATCAACTGTAACCTGGCCATCACCGGCGACTGTGACTTTTCCATTATGCCTGACGGCCAATATCGTTGTCCCTCTTATATTCATGAGCGCTTTAGACCTCCCGCGAAGACTCTTCCTGATCACTTCGCCTCTGTTGCATCATTCTCTCGTGCGTGTACTCCCTCTTTTTCTGACTTATCCCCTCCGGCTTTCGGATGGGCCTTGTCGTAAACCTCAAGCAGCCTGCCTATGGTGACAGACATGTATTTTTGCGTCGTCGAAAGGCTCTCATGCCCGAGAAATTCCTGAATAGCCCTGAGGTCAGCGCCTGCTTCCATCATATGCGTGGCGAAGGTGTGTCTCAACATGTGGGGACTCACTTTTTTTCCCAATCCGCTCGCAAGGACCACCTTATCCAGAATCCTTGCCACACTCCTCGTGCTAAGCCTTGCGCCCGCGGTGTTGATGAAGACCGCTTCATCCGAACCATCTCTAATATTTCCCGGAGAAATTTCATTTCTTTTTTCAAGATATGTTTTCAAGGCAGCAACTGCCTTATCGCCAACCGGGACCATCCGTTCTTTCTTTCCCTTCCCTCTGATCTTCATGAGTCCCTGGCTGTAATCGATATCACTTCCGTTTAAACCGGCAAGTTCAGAGAGGCGAATACCCGAAGAATAGAACAACTCAACAATGGCCCGGTCTCTCAGGCCAGAGGCGCTCGTCGGCATTTTCGAGCCGAGAAGGCTGAACATCTCTTCAACCGACAAAAATTGAGGCACGTATTTTTCTATCTTCGGCCCCTGCACCATCTGCCCAGGATTTACCTTTATCTTTCCTTTGCGCTCAAGATAATTAAAAAAAGTCCTGAGAGCGGTCACCTTCCTCGATATACTTACCTTCTTAAGCTTTTCACGATAGAGAGATCCCAGGAAAGCCCTGATGACCATGTGGTCAATGTCAATCATGCCTTCCGTATCATCTATTTTCGCAGAGATGTTGTTGGCATCAAGAAAGGCCTTGAATTGCCTGAGATCGGAAATATAATTCTTTCTTGTATTCGGCGAAAGGTTTCTCTCAACCTCCATGTGAAGGCCGAAATTTGCTATTTCTCTTTCCATATCCCTCAAAAAATAAGAGCCACGAAATTTCTTAAATACAAGCACGTCCGTACTCTCTCGTGGCGAACATAAAAACTGTTACAGTCACTTATTGATGGAAACAAATCCTGTAAGCCTGCAGCCTATTATATTGATCAGTGTTCTTAACTCCCGGATATCGCAAAGGCCTCACATCTTATATTTTCCAAAATCGTCAGGAGAAAGATTCTCCAGAAATTCTTTCAATTTATCATCTTTTAAAGTATCGAGGTCCGTTATCTTCTTGCCGAAGTCAACATTCCTCGACTTTTCGATCACCTTCTCATCCACATATATGGGGGCATTGGCCCGCAAGGCAAGGGCAATGGCGTCGCTCGGCCGGGAGTCAACGACTATCGTCTTGCCGCTTCTTAACAAATGGACATTGGCAAAAAAGGTGTTGTTCCTGAGATCATGGATCTCAATCTGGATCACCTCTATATCAACGGCCTTCAGAATTTCGTAAATGAGGTCGTGCGTCATAGGCCTGGAAAATGTAATCTTCTCGAGTTCCGTCGCAATCGCGCTTGCCTCAAAAAGGCCTATCCATATCGGAATAGCTTTCTTCTCATCCATATCCTTTAAGATTACAATAGGCGTATTCGTCAGCGGATCTATAGTTAATCCTGCAACCTTCATCTTAATTAACATTCGGCAACCTCCCCCTCAGAGAATGTTGATACGCGTCGGTAATCAGAACAGACACGGTCTTGCCGATCATTTCCAGGCCGCCTCTGAAGTTCACAATCTTATTGGTGCGTGTCCTGCCTGCCACATCTTCTTTTGAGTTCCTGCTGATTTCCTCAACAAGAATTTCCTCCTTATTCCCTATCATGGCCTCATTTCTTTCCAAGGTATACTTTTCTTGAAGAGCCTGGACAATTCTGAGCCTGTCATTCTTAACGCTTTCGCTCACCTTGTCCCCGAGATCTGCTGCGGCAGTACCATCGCGCTCGGAGTACTTGAAAGAGAACAGATTATCAAACCTGATTTTCCCCATCATGTCAATTGTTGCTTGAAAATCCCCCTCCGCTTCACCGGGAAATCCTACGATGATGTCCGAAGTAATGCTGATGCCCGGGCAAATGGACCTGAGTTTATCCACTCTCTCGCAATAATCGGCATTTGTATAACATCTGTTCATCATTTTTAGGACCCTGTCAGATCCTGTCTGCACCGGCAGATGGATATGTTCACATAATTTATCAAGCTCTGAAAAACAGCGTAACAGCCCGTCGGACAGATCCTTGGGGTGCGAGGTTGTAAATCTTATCCTTTCGATACCCCGGATAGATCCGATTTCGTGCAGCAAATCGGCAAAGTCATGCCCGTTACCGATGGACTTTCCGTATGAATTGACGTTCTGCCCGAGGAGCGTAACCTCTTTAACGCCGCGGGAGGCGAGCACCTCCACTTCCATTACAATCTCCGGCAATGATCGGCTCTCCTCTTCCCCCCGCAAATGGGGAACGACGCAGTACGAACAAAAATTATTGCAGCCCTGCATTATCGTCACATAGGCCGTTACTTTACCATTTTGAATGGGCGCAAGAATGCCGAGCGACTTCACTCTTTCATGAAAATCCGTGCGCACTACCGGCGCCCTCGTCTTTTCAACCGTCGTTATCAAATCGGGGAGGCTGTGGATGTTGTGCGTTCCGAAAACCAGATCGAGGTGAGGAACTCTTTCAATGAACTTCACCCCCCACTGTTGAGCGAGACACCCCCCCACCCCGATGATGAGTTTGGGTTTCCTTTTCTTGAATTCTTTCAGCCTCCCGAGTTGACTGTATACTTTCTGCGCAGCCTTTTCTCTTATACTGCACGTATTGATGATGATAAGGTCGGCCTTCCCGACATCGTCCACGCTTGCGTATCCCGATTTTTCCATCAATGCCGCGATCTTTTCAGAATCGTGGACATTCATCTGACAGCCAAATGTGTAAATAAATAAATTTTTCTGCAATCTCTATAATTATCCTGAATATTTCTTCCGGGCTCTCTATGATTACCCGTGCTCAACTGCGGAGAGCTTCAAATAATTAATATAATGGCAATTTATAGTCAACAAATTTTTAATTCAGAAAGATCAGTCCGATCACTTTTCCGGCAAGAGCCTTTCGCAGAATTATTTTATTATTGTCTTCCGTGGTGAGGTCAAGAGATGCGTGAGCTTTGAACAATCAGCGATTGTTACGGGTCTCATTCTTCTTGGCTGTTGATTTCTGCAGATGTTTCTTTTTGAGTTTCTTATTTACGGGAGACCGGCAAGGCTATGCAAAGCAAATATAAACTACGCACGCAGACCTCTACATATATTGAAAAATTAGAGATGAATTGCAGCTTGATGATTGTCTAATCCAAGACCTTTTTTATTTTGTCGGATAAGTCGCCCATCTGGAAAGGCTTCTGTATGAACGACTTGCAGCCGCGTTTCATGATTTCCTTTGCCTTGCCGTTTATGCTGTACCCGCTCGAGAGGATCACCCTGACGTCGGGGTTTATCGACTTAAGAGCATCGAATGTCTCCCCGCCTCCCATACCGGGCATAATCATATCCAGAATAACCACATCGATCTCGCGCTGCTTCTCTCTATATATTTCTACGGCGTCCCTGCCATTTTTTGCCACATGAACACGGTATCCTAATACTTCCAACAGCTCGCGGCTCACTTCCACGATCATCTCTTCGTCATCCACAAGGAGGATCGTCCCATCGCCCTTTACCACATCTGCGGAAACCTGAGCCTCTTTCACAAACTCTTTCTCCGAAGCGGGAAGATAGACGGTGAATGTCGCGCCGTGTCCCTTCTCACTATAGACATTTATTATACCGTTGTGGCCTTTGATTATGCCATAAACGGATGCGAGCCCGAGGCCCGTGCCTCTGCCCATCTCCTTTGTCGTAAAAAACGGCTCGAATATCCTCTCCTTCGTCTTCTCATCCATCCCGATGCCAGTATCCGTCACAGAAACCTTCACATACCTTCCTGGTTTCACATAAAAAGGTTTCATATATCCTTTATTAATAGTAGCATTGGACGTCTCCAGATATATATCCCCGCCTCCGGGCATAGCCTGCCAGGCATTCACGTAGAGATTCAGGAAGACCTGCTCGATCTGCCCCCGGTCAACCTCAACCGTCCAGAGATTTTCCTCAAACTTTCTCTGGATCGTTATCTCCTTCTTTGTCCTGCCAAACATGGTTGAAGTTTTCTCGACGATCTCGTTCAGGTCGGCGACTGCGACCTCATACCGTCCGCCACGTGCGAACCCGAGAAGCTGCTTGGTTAACTCGGCGCCGCTTCTCACGTGATCTTCAATTCTCTTGAGCTTTTCGTAATGGGGATGGTTTGTATTCATATCAAAGAGGATGAGGGATGCATACCCTTGGATGCCCATAAGAAGATTATTGAAATCATGGGCGATGCCGCCTGCTAAAGTGCCTATGGCCTCGATCTTATGAGCCTGTCTCAATCTGGCTTCAAGAACCTTTCGATCGCTTAAGTCTTTGAGTATTACGATTATCTTATTCTCTTCGTCCTTGATCGGGAGGATGCTGAGGGAAACGTCTTTACCATTTACGAGTCGATATGAGGAACCGTTTGCATTCGGGGCGGTCTTTTCCCCGCTCTTGAAGAGCTTATCAACCTTCATCCGATCACCTTCATGAAATAACTGAAGGACATTTGAGGCCAGGAGCATTTCCTCCGGCAAATCGACAATGGAAGTGGCGGTCGGATTGGCGTAGATAATGTCTCCCTCTGCGGTAATTTCAAAGATTCCGTCCGACATGCTCGACAAAATAACTTCCAAGTGGCCCTTCAAAGATAGTAATTCCTTAGCAATATCGCGTGGTGAAGTATCGTGTATTCCTATAATTTCATTTGCGAATACGTGCGGTGCAGAAGAATCCAATCTGTCCAGAGCTTCCATAATCCGCTCCGACATTTTATTGAAGGAGCCCTTGGCGATACAGACATTAGCCCCGAGTTCTGCCAGGTCAGATTCATGCTCGGCCGCAACACCTGACAAAATAATGACGTAGACGTCTTTCAAATGCGGCATTTTTCGTATCGTCCGGCATAACTTCTCACCGCTGATATTCGGCATGATGAGGTCCGTAACGATGACGTCCGGTCTCTCGGTTTCCAGAATCTTCAGTACAGCCAGCCCGTCTTCTGCAGTCGATACCTGATACCCGTGACTCACAAGTAAGTTATTCATAAAGCTCAACATTACGGGATTGTTGTCTACAACCAACACTTTTTTCTCTCTATTTAAACTCTTATTGGGTATTTCGAGAATCTGGCTTGCCATCGATACGCTGTAGCCTCCTTGGCTGTCACTCAAGATAATTTTCCCACCGTTTGGTACACAATAACTGCAATCTGGTATGCATTAATTGTACCTCAAATGAGAGACCTCCGTTAAATATCCAAGTTTTTCTACCAGCGTTTCTCTGGCTTCTTCTGCACCATCGAGAACATCCTTCCGTGCCTTGAGCTCCATTACTTTGGCGATTTCCGACATTTCCGGTATGCCAAGGTTCTCGGCGGCGCCCCTTATCGAATGAATTGTTTCATAAACTTTTCTTGAATCTCCCTTAAGTATGTCTGATTTGAGTTCGTTTAAATAACAAATGCTTGTTTCTATGAAAAGCACTAAGAGCGGTACGTATTCTTCTTCTTTCAGGCCGACATTTTCTGCCATCTGTCTTACACTGATTGATTCTTCCTTCGAGGAGCCCATCTCTCTATCACCTCCTTTACGAGATCAGTCCGAACCGGTTTTGCAAGATAGTCATCCATACCGACCTTCAGACAGCTAAGGCGGTCTTCCTCCATCGCACTCGCCGTCAAGGCTATTATGGGAATATCTCCATATCCTCTGTTTCTGATGATTCTTGTGGCTTCCAAACCATCCATGACGGGCATTTGAATATCCATGAAGATCAAGTCAAACGGATCATCCGTCTTGATGAGTTTTTCAATTGCCTCCCGACCGTTATTTGCAAGTTCGACGCGGTGTCCCGCTTTACCCAACATTATTCGCACTAAATTCTGATTGACTATATTATCTTCGGCAAGAAGAATCCTCAACTGAAGGCCTGCTGATGCAAGAGGTTGAAAAGTATGGTTTTGCTCGTTACTAATAATAATATTACACTTCTTCCTGTCTTCATGGATATTTGTCATTTCCTCTATAGCTTGTATCAGCTTACGCTTTCTGATCGGGGTATGAATGAAGGAAGTGCCGGCCCATGTTTGACGCTCCAGCATAACTCTCGAATTGAGTGGACCGAAAACAAGTATATGAATATCTCCGCCCTCCACTGCCCGGATCATGTCAATAATCGTGTTTATGTTTATATCAGGGAGTCTGACATCCAGCATACAGACGTCAAATAAATCGTCTTTGCAACGGGCATTGCTTAAGGCGGGCAAGATATTTTCCCCCTTTTCTATCGTCATGAAGCGCATTCCGGAAGTTGCAACCATGTTCGAGAGAATGTCAAGATTTGTACTGTTCCTGCCGGCAATGAGTATCTTCTTACTGGCAAGAGACACATGATCTTTAACCTTTTCACTGACAGGCTCATCGAGCCAGGCTGTGAAATGAAATTGGGAACCTTTACGCTGCTCGCTTACAGCCCACACATCGCCATTCATTAATTTCGAAAGTTGTTTGCATATGGACAGGCCGAGTCCGGACCCTCCGTACTTCCGGGTAGATGAACAATCAACCTGTCTGAACGAATCAAAGATAGTGTGTAGCTTGTCTGCAGGAATACCGATACCTGTATCCCTCACCATCGATCGAATCTGCACCTGGTGATCTCTTCTTTCCTCCACACCAAGGAAAAGTTCGATTTCACCGGTCTCGGTAAACTTTGCCGCGTTATCAACTAAATTCAATAAGACCTGCCGAAACCGATAGGGGTCTCCCCTGACGCTCGAAGGAAGATCGTCGCCAATCCGGCAGAGAAAATCGATGGATTTGCTTCCATACTTCGGCTGAATGAGTTCACATACATCGTAGGCAACATCTTCGGGATCGAAATCGATATACTCCAGCTTCAACTCACCCGCTTCTATCTTTGAAAAATCCAAAATATCGTTGATCAGAAACATTAGCGCATCGCCGCTTTTCCTGATAGCGTCCACATAGCTGCTCTGTTCTTCATTCAAGTCCGTCGAGAGCAGCAACCCCGCAAAGCCTATGATTCCATTCATTGGCGTCCTGATCTCATGGCTCATGTTCGCAAGAAATTGACTCTTGGCAATATTCAACACATTTGCCGTCTCCAGGGCCTTTTGCAATTCCTGCGTACGTTGCCTGACAATATTTTCAAGCTCCCTGTTCGTGTCGTTTATCTTCCTGTAGAGGACGGCGTTCTCCAAAGCCCGTGCCGTATTGGATAATATTATGGTAAGAAGATTGGACAATACGTTGTTGACTACGAGTTCATCATCCGCAAGAATCCCTACCACCATCCCTACTACCTGTGATCGTGTAACCAGGGCGTGAAATACCACCGTCTTCTTGAAGTATTTTGCAGGAACCGTAACAGCCCGGTTTTGATACAGCGCCCAGGAAAAAACGCCCTCGGTAATCTGGAAGTCAACCTCTTTCTTGATCATGGACGCATCCAGCTCTGGTTCACAATCAACGAGAACAAAATCAGAGCTTGCCTCGTCCACCATAAAAAATGCGAGTAGCTGAAAGGATATTAGACGTTCAAGATGCGCCCTCGTGGCGCTGAAAATCATGGCTGGTGCCTGGTCGAGCGGACTGCGGCTGTTATGCAAGTCTCCAAAGGAAACGGCCATATCGAGGGCATCCAGCGTCCAGCGATTTATTTCCTCGAGATGCCTTATCCGTTCTCCCAATTCGGAAGGGCTCATTCTATTCTTTGCCGTCTTTCGCATTGTCAGGCCTTACCGAAGAGAGACTGCACGACATCGCCGACTTCCCGCTCCAATTGATCCAGTGTGGGCGACAAAGCGCTTGTGGGAATGCCGATGAGCTGCCATGCCTTTTCGTCCATGGGTGGAACATATTGTTCTCCGCTGTTGCCCAGCTCCATGGCATGGACTATTATGTCCGCTACATGGATTACAGCAGCCTCCACAGGGTATCGTCTTGCCTCCTGCGGCGAATGATGACAGGCCACAACTTCCTCGAGAGACGGCGGCAGATTCCAGGATTGCATCAGCCGGCGTCCCAATTCGGAATGGTCAAAACCTATGGTTTCTCTTTCGACTGAAAATAATGGTTCCCCGTGATTCTTGCAGCGCAGGATCATTGCCTGTGCCGTCTCCGGTATTTTCTTGTAGATAACGAGTCTGCCTATGTCATGAATGATGCCGGCCGCAAAAAAACGCTCCACATTCATTTCACAGCGTCTGTAAGTCGCAAGTATTTTAGCAGCCAGCCCGCAGGCCACACTGTGCCTCCAGAACGATTCCATACTGACGAGAGCCTCTGGTATCCCTTCGAACACGTTCATGATCGAAGTCGCTAACGCGAGATCGCGTATCTGCCGTGTACCCACGATAAAGAGGGCACGGCTAACAGTCTCCACCCGTGACGGAAACCCATAAAATGCGCTGTTGACAAGCTGCAGCAATCGCGAGGTCAGCCCCGGATCATCGCTTATTATATCGCTGATATCCTTCATGGAGGATTGCGGGTCATTAATTGCCTCATTGATCTTGGTGTATATAACAGGCAGAGAAGACAACTGCACAAAGCCTTTCAAGAGATCTTCCGGCTTCCCGATCATGATGGCCTCTTCGAATACGCGAGATTCAGCGGGGAATAGCGTGCGTAAAAGGAATCTTCTAATCGTATGCCCCAGAAAGTTGTCCACGAGCTCTCCCGACAAATGAATTGTGCGGAAGCGCGCGAAGCATGTCGTGTTCCATGCCCGACAGATCGAAGGAGACTTGGGGAGTTGCCGCTAAGCATTGATTTATCCTCTCGACCTGTGTCTAACCTGGCGAAGCGTGACTAAACGAAACAGTTCTTCGATAAACGGGTGTTCCATATCTGCAAGACAGAAGCGGTCGCGAACCTGGCTTTGTACGTTCTGGAAGAGAGAGGGGTCAAGCCGGGCCACGATATTTGCAGCGATTGCCGCTTTTTCCACATCCTTGATATCGGCTTCTGTAATTCCCCACATCTTAAAGACCCTCAGATGCTTTTCAGTGATTTCGCTTCCGCCCGCCAGTAGGATACGGCCGCTCCGCTCCCTTATGTCGCCGGCCAGAACCATCCCCACTTGAATATCTTCCAGATTTATTATGCCCATGCTAACGCGTCCTTATCCATGGCAACTAATAACTCCTACAACTCTCAGGTCTTCGCAAAGGTATTCAATAGTTATATCGTCATTTCGTGCAAAAACTTTACTTTGGACCCAAGATGTTAAATGGTTCAGGACATCCGAAAGGGATGCAAGGTGGCAGGCATTTGTAGCAACGGATATAGGCGGAGCGTTCCCTCTCAGTCTTTAGACAAGAGTTCGCGCTGGATGGCAAGGATTTTTCCGCTTAGATTGTGACTGCAGGTCCTATCCAATTTCATAAATTGAACTGACACGTATTCCAGATCTGCCCGTCTTCCCGCTTCGGAAGGATGCCAGACATTCACTGTTTTCGCTTCAAGATTGAACTTTTCCGCGTCAAGTTCCAAAATTATATTAAGTATGGTTCTCGATTCAATAGGACGGTCTTTTGAATGACAAAAACGCGCACCGCCCATGGAAATATCTATGAGGCTGACCCGTTCGCCGCCCACATAAACATGGATGCCGCTATCTGACTTCGGGCTAACCCTGTAGTGCATTCTCAAATCATATGTCTTGAGCCCGCCTTTCCGCAACACATTCAAGGCCTGGACGACGTTTGATGAGTAAAGGCTGTAGTCCTTCAAGATGCCGACTAACTTTCCCGAGAAACCGACTCGGGAAAGAGTGTCCTCGCCCTTTACAATGTAGGTGACTGTAATCTCTTTATCAAGGTGATATTTTGTAAAGGGCGGGTTTGTCTGAGACAGCACAAGTTTGGCGCCGTCAACATCGTAAACTATGGCATTTCTGACCTCTGTTATCTCCTTGGCCATATCGACATTAGCAACGATATTGACGCTCATGCCGGGATTGACTTCTTTCAGCTTATCCACTTAAAACGCTTTAGCCCCTTTTCAATTACGGAATGGACCCTGGAGGTATCTTTTATCTAAAGTTACCGTAGCAAAGAAAGAGAGATATTTCAATTTATTACTACGCGTCTCCCGGATATTTATAATTCCGGCCTTGTTGCGGGCAAGCTTCTTCGTGATGCGTTTTGTAAGTGACTGTGATAATTTCTGAAAACACTTGAAAGGGTAAGAAATACAGAGTATATAGAACCTTAATTGTCACCAGCAAGGAACGACAAACAGGAAGGATAGAAATTGAGCAAGCAAGTGGCAGTGAGCCTTGAAGATAAATCAGTCAAGGTGGTTTATGCATCAAACGAAAAGGGAAGAACCATCATCCAGAAGACTTCAGTTCTAAAGGATGAAGAGCTTGATTCTTTCTTAAAGACGGGAAAATTCGCCGATCTCACCGTAGTCTGCCGACCCAAAAGGTTTTACAGCGACACCATGATGGCTCCTCCCGCAAAGAAGATATATCTGAAAAAAATCGTTGAGTCTGAAATAAGAAAACGTTATCCGGACTTGAAGGATTTTTCTTATTTTTACAGCACTCTTGCGGAGAAGATGCCCGGCGAGAAGGGAATGAGAGAGATATTCTTCTTTGCCGTCGATAATAATGAACTCAATGAAATTACCGAACGATTCAACAGATGCGGCATAACGGTAAAGAACTTGTGCCCCGACATTCTGGCGCTATCGCATTTAATCAAATCATCGGATGAATGGAAAAATAAGACCGTTCTATGCCTGTTGGCTTCCGAAACGGAAAGGACTTTTTTTCTCGTCAGGAATGGAGAGCTTTGCTTTATCAGGATCACACCCTCCTCGGGATCCGAACTAACTGATCGCGATCTTGACAATATCAACATGACTGTCAGTTACTGCCAGCAGAATTTGCGATTGAATGCCGAGCAGATCATTTTAATGAACGCCACAATAAAGGAAGGAGCCCTGAATACAATTATTCCAACTGTTCCGGTTGCCTATCCGGCGGGCGTTCTTGCCTCTGATGCTACTCTCAGGGATTTCATCGCACCCATATCCGCCATCGTTTTCGGAGAGGAACTGGGGGATGCTAATCTCCTGCCCCTCAAGTACAGAAGGCTTTTTACACAGAAACGCGTTGCATCTTATGGCATCATTTTTTTTCTTCTGTTTTCTCTCATCGGACTTGGTCTGATGCTAATCAATGTGTCGCAGATTTTCCTGATGAAGGAAAAGATTAACTTGCTGAGGAAGGATTTCATAGAAATTGACGCAGTTGCATCCGCTTATGAAAAGGACACGGCGCGATTGCAGCAACTTCTGCCTTTAATCAATCTGATTAATGAAGCCCGCTCCAGTCCTGACTTTCAAAAGGCATTGCTTTCGCTGAGATTCCTCCCCATGGAAAATGTGCATATTCAGACTATCCAGCTCAACAACAAGAAAGGGGTTCTCTTGATCCAGATATCGGGAGGCATTTCCTCGAAAAACTACGGAGACATGCACAGGACATTTGTAAGACTTTTGGCAAATTGCAGCAGCACTTCGGGTCTGGCTGTCGTTTCAAAGAATATTGAATTAAGAAATGGACATTTCCGAATTGACATTGAAAACAGAGGCTGACCATACAAATCGCGTTCCCATGGATGCGAGACTCAAGACGCTTCTTTTGCGTTACGCGCTCTCTGCTATTCTTGCTACTGTGCTTGTGTCCGGCGCAATTATCACGGAGTCTTACATCTCAAGCTTAGGAGATACGTTAAATAAATTCCAGACTCTGAAAATAAATAGCGTGAAGATGAAGGATGCATCGAGAAAGGAAGGCGAGATTATTGCAAGCGTCAGGTCCATCTTCCGGTCGTATGCCAAGGGCGAGGCTACGGAAGGCACCATCCTGACCGCCATCGATTCTGTTAAGTCGCATATGAAAAATGCCGACATCATGGTTGATAATTTCGAAAGGAAGGGGAACGAAACTACCTTGCCTGTAACCCTGACGGGCATGGTTCATGACTATACGGCATTTATTAACGACATTGGCTACTTGCAGTCACTGATTTCACCTTTTTTTAATATCAATAGCGTAAGCATCGCAAACCCGTCAGATCAGAAGGGCGCTCTTGCAAACTTTGAAATAAAGGGGACATTAAGAATGCAATCTGTTAATATGGATAGCATCCCGTGAATGAGAACAACAAAATTATCATCTTCCTTGTTTTCATTCCTGTGGCAGCCGTCACGATTATTCTGATAAGCGCGATGGCGAAGTTCGCCCCATCCTTTTCTCCGATCGAGCAGAAGGTTTTCAACTTCACCTACGGGCGTGTGCCGGATATCTCAGAGAGACGGCCGTTATCCGTGAGCTCCACAAGAAACCCCATCGACCTGCGGCGAGGCGGAGAACAGGGGTTTCCAAAGACAGCACTTGCGGAGATGGTGCCTCCTCCGGAGACCACGGAAAAAAGAGTTTCATTCATCCTCGTCAATCATAAAAAGAGATTAGCAATAATTGACGGTAAATTTGTTCATGAAGGCGACGTAATTGATAAGCATAAGATTGCAAAAATCGAAAAAGATAAGGTTTTGCTGAAAGGGAAAGAAGGTGAAAGATGGCTGAAGATGGATTGAACAAATGTGCCAAGGTAACATTGCTTCTCTTTCTGGGATTTTTCACATGTACAATATCTTGTTCCACGATGGAAATTAAAAGAGAAATACAGATACCGGAAGAAGCGAGAAGAGGAGCGGGCATGGAAGCTGCTCCTGCCGCACCTCTGAAAACGCCCGAGTTTGTTCCCGCCCATGAAGACGTTTCGCCGCTCAAGACGAGGATAATAGATATATCCGCGAGAAACACACCCTTAAGGGATGTTCTCTTTATCATTTCAGAGGCGGCGGGACTGAATCTGATCATGGAAAAAGAGGTAAGCCCCGAATTACCGGTAACAGTCAGTTTGAAAAACGTCACCGCAGAGGATGCTTTAAGCAGAGTGTGCGCCTCCGTCGATTACTTTTACACGGTAAAAGATAACATGCTGTTTATTAAGGCGACAGAAACGCGGAGCTATGAGCTCGGTCACCCCCCTATCATCCAAACTTATCACACCGATCTCGGCGGCGATATGCTTGGCGGCGCAACTATGGGAACCGGCGGCAGCACCAGCGTTAAGGGCAACATTTCTCAAAAATCAGAAACTGACAAGAACGCTTACAACTTCTGGGATGGTTTGGAGAAATCCATCGAAAAAATCGTAGGCTCCGCTGCAGGAACGCGGTCGGCCACTCAACAGACCTTTATGGTCAACCGTTTGACGGGAACCATTATAGTCACGGCAACGAAGAGAACCCTTGAAAAAGTAGAAAGCTACCTCAATACCATCAGAAATGTTATGAACAGGCAGGTCCTCGTAGAGGCTAAGATCATCGAAGTCACCCTGTCTGACGGCCTCAAATTCGGCATCAACTGGAGCTACGTACTAAACATGCGTGACGGCCCGAGCACTACCCTTGCAACACAAAAATTTGCTGAAGTTGCGCAACCCACCACAGCCAGTCCCAACTTCAGCATAACAACAGTAGCGTCTGACTTTACCTCTCTACTCCGGGCTATTCAAACGCAGGGGGAAACAAGAATTCTGTCCAACCCGCGTGTAAGCATCATGAATGGGCAGACATCAATTTTAAGTGTAGGCCAGGACACAAATTATATTTCACAGATCCAGACTACGACCACAACGAGCACACCTCCCGTAACGACCTTTACGGTAAATACGAGCACCCTGCTGTCCGGAATCATGATCGGCATTGTTCCTTTTATCAGCGAGAACGGCGAGATCTCCATGAATATTACTCCCATTACTTCTGACCTCGTCAGCCTTTTGTCACAAAACTTAGGCACACCGGATCAATTCGGGAATTTTCCATTCCTCGTACAGCTGCCGACAATTAACCTGAGACAATTGAGCACCACAGTGAAGGTGAGAAACGGGCAGACAGTCATTATCGGGGGACTCATCACAAACAGGGAAGACATGCAAGACAGCAAGATCCCATTTCTGGGAGACATACCGGTTTTGGGTTATTTATTCAAGAGCAGGGTGAAGGCAGTAACAAAAACTGAACTTGTCGTGTTACTGCAGCCGACAATTATATCGAGATAGAAATATACTGATAATTATCGTAATAACGAGGATGCAAACCGTATGGCAGCAGTAAAGATAGGAGAGATCCTTAAGTCAAGGAATCTCATCACCGAAACGCAGCTTCAGATTGCCCTTGTTCAGCAAAAAATTACCGGCGAGCTCCTCGGCGCTACAATAGTGAAGCTGGGCTTCGTCTCATCGAAAGAGCTCGGGCAATCCCTCGCTGAACAGGCAGGTGTGGAATTCATCGACCTCGGCCAATACCCCATTTCTGAAGAAGCCCTGAGACTTATACCCAAAGAGGTAGCCGAAACAAGCGGTTTCATTCCTATCGAAATAACAGACGGCAGGCTGTGCATAGGTCTGACCAATCCGAGCAATATTGTGGCTGTTGATAAGGCAACAGCCATTACCGGGAGGCAGCTCAAAGTCTGCATGGTTGACCCCGACAATTACAGGGAACATCTTGAGAAAGGATACTTTTTTCTTGAAAACCCCGTCCAGCAGAGCACAGAGAAGATCATCCGGGAAATAAAGGAAACGCATACTGCCGGCGGCCAAGCCATTACGTCACTTTCGGACCTGATTCTCATAGACGGGATAAGAAGAAATGCAACGGATGTTCACATCACGCCGGCGGCGGGTATTACTCACGTGTTCTACAGGATAGACGGCGTATTGCAATACGGGCACGGGCTTCCGCAAGTGGTTCATTCGGGAATAGTGTCGCGTATAAAGATCCTCTCCAAGATGGACATCGCGGAAATGCGGCTTCCCCAGGACGGCTCCTTTACATTCGATTTTCTCAATAAAGGATACGACATCCGGGTATCAACGGTGCCGACAATATACGGAGAGAATGTCGTGATGCGCATCCTTTCCGGCACCGGTTCGCTCCTCAGTTTGGAAAATCTCGGGTTCGACGAGCACAACGTGAGAACGATCAGAGCCCTGTTTCAAAAACCATATGGCGTCATACTCATCGCCGGACCTACAGGCTCTGGGAAGACAACCACTCTCTATGCGGCACTAAGGGAAATCAACCTCCTGGAGAGAAATGTCATTACTGTCGAAGATCCTGTAGAATACAAATTGAGCCTGACTAAACAGAGCCAGGTAAATGAGAAAACCGGCTATGACTTCGCCTTTGCTGCAAGAAATTTTATGAGGCAGGACCCTGATGTTATGCTAATTGGAGAAATCAGGGACGAAGAAACGGCTCGTATCGCCATCAGGACATCGATCACCGGGCACCTTGTCCTTTCCACCATCCATTCAAATGACGCAGTGACCGCCATACCGCGGCTCCTGGACCTCAAGGTCGACAAGTTTCTTATGTCGTCATCACTTCTCGCCATCATCGCCCAGAGGCTTGCCCGTAGGATATGCCCTTTTTGCAAGACCGACCATACGTTAAGCGACTCCGAACGAGAACTGTTTGAGGAACGGCAGATACAGATCGAAAAAACTTACAAGGGTGCGGGATGCAGCAAGTGCAACGGCTCCGGTTACGCGGGAAGATCGGTCATAGGAGAGATTTTACCCGTTGATGATGAATTAAGAGATTTGATCTATTCTGACGTTCCTATCACCGCCATTCAGTCAGCCGCCGCAAGAAAGGGAATGATCCCTCTGAAGGAAGACGGCCTCAGAAAGGTGGCCGCCGGTCTTATATCTATTGATGAACTGCTCAGGGTAACAGGATGAGCAACTATTCCTACAAGGCACTGGATGCCGACGGCGACATGATAAAGGGCATGCTCGAGGCTGACGATGCATCCTCAGTGTATGATAATCTTAGGACCCGTGGCTTATTCGTTGTTCACGTCAGGAAATCAAGCATAATCTTTAAAAGGATCTCGGATAAATTTCTGGCATGGAGGATACGAAGAAAAGACATCATAGAATTCTCTTCGAACCTATCCATCATGATCCGTGCCGGTGATCCGATGCTCGCCGCACTTGACGACATAGTCGGTACAATAGACAATCGGCATCTAAAATCCACCATAGACGACATAAAAAAGAATATAGAGATGGGTTCAAGACTCTCCGACGCTCTGGAAGTTCACAAGGCAATATTCCCCGACATCCTGGTCAGGCTGGTGCGGATCGGCGAGGAGACGGGGCGCTTGGACGCGAGTCTTGCAGAAGTGGCGACCCATCTGCAAAAGTTGGAGGACCTTGCCGCCACAGTGAAGCGCGCCCTTATTTATCCTTTATTTTCCCTCGTCACCACGGGAATTGCCGTCATATTCTGGCTGGCATATGTCCTGCCCAAGATAATGCAGGTAATCCGGGATATGGGCGTTAAGATGCCCCTCCTGACAAGAATTCTCTATGAGTTGAGCAAGGTGACCGAAGAGTACTGGTACATTTTGCTCATCATACCTATATTGGCCAGCCTGATTCTGCAGACGATGAAATTCAGTTCTGCATCACGATACTACCTGGACTACCTGAAAATCAAAATACCCATAATCAAACTCTTAATCTACAATAAACTGCTCGCCCTGTTCTGTGAGCAGATGAGACTTCTGATTGCAGCCGGCATTACGATCGACAGATCACTGGATGTTGCTGCCGATGTCATGGGCAACGAGGTTTTCAAGAGAGCGATTCTGCGAGCGAAGACGGATATTGTGGCTGGAAATAAAATCTCTGACGCCCTCAATGACCGGGCCGTATTCCCTTCCCTGCTTATCAGGATGGTCGCCATCGGCGAGTCAAGCGGTAATCTTGGCCAGCAGTTTAATTTCCTTGCAACCCACTACTACAAGCTGGCAGATGACTACTCGGACAAGATCGGAAAAATGGTTGAGCCAATCCTGATAATAAGTCTCGGTTGTGTCATGGGATTTATGGTTGCGGGCTCTCTCCTTCCCATGTATGATGTGTTTACTAAACTTGCCAAGTAGGGGCATATGGATTTCCTGAATTTCTTCAATCTCAGCGAAGACCCTTTCGGACTTACGCCGGACTCGCATTACTTCTACCCGTCAAAAATGCACAATGACGTCCTGGCGTCTCTCGATTATGCCGTGGGACAGAAGGAAGGTTTTTCTCTCGTCATCGGGGAGCCTGGGACCGGGAAGACAACGATCCTCAAAATATTTATAGACCGATGGAAAGAAAAGGCGGAGATTGCCTTGATCATGACGCCAAGGCTTTCTCCGGAGGAGCTGTTGCAGGCCATTCTCGACGACCTCAATATCCGCATTGCAACTACGAACAAGAATGAAATGATCAAAGTCTTCAGAGATTTTCTCATAGGGCACTCCCAGGCGGGAAAAAGAGTAATTATAATAGTAGACGAAGCCCAGAACCTGTCGGACGGATGTCTGGAAGAGCTGCGGCTGCTGTCAAATTTGGAGACCGAAAAGGAGAAGCTGCTTCAAATAATCCTCGTCGGACAACCTGAGCTTCAAAGAAGGCTGCATTCCGAAAGGCTGCGCCAGCTTGATCAGAGGATCTCTATCAGGTCATCTTTAAGGCCTCTCACGGCTGCGGAGACTTCCGATTATATAACCTTCAGGCTGATTAGAGCGGGTAAGGGCTCTGCCGTATTTGACGATAAGGCGAAAAAGGCGATCAACAAGCTGTCCGGAGGCGTGCCCCGACTGATTAACCTCACCGCCTCCCGCGCCATGATGGTCGCTTATCTGGGTGCAAGCCATCATATCCGGAAGAGACATGTCCTGGATGCCGCTAAGCACATTCCGGACTCTCGGCAGAAGATGGGGCTTTACAAAGCGGCTCTAAGATATGCAGCTATTCCTGCCATTCTAATCTTCAGTGCTGCTGTTCTATTTACAGGCTATAATATGCTGCAGCAGAGCTCCAGCCCGATTTCGGCACTCATGAAGGCTGCAGCAGCCCCGCAGCTTAGAGAGAAGAGCATTTCTCTTGCGTCCAATCCCGCAGCCCCTGTCATCTCCCAGAATTCCCAGAACAGTTCCAACCCGAATCCGGCGCCAATGAAGGCGGCAATCCCGCAGCCCGGAGAGAAGGGCCCTTCTCCGTCGTCCAATCCCGCAGGGTCTGTCACCTCCCAGAATTCCCAGAGCAGCTCCGACCCGAATCCGGCGCCAATGAAAGCGGCACTTCCGCAGCCCGGAGAAAAGAGCCCTGCTCCGTCGTCCAGTCCCGCAGGGTCTGTCACCCCCCAGAATTTCCAGAATGTTCAAAAAATCGCAACTGTAAAGGTGCGGGCTGCGAGACTACGTGAACGGCCGTCTGTCGAAGCAGGCATGGCGAGCGTCGCTGCCAAGGGTGAAAGTTTTGAAGTCGCCGGCGAGTGGACGGCACCAGGTGGAATCAAGTGGTATAAGGTGCGTGTCCCAACCGGGAAGGAATGCTGGATTTCTTCTTATACAGTAAGTGTAGCTTCGTCACTTCGTAAGCCTCATTAATCTCTCGCTTGCCGCATTTGATGCCTTGGAATCCGTGTTATCCATTGATTTCACCATCCTGTAAAAATGGGTTGCATCGGCAATTCTATTCTGCTTCTCAGCTATTCGCGCCAACCCCATATAACCCTCGGCATCTCCCTCCTGCGAGAGCCTCTCGTAATATTGATCGGCCTTGTCAAAGGCGCTCTGCTTCTCATAAAGCAGCGCAAGATTCAAGAGTGCGTAACGATTTCCCGGCTCTATTGTCAATGCCCGCCGGAAACAGTCTTCGCTCTCCGAAGGCTTGCCAAGATAGCTGTAATTAATACCTATATTAACCAAAGAAGGTACATTGTCTTTCCTCAGATTAAGAGCCCTTCGCGCATACTTCATGGATTCCTCGTATGAACCAAGATAAATGAGCATGCCGGATATGTTATTCATGACAGCGTAATTACTGGGCTCCATGGCGAGCACAGTCTTATACTGTAAAAGGGCTTGATGATATTTTCCCTGCGTCTCATATGTGCGCGCCGCATATAGTGCAAAATCCTTATCATCCCTGTTAAATACCTGCGATGCCTTTGTCGAACCGGACAGTTCTTCGCCAGATGCCTTCTCCCTTCTCACCTCGTTCATGGGGCCATCCTTTTCCAGTACAGTCCCTTCGGTGAATTTTCTCGCTTTGATCCGTTTTCTATAGGAACGCGCAGGGGACGCCTTCATTCGTTCAGTCATTGGGACGGTCCCAGCCATACTTGAAGCCTTCGCGCCTGCCACGGCTGCATCTGTATGCGGCTGAGCCTGCAAAGTAGGAGTTGCCGGCTGAGAGGACGGCACAAATGCAGGCGTGGGCGGGACCGGCGCACGCACAACCGCAGGTCGCTCCTTCAAGTTCTCCATAAGCGAAACCACGCCGAACCATCCACCAATCAGCAAGAAGATGAGAAGAAGGATCACTCCCAGCTTTTTTCTGGTCTGCCTCTCCGCCCTTGACTTGGAAACTGCATCCGTCAGGGTCGGGGGGACGTCCCTGCTCCCTTCCCGCTGCTTGACTTTGGAGAGTAGATCGGTAATCAGACTCATGGTTGTTCGCTAACGACGTGGCTTTCGGCGTCACGCACCCGGAAATACAGTGATTGTCCCGAACCTGCACCGTCGGGCAATCGTTCCTTCTTCTTTGCCAACGTTCTTCCCTTCTCCTTCTTAAGCTCACGGTATATCTTCCACGAATACCCGACCCGTTTATCCCTACTCTTGGCGTTATAACACCCGACAGCTTCCCATGTATATCCATGCGTGTCTATGCATTGCCTGAGAATTCCCGCACCGGCCTTAACGTTATAGCAGGGATTCGAAATAAGCTCTTCCCTATTCAGTCGCATGGGATCGATCCACGCAGAGTTGATCTGTATCAATCCCAGGTCCGCTGTCCCATTTCCATTTATGTGGACGGCCTTTGCGTTCAACCCGGATTCCACGCTCGCTATCGCCTCAAGAAGATCATGGCTGATATTATGGGCCTTGCCGGCTTCTTCAAAACAGAAGGCGTGCGCATGTACCGGACAGAGAATCAGAGAAAAGACAAAAATTACGAAGGACAGACGCAGCATCGTTTTTACATTGAAGCTCTCCGCAGCAAGCTGCGGAGAACCTTCGATTCTTGGGGAACAGTCATTCGGCATTCGCTCGCTTACCCCGGAGCAAGCCGCGGGGAATGCGCTCGCTATTGAATTCATTCTCAAAAATGTTCCTTCGCGCATGCACGCTTCACAACGGCAATCATGCTACATGCAAGAAATCTCCGGGACACAATAGAGTCCTAATGCAAACTACCACATAAAATTGTAATTGCAAAATATTTTCATATCAATTACTTATTCTGACAAGCTAATTAAGCGGCACTGACGGGACTGAATCATGGTTTCCATCCTCCTCATCGAAGATGACGTTGCTCTAAGAAAGCAGATTCGCTTTTTTCTCGAGAATACGCATTCCATATTTGAGGCGGGAAATAAGAAAGAGGCCTTCGACGCCCTTAAGACCAATAAAATTGATATCGTCATCCTCGACCTTGGATTGCCTCCCTACGAAGGCACGCACGATGAGGGGCTAAGGGTGCTCGATCATGTGCTGGACAGATACTCTTGCAAGGTTCTGATCCTCACGGGCCAGAAGACGGAAGGGGTAGCCCTGGAAGCAATCAAGGCAGGGGCATTCGACTACATTCTGAAACCGGCAAGCACGGAAAAAATTCTCTATTCCATTGAACGGGCTCTGCTGTTCAAAGAAACGGAAGAACAACTCGAGAAGCAGGGGATCAAGAAAATCTCACTGGATGTTGAGATGGGTAAGGGTCTGCAGACACTGCGGGACGAGGCAGACAAGAATATTATCCTCAGGATATTGAGGGATACGAATTTCAACGTTTACCAGTCGGCAAAAATACTCGGTGTAAAAAGAGAGAGTCTCTATTATTTCCTGAAGAAGTTCGGCGTCAGGAGAACCCATGACGATTGAATCCATCTATCCTTTCTTTATTTTTGCCGGTCTCGTTATCATCGGCGTTCTCATTTACATCAGATACCTCACGCGAAAGGCCATCCGTTCCATACTGGAACTCTTCGACCTCAATACCGTGCTCGAATGCGATATTCAGCGCTTCTTGCCGGCGGTTATACAGGTCCTAAGAAAAATAAATATAGATGATCTGTATTATGATGTCCTCTACCTGAACACGGCCCTTGAGAACGAGAAAGCCCTTCGCGGAGAGTATCTTGAAAAAGAAGTACAGAGAGTCGATTACCGGATAAGAATCGGAATCATGCCGCGTCATTCACGGGGTGAGCAATACTATCTGAATATGATAGTCCTTGAAATTCTCTTCTTCCTCGTCGAAATGGATGTGCTCCTGAGGATTAAAGTTATTCACGAAGCCTTTTACAAATTTTCCAAGCTCCAGACATTTATCCTCCACGATGCCAAGAATCTCGCCCAATTCATAGAATTTCTCTCATATAACGTGCGCCATTTAGAAACTCCGGAAAGACAGGAGCGTTTCATCTCTTATCTTAAAGAAACCCTTCCCGCACAATCCCGGCGGGGAGCGGCAATCATCAGCCTTCTCGAGATGGAAAAAGGCGCTGATGTCGAGACGGTCGATAAGACGACGATAGATATAAGAGCCTCACTGGAAAATCTGGCAAAGCACTACAGGCTCAACTGCACTGTAAGAGGCGAGGGTTCGATCGTCGCCGAGCAGTACAAGGTCATTTCCGTTTTCGACAACATCTTGAGAAATGTTTACGACAAGACCCTGAGCGAACCGGATATCACCTGCCGTATCGATATAGCTTCTACAGAAGAAGGCTTAAGAATCGAGATCTCCGATACGGGAAGCCCCATAGACGGCAATGCCCGGCTATTCGAGCCCTTTTATTCCACAAAGAAAGGGGGGCTGGGAATCGGCCTCTTTCAGGCAAAGAACATTGCGAACGCCATTAAAGGGGATATCCGTGTTCTTCCTGAGCTGGCAGGCGTGACATTTGAGGTCACGCTACCAAATGGCAAGAGAGAGTAAAATTATTTTACACTTGACAATTACTGTTCACAGACTTTTAATGCAACCATATGAGTGTAACCGCCTATTTTGATGACAAAAAAGGGAGGTGAAGATGTTTAATTACGCAATCAACCGTGAAAGAGGTTTTACCCTTGTGGAGTTGGCAATCGTGCTGGTAATCATCGGCTTGATTCTTGCCGGCGTCATCAAGGGGCAGGAGCTCATCACGAACGCAAAGATTAAAAGAACGTACAACATGCAGAAGGAGATCGCCGCTGCAATCTATACCTACTTTGACAGGTATCAGTATTATCCCGGCGACGACCCGCAAGCTGCAGCAAGATTTTCAAATCCTGTGGTTACAAGCGGCGATGGCAATGCCCTGATAGACGTCGGCGCCGCAACTACACCCGCCGATTTCGCCTGCGCGGCGACAGGTACGGAACAGTGTGACCTCTGGGCTGAACTGAGGCAGTCAGGTATTCTTGCGGGTAGCGGCTTCACCAACCCCGTGCATCCCTATGGCGGGGCTATTGCCGTCAGCTATTACGAAGCGCCTCTCGTACCCAAACTCCTGACTCACTGGATACATTTCCAGAATATGCCGTATGACGTCTGCCAGCTCATCGATCAGCAATTTGACGACGGAAACCTTGCTACGCCCGCGGGAGCGGCGACGGGCACAATAAGGGGAAAGACAGACTATATGGCAGCCACCACTGGTGTTTTCCAGCTTGAGTTCAAGCTCTAAGCGAAATTCACGTAAGGCAGTAAGCGCATTCGGTACATTGCCGGCTCCGATTTTCCTGCTGCCGGCGCTTTTCCTTATCGACAGATAAGGGGACATGGCCTCCCCTTATCTGTCTCCATCTTTTTCTCATACTTTTCTCGGACGAGGGTCAATTCACTGACGACGAGGCCCATCGATGCCTGGCACAGAAAAAAATGAACAAATCCTTTTTGCGGAGGATTTAAAAGACAGATTTGTGGCGAATTCACCAAAAGGCTTTTCGCTGGTCGAAATTTCAGTGGTTCTCGTAATAATTGGATTGATGCTGGGCGCCGGCGTTACATTCTGGCGATCATCTATAGCGAGCACAAGATTATCCACGACAAGAACGAACCTCGACAATATTAAAAATTCCGTCATCAGTTTTGCCATAGCGAACGGGAGGCTCCCCTGCCCCGATACGACAATCCCGCCGAATAATACAGGCGTATCAAACCCCGACCCCACTGCTTGCGGCACTTCTTGCAGTTGCACCTGCGCAAACCCTCCGTGCCACGTGCCTTTCCAGACCCTGCAGCTCCAGTTGCCGGGAGGCAGAGATTCCTTCGGCAGTGTGTTTTTTTATGACATAAGTTACGATACCGCAGCAGGCGCGCAGGGCGGGCTTACCAACACCACACAGGGTTCTTTCTGCGGTGTCTTATTTGAATATCTGTCTCATGCAGCAGACGCGGGCGTACTGCGCGTGCCGTGCGTCACGAACCAGAACGATGGGGCGGATGACGGCAATATCGGTGCCGCAGGCCAGGGCTACGGTGTCGCCTCAGTAGCCATCAGCCAGACGCCTGCAGAAAACGTCTTCAATGCACCACTCGGACTGACAGGGAAGAACGTAGCGGGTTCGTCCCGCGAATACGAAACGGCCAACAGGACAAATGATAACACATACGGAAATCTCATTGCCGAACTCACGTACGGCGAATTATATAACAAGGTATGCACAACGCAGAAAACCAAGATCAGGATACAGAATAATTCAGGGGCCACGCACTATGCCAGACTTGCTGGAACCAATGGTTGCGTAACGATTAACTCAACAGCACTTGGCGTATGTGCCGCAGGCGATTGTTACATCGATATCTATCAGGGAAGCTCTATCGCTTTTTACTCTGATTCGGCATGCACGACTACTGCCTGTGGATCTGCCATCACCTTCAACATGTCGGCAACTAACGACGCCGGAACAACAGACTGGAACGGGGCAAGCGTCAATGGCCGGGATGGCAATGTTCAGATCACAGGAGCCCTCACCTGTACCCTTAGCGATAACGCCTCCACCCATGGTATCCCATAACGTCAATTTACTGACGCTATGCACTTCCGATTACTGGTGCCGCCCCACAGACCCCATCCGTCTTTGATGTGAACTTTATGTGAAAAATCTTTGCGTCTTGAGCCGTTTTGAGTTAAAAGTAGAAATCATTTAACTGACAAGCAAGAGGGGTGTCACTGTGGATGAAAGATTCAGCACGATAAACAGGGATGTAAAAAGAAAATTTGTCCTCGTGGGATCATCGATTATTGTGTTTCCGGCACTGATCCTCGTGTACATGCATTATGATGCGGACGTAACCTTTACTTACTATGTAAGCACGCTCTTTGTCATTATTTTGCTCATCGTCCTTACCGGCTTATATATACTTTTCAGTATATTCGACAATGTCTTCTCCTTCGCAGAATCTGTTATACAAGAACTGACGGAACAGGCGTCTCAAAGCCACATAGAACTCACGGCCATCAAGGATGTTGCAAATAAAGCCTTCCAAAATAGGGACTTCGAAGATCTTCTTAATACTTTTCTTGATGCTGCACTTTCAGTGACAAATTCCCAGATCGGCTCGTCATTTGTTGTCGATCCCGATACGAAACGCCTTCGCCTTGTCGGATCGAGAGGCATAAAGGGCGGTTTGAAAAAAGGCGAATATATCGATATCGCAGACTCTGTCATTAAGCAGGTAATTACCGAAGGAAAACCTCTCCTCGTGAAGGATATCGAGAGGGATCCGAGGACCCAGAAGAAAAACGATCCCAAATACGGTTCGCCTTCCTTTCTCAGCATACCCATCTATGCGAGGCACAAGGGCGATGTCACAGCTATTATTAACCTGTCGCGCAAAAAATCAGAAGGGGCTTTCGATGCCAAGGATGAAAGTCTCTTATCAACCATGCTTATTGAGATCAAATTAACCCTCGAGAATGCACTGCTTCAATCACAGATTGCAGATTATATAGAAGATATAGAGGAGCGAAACATCAAATTGGAGCAGGAAATTACCGATCGCAAGCGCGCAGAGGAAATCCAGAAAAGATTGCACGAAGACTTGATGCAGGCCGAGAAATTAGCCGCTGTAGGCACATTTGTCGCGGGGATTGCACATGAGGTGAAAAATCCTCTCGCCATCATTATTCAGGGCATCGAATATTTGAAAACATCGTCCGGCTCTGATCCTTTGCTGGCTGACGCCGTGGAACGAATCAGGAAATCAGCGGAGCGGGCGGATACTATAGTGAAAGGGCTTCTCAGTTTCACACGTCAGATATCAATTCAGACGGAAAAAGTGGAGATTACGCCTGTCATAGAGGAGACCCTGTCATTTGTAGAACATCAGATCGACACCAAACACATACAGGTAGTCAGGCAATACGCGCCGGATGCACCACCGGTGAGCATTGACACCGATCAAATCAAACAGGCATTCGCCAATATTCTCTTAAACTCGGTAGAGGCCATGGAGGACGGTGGAACGATAACGATCGGCGTACGGCAGATAAGAAATCAAGATGATCAGCCGTATCTGCGGATCTCATTTACCGATGTGGGTTGCGGCATCCCTGCAGACAAGATTGAAAAAGCGTTCGATCCTTTTTTCACAACAAAGGATAATTTGGGAAACACAGGCCTGGGACTCTCCATCACGAAAGGGATAATTGACAAACACCACGGCACTATCCGGATAGATAGTAAGCCTCAGGAAGGAACCGAGGTTGTTGTCGAATTACCCGTGGGTTAAATAGAGCGCCGGTTGTAGGAACAACGGAGTTTTTTGCGCAAACCCTCATCAACTCCCGCGAAGCCGCGCTTGAAGAAGACGAAGAGCCACAGAGTCAGCTGATCCAGTCCGAGAAACTGGCAGCCTTAGGCGTTATCGCCGCCGTCGGCGATTGCGTTTAACAATGCAGACGATTTCAATCATTGATACAGGAGAGCATCATGGCCGAACAAGTCAAATCAAAAGCAGCGCCTGAAAAGAAGAGAATATTGCTCATTGATGACGAAGAAGATTTCTGCTTTTTTGTCAAGCTCAACCTTGAGAAGACTGGTAGATTTGAGATAATGACAACTACGAGCGGAAGCAGCGGCGTAGTCCTGGCCTCGAAAGAGCGTCCTGATTTAATTCTTCTCGATATAATTATGCCGGAAATGGGCGGCGGTCAGGTGGCGGAGCTACTGTTCGATAGCCCAAGAACGCGGAAGATCCCCATATTATTCATTACCGCCATCGCATCAAGACGGCAGGTTCAATCACAAGAGGGAATTATAGGGGGAAGGAATTTTATAGCCAAGCCGGTGACTCCTGAAGAACTGATGGCTAAAATAGATGGAGTCTTCAAGAGCATCCAATGAAATACTGAATGCCGAAGGCTAAGAATTACGTATTGGACAATAATCCTGCTTTGCAAAAGCAATAAAGGGGTTAAGAATTTCACTTAACCCCTCTATTTTTCTGGTGAGCCCTGTCGGGCTCGAACCGACAACCTACTGATTAAGAGTCAGTTGCTCTACCTGCTGAGCTAAGGGCCCACACGTTTTTTTCAAAGATTTACAAATAATCCAATAATCTGGCGCGCCCGGTACGACTTGAACGTACGACCAACAGATTCGAAGTCTGCCACTCTATCCATCTGAGCTACGGGCGCTCTTGTTTATCTCAACAGCTTATTAATAATGGGGTGAGTGAAGGGATTCGAACCCTCGACCTCCGGGGCCACAACCCGGCACTCTAACCACCTGAGCTACACCCACCATTCATCTCTGGTACGCCTGCGGGGATTCGAACCCAGGACCTACGGATTAGAAGTCCGTTGCTCTATCCAGCTGAGCTACAGGCGCATAATACAGCCATATCTAAACCGTATAAGGTTGAAGCTAATAACCCCTTTGAAAAATTTTGTCAAGCTAAATGCTGACAATAAGCACAGGATAAAATACGTGAATGCTATCTCACATACCCGGCAATACCATCAAAACGATAGCCCCTTTTGCTGACGGCTTCGCCGTTCGGATCAGTGGAATAAAAGTGACGGCCCGAAGAAGGATTATACCAACGATACAGTTCTCTCGTATTGGTCAGTCTGGAGGTCGCTATGTTTCCGATAACCCCTTCGTACGCATAACCCTTCAGGGATCTTCCTTCTCCATGCAGATCGTATGAGTAGAAGTGGTCATTTTTCTCCGCATTATACCATCTATGAAAAGGCGTTGTACCCGGCGTTCCCTGGCCGAACAGTCTGTATGCTATGCCTTGTTTCTTATATGCTTTAGCATGGATGGTATTTGCTTCCGCCTCAGGATTTGCCGTATACAAATAATCGCCTCCTGCCGCGTAGCGATAGACATCCACAGCCCTCGCCATTTTATTGTCTGCCGCTATTTCAAGGGATACCTCAATGACCGCTTTCCCGCCGTTGGAATTGAAAATTATATTTTCATCATAAAAGCCCGGGGTACGCTGTCTTGTATTCACCATGACATTGACATAATCAATTTCCCTTGTCGTATCGCCTGAATCCGGAAATATGCTTATCAAGCCCGGGGTTCCCTTCTTCACATCCCTGCTGAAAATTCTCACGCCCTGAACGACCAATCCACCGCTCTTGTTGATGATGGTAAGAGTGTGCTGGCCGTGCGGAAGGCCTTCGGCAACCACGCACTCCATCGTTTCTTTTTGACCTTCACGGCAATCAGGCTCTACTCCATGCTTGTCGTCCGTATGGAAGGACACGCTCTCCTCACCATTTTCCGTCGACAAAAATACGCTTATCCCGGATCCCCAAAAACGATATCTTATGGAACTGGACGGCACCGAGCTTGCGGGAAGCCCATTACTCTCGGCCCATTTGCCCGTTATATCCATAGCATCTTTCAAATGAGCCGGCGGCACATAAACTCCGCTGCCCTTGATGTCTCCGTTAAATAATGAGCTGTATCTGCCGGCTTCAGCGGATGTGCTGTTGGCGTTGCTTCTGACGGATACTTGCCATCGCAGTATCTCCTGACCTTTATTTGTAACCTTGATCCTCCTGCTCGCATAATCCCCCGGCTTGACGGCTCCAAAATCAATCCGGGCAGGATCCACGTCAATCTTAGGTTCTACGTCCCGGGACGCCAGCTCAAATCTTATGAATATTGTCCTCGTTCCGCCATTCGACGCGAATTTCAACGCCTCCCTGTAATTGCCGTAAGGCAGACTCTTGCGATAAATGTTGATCCGGTTCCCGGCTTCAAGACTCATTTGAACCAGGTTTTTCCCGTTCGTCTCGGTGCCATGAGTCTTCTTTAGAAAGCTAACGTGAACCTGGAGGTTCTCTCCCTCCTTCTTCAAAACACCCGACAATTTTTTCTCATCGAGTAACGCCCACCCTTCCGACCCGTCTGCATGCCAGTTGCATGAACCCGAACCGACATTCTTCAGGACAAAGGCGCTCTTGACGCCTTCATCCGGTCCAATGACGCCGAGATCAATTTCTCTCGGCGATATATTTAGGACGGGGCTTTGCCCATTCGTCTTTCCCTGATCAGATGTCACCTTCTTTTTGTTCTCTGCATCCGGCAAATTGTCGAGCGCCCATACCCCGGATAAGTTTATGAGCACGAAAGATACAATAACAAGCAAAGACACGCGACGGACCATGCAGAACTCCAGTGAGAAATATGGTGTTTTCTAACCCAAAGATCGGGAGAACGCAACGGTTTTTAACGATGAAATGTCTTGACACATTTTTTATATCCGATATATCTTGCCCCAATCTATGACTTTTCCGGATTCTTATCATTTAACAGACATTCCTTTTAAAACATGATCGCGAACGACCGCAAATACTGGATAGCATTAAAATCCATCGATGGAGTAGGAAGTCTCGGCTTCAAGAACCTAGTTGATGCCTTCGGTCATCCCAAGAAAGTATTCAATGCGTCTTTGCAGAGCCTTACGGCCGTTCCTGGAATTGGCCCCAGGACAGCCGGAAATGTTAAAGACTTCAACGGCTGGCAAAAGACAGAGGAAGAACTTGAGCTCCTCAAGAAATATGATGCCCGCCTGATCACATACCAGGATTCCTTATATCCAAGAAGCCTTTTAAACATCTATGATTTTCCACCCTTTCTGTACGCCAAAGGGCATTTGAAGGCAGATGATGTAAACATCGCTGTCGTCGGTTCCAGGACGGCGAGCACGTATGGTAAATTTTCCACAGAGCGGCTCTGCCGCGAACTTGCCATAAAAGGCATAACCGTGGTGAGTGGCCTGGCCAGGGGAATCGACTCGGCCGCGCATAAAGGGGCCCTCACAGGCAAAGGCAGAACCATAGCCGTCTTGGGCTGCGGTCTCGATACAATCTATCCTCCCGAGAATCGGGAACTCTACGAGGAAATCGTCGCCAAAGGCGCCGTGATCACCGAATACGCCTTCGGCACGCCGCCCTCCGGATCGAATTTCCCGGCAAGAAATAGAATAATCAGCGGCATATCTCTGGGCGTTGTTGTAGTTGAAGCTAATGAAAAGAGCGGCTCTCTTATCACAGCAAAACTGGCGCTCGAACAGGGCCGCGAAGTCTTTGCCGTACCGGGCAGCATTGATTCAGCGGGATCCCGTGGTACCAATAAATTAATCAAACAAGGGGCAAAACTGATAGAAAATGCCTACGATATATTGGAAGAGATCCTCCCGCAGCTGGGAAGGCCTTCCCAAGACGCTCCTCCGGAAAAAAGCATATTGAAGCAGGATGAGGCCGAAGAGAAAAGACCCCAACGAAAAACGGCCGCTCATGAATTAACAGATGTAGAACAGTCCGTATTGAAAAGTATGTCCTCAAAAGCCATGGATATAGATAGTATAATCACTGCTACAGGGTTAAAACCAAACGAAGCCTTAAATATTTTGTTGACTCTGGAGCTAAGAGGGATTATCAAGCAACTCCCTGGAAAAAAGTTTATGGTTAAGGAGTAGTCATGCCGCATTCCCTCATTATTGTTGAATCGCCTACAAAGGTAAAAACCATTAGAAAGTTCCTTGGCTCGAATTATGAAGTCCATGCCTCGATGGGGCACATTAAAGACCTGCCCAAGAGCAAGCTTGGCATAGATCCGGAAAAACATTTTGAGACTACATTGAGCGTTATTGAGTCCAAGAAAAAGGTCGTTGCCAATCTGAAGAAAGCCGCTAAGGAAGCAGAGCACATCTACCTCGCGCCTGACCCGGACAGGGAAGGAGAAGCCATAGCCTGGCACATCGCCGAAGAGATAGGGATGAAAAATAAAGACATCCACAGGATTCTCTTTAATGATCTCACGAAAAAAACCGTGCTGGAAGCAATGAACAACCCCTTGGAGCTGGACGTAAACAAGTACGAGGCTCAACAGACGCGGCGCATCCTCGACCGGTTGGTGGGATATAAGATCAGTCCTATCCTGTGGGATAAGGTGAAACGCGGTTTAAGCGCCGGCCGTGTGCAATCCGTTGCAGTGCGGATTATCTGCGACAGGGAAGAAGAAATCCGGAAATTCGTCTCACAGGAATACTGGCACATCACGGCACAACTGGAAGGGAAAAATCCCCCGCCCTTTGAGGCTCGCCTTATCAAAGCCGACGGCAAGAAGTCACAGATAACCAATGAATCCCAATCGTCGGAAATTCTCGAGTACCTGAAAGCTGTTCCCTTCATTGTTGCAAAGCAGGAAAAGAAGGAGATAAAGAGGTCTCCGCTGCCGCCCTTTACGACGAGCAAAATGCAGCAGGAAGCCTCGCGATGGCTTCGTTTCTCTGCAAAAAAAACCATGAGCGTTGCCCAGAAGCTCTATGAAGGCATAGAATTAGGCCCAGAAGGCCCGGTCGGGCTTATTACATACATGAGAACCGATTCTCTCCGTACTGCTGAAGAAGCAATCAGCGACGTACGAAAATATATTGCGGAGAATTATGATCCGGGTTTCCTTCCTCCCAAGCCAAGGACATTCAAGAATTCTGCAACGGCGCAGGATGCCCACGAAGCGATAAGACCCTCGTCCATGGCTTATAGACCCCAGGATATAAAGACATACTTGAGCAACGATGAATTTCGCCTCTACCAACTGATATGGAACCGCTTCACGGCAAGCCAGATGAATCCCGCTGTTCTTGATCAGACTACAATCGATACGGAAGCGGGGAAATACCTCTTCCGCGCGCAGGGATCGGTAATGAAGTTCCCCGGATTTACGATCGTCTACACGGAAGGCAAAGAAAACGGGGAAGGCGAAGACGATTTCAGCAAGTCCCTTCCCGATGTCTCCGTGGGCGAAACCCTCAACCTTATTTCTTTGAAGCCGGAGCAGAAATTTACTCAACCTCCACCTCGATTCACAGAAGCATCCCTCGTAAGAGAACTGGAAGAAAATGGTATTGGCAGACCCAGCACATACGCGAACATTCTCAGCACGATCCAGGATAGGGAGTATGTACGGCTGGAAAAAGGAAGGTTTATCCCGACGGAGCTGGGAACGCTCGTTACAGAATTGTTGGTGAAAAATTTTCCCAAGATACTCGACGTTGAATTTACGGCGTCTCTGGAAAATAAATTGGATCTGATCGAAGACGGAAAGACGCAGAAGTTTGACACATTGAATGAATTCTATTCCTCTTTTGAAAAAGAGCTCAAGAATGCCGAGCTGCATATGAGAAATATTAAAAAGGAAGAAACACCCACAGACATCATATGCGACAAGTGTCAAAGCCCGATGATCATAAAATGGGGCAAGAGGGGCAGGTTTATCGCCTGTTCCAACTATCCTGAATGCAAGAATACAATGAATGTCCCCGATGCCAACCAAGAAAACGGAAGCCCCGCTGAGACCGCTGCCACCGACACTGTATGCACTCACTGCGGCAAAGGCATGGTCATCAAAGAGGGCAGGTTTGGAAAGTTTTTGGGCTGTTCCGGATATCCTGAATGCAAGAATACTATGCCCATCAACCTCGGCATAGCGTGTCCGGAGAAGGAATGCACGGGGAAGATCTGCGAAAAAAGAACGAAGAAAGGAAAAGTATTTTTCAGTTGCACGAACTATCCTACCTGCACTTTTGCCATATGGGATAGACCCGTGCCGGAACCGTGTCCCCAGTGCGGCGCACCGTTCCTCATCGAAAAGCGCACTCCGCGGGGAGGCAGTCATAAGGCCTGCCGTGCAGCGGATTGCAGGTACAAAGCCCCCCTGTAATAGAGATGCCCCCTGAGAAACCCATCATCGTTGTCGGCGGCGGCCTTGCCGGCTGTGAGGCGGCGTGGCAGTTATTAATAAGGGGCCGCTCGGTTGTCATCTATGAAATGAAACCGGAGGCTTTTTCCCCCGCCCATAAATCACCCCACCTGGCGGAATTGGTATGCAGCAATTCACTTAGGTCCAACATGCAGGGAAACGCCGCGGGCCTCCTGAAAGCAGAGATGCGCCTCATGAACTCTCTTATCATAGAGGCGGCGGATAGAACTGCTGTTCCTGCAGGCAAGGCCCTCGCCGTGGACAGGGCGCGTTTTTCCATGTATGTGGAAGAGAAGCTCCTTTCGCAGGAAAGACTTACCATCATAAGGAAGGAATTGCAGGATATCCCCAATGACCACTTGGTCATTGTCGCAACGGGTCCTCTCACATCTCATGCCATGGCCAAGAGCATTGCAGAGCTTACCGGCAGCGACTATCTTTACTTCTACGACGCCATCTCTCCGATCATTGAAGGGGACTCCATAGATCATACAAAGGTATTCCGGGCATCAAGGTATGACGAAGGAGAAGGTGATTATCTGAATTGCCCGATGGAAAGGGCGGAATATGAGCGGTTCTGGCAGGCATTGATGGAAGGCGACAAGGTCCCCCTGAAACCGTTTGAAGAGTTGAAATTCTTCAGCGGGTGTCTCCCCATTGAAGTTCTCGCCCTAAGCGGAAAACATACCCTCGCTTATGGGCCGATGAAGCCTGTGGGATTGTTGGACCCAAAGACAGGCAAGCAGCCGTATGCAGCAGTGCAATTGCGGCAGGAGGATGAGGGCGGCAGACTCTTCAACATGGTGGGATTTCAGACAAAGCTCACATGGCCTGAACAGCGTCGCATATTGAGAACGATTCCGGGACTGGAAAATGCGGAGTTTGCAAGATATGGCAGTATCCACCGCAATACGTTCATCAACTCGCCGGCTCTCCTCCGGGAATCGCTTCAATTGCGGACGAAGGATAATATCTTTTTCGCCGGTCAGATTACAGGTGCGGAAGGATACATAGAGTCTTCGGCAATCGGTCTTGTAGCAGGACTGAGCGTCGAGAGTTATCTTTGCGGCCGGGTCATGACACCGCTACCTGCGACAACGGCTATCGGTGCCATGCTGCATTATATCACTCATGCAGATCAAAAAAAATTTCAGCCCATGAACATCAATTTCGGCATATTCCCGCCGCTTACAGAGAAAGCTCCGAAGAAGGAGAGAGGTCGGCACTATGCGGAGCGTTCCCTCCAGGCTCTGGGAGATTGGAAAGAAAAGACAGGGTACTGATCTTAGTTTATCATCAACAGCGGCGTAAAAGGTGCTTCATGCTTCTTAATTATTCTGACTAAGCCTTTGCATCGAGGTAATACTGCCTGATCCGCGATATATAAGTTCTGGTTTCCCTCGGTAGTTTGCCCGGATGCCTCTCCACATTTCCCATGCCCCAATTATACGCAGCAAGTGCACGATCAACATTGCCGTCATATCGATCAAGAAGGCCTTTCAAATAGCGTGTCCCTCCCATGACATTTTCATAAGCGTCATAAGGATCTTTGACGCCGAGATCTCTGGCAGTTTCCGGCATGAGCTGCATAAGCCCCATGGCTCCCTTGGGTGATGTGCTCTTCCGGTTGAAATTGCTCTCCGCTTTTATGACTCCTCTTATCAAGTCAGGGTCAACGCTGAACCTCTGGGCCGCGCTGCCGATTATATCGTCAATATTGTCTTTACGCGGGACATTGTCATTTTTTTGCGGCTCACGCCGTATTTTTGACGCTGCCGGTTCCGGCAGATACCCCGTGACACCCGGTTCCGGGAGTCCTTGAAACGGTTTGAACATATCGCTGTCATGCCTGTCACCGGAAACTACACGGAACAACCTCTCATTCATCTGCATTCTCATCGCAAGCAACAGCGTCCGAACCTGTTCCTTATCAAGCACGGGCGCCGTAGACATGGCATCTTTCAGAACAGCCTCAAAGGCACTGTTCTTGCGGGCGGATTCATTCAGCATCCGCGCTTTGTAAGCTTGGATTTCCCGCGCATATGAAACTTCCCTTTCCATGTCATTTCTGATCGGAATAGCCATAGTAAACCCCGGACTCCTATACGATATCCGTATTACTTACAAAACACATGCCAACTTTCTTGCTGCAGCATGCCGTTGATCTCCCTTATTGATAAAATACTCTTGACAAAATAGCAATTTTATCCGACATTTGCAGCATCATTATAATGCTTTGTTTTCTGATATTATTGCAGTTATTTCACTTCCATACGGAAAAGACGAAAGGATATCATAGTGAACTTGAATGAGCAGCCAACATCACAAGCGCCGGACGGTGAATTGTTTCCCCTCCCTGGGGAAAGTGAATATGTTTCTGAATTCGAGCGCCTGCAAGAGATCGTGGACAAACAGAGGGCGCTGGGACGTGAGATCGTTGTTGTGATGGGCCTGGGATTTGTGGGCGCTGTCATGGCGGGCGTCGTCGCGGATACCATCGATCCCGCTACGGGAAAACCAACTAAGTTTGTCATAGGAATGCAGAGGCCTTCGACGCGTTCTTACTGGAAGATCCCCTACATCAACAGGGGCATTGCACCCGTCGAATCTGAAGATCCCGAGGTTGCGCCCCTGATTAGTCGTTGCGTGAATGTGAAAAAGACTCTCATTGCTACTTTTACCTATGATGTCCTTTCCCTTGCCGACTGCGTTGTGGTGGATGTTCAGTGTGATTATAACAAGGAAACCTTCGGCAACGTGAAATGTGGGGAGGCGGATATTACCGCCTTCGAAGACAGTCTGAAGATCATCGGCGAAAGGATCAGTCCGGATTGCATGATCCTGATTGAGACGACCGTTCCGCCGGGAACGACCGAATATATAGCGTACCCGATAGTAAAGAAGGCCTTCGAGAAACGCGGCATTGCTGACCGGGAGCCGCTCTTGGCCCATTCCTTTGAAAGGGTTATGCCGGGCCGCCAGTATGTCTCTTCAATCCGCGATTTCTGGCGCGTCGCGAGCGGCATCAATGAAGAGGCGCGGAGGCGTGTCGTCGCCTTCCTCTCTGATGTTATCAACGTGGGGAAGTACCCCCTTACGATTCTGGACCGCCCCATCGAAAGCGAAACCTGCAAGATTGTGGAGAACTCTTATCGGGCTACTTTACTTGCCTATCTCCACGAATGGAGTCTTTTTGCAGAGCGCAACGGTGTCGATCTGATCAAAGTGTTGGAAGCCGTCAAAGTGCGGCCGACGCATTCCAACATAATCTTCCCCGGCCCAGGCATTGGAGGGTATTGTCTTCCGAAGGACGGCGGGCTCGGGGTCTGGGCCTACCACACCCTGATGGGGTTTGAAGACGACATCTTTAAGATTACGCCCCTGGCCATCGATATAAATGACACCCGGCCCCTTCATGCAGTGCAGCTTGTGCGAGACGCGCTCCGGAACATGGGGAAGATTGTAGCAGCTTGCAGAATCGCCGTTCTCGGGGTGTCTTACCGGGAAGACGTCGGCGATACGCGCTACAGCGGCTCTGAGATCCTGGTTCGTAAGCTCTCTGAGATGGGAGCAGACGTCGTCGTACATGATCCCTATGTGAAGCACTGGTGGGAATTTGAAAAACAGGAAAGCTATCCGGCGCCCGGCCATTCAAGAGCACGGTTTTTTCGGAATCAGGAGAAGCTTGCTGAACTTCGCGTCAATCAGGATATTTCAGAGGCGCTCAGAAAAGCTGACGCCGTCGTGCTCGCAGTGCGTCATGAAATGTACCTGAAGCTGACGCCGGATGCCGTTCTCGGGATGACGGGGCGGCCCGTCGCCGTTATCGACTGTTTCGGCATATTGGATGATGCAAAGATCAGACGCTTCTTTGAGCTTGGCTGTGAAGTGAAGGGATTGGGCCGCGGCCACGTAAAGAGAATCAAGGATGATGTGAGGAAAGCTGAGTCATGAACAAAGAAAAAGGGGCTGTCATACCGGCAAACCCCTTGATTTATTTTGGTAGCGGGGGATGGATTTGAACCATCGACCTNNTACCAGACTGCTCCACCCCGCGTCATCTCAACTCTTCATAAATGAGTGTGCTTTGTAAACCAACACCTCTCCTTTGTCAAGGTATTTTTCGTGTTTCTCCCCGCTTGCACGGGAGTTCTATCGAAAATACAGACCCCTTGCCCTCCTCGCTTTTCGCGGAGATAGTCCCGCCTGCCCTTCTGACAATCTCATGAGAAACATAGAGTCCCAATCCCGTCCCCTTGCCAACCGGCTTGGTCGTGAAGAAGGGCTGGAATATGTTTTTCATCTGATTGTCCGCAATCCCCTTCCCCGTATCCCTGCATTCGATGACGACACTGTCCGTCTCTTTCTTATACTCCGTAACCAGGGTAATCTTCCCATGCCCCTTGTCCATCGCCTCGATGGCATTCTTAATCACATTCGTAAACACCTGACCCAGATTGGCAAAATTGCCTTCCACGACGGGTAGGTCGCTGTAGTATTCTTTTTCAATTTCAATTTGCAGATGTTTATACAGATTAGAGAACCCGGAGGGCGTCATCGATTGCAACATTTATGTTAACGGGTTCCGAGTAGACCTGCGTCTGGCGTGACAGATCGAGAAGGCTCCGCACGATGTCGCCGGCCCGCTTCAACTCTTTTATCGAAAATGCGAGATCCTGTATAACCTCATCCCGGTTCCCGTCTTTGACCTCCCACTCCTCGACTGATTCTACGCTGGTCTGAATGAGGCTTGATGCACTCGCAAGAGGGTTGTTAAGTTCATGTGCCGTGCCCGCAACCAATTGCCCGATAGCGGCAAGGCTCTCCGATTGGATCAACTGCTTCTGCGCCCTCTCCATCTCCACCATGGCCTTACGCAGGGCCGTGGTTCTCTCTTCAACTTTTTTTTCCAGATCACGGTTCAGCTTTTCGATCTCTTCGTATGATTTGGCATTTTCCAGGCTCGTAACGCCCTGGTTCGCGATAGTTGTCAGGAGCTCCAGATCCTCATGAACAAAAAGTTCCCCTGACTTCTTCTGTCCGAGGGCAATCATGCCGATCAGCCTGGAATTTGAAATCATAGGAACTACCAAGGATGCCCCCAGGGAATCGAACACGGAAAATATCCGCGCCCCTTCACCCGAGTCAGACGCCTCTTTTTCAACAATATATTTGCTCAAGGGCCTTCTTGTCTTTTCGAGATAGGCAACGATGGGATGCATCCCATCAAAAAGACCGTTATCCGTCTCTCTCGACAGCTCTGCGTCATCAGAAAAAAGCTGAAAATATCCCTTATCATCGGCATAGACGACAAGGCCTACATGTGTGACCTGCAAGGCCGCTGAGACCGACTGGAGTATCAAATCCTTTATCTGCTCAAATTTCAAGAGCCCCGCCATTGCCCCGCTTATCTCTCTCAGAAGCTTTGGGTAATTGTACCTGCCCCGGAAAAATAGATTATCGATCCACCCTTGGACCTTCTCCCGCACGGGGTTGAACAGAACCACGATCAGCGCCGCCAATACCAGCGACAAGATCAGGGATCCTTCCTCGTCTGATAACACGAACGATGCGTGAAAGAGATAAATGACGGCTATATAAAAAACCGTCAGGATGCCTGTCAGGATGAAATAGATCGTCCCCTTCCTTATGACGACGCCCAAGTCGAGAAGATCATACTTCAGCACCCCGAAGGCCAGGACGACGGCCGGGATGCAGCTTGCACTCCCGAGGGGGTAAATCTTAACGCCGCATATCGTAAGTATGTTCGATGCAACGAACAATGCGCCGACCCCCATGCCGCCCAATATATATTTTATCCGGTTTTTCTCTTGATTGTCTTTGGCCTTCCGCATCCTCACAAACAGAACGGCAAGGCAGTAAAAGACAATCAAACCGGCAATGAGTGAGAATGCATAGTAGGCCGGTCCGGCTTTGGCGATCACTCCAAAATTATAATGCTGAAATCCGCTTATAAAAAGATCTGAGGGGACAAAAGAGACAAGAATGAAACTGATAAAAAAGGCGGCATATACAAGCCATCTCCGTCCCGAAATACCGACGAACGAATGAATGAACTGGATATAGACCGGTAAGGCAAGGACAAATAAAAAATGGAGTGTCCTATCTATTGTAAGGGCAAGGGTTTTATCCGGAATGGTTGAAACCAGCACAATGTCGGCGTTGACCAATGCGCCTGTAAGACAGATGCCGGCAAACAACTTATTTGTGGGATTCTTCCCACCCCTCAGAATGGCAATCAGGGTAAGAGATATGAGAACAAGAAAGCCGAGAATCGGGGGAATCGCATAGGCACCTGACGTCTGCAGGTAGTCCGTAAGCATTTGCCTGCTCCCTGTATTTACAATTTTCCCGCCTACTTCGCCTCAGTCAAATAACCCATTATTCTATAGATCAATTTCGCGGTAATGAAATCGGGGGCAACCATGCCGGGAATGGGCGAAAGCTCAACTACATCAAAGCCCCGTACCCGGCAGCGTTTTGATACCTCTTTCATGATACGCAAGACGTCTTTCCAGTAAATGCCCGCCGGCTCAGGGGTGCCGGTTGCAGGCATGACGGATGGATCAAGAACATCTATGTCTATTGAGACGTAGACGTCACCGCTTAGGTTTTCACATATTTCTTCCCACCAGTTGTGTGTTTCAAGTATGAAATCCGCGGAAAAGGTTTTTATCTTGCCCTCCTTCATAAAGGCGGCTTCTTCCGCACTCATGCTCCTGATACCGGCCTGGACGAGGGGGCAGATTTCCGATATGCGGCGGCCGACAGATGCATGGCTGTATGGACTGCATTGATAATAATTTCTGAGGTCAGCGTGCGCATCGAGTTGAAGAACGGATATCCCGGGGTACTTTTCCTTGAACGCCTGAACGGCGCCAAAAGAAATGCTATGCTCCCCTCCCAGCAAGACCGGAACCTTGTCGGCGGAGAGAATATCAGCGACCGCGTGTCTTACGGCATTTACCATCTCTCCCGGGCCGCGCGCATCGGACTCCAGCGGCGGCAGGGTATAAATGCCGGCCAGATAAGTCTCTTTGCAAAGCTCCTCATCGTAAAGCTCCATCTGGCCCGAAGCCTCCAGAATGGCATGAGGCCCTCTCCGCGACCCGGACTGATACGTTGATGTCAGGTCATAAGGAATCGGCAGGACTATGAATGTGGAGTCTTCGAAAGATGGAAATGCAGGGTCTACTCCGCCGAAATTCATCATGGCTGGCTCCTTTGAAAAATAGGCTTTATGCTTAGCATATATGGCGCAGCGTGTCCAGTCTTGCGCGCTCGCTTCCGGAAACGCGTCAGGCAGACTTGTAAAACGACAATGTGAAGCGGCCGTCTTCATAGCAGAGATAGGAATAGTGTTTGATCCAGTCGCCAAGTGTAACAAACGTTTTTCTGCGTCCTCCGATCTCATATTCCTTCAACAGCGGGATATGGGAGTGACCGATGATTACTGCATCAATACCTTCATGAAACTTATTCAGGGCAAACGCCTCCATCTTCTTTGCAATAATAGTTTCAGACTCGATTGTAAGTTCCTTGCTCACAGCGGAGCTTGCGCGGGCGATTTTCCACAGGATAGAGGGAGGGATGCTCCTCTGCATCCTGTAAAATAATCCGCTCCTCAGGAGCTTCCTCAAAAGAATGTACTTCTTGTTTGTCCTGTCTATGGTATCCCCATGGGATATGAGTACCTTCCTTCCATCTAAATCGATATTGGCCCATTCGGTAAAAACTTTTATGCCCAGCGTTTTCGTGAAATAATCTCCGAGGAAGAAATCGTGGTTACCCTCGAAGAGGTGAATGCGCATGCCTCTCTGCTTAAGATCGGCAAGCTTTTCAACAACAGTCCTAAACCCGGGATAGATGTGACCATCCCGGCAGAACCAGAAATCGAACAGGTCCCCGAGGATAAAGAGATCGTCGATATGCTCCTCCGGGAAATCCAGGAACTTCATGATTTGACGATAGCCGTCATCACGCTGATTTTTCAAATGGGCATCGGACAGGAATACCGCTTTTGTCATCCCCTACCCTCTTCCTGCGTCAATAAGATATGACCATACTTTTGCCGTTTCAATTAACATAAATATTGAGGCATCAAAAGTCTATTTTTTGCTCCCGTCTTGCAAGATAATATGAAGCATGAGAAATGCTTTTCTCAAAATCCGTTGACAAACAGGCCCGTTGTCCTTATAAAACACAGTCTACGTGAGAGGATATCAGCCGCGTATATGAATATTGAAGCATAGACATATCAAAGGGGTTTACTGTTGACGGGAACGATTGTAAATACGGGAGCCATCATCGCCGGAAGCGTCATCGGGATTTCCGCCGGCCGGTTCCTTTCGGAAAGGATCAAGACGATTGTCGTACAGGCCCTGGGCCTTTCCGTCATATTCATGGGCCTCAAAATGTCGCTTTCCGGAAAAGAGCCGATAGTCATCATCGGATGCGTATTGTTGGGCGCAATTACCGGGGAGTTGATGAGAATCGAGCAGGGTGTTGAATACCTGGGGAGATGGCTTAAGGCACGCGCCCGCTCCGACTCTTCAACATTCGTGCAGGGTTTCGTTTCAGCTTCCGTTCTTTACCTCACCGGCGCCATGATGATCGTCGGCTCCATCCAGGACGGCTCGTCCGGAGACGCGAGCATACTCTATATCAAGTCATTGCTTGACGGCGTAGCCTCAATTGCCTTCGCGTCCACCCTCGGGATCGGCGTGGCATTTTCCGCACTCTCCGTTCTTGTCGTCCAGGGTTCCATCACTCTTTTATCCTCAAAGCTTCTATTTATGCAAAACCCCGCTGTTATCGAAGCAGTCACTGCTTCCGGCGGTCTCCTCATCATAGGCATCGGAACCAACATACTCGGACTCACAAAGATCCGGATCGGAAACTTCATCCCCGCCCTTCTTTATGCCATTCTCTGGACAGTATTTACCTAAGCGATAGAGGGGCTAATCATTTCTGCTCAGGCAACGCTCTCCCCAGCGCATGGGCACGATAACGGCAAGAATGCAAAGCAGGAGGACCAGCGAAAAAGAAACAACAAGCCACATCCACTGAAGGGTGGATAGGCTCCCTCCGCGAAAGCCCGCCATAAAGACCGTATAGACAGGTCCTGCTTCGAGAACAATAACTGTAGCAATGAATCCGGCACAGAGAATCATGAAAAGAAGGCCGCCGAAGCTTGTTACAGACTGGGCCGGATTTTCAGACTGAAAGTCAGGATAGGCCGCGCCGAAACCGACACCCATGGATACAATCCCCGGAACCATGAGAAACACCGTCGTGACCGAGAGAACCATCATGAACGGCGTTACGTGAAGGAGTAGATTGGAGACGACAATGAGGATTTCCGTAAGTATGAGGAGGGGCGCATAGTACACGCAAAATTTAATCCAGAGAAGCGTTCGTATCCTGACAGGCGAGGATCGCACAATCCAGAAGGCCTCTCCCTCCATGCTCACGGCCGGATAGACAAATCGCGCCGCCACTGCAGTGAGAACAAATGTCGCAAGCCCCATGTTCAAGAAGGAAAAGATATTCTGAAGATAAACGGTTTTTATAGGAGACTTGTCGAGGGGCAGAACGGAAAAGTTGTAGAGATAGATGACAATCAAGGCAATAATAAGAAATATCTGCGGCCACTGGGTCTGATCCCGGAAAAAAGTCTTGATTTCCTTCACGGCAAAGGCCCTCACGGCGCCTGATAGATGATTCAAGAGATATGTCCGTTCCCGCTTCTTCCGGCCGCGAGCTGGAAACAGGCGCCCGGCCGTAGTCTGCGCCTTCGAATAACCGGTGAAATACGTCGCCCCCGAAATCCAGGTTATGACAAATATCGCGGCAACGGCAAAACTCCAGGTAAGGATGAGATCGAAGACCGCACTGCCGACCTGTCCTTGAAGGGCGGCCTGTATGCCGTCGAAGATCCACGTTGTCGGAAGAAAAGGTGAGCCCGGCGCCTCGAGGGATTTGAAGTAGAGAATGAGAGAGGCGAAGGTATCAGGATTGACGAGCCTCTCGGGCCTCATCAGGCGAAATGCCATAAGCAGAATCAAGAATAGTACAAAGCCGAGGAAGATGAAGAAGGACCTGAGGCGGCCCGCAGGCAGTATCACAGCGACCAGAACTACGGCAACCGCGCTGATGCCTGAGGCAATGAGGCACAGCGGGATGATTGACAGGCCCACCATCGTATAAAAAAATAATCCTGCCTTGTAAACGATGCCGTAAGAGAGAAATACGGGCAGCATGTACACGACGACCATCCAGGAACTGTCGATGGTGCTCTCGAACCAGCGTGCAAGAAATATCTTCGCCGTGGACACGGGCATGGAGTGGACGAGAATCAGATCTTTGCTGAGATACAGCTTCGTGAGAGAAGTTATTATACTGCTGAATATTAGCAGTGAAAACAGCGTCACAAGCACCATGGACATGAGCTTACGTGCCAGGACGTCCCCAAAACCCTCGATACCTTGAAAATAAACGAGCACGCGATAAAAAATGGCGAAGATGCCCGCCCAGAATAGCAAGCCGACCGTACCGAAAAGGAGCCCCTTCAATTTGCGGTTTTTTGCATCCCTCGAGTAACTTCCATTCTTGAAAGACCAAAGGCGCGGTTTCAAGAGGGCAAGTATCTCTCTCATTAAATCTGCTGCCCCTCTGTCAGAATTAAGAACACTTCTTCCAGGTCCGCCTCTTCCACCCCTGCGTCCCTCTTGAGATCCCCCGTAGTACCGGTGGCGATAAGGGCGCCTCTGTGAATAACGCCGATGCGGTCGCAGATGTCCTCCGCAACCGCTAAGGTATGTGTCGACATGAAGATGGTCATGCCCCCGCGCGAAAGTTCCCGGAACATATTCTTAACCATTTTTATCGCCGCCGGATCGAGACCTACCATCGGTTCATCGACAATAATCACCGTAGGGTCATGAAGGAGGGCTGAAGAAATAATGAGACGCTGTTTCATTCCGTGGGAATAAGATTCGATGAGCTCATCCGCCCAGTTAAAAATGGCAAATTTTTTCAATAGCTCCTCCGCCTTATCCCGGAATACCCGCTCGTCCACGCCATACAGGTCTGCTGAAAACCTCATGAATTCCATCCCTGTCAGCTTTTCGTAGATGAAAGGCCTGTCAGGTATGAAGCCTATCCTTCGCTTCACGCCCTCGGGATCATCGGCCATGTTTATCCCGTCGATCGTAACCAGACCTTCGGTGGGTGCAAGGACTCCGCCCATAATACGTATCGTCGTTGTCTTGCCGGCGCCGTTAGGACCTATGAATCCATATATTTCGCCCCTCGCTACGGAAAGATTGAGATTATTTACAGCCAGAGTCTTGCCATAGCGTTTGGTAAGATTCTTCAACTCTATCATATTGTGGTCTCTTGGATCATTCATATCAACCTTTACTCAATCAATGAGACAGTCATCTGGATTTATCGAGGATAGTAAGCCGCACCTTGCCGATAACACCGATCAGGTCGATCTGCTGATCCGCCTCTCCTCGGGCAAAGCGAATGTGTGTGACATCCGCCGGCATCTGGTCCATGACGGCGTCTGCAGTCACCCACGTTCCGATGAAAAGTACATTCCACGCATGATAATAAAATCTTCCCCTCTGATAGACGAGTCCGACTTCCAGCTGTGCCGGAATGCCCGCAGCCCGTGCCAGCGCCGCAAGCAGAACTGCATGTTCATTACAATCACCGACGAGATTGTTCAGCGTCTCAAGGGCATTTGGTACGGATAGTACAGGCCTTTTCTCCACGTTCTTATAGACCCACGATAGAATCTTTGCAGCCCTCACAGAGAGGGGATCATCAGGAGAGACAATTTCCATGGCTTTGCTCACGATCTTCGGATCGTCGGATTGGATAAATGGACTTGGTTTCAGAAAGTCTTCATTCCCTGCAATATCTGCGGCCCGGAAGGGACGCGTCGGAATTGTTTCTTTCTGAACGACCAGTGTATCCTTTCTTAACGTTTGTCTGCCTCCGTTTAATTTGAGGTTTGCCTTATCTATATTGGTCAGCTTGACCTTCAGCATAGACAACGCCGCTGTATCGTCCATGACCACATTTGAGGGAACAGAAGCAATCTGTGTCAGGTCGGCACCGGCAGCGAGAGTCAGTCCCTCCAAGGCTTGACTTTTTGTAACCCTCTCCATGGTAATTCCCAGAATACCCTGTTCTCTTAAAATATCACCGGCCTCCCCGATCCATGCCAGCTGCTTCGCTCCCATAAAATCGACAGATATTTTCCTGGCCTTTCTTTCTTGACCCATAATCGTGATGGCATCATCGCCCAGCATAGTCAGCTTTATAGGTCTCTGACCCATCGTTGCCGGATCAAAGACATTTACGCTTCTGCTCTCACCCTCTTTCATTTCCGCAATGCCGGCGGAATCGAGAATGCCGTTCGCAAGCTGGGGCGCGTCTTTCAGATTAAGCACCGTCTTCTTCTCGGAGCCCGGCGTTTCCGTATAAAGTGTAACCTGTTTTCCGTTTACGACCCCATGGGCATGGAAACGAAAGAGGCTTGAACGGAGGTCAAAGTCAAAAGATGACATGGTCATATCGGGTTTCAGGTCTCCGTCCGTCTTAATAGCCATCTCCTGGACTACGCCCATCGTATTGATCTGCAGGAAAACAGATTCCGAAAGATGATGCCCTTTCTCGGTTTTTGAAAAAAGTCTGTGGCTATAGCCTATTTTTTGCCCGTTCTGAGTAATATTCATCCACGATTCTTTTTCCTGCAGCCCCTGGACCCCGGAAACATAAGACGACTTGCCGTCTCCTGACGGAAATAATCGGTATGGTCCCCAATGAAGAACATCGAGACGTACTGCGAGGAGCAACAAGAACAGTGCTACGAATCCAACACCGATAATCCAATTCCGTTTTATCCTTAAGACAGCCATATTCAGTCCCGATCATGCCCCACAATTTTCAAGCCCACTGACATTGGGAATTCGGTGGTCACAATACAATTTTTCAGAGTATAATTAACTGGTCGTGAGATGTCAATTAATCTCACAAGGAGGTCCTGGTCATCGGACAAAAATCGATCTTGTCATGGATTTTAATTTCTGATAGCCTCTCTCCCGTATATCAAATCGTTCAACTTCTCTTTTTACGAGGCATCAGCATCCGATGAAAGAAAGTCAATCAATAAAGCGGGCTAAAGAAGTTTTGAGGATAGAAGCAGAGAGTATCTTGGATCTTGTCGACAAAGTGGGCCCCAGCTTTGATAAAGCAGTCCGAATTATTTACAGATCAAAAGGCCGGGTCATCGTGACCGGCATAGGCAAATCCGGATTGATCGGCAAAAAGATTGTTGCCACCCTCACGAGCACGGGCACACCTGCCCTCTTCCTCCACCCCGTGGAAGGCATGCATGGCGATCTCGGCATTGTCACAAAGGATGACGTCATGCTGGCAATTTCAAACAGCGGTGAAACCGATGAGCTCAATATGATCATCGGCAGCATCAGAAAGATCGGCGCACACCTTATTTCCTTCACCGGCAACCTCTCCTCAACGCTTGCAAGGGCAAGCCATGTCGTCATCGATGTCGGTGTCGAAAGAGAGGCCTGTCCTTTCGGCCTGGCCCCGACTTCAAGCACCACGGCGTGTTTAGCCATGGGAGACGCTCTTGCGGCTGTCCTGATTGAAAAAAGAAAATTTAACGAGAAGGATTTTCATAGATTTCATCCTGCCGGAAATCTCGGACAGCGGCTGAGGGCCAAGGTAAGCGATGTGATGATAACAGGCGCACAGATTCCCAAAGTTCGTTCCGGAGCATCGGCCGTGACGGCAATCGAAGAAATGGACAGAGGCAACCTGGGATTCGTAATTATCACGGGTAAGGACAATTCTTTGCAGGGAATTTTGACGGACGGTGATCTGCGACGTCTCGTACGGCGGGGTACGGATTTCAGAAAAAAGACTGTCGACGATGTAATGACTTCATCACCGAAAACGATCGGGGAAAACGCATCTCTTGCCCGCACCATAGAATATATGCAAAAGGAAGAGATAACTACCCTTGCTGTTGTGAACGGGAAGAACCGCCTCAAGGGATATATACATCTTCACGACATCCTGGGCAGAGGGGGAACTTTGAAAATCTCCGTCGCTTGACGAAGGTGCCACCGAGTAAGGCGTACGATCATGCAAAGAACTGCCGCCTGTGGATGTTTAGGATGTCTCTTGAATTCTAAATGATCAAGGGCGATAAAGGATAACCTACAGGCGGCTCATATCAGGTCATAGTCGCGGGCTTTCCATCTTCCGAGTTTTTCGAATGCGTCCTTGGCCGCCTTTAAGAGCAATTTGACGGCTATGGGCTTGACAAAGAAATCATCGAACCCGGCAGCACGGCATTCAAGGAGGCCATAAAAAGTACTGTATCCTGTAAAGGCATAGACGATGGAGATTTTATCCTTCTCCCGAATCTTCCAGCAGAGGTCTATACCGTTCATTCCCGGCAGCCTGAGGTCTAAGAACGTGACCATGATGGTCTCTGTTTTGAGAATCTTGAGGGCCTCATCAGCGTTTTTGGCGGTTCGCACCTTGTAGCCAGCCACACTGAGGATCTCCTTCAGCATAGCGAGAATTGACGCATCATCATCTACAACCAGAATCTTCTTATCGCCTGCAGCGACCATGATGAACACCTCTTAAACTCTCAGCATGGAGCTTTGAAAATATCTTTCGGAATTACAAAGCGAAATAAGAAAGACGCCCCCGGGCGTAAAAGCCCGGCCGTACGCTTTACAGACAGCCCGGATATAGAATCTACTTAAACTGAAGGAAGCATGAATCCGCACTGCCGCTTCTGGAGCCGGAAAGTGCAATTCGCACAGAACCGGTCAGATTTTATTTATGAATAAAGATTAACCGAATATGGTTAACCGTTTGATATCATTGGTAGGCGGTACTGGATTTGAACCAGTGACTTCTACCGTGTGAAGGTAGCACTCTCCCCCTGAGTTAACCGCCCGTTAAGTGCTTCCTATATCCTAAAAAAAGGTCATTTTCAAGAGAAAAAGCCACAAGAAAATGCGTGATTTCTTCTGTTCCGGATCGTGCAGGCCATCTCATCCGGACGTTTCAGATTTTATTTCTCTTGCCATCCAATTTTGGTTATAATGGGGGCAGGAGTGGCGCATAACATTTAGCTGATAACCGGTGCTCATTTATGGCAATGAAGAAAAAAATGATTCGCTATACCGTATGGTTCATGATTTTTCTCGCGGTATACCTTACATACTCCCTGTTGAAAGTGAGGGCTGGCTCCTCTGTCTCAGTCAAGAGGCCCGATACCACGCTTATCGGCGATACCCGTAAGCTACATAGGCATGTAAAGCACTTGACGGTGGAAATCGGTTCAAGGAGCATACGCGAATATGATAGAATAGAAGAGACAAAAGAGTATATCGTCGACTGCCTCGAGGCCTTCGGCTATGTGCCCGGATTTCAAACCTTCACCTACAACAGGAAGAAATACAGCAACATCATCGCTTCAATAAAAGGGGCAAAACTTCCCGGTGAAATCGTAATTTTCGGCGCTCATTATGATACAGCGTCCGGAACGCCAGGCGCTGATGACAACGCCAGCAGCGTTGCCGTCCTTCTCGAGATTGCCCGGGCTTTAAAGGACTTTTCGCCTGACAGGACGTTGAAGTTGATTTTCTTCGTAGTTGAAGAACCTCCTATATTCAAATCCGAACAAATGGGAAGTTATATCTACGCAAAGCAGGCTAAAGAGAGGAATGAAAACGTAACGGCCATGATTTGTCTTGAGATGCTCGGATATTATACAAATGAAAAGGACGGCCAGACGTACCCGTTTCCCATGATGAGCCGGATCTATCCATCTACCCCCAATTTCGTCGCCATAGTCAGCAATCTAAATTCGAGAGACCTCGCTGAGAAGGTCAAGAACTCCCTGAAGGCAACTTCCCGCATCCCCGTCGAAGCCTCGACTGCATTCAGTTTTGTTCCCAGTATAGATTTTTCCGACCACCAATCCTTCTGGAAAATGGGATACCCTGCCGTTATGATAACAGATACCGCTTTTTACAGAAATCCGAATTACCACACGGCAACGGACACAATTGACACGCTGGACTTTGATAAGATGACTGATTTGTTAAAAGGCCTGATACAGGCGGCCAAAGACCTTACGGATTCTTCACTGCCGTAGTGCAAAAAAATCCCCCCGTCACTCTTTATAAAAAAGGGCTCAGGGGGGATTTTGTTTTTAGTAGTCATAATCTCCCATGTCGGGCGGCATTCCTCCAGGCATCGGCGGCATCGCCGTCTTCTTCTTGGGTTTCTCGGCAATCATCGCTTCCGTCGTCAAGAGCAGCGACGCCACGGACGCGGCGTTCTGAAGGGCGAAGCGGGATACCTTCGTAGGATCAATAATCCCCGCCTTCGTCATATTCGTATACTTGCCGGTATCCGCGTCGAATCCAAAATCATCCTTGCCTGTCTTGATCTTCTCAGCAACGATGGACCCCTCATACCCCGCATTTATGGCAATCTGACGGGCTGGTTCTTCGATGGCACGTCTAACGATATCCACACCATACTTTTCATCGTCAGCAACCTTGGCCTTCGCCAGGGCAGGCAAACTCCGCAGATATGCGACTCCGCCGCCCGGCACGATGCCTTCCTCAACAGCGGCGCGTGTTGCATTCAATGCATCCTCTACGCGTGCCTTTTTTTCCTTCATCTCAAATTCCGTTGCGGCGCCTACCTTGATGACCGCAACGCCGCCGACCAGTTTCGCTAGGCGTTCCCGCAATTTTTCCTTGTCGTAGGTCGATGTGGTTTCCTCAATCTGAGCCCGAATCTGCTTCACCCTTCCTTCGATCTCGGACTTCTTCCCGCCTCCGTCGATGATGGTCGTGTTATCCTTGTCTATGTGCAGGCGTTTGCATGTTCCCATATCCTTTAAGGTAATACTTTCCAACTTGACGCCGAGGTCTTCTGAAATGACCTTCCCCCCTGTCAAAATGGCTACGTCCTCCAGCATGGCTTTTCTTCTGTCGCCAAAGCCGGGGGCCTTCACAGCCACACATTTCAGGGTGCCGCGGATCTTGTTGACTACGAGCGTTGCCAGGGCCTCGCCTTCCACATCCTCCGCGATAATTACGAGGGGCTTGCCCGTCTTGGCGATCTGCTCCAGTATGGGAAGCATATCCTTCATGTTGCTTATCTTTTTCTCGTTAAGAAGAATATACGGACTCTCCAGGTTGACTTCCATCTTTTCGGGGTCCGTCACAAAATAGGGCGAGATGTAACCGCGGTCAAACTGCATCCCTTCCACAACTTCCAGGGCTGTCTCAATCGATTTCGCTTCTTCCACCGTGATGACACCTTCCTTGCCTACCTTTTCCATTGATTCGGAAATGATCTCACCGATGGTCGCATCGTTATTGGCGGAGATTGTGCCGACCTGGGTGATCTCTTTCTTGTCCTTTATCGGCTTGGACATCTTTTTCAATTCGCTGACAACAATCTGCACCGCCTTATCGATACCTCTTTTGAGTGCCATGGGATTCATTCCGGCGGCCACGAGTTTCGATCCTTCACGGTATATAGCTTCGGCCAGAATGGTGGCAGTCGTGGTGCCGTCTCCGGCTACGTCAGAGGTCTTGGAGGCGACCTCTTTCACCATCTGCGCACCCATGTTCTCAAATTTATCTTCCAGTTCGATCTCCTTCGCCACGGTTACTCCGTCTTTGGTGATTGTCGGGGCGCCCCAGGATTTTGCGATGACAACATTCCGTCCCTTCGGCCCAAGCGTCACTTTTACAGCGCCGGCCAGGGTTACCACGCCTTTCATAATCTTTTCACGGGCGACCGCGTCATATTTGATTTCTTTCGCCGCCATACTCATACCCTCCTTTCATCAGCCAATAATGGCAAATATATCGTCTTCCTTCATAATGACCTGCTCAACGCCGTTTATCTTGATCTCCGTTCCGGCAAACTTGCCGAATAATATCTTGTCTCCCGCCTTCACTTCCATGGCGATGCGATTGCCGTCACGATCCCGTCTGCCGGGGCCCGCAGCGATTACCTTTCCTTCCTGCGGTTTTTCTTTTGCCGCATCGGGGATGATAATGCCGCCTGACGTTTTTTCTTCGGCTTTCACATTGGTAACCAGCACGTAATCATTTAATGGTTTGAATTTCATGATTTCTTGACCTCCTCAGATAATGATAAGTGTTATAGTTGATAAACTCGTAAAAAGTCAGAAACCATGTCACTCCAGCGGAGGCAAGAGTCCAGAACTGTAATATTACCTGATTCCCGCTTTGGCGGGAATGACAAATAGAGACGAAACCTGACTTTTTAGGAGGGTCATATAATTAATAGTCACTAAATCGAAATTGTCAAGGCACCGACCGGGTTTTATGACTATTTTTCTTGTTTTTTCTCCTCGGGAAAAATCAGCAGCCGATCACCCGGTTTCACCTGCTTCTTGGATCCGAAATGGTTCCAGATGAGCAAGGCCGGGAGCGGCACGTTAAAATCGGCGGCTATCGAAGAAAGGTTCTCCCCCTTCTTGACAACGTACACATGTTCTTTGCGCTCTCCCTGCCATCTCTTTACGAGATCTTCATACCGCGCCTGAAACCCGGCAGCGGCGCCCTTCGGAACCAGGATGTCACATTTCCCTTTGGGCAGATAATGCCCTTTGATTTCCGGGTTCAGATCCTTGATCACCTTGTAGTACGTCATCGCAGCCTCGGCAACCAGATAAATAGGCGCTTCCTGATCACATACAAGCTCCACGCGCTCAAACTGCAGGGGCGGATAGATATCCTCCTTCGACAACTTGAATCCATATCTTTCAGGATTGGACAGTATCTCCTTTGCAGAAACCGCCCGGAATATATATTGCTGCGTCTCCGTGGGGAGATACAGATAATAAAAATTGTTCGTTTTCTGAAGGAGCATCTCCGTTTTCAGGCCTTCTTCACCCATATTATAGGCGGCAGCCGCGAGCGTCCACGACCCGAATTTCTCATAAAGTTTTTTCAGATAATTGATGGCGGCCCTGGTCGAGGAAAGAAAATTTCTCCGTTCATCCACGTCGGAGTCAATCTTAAGGCCGTACTTTTTCCCCGTCTCTTCCATAAACTGCCAACTGCCCTTCGCTCCCTTTGAGGAACTCATATGGAACGTGAGTGAACTTTCTATGACAGCCACATATTTAAGGTCCATGGGCATATTATTTTGTTTCAGCATTTCTTCGATATAGGGCATGTAGCGTCCGGAGCGTTTCATCCAGAGGATAACCTGGGGACGATTCCAGAGACTAACCAGAAATTCTTTTTCCAGTCGCTCCCGGACTTCAGGATTATCAAGCGGCACACGCTCTCCGCAGAAATCCAAGGGACCCGTGGTCTTAATCAGCGCAATCATCGACGATGAAGAAGGCGGATCGATCATGTGAGGCGGATCGCACCAGGCAGGCGTGGCTGTGAGAAATGCCACGCACAAGGCTAAAAGAAAGATCCCTGAGCTTCTTCCAAAACAGTTTGCATGTTCAAAAGTTTCCGACATGTTCATCTCCTTGTCGTTTCTTCGGATTAATAATCAACGTATATTACATATACACCCCCAGTCAAGAAGAGTTCATTTGTGCATCTTGCGAACGTGGCATCCTTCTGTGATAAAGAGGTTTACAAACAGGCATGATTCCTCTAATGTAAAAGAAGATAAATCGTGGACGTTTTCTGCGCGCCTGCGCTTGTGATGCCCTGTAGTCACATCGTCTCAGACGATTTGCAAAATATTACTATCGCAAGAGTTTAGAAATATGGCCGCTAAACCGAAAGATGCCGCAACGGTAATCATACTCCGCGAGTCACTGGGAGACCCGGAAGAATTTGAGGTCCTCATGGTCTTAAGGCACATGGACAGTAAATTCGTCCCCGGCTCCTATGTGTTCCCCGGAGGCTGTCTCGATCAGGCGGATTATTCGCCGGATATAGAGAGCCTCTGCACTGGCATGGATGCGAAGAAGGCGCAGGCCATCATGCACAATATGTCGTCACCGGAAAAGGCCATCGGCGCCTGGGTGGCGGGCATCCGGGAGACGTTTGAAGAAGTCGGCCTGCTTATGGCCTATCACGGGGACAAGACTTTGATGTCCTTCGATTCGGAAGATGTCCGGAGACGCTTTCGCTCTTATCGCAAAAAATTACAGACCGGAGAAATCACTCTGCAAAACATGCTCCTCACGGAGGGACTGACGCTTGCCGCAGATCGCCTTCACTATTTTTCGCACTGGATCACCCCTGAATTCCTGCCGCATCGTTATGACGTCAGGTTCTTTGTTACCGAGGCGCCGGCAAACCAGGAGGCCCTCCATGATGGCATTGAACTGACGAGGCACGTCTGGCTTACACCGAAGAAGATCCTCGAGGGGTTCCGCAGGAGAGAGTTCGATATGGTGGTTCCCACTCTCGTGACAATTGAGGAACTCTCCCACCATAAGACGATACAGGAAATTATCTCCTCCACGAAGAGGAAGAAAGTCGATGCCATTCTCACCGTCATGATCGAGGAAGACGGCGAGATCGTCGAGTATTCGCCTGACGGGCGCGTCTTCAAGAATATGCCGCCTTCCGTAGTGTAGAAGCTCAGGGAATTGTTAAGAAGGAGTGCGGGGTGACAGCATGAATGTCACCTCTTGCTATTTATGGGGCAGAATTTGGAAAGAGAAATTAAGACGATTCGCATAATGGTAGAGATGTTTTGCAAACATCACCATGGCAGAGGCGAACTTTGTGAAGGATGTAAAAAGTTATTCGATTATGCCCAAGATAGGATAAGAAAATGCACGTTCGGCGTGAACAAGCCCGTCTGCGCCGACTGCACAGTTCACTGCTTCAAACCGGACATGCGATCTCAAATAAAAGAGGTGATGCGATTTGCAGGGCCGAGGATGACTTTCAAACACCCGGTACTCGCGGCACATCATCTATTCCGCAAATTCAGTGCGTAGGGTCCGTCGGCATCGCCCTAAGTTACGCCTTTTCCTCACTGCCTGATTCATCGCTGTATAAAGGTAAGCTCGTGATTCCCTGTTGAACCGAAGCTGGAAAAGAGATTGCCTTTGCCTCCGCCTCTTTGCGTATCTTCTTGCTGTCAGTCTCAAGCTCGGTACTGGAAATGAGCTTTGCCCTTTTTTCCTGCGGTGGATTTAATTTCTCCGAACGTTCGTACTCAACAACTTTCTCCTGAATATCTCGCGGCAAGTCAGCTTCACTTTTCGAGAGAGCCTCTAAAAACTGACGTTCAAAGAACTGATCGATTTGAATTCGTCGCTTGGTAACATGAGCAAACTTACCGATCACTCTGCAAATGTTATCCCGGTCTTCAGGACTTAGCTGCTCGGCGAATTTATATTCCTCAAGTTTCTTCAGGCTCAAAATAATTGGCTCCAGGGCGTCAAGCGCAACAACGTAAACTTTATAGTCTGCCACATTGTAAAAGAAACAATCGATGACATCCAAAGTGTTTGATGGAATTACTAGAAAGATATCTTTCTTGACCTTCTCCTCCTTTATGTATTTCTTCACCGATTCCGTTTGCAACTTGATATAGGTGGGAAAGTTAGTAAGGTCATCTGATGCCGGACTTTTGGCATCGAAGATTATGAACTCATCGCATACCGTTATCGCGTTATCGGGATTACCCTTGAAGGGAACCTTGTCAACATATTCTATAGTGTTTCTGTCACAGATCATTTTAATTTGATTCTTAACATTTTCTTCATGATTTACCCAGGTGGCTTTCATTTTGTTTAGCCGCTCTATCTCTTCTTCCTGACGGTCAGCGATTTCTTTCTCCCTGTCGGCTTGAATCTTGTCCGTGATTGCTTTCACCGTTGCCATAGCCTTTTCATAGTTAGCTCTTCTGTCATCTTCAGTTTGCTTGAAAATGGTATTTTCTTGCTTGAGCTGAGAGTTCTCTTGAGTGAGATCGCCGATTCTTACCTCTGCTGTTGCGGCCGCAATTTCAAGCCCTTTAATCTTGCTTTCTGCCTGTCTAAGTGCTTCGTCTTTCGTTGCTGCCAAAGACGTCAGTTCTGAAATCTTTCGGAGGTTCTCGCTTACTTCCCTCCTAAGATTACCGACCTCATTTTCGAGTGTGGACTGCGATTTTCTGAGGTGCTCACTGTCGTTCTTTAGGATAGAAATATCTGTCTTGGCTGTATCCAGTTCTTGGACAGTTCTTTCAGTCTCAGAGAGAAGTGTTTTAAATTCCTCATATGCTTCATAACTCAGACTTCTAAATTGGGACCATCTGAAAAGTCGTTGCCAGAAGGTCAGGGTCTTAACTTGTTCAAAAAATTGGGTGAGTCTCTCTGTGTTCATTGCCATACGTCAAGTCCTCATTTGCTGGTTGTGGTCATTCATTTGAACCGAGCATTTCTGAAGGTACTTTTCATTATCGACCAGATGATTTCTAATCGTTAAATCGACCAATCCTTAGTCGCCAACGGGCTTACTATTCATGTCATCTTCATATTTACTATTATTCTATTTACCATCTCTTGCGATTTATCTCAATGTAAAGGAGGCACTGGTTAATAAATCCAACTACGAGTTTTATGCTACAGTTCGGAAATTTCGATGTACTATTGCCATTTCGAGCGCAGCGAGAAATCTTAGTAGGTGGGTAAAAACTAAAAAACAAGATATCTCACGGAGTTTACCCCGAGTGAACCGAGGGGGTCGATATGACACCTTAATGATATGTTATTCAATTTAGCATTGCGGAATTGGGATATATTAAATAATATAATTATCAGCTGATGCAAAACCGTCTGAATTTCATAGCGAGATATTTGTGAAATGAAGAATTCAGAAATCGCCAGGGTATTTCATGATATGGCCGACCTTCTCGAACTGAAGGGGGAGAACGTATTTAAGATACGCGCCTACAGGCGTGCCGCCCAGGTCATCGAACACCTCCCCAAAGAGATGGCAGTCATGCTGGAACATGGAGAGGACTTTCAAAAAATCCCCGGCGTAGGCGACGCGATAGCAAAGAAGAGCACCGAACTGATAGAGACGGGAAAGCTCGAAGCCTACGAAAGCCTCAAGCACGAATTTCCCGAAGGCATAACGCGTCTCCTGGAGATTCCCGGTATCGGCCCCAGGACGGCGCACCGCCTTTCGTCGGAGCTGAAGATAACATCGGCAGAAGAACTGGAAGAGGCTATCAAGGAGGGAAAGGTCGCCGATCTCTTCCGCATGGGGGACAAGACCGCGCAGAACATACTCCACAAGATTGAGGCCGTGCGCCGCAAGGATCAGCGCATCCCTATCGGTCAGGCCCTGCCTATAGTCGAAGACATCTTAAATAGTCTCAGCAAACTCCCGGGGGTGAAGAACATGATCTCTGCGGGGAGCCTCCGGCGTTTCCGTGAAACAGTCGGGGATATAGATATCATGGGGACCGCAGACAATCCGGAGAAGGTTATCAATAAATTTATCGCGCTCCCGGTTGTAAAGGAAGTCATGGCCAAAGGGCCGACCAAGGCGAGTGTCATTCTCTCGCCCGGTCTCCAGGCGGATTTGCGAATGGTGGAGCATGACTCCTTCGGTTCGCTTCTGCAATATTTCACAGGCAGCAAGGAGCACAATATCGCCCTCAGAACGAAGTATCAGAAGAAGGGACTTAAGCTCAGCGAATACGGAATCACGGACGTCGCGCATGACAAGCTGGAAAAATTCACCACGGAAGAGGCCTTCTACAAGCGCCTCGGCATGCAATACATTCCTCCGGAGATCAGAGAAGATCAGGGCGAAATCGAACTTGCGGAAAACCACGCGATCCCCCGCCTCGTCGAACTGCGGGACATCAAGGGAGATTTTCATGCGCACTCTAAGTGGAGCGACGGCAACAATAGCATCGAAGAAATGGCACTGGCTGCAAAGGACGCGGGCTACAAGTACATGGCGATTACCGACCATTCCAAAGGGCTGGGCATTGCGCACGGCTTGACGGAAGAGCGTCTGAAGGAACAGATTCTGGAAATTCGCAGGCTCAATCAGAAATTAAAAGGCTTTCGTATACTCTGCGGCATGGAGGTTGATATAAGAGCGGACGGTTCCATCGATATGCCTGACCAAATATTAGCGGAGCTTGATTGCGTCGTCGGCGCCGTTCACTCATCTTTCAATCAGAGCGAAGAGCGCGTCACCCGGCGCATTATAAAGGCGATTGAACACCCTCACATCGATATCATTGCGCACCCGACGAGCCGCCTTATAGGAGAGCGGGAGCCGACAGCCGTCGACATGGAAGCAGTCTTCAAGGCGGCAGTAAAACACCAGAAGGCGCTGGAGATTAACGCCATGCCGAGCCGCCTCGACCTCAAGGACATCCACATCCACCGCGCACGGGAGCTGGGTGTCATGCTCGCGATCGGAACGGATTCACACATTGCAGGCCAGTTGAAACTGATGCGCTTCGGCATAGGAATCGCGCGCCGCGGCTGGTGCGAGCCCAGGCATATCTTGAACTGTCTCTCTCTTGAAAAAGTTCTCGCCTTTTTCAAAAGATGAGTTAGACGAGACCCTTTGCACCCATCCGGGCGATAATCCCGGACATGAGTCTCGGGCAGTGACGCTGAAGGAAGACGGCGATCCTGCCATGACCGGTAATAATCCTCTCACGCTCACGCCTGTACATCGCCCGTGCGATCTGGCGCGCAGCCTCTTCGCGCGATATCTGCAGCCACGCAGGAATGCGGTCTTTCATTTCAGGATGATGCACACCCGATTTATCAACCTGACGGATCTCTGTTTGCACATACCCGGGAACAATCAGGACCACGGCTACACCCTGTCGCCGGAATTCGTGCCGGAGCGATGCGGCAAGCCCATGAAGTGCAAACTTACTCATTGAGTACGCCGAGAGGCGCGGAGTTGCAATATATCCGTTAATGCTGCCGATGATTACGAGACATCCGTGAGAGGCGGTGAGGTATTCCCGCGTCGCGTAAATGGTTTTCAGCACGCCGAACACGTTCGTCTCGAACTGGCGCCGGAAATCCTCGATTGTCAGCTTTTCAAAGCGTCCCGCAATACCGAAACCCGCATTGGCAACAACATAATCGATACGGCCAAATTGATTTATTGTTTTTTCTGCGGCAGCCTGAAGATCATCATCATTGCTTACGTCACAGAGAACCGCGAGCGCTCGCCGTCCCATCGACTCAATCTCCCGGGCAAGTTTCTGCAATCGTTCCTCGCGACGAGCAGCCAGTGCCACATCGCCGCCCTGACGCGCAACCTCGAGAGCCAACGCTGCCCCTATGCCTGACGAGGCCCCTGTAATAAATGTTACCCTACCGGAAAATTTTGCCATTTTGTATAAGAGTCCCTTGTATCATTTGCACTATACATTCTCCCCGCCCTTTTCGTCAATATGATTAGCTGCAGTTTCTTCCCATTGACTTGCCATCCTCACTTCCCTTATACTTGACAACAAGCTTTACAATCGCAACTATAAATACGACAGTACGCAGACCCAAATGATAATGTCATGATCTCAAGACGTGATTTTTTGACAAACTGCGCGAGGCTTGCTCCCATCATTGGCGGCGCAGGCATAGTTCTCTCCGATCCCTTCTGGCAGGGGCTTTTATCAGGCGGCGATTTGGGCGTCGCCCTCGCAGGCAATTCCGCAGATGCGATAGATGCGCTGCTGCAGTCCGCGCCCCGTGCGCGTTACTGGACTTCTCTGCACAAAGACAACGCCGTCAGATGCTTCCTCTGCCCCCACAACTGTATCATCGGAAACGGCGAGCGGGGCAAATGCCGCGCCCGCGTGAACGTTCAGGGAGGGCTGAGGAGCCTCGTCTATGGCCGGCCGGTCAGCATCCATGTCGACCCGATAGAGAAGAAACCCTTTTATCATTTTCTCCCCGGGGCCGAGGCGTATTCCCTGGCTACCGCGGGATGTCCCCTTCAGTGCAAGTGCTGCCAGAACTGGGAAATCTCTCAGGCCCGGCCGGAAGATTATCAGATCCCCTATACTTCACCAGAGAAGATCGCCAGATCAGCATCCGCCGGCAAGGCGCGCGTCGTGGCATTTACCTACAATGAGCCGACGGTCTTTGCCGAATACATGCTGGACATAGCCCGGGATGCGAAGAAGCAAGGCCTTCGCTCGGCATTGATAAGCTGCGGATTCGTGAATCAGGCGCCTCTTGCCGAAATGTGCAAGGCGCTCGACGCGATCAAAATAGACCTGAAGGGCTACAGCGAAGATTTTTATCGCAGCGTGTGCGGCGCGGAGCTGAAGCCAGTGCTTGCAGGCATCAAACAGATAGCAAAGAGCCGCGCCCATCTCGAAATCGTTAACCTCGTGGTCCCCACATTGAACGATTCAGACAAAATGCTCCAGGATCTGATAGACTGGGTATTGGGCGAATGCGGCCCCGACGTGCCCCTGCACTTCTCCCGTTTCCATCCCGCCTACCGGATGCTCAATCTTCCGCCCACGCCTGTAGCCACTCTCGAGCGGGCGCGTGACATGGCTCTCAGCAGAGGCATTCACTTTCCGTACGTGGGAAATGTTCCGAGTCATCCGGGGGATAACACTTATTGCCCGAGCTGCAAGAAAGCCCTGATACAAAGGCAGGGCTTTTTCGTCACGGAGATGAATATAAAAAGTGGACGCTGCAAATTCTGCAGCCGGAAAATCGCAGGAGTCTGGGTATAGAAAGAGGTCATCAAAAAATGAAGGTTCTGAGATGGTGTGCTGTACTATTCGTCGTTAGTCTCGGTTTTGCTCTTGCGTGTCAGGCTACGAAAGCGCCGGAGGCTGACGTTCGCGAACCTGCAGTGGCGGGAGCATTCTACCCGGATTCCGCATCCAAACTGAAGCTCGACATTGAAAAGTTCATGGAGGAAGCCCTCCCCGCCAGGACCAGGGATGTTGTGGCCATTATTGCGCCCCATGCGGGCTACGTGTATTCCGGTAAGATATGCGCCGACGCATTTGGGCAGGTTAAGGACAAACAGTATGACGTGATCGTCATCCTCGGAACAAATCACACGACGCGGGGGTTTGAAAAAATTTCTGTCCATCCGGGGACGGGATTCCGCACGCCGCTCGGCATCGCGCCGATCGAAAGAGAAATCGTCTCTGAAATCCTGGCTGCGGATCCCGACGATTGTGTATTGGATAAGTCAGTCCACGCGCGTGAGCACTCGGTTGAAGTGATAGTGCCATTTGTCCAGGTCGTCTTTCCTGAGGCGAAGATCGTCCCCGTTGTCGTTGGCTCTCCCGATGTGGCCATGTGCACGCGCTTCGGCCAGGCCCTGGCGAAGGTTGTGAAGAACAGGCGCGCATTGATAATCGCCAGTTCCGACCTTTCCCACTATCCTGCCGCGGAGGATGCAGTCGTAGTGGACAGGAAGACCCTCAAGGCGATTACAACGCTTGACCCTGCCCTGCTGCACTCGGTCACCCAATCGCAGATGAATATGCGTGTTCCCAATCTCGCTACCTGCGCCTGCGGAGAGGCGCCCGTCATGGCGGCCATGGCGGCGGCGAAAGCCTTGGGCGCCACGCAAGGTGAAATTATAAAATATGCGAACTCCGGAGATGTCCCTTTCGGTGATAAGTCGAGGGTGGTCGGCTACGGCGCAGTCGTCCTGACCAGAAACGCCGGCGAAAAGAACATAAGCAAAGGGGATGTCCCCTCCCCTGCTCTTCTTTCCGAACCGCTCAGCCTCTCCGACAAGAAGGCCCTGCTTACCTTTGCGAGGGAAAGCATATCCAGAAAATTTTCGACTGATACAGTTCCCCCGGCCAGAGGTTTCAGTGCGAATCTCCAGCAGCCACGCGGCGTTTTTGTAACCCTCAAGAAAAGAAATGAGCTCCGCGGTTGCATCGGCCGGATAATAGGAGACGAACCACTCGGGAAGCTCACAGGCGCCATGGCTTGGCACTCAGCATTTGATGACCCGCGCTTCAACCCGGTGACCGCCGACGAGCTTCGTGACATCGAAATCGAGATATCGGTACTTACTCCCTTGAAAGAGGTTTCCGGCCCCGAGCAAATAGTCGTCGGGCGGGACGGTGTTCTGCTCGTCAAACAGGGACGTTCGGCCGTCTTCCTTCCCCAGGTCGCTACAGAACAGAAATGGAACCGTGACGAAACGCTCGATAACCTCTGTGCAAAAGCGGATCTCCCCCGCGGATGCTGGAAACAGGGCGCGCAATTGTTAACCTTCCAGGCAGTGGTGTTCAGCGAGGCGGATTTCAAGTAATCTCCATGATCATCTCACTTTTCTTCATTGGGCTCGTTTCCATTCTGGGACAGGTCATACTGCTCCGGGAAATAAACGTCTCCTTCTACGGCGTCGAGCTTATTTATCTCCTGGCCCTCGGCGTCTGGCTTTTTTGGACAGCCATAGGGGCGCTTGTCGGCCGCCGCACGGAGTTTCCATCAGGTAAAACACTGGCTCTCCTTTTTATCATCTTCGGAATCCTTCTTCCCCTTGATATCGTATTCATCCGCGCGAGCCGTCTCCTCGTGGGAGGCGTACCAGGTGCATACCTCAGCTTTCTCCAGCAATTTACGATTGCGGTCATTTCACTCATGCCCGCGGGGATACTGTCCGGAATTCTATTCCAGTTCACCGCAAAGTTATACGTCGCGAAAGGAAAAACAGTGGCCATTGCCTACGCCATCGAGAGTCTCGGCGGGTTGATGGGCGGCCTGGCCGCAACCCTTTTCCTCAAATGGGGAATGCAGAACTTTGCCATCGCCTTTGCATGCGCTTTCGCTGCCGTGATCACCCCCCTTGTGTTTCTAAAACCAAAGAAGACATCCCCATTGCAATGGACGGCGGCAGTCATGGCATGTATCCTTCTCCTGCTCTTCTGGAGGGCATCTCCCCTCGATCAGCGGATGGTTGCCTGGAACCATCCGAATCTGATTGCCAGTAAAGACTCTCCATACGGCAGGATCACGGTTGCCCAATCGTACGGGCAAATCTCAGTTTTCGAAAATGACGCCCTTGCCTTTGATACTGAAGGAATGGAAGCCGAATACTTCACCAATCTCGCAGCCCTCCAGCACGCAAATCCCGAGCAGGTCTTGATCCTGGGAGGAGGGATTGAAGGGATCGTCAGAGAGATGCAAAAATACAAACCGAAGACAATCGATTACGTCGAACTGAATCCTGTCATGCTCGATCTGGTCATGCGGCATCTTCCGGATGACATCCAGAAATCTCTCAAGGAACCGAATGTCAGCATTATCCTTGCTGATCCGCGCCGATTTCTCAAAGACAGCGGCAGGTACGATCTCATACTGGTCGGCATGCCGGAACCAGCGTCAGGCCAGGCAAACCGTTTTTATACAAAGGAGTTCTTCGAACTTTGCGCTGCGAAACTGAGTCCCGGCGGGATTCTCGCCTTCAGGCTCCGCTCGGCAGAGAACATCTGGACACTGCCGCTCATGCGGCGCACAGTGAGCATCTGCCGCGCCCTCGAAACTGTTTTTCCTGAGATACTATTTCTTCCGGGACAAACGAATATTATCACGGCCTCCCGCGCGCAATTGCCGCGGACGCCGGAGATCATGTCCCGGCGTCTCCTGGAGCGGAAAATCTCAACGCGGCTGGTTTCCCCGAATTACATCAGATACCTTTTTACGAACGACAGATTTGGCGAAATCAAAAATATGCTGAGGACAGAATCTGCACCTGCAAACACGGATGTGAGGCCTGTCTGCTACCAGTATGCCTTAACGATCTGGCTCTCAAAATTCTTCTCCGGCATTTCCCTGATAGATTTTTCTTCCCTTCCGGACAAGCTCGCAGCAAGGCCTGCCCTGCCGCTTCTGCTTTGGATCAGCATGCCGCTTCTGTTTCTGCTCTCCCGCTTCGCGCCTTCCTGCCGTCGCGTCCTGTTGGTCGCTGCCGCAGGTTTTCTCGGCATGGTTCTCGAAACAATCCTCATTCTCTATTATCAGGTTAAGTACGGAGTCCTCTATCAGGATATCGGCCTCCTGCTTATGAGCTTCATGGCAGGGCTTGCCCTCGGTGCAATAAGCATCGAAAGATTGATGGCCAGGTTCGCCGATCGACCAAGATTGGTCAGATGGTATGGCGTCGCGCTTCTGGCCGGATTCTGCTTCTTGTGCGTAGTTACAGCAACCCGGCTGACGGTGAGCGCGGCAACGGGTTTGCTGCAAACCTCATGGCTCCTTATGGCGGCGGGATTTCTTGTTGCCGGTATTTTTGCATATGCTACCCTTTACGAAATAAAAGACCAAAGAAGCGTAATCTCTCCCCTCTACGCGGCGGACCTGCTGGGAGGATGCGCCGGCTCTCTTCTCGGCAGCCTTCTCTTAATTCCGGTGCTGGGACTCGATGTCACAACACAGGGGATGCTTCTCCTTGCCGCTTTTTCCATTCTCCTTGTTTAAAGTTAATCGTTTGACACATGGAATCTATTTTCCTATAATCCCATTGAAACATTTTCATTACGTTAGGAGGAGGATCTCGATGGCGAAGATTACGGGCGGGCAACTGGCAGCGAGAACACTCAAACAAATAGGTGTTACAACCGTATTCACTCTTTCCGGCGGCCACATTATGGATATCTATAATGGCTTCGTGGATGAGGGGATCCGGGTCATCAACGTGAGGCATGAACAGACCGCGGCCCATGCCGCTGAGGCGTGGACCAGGCTTACTGGCTCTCCCGGCGTTGCTGTGGTGACTGCCGGTCCCGGCGTGACCGACGCCATCACCGGCATTGCCAATGCCTTCCGAAACCAGGTGCCCATGCTTGTAATCGGCGGGCAGGCCCCGCGGAAACAACTTCTGAAAGGCGGGCTGCAGGAGCTCGACCATGTTGCACTCACGAAGCCCATAACCAAGATCTCCATCTCTATTTCCGATACGGAGCGCATTCCCGAATTAATTGCCACTGCCTTAAGAGAGGCGTATAACGGGCGTCCGGGACCGTCCTTTATCGAAATCCCCATAGACGTGCTGGATAACGCTGTGGACCTGGATACGGTCACCTTCCCTTCATACATACGTTCACGGGGCCGCAAATACGGCGACCCCGCTCTCATCAAAGAGGCGGCGGAGCTGCTGGAAAAGGCCCAAAGGCCGGCCATCATCGCGGGCACGCAGGTCTGGTATTGCCGCGCCGATGACGAGCTTTCGACATTTGTGGACAAGGCCTGCATACCCACCTATCTCAACGGCGCTGCGAGGGGATGTCTTTCCGGTGATTGTCCCTCTTTCATGGTCCGCTCGCGAAGGCACGCCCTTTCCAAGGCCGATGTGGTCATGGTTATCGGCACGCCCTTTGATTTCAGGCTGGCATACGGCAACCGCATCGCGAAAGATGCGAAAGTAATTCAAGTCGATTTAGACTACGGTGAATTAGGACACAACCGGGAAATCTCAATCGGCATCGAGGGCGATATAAAGGCGGTGCTCACACAGCTCACGGAAGCGTTCACGACTTCTCGGCGGGGCGGAGGATGGCTCGATGAACTTTGCCAGCTCGAAAAGAAATTGCTCGATAAAGACAGGCCGTGCCTTGAATCCGATGCCGTGCCCATCCATCCCCTGCGCCTTGCAAGCGAGATTAAGGCATTCATGCGGGAAGACACAATCTTTATCGCCGACGGCGGGGACGTGGTAACAATGTCCGCAAGCGTCGTCACACCGTGCATACCGGGGCGCTGGCTCGATCCGGGCCCCTTAGGCACCCTCGGCGTGGGGACGCCCTTTGCCATTGCCGCTAAAGCGGCCATGCCCGACACGGAGGTTATCGTCCTCTTCGGTGACGGGGCCTTTGGACTGACGGGCTTTGACTATGATACACTCATACGCTTCAATATGCCGGTAATCGGCATCGTGGCGAACAATGCCGCATGGAATCAGGTCCGTTACGGACAGATGGAAAGATACGGCCGGGCGCGCGGCGAAGTGGCGAATGTCCTCAGTCCGCTTCGTTATGACCGCGTGGTCGAGGCCATGGGAGGCTACGGCGAGCAGGTCACAGAACCCGCACATATCCGCCCTGCCCTGGAGAGGGCACGCAAATCCGGAAAGCCGTCTTTGATAAATGTGATGGTGGACCCGAATGTGTTCAGTTCAGGAACGATGACACAATCCATGTTTAAATAACAGATAGAGACAACATTGGAGAGACATGCAGCGGGAAATTAAAATAAACAAGCCGATAAGAACAGGGAAAGAGATAATTACATTTGTCTTCATCCTTTTGGCTTTGGCGCTTTATCTCGCCTCCACGGCCGCGGCCGAGATTTACAAATGGGTGGATGACAAAGGAGAAATGCACATCTCGGATTCGCCGCCGCCTACGGCTAAACCAGCGGGTAAAATAGAAGTCTACAAAGACACACAGGAAGACAGCCCCGGCACGCCGCCGCCGCCAGTCAAGAATAAAGGAGATTCAAGACCGTCCCTCGAAAGGAAGAAGAAGGCTGACGTAGTGCTCTATACTACCAGCTGGTGCCAATACTGCCGCAAGGCGCGCGACTACTTCCGGTCACGGGGGATTGATTTCACCGAATATGACGTGGAGAGGGACAAGGAAGCGGCAGCCCGTAAAAGACAATTGGACGGTAGAGGCGGAGTTCCCTTTGCCGTTATCAACGGCCGCTTCGTCCGCGGGTTTTCCGCATCAGCATACGACAGGGCGCTGCAGGAATAGTTTGATTTCACCAGAGGGTTGAATTTTTAGAAATACATTTCCAGGGTCAAAATTGGTTGTTTAAAGCCAATGCCAGATCATTTATTGATGCGACTCTTCATGATACCAAGTGCTTAACTTGGTCCGACCCCAATCCCTGTTTCCAGATCTGAACATATCATGCGCCCAATCCGCTTACTTCCTTACGTGAATTTCGCTTAGAGCTTGAACATAAACTGGAAAACACCACTGGTGGCTGCCATATAATCTGTGGTCCCCCTTATTGTGCCCGTCGCCGCTCCCGAAGGCGTCACAAGTTCTCCGTCGTCAAATTGCTGATCGATGAGCTGGCAGACGTCATACGGCATATTCTGGAAATGTATCCAGTGAGTCAGGAGAGTAGGTGCGAGAGGCGCGTTGTAATAGCTGACGGCAATAGCTCCGCCATAGGGATGCACGGGGTTGGTGAAGCCGCTGCCTGCAAGAATACCTGTCTGCCTCAGTTCAGCCCAGAGATCACACTGTTCCGTACCTGTCGCCGCGCAGGCGAAATTGGCGGGTGTAGTTGCGGCACCGACGCCTATCAGGGCATTGCCATCGCCATTTGTAACCACAGGATTTGCAAATCTTGATGCAGCCTGTGGGTCGTCACCGGGATAATACTGATACCTGTCAAAGTAGGTATAGATTGCGGCGGCGATCTCCTTCTGCATGTTGTACGTTCTTTTAATCTTTGCGTTCGTGATGAGCTCCTGCCCCTTCATGACGCCGGCAAGAATCAAGCCGATGATTACCAGCACGATTGCCAACTCCACAAGGGTAAAACCTCTTTCACGTTTGGTTGCGTAATTAAACATGTTCACCTCCTTTTTTTGTCATCACAATAGGCGGTTACAGTCATATAGTTGCATCAAGACTCCATGAACAGTAAGTGTCAAGTGTAAAAGAAATTTACTCTCTTTTGCCATTTGGAAGCGTGATCTCAAATGTCACGCCTGCCACCTCAGGAAGAACCCGGATATCCCCTTTCATGGCGTTCGCAATGTTCTTTGCCTGAAAGAGGCCGATTCCCAGCCCTCCTTTTTTGTGGAATAAAAGGGCTCAAATAGCCGGGCATTGCCGTCTACGGGTCGGTTATAGGAACCAGCGCAGTAACTCGCGTGCCCCAGCGGACGGAAACCGACCTCTCGACGGCCAGCGGTTCACTCTCCGCTCTCTACCGAAAGCGTTTCGCCTGATCGCGATAGAACCAGATGCCGCTAGCGGCACCATGGCGGTACTTATGGCAAAAGCTAACAGAAGCCAAAGGCGGATGCAATAAAGTCATCGATTTACATTTGATTAATCCTGTCACGGTTAATCCTGTCTGCGCATTCCCGGCAAAGCATGAAAATCTTTTGTTGTTTCGCCTCTCCATCTGTCTCCACAACGAGGCTCGAATGAATATGGGTCCAGCACATTTGCTGCTCAAATGTTTCTGCGGAATACAATATATTGTCGCACGCGCCGCATCGAGGTCTTCCCCAAGACATGAGAGGCCAATCAACCTTGAATTCCTTTAGTCTGTATTTTTCTAAAATTTTAATTACAGTATCTTTTGAAATATTTCTAAAAATTTCTATGCTCCCACGATCTAAAACAGGATCTCCTCCCAACTTAAGACATCCTTTCATAATTCATCCCCTGTGCAGATGATTGTTGAAGACGGTTCTTATTTATCCACTTCGGTCCATACTTAATAAATAGGCGCTGTCCCTATTTCCCCTGCAAGAAATAAGAATCTAATGCTTAATCCGCTTCAGCTTAGTAAGCATTGTCTTTCTTGCCTCTGCAGTTTTTATTGTTGCTGCAGCTTTTGCATCGTTCAAGCCTGTGTTCAGCCACTCGAAGAAGTCATTTTTATCCTTGTTGCAGTGATACTTGAACGTGTCTTCATCAAGGTTTTCGAGAACTTTAATCAATGCTGGAACAGTGTCAGCAGTCTGGCCGTTGTGAAAATAAAATACTGAATCCATAAGTTTACCTCCTATGACAGAATATTATATTGTTCATGGGAACGCACTTATTTCATTAGTAAAGTATTTTGAAACTAACGTTTCTATATTCCGAACAAGTCGTGCACCTATCTCGCCATAAGATGTTGCATAAAAAATAATCATCATTCCTCTGCGTTCCCGGTATGAGAAAAATTGATGCAGTGGTTCAAGATTCAAGAAGCGTGCCATAATGTTGTTACATTACAATATCTTATAAAGTCGCGTGATATATGATTATTGCATAAATAGTGAGAACGACTGGACTTTTATTAATTTATGAGAAATGGATTGAGGCCGATATTATTCTTTGATATCTCTCGATAAAATATTGCATTCTGACACGAAAACATAGGAAAGTTATGTTTATATGTCAATTATTTGTCCCCACAAAATTTTGTATCGGTGTGTGATGGTGGAGGACGGTGATATTGTAAAAATGGACCGGGGACATGTCATTGTTGTATACGGTATAGACATTTGTGATTTATCAAGAGTCAAAAGGCATAATTGCGCTTTCTTCCGGATAGAATCTTCTAATACGCCCCGTGATCATGATTCATTATGATTGGCTGTTATCATCCCAGGAATATTCAGGGTCACGATAGAGTTGATCATTAACAAAAGAAAGCGTGGATAATGTTTATTGCCTCTAGATTATAGATGACCAGTCAATAAGGATTACCAATTGAAAGGATGGATGCCCGTCAAAATCACCACACGCTTTCTTACAGGAAGTACGCATCAACCGGATGAACCGGACTTAATCCTGAACCTCAACCGCCCATTTGTCGTATCGAAGAAGGAGAAGCAAACCGGGAACTGCGAGAACCGTGCAGATGACAAAGAACATCACCCACCCTACGGCGTCGGCGAGGTAGCCTGTAGGCGCGCCCGTCACGTTACGGCCCACGGCCATGAGGCTGCTGAGTAAAGCGTACTGGGTCGCAGTAAACTTCCTGTTGCAAAGGCCCATGAGGAATGCCGTATATGCCGACGTTCCCATGCCGCCGCAGAAATTCTCAATCCCGATGACTGTGGCCAGCGCCCATATCTCGCGGCCCGTAAATTCGAGCAAGATAAAAGCGAGGATTGATACGCCTTGCAGCACGCCAAAGACGCAGAGGGATCTCTTCAGAGGCCACCTGGACATGAGGGCGCCTCCCATGAGGGCGCCTACGATCGTCGCCGCCATGCCGAAGCCCTTGTAAATGGTCCCGAGCTCTGTTCGAGAAAAACCCACGTACTTCAGGATGTACGGCGTTGTCATCTGGGCAGCGGCAATATCCCCGAGCTTGTAAAGGATAATAAAAAGCAGAATCTCGAGAGAGCCGGGCCTCCTGAAGAATTCCAGAAAGGGCGCAACTGCCGCCTCATAGAGACTTTTCGGAGCCTCGACCGTTTCGCCCGCAGGATTTATCTCGAGAGGCTCGGGAGCAAGCAGCGTGGCAACGCATCCGACGACCATGAAAAGGCCCATGATCAAATAAACCATCTTCCAGGACACATAATCGGAGAGGATGAGGGCCGCCGCGCCGCCCACCAGGAGCGCAATCCTGTAGCCCATGATCCACACTCCGACCCCCGCGCCCCGCTCTTCAGGCTTCAGGTACTCCGTCCGGTACGCATCGAGGACAATATCCTGGCTCGCGCTGAAAAAAGCAAGACTGAGCGCCGCGGCGGCAACGAGCAGGGGCATGGACGCAGGGTTGAAAAACCCCAGTGCGGAAATCGTGAAGATGAGAAAAAGCTGCGTGATGATCATCCAGCCACGCCTCCTCCCCAAGAAGGGCGGCACGAAGCGATCCATCAGCGGCGACCACAGAAACTTGAATGCGTAGGGCAAGCCTACGAGTGAATACAGTCCGATGGTTTTTATATCCACCCCCTCCGCCACCAGCCACGCGGAAAGAGTGGAACCTGTGAGTGCGAGAGGCATGCCGGAGGAGAACCCGAGGACCAGCATGAGGAGCATTTTCCCGCTCAGGTAAACCTTGAACCAGTTGAAAGGGTTTCGCTCCATCGTTCAATCACTGATAAGTGTCAAAGGAATTATTTTTTCCGCGCCGCCTCAACCAGGCTGCGAAAGATATTCTGATGCGGTTCTTCATCCTGCATCTGTTCCGGATGCCATTGAACGCCGAGGATGAATCTGCGGGAGAGGGCCCAGGGCGAGCCTTCTGCAGGCTCTATGGCTTCTATCACGCCATCCTGCGACCAGGCGGACGCGCGCAGATATCGGCCGACCCTCTGAGGGTCGACGGCCTGATGGTGGCTCGAATTTGTCGAGAGCAAGCCGCCCGCGGACATATTTACCGCCCGTGCAGCGAGGCTTCCCGCTTCAAGGCGCACGGGATGGCGGAAGTTCGGCTCTTCATCACCCCTCTCTTTCTTGGAGTGCGGAATGTAGGACGTGCCGGCGGGCACACCCCATTCCGTTCTGATATCCTGTATCAAGGAGCCCCCTTGCGCGATGCTGATAAGCTGATGGCCGCCGCAGATACCGAGGATCGGAAGTGTAGTCTTATGCAGCGCCCATTTCGCCAGCTCCAGGTCAAAGCGGTCACGGCGTTTCGGCATCAGTTCATCTTCCGGCTGCGGATGCCCCCCGAAGTGTTCCGGCCAGTAGTCATCTCCTCCGATGAGGACTATCCCGTCAATAATCGACATGAGGGCGTACATCGCAGAGAAATCCTCACACGGAGGAAGGCAAAGCGGCGTTGCACCCGCACCTGCCACGGCATCCACGTAACTGACGGGGACAAGGAGCCCGTATTTTTCATATTTGTCTATGATGTCCATAGACATGTTGAGCCCGATTATGGGACGTCTCGGCATGCGCTATCTCTTGTCTCCTGCGCTAAGAAATATTCCATCAACGTCGCGCCACTATAGGGGAAATGGGCCCGTGTGTCAACTGCCCTGTATTTGTCTTAACACCGCTTTCCCTTTGACATATAACCAGCTTTCCCGTATACTTACTCAGAAAATTGCATATGTCGTGATCAAAAAATCAAGAAAGGTGAGGGGCATATTATGAAAGTGAGCGTTGACAAGGATCTTTGTACAGGATGCGGATTATGTGTTGATACAGTCCCGGACGTTTTCGAACTCGTAGATGAGCAGGCCTCCGTAAAGGTGGCGACAGTGAAGAAATCGCTGTATGACGCCGTGAGAGAAGCGGCGGACGATTGCCCCACGGAAGCAATCATCGTAGAAGAGTAAGAAGCCATGGTGCATTACGAAGAATTAGGTTTGGTAAATACCAGGGATTTGTTCAAGAAGGCCATGCGCGGCGGCTATGCCATACCCGCATTCAACTTCAACAACCTCGAGCAAATGCAGGCGATAGTAGCTGCCAGCGTCGAAACGAAATCACCGGTCATACTGCAGGTCTCGAAAGGCGCTCGTCAATATGCGAATCAGACACTGCTGCAATATCTGGCCAAAGGCGCAGTGGAAGTGGCAGGGCAGATGGGTTATGCAATCCCCATAGCCCTCCATCTGGATCACGGCGATTCCTTTGACCTCGCGAAATCCTGCATCGAGACCGGCTTCTCCTCGGTGATGATCGACGGGTCGCATCTGCCTTACGAAGAGAACATAAAACTTACCACACGAGTTGTTGAATTTTCCCACAAGTACAATGTGACGGTTGAAGGGGAGCTGGGCGTGCTCGCAGGCGTCGAGGACGACGTTTCATCCCAGCAGAGCCATTACACCAAACCGGAAGAAGTGGAAGACTTTGTGAAACGCACGGGTGTAGATTCGCTCGCCATATCCATCGGAACCTCCCACGGCGCATTCAAATTCAAGGTCAAGCGCGGCGAGACCCCGCCGCCGCTGCGGTTTGACATACTCGAGGAAGTGGAAAGACGGATACCGGGTTTCGCGATAGTTCTGCACGGCGCCTCTTCCATACCGCAAAATATAGTCGATGAGATTAACAAATACGGCGGCAAGCTCGATGATACCGCGGGGATTTCCGAGGACCAGTTGCGTCGGGCCGCGAAATCCGCCGTCTGCAAGATAAACATCGACTCCGACGGACGATTGGCCGTAACAGCGGCGATAAGAAAAGTCTTCTATGAAAAACCGGACGAATTCGACCCGAGAAAATATCTTGGTCCCGCCCGCGATGCATTGAAGGAACTCTACAAGCATAAGATCATCAATGTCCTGGGAAGTGACGGCAAGGCCTGACACTTTCACTGTCGCTGAAACAAGACGGAAAATTTATGCGCTACAAGATGGGAGCCAGCAATGATAAAAGTTACGCCTGATAAGCTCCAGCCGGGAATGCGGCTTGCCAAGCCGGTCATGAACAGGGCCGGTATGGCCCTCCTTGGCGAGGGCACGGAACTTACAGAGACATGGATAGCAAGGATCCAGGATATGGAGATGGAGGGAGCGATCTACGTGGAAGGAAAACTGGAAATGGAAGTTCCCATGGACGAGATGCTCGCCGCTCTCGAAACGCGCTTCCAGTCTGCTCAAGGGAATCCAAAAATGGAAATGATTAAGAGAGCCGCCGAAAAACACATCAGGACACTTTATGAGTGAAGTCATAGAATCCAAGGTCCTCCGCCACCGCATTGAAAACATAGGCAGTCTCCCCACGGTGCCCGATACCCTGAGGAAGCTCTCCCGCATCATGGAAAAGCCTAACGTCTCTCTGACTGAGGTCGCCTCTTTCGTGCAATCGGACCCCGCCCTCACATTCCGCATCCTCAAGATGGTAAACTCCGCCGTCTACGGTTTTCCCGGACGCATCGCCTCCGTATCCCACGCGATCATGCTCCTCGGACTCAATGTCGTCAAGGGGCTGCTCCTCGGCGTCTCGGTTTTTGAACTCATGCAAAAGGCGATGTCCGGTCTCTATGAGCACTCAATGGGATGTGCAGCCGCAGCAAGGATAATAGCCCAGAAAAAAGGGCTGCGAGAGCCCGAGGAAGCGTATGTTGCCGGCCTTATCCACGACATAGGCAAAGTTGTTATGGCGCTGGAATTCACCAAGGCATACGAGGGCGCACTGGCCTTGGCGGAAACGGAGCATATCGCAATCATGCAGGCGGAAAAGAAATTCTTCGCCGACAACCACGCCGCGCTTGGCGGCGTCCTTTCTGAGAAGTGGCGTTTCCCGAAGAAACTTACCGAAGCGATTCTTTACCACCACCAACCGCGGTCGGCTGTGCTTTTCCCTCTCGAAACCGCCATTGTACACCTTGCAGACATCCTGACAAAGGCAAGGGGGCTCGGCTTCTCGGGCGACCAGATAGTGCCCATCGTGGATGACGCCGCCTTCGACAGGCTTGAGCTTTCGGAAGAGGATATTATCGACGTATTCCGGGAGCTGGAAGGATCTATTGAGGCGACACAGGAGGTCTTGCAGCAATAATGGAAGCGGTCACGATTATCAGCAGAGACCCTGCCTTTCAGGAGATGTCGAGCCGGATACTGCGGGACCATTTCCGCACGGTCTCATTCAGCGATCTTAAACCCGCCTCGGACTACATCTACAATGACACGCCCTCTCTCGTGGTGGTCGATATTCCCAAGGGCGATGACGCAACTATCTCTTTTATCAACCTCATCAAAGAAGATCCTCTTTTCAGCCGGCTGCCGATCCTCGTCGTCTTTGACGGTGACATCGATCCCAGGGGCTGGGAAAATATTCTCTGCGAAGACTATCTCAGGAAGGCGGATGCGGAGAGGGATATTCTCCCGAGGGTCAAACTGGGCATCATGCGTTTTGAAAGAGTGGTGGAGATCAGTCCGCTGACGCGCCTGCCGGGCAATCTTTCCATCACGCGGCAGATACAAGGGCGGCTTGACAACAACGAGATTTTCGCCCTCGCCTATGCGGACCTCGATAATTTCAAGCCCTTCAATGACCGCTACGGGTTCGGCCGCGGCGACGAGCTGATAAGAATGACGGGAAGGATCATCCTCAACACCGTCAAAGAAAGCCAGTCGCAGGGATTTTTTGTAGGACACATCGGGGGCGACGATTTTGTCATCATCATGAAGCCCGACCTGATTGGAAAGGCAGTAGAGAACATCATTGAACGGTTCGACACGATGATTGCAGGGTTTTACGACACGGCAGACTGGGACGCCGGCTACATCTTCGCCGCTGACAGGAAGGGCGTCTGGTCAAAACTGCCGGTTACGAGCATTTCCATAGGCATAACGGATACGGAGAGGCGTGCTTTCAGCCATCACGGTGAACTGATGCAGAGGGCTTCAGAGATGAAGAGCTACGCGAAGAAATTCGCGGGAAGCTGCTATAAGATGGATCAGCGGGAAAAAAAGACGAATCCGGCTTGATCATGCTGATGGCTCTTCAGGCAACTGCCCTCTCGGTCGGTATCGGAACATCGTCGGAGCCGCTTAATAATTACAAAGAGGAGCGAGCATTTATGCCGGGAATTTTTGAAATCTCGGTAGCAACCGAATTTTCCGCCGCCCACTCCCTGCGAGGCTATCCGGGCAACTGCTCCCAGGTGCACGGACATAACTGGACAGTGGAAGTTTTTGTGAGATGCCGGGCGTTGAATGACATAGGCATCGGCATTGACTTCCGGGAAGTGAAGCTGGCCATAAAAGAATCCATGGAAAATCTTGACCACTCCTTCCTGAATGAACATCCGGCATTCGAACATGCAAATCCCTCTTCCGAGAATATCGCCAGATTCCTATACAAAGAGCTCGGCGGGAGAATCAATTCGGAGAATGTAAAAATTTTTAGAGTGAAGGTCTCCGAAACGCCGAAGACGGGGGCCTGTTACTGGGAGGAATAGTTGCTGAAGGTAAATGAGATTTTCTACAGCATCCAGGGCGAGTCTTCCTATGCCGGGAGGCCCTGCGTTTTTGTCAGGCTTACCGGATGCAACCTCAGGTGTTCGTACTGCGACACTCGTTATGCATATGACGAAGGCGAAGATCTCGAGCTGGGAGATATCATCGACAGGATAACCTCCCCCCGATGCGCGCTGGTTGAAATCACGGGCGGCGAACCCCTGATGCAGAAAGACACGCCCCTTCTCATACGGAAGCTGCTCGATATGGGCTTCGAGGTGCTCCTCGAGACCAACGGCAGCATGGACATAAGCGCAATCGACGACCGCTGTGTGAAGATCGTGGACATTAAATGCCCCTCAAGCGGAGAGGCAGCGAAGAACGAACTTGCGAATCTCAAGAGGCTCCAGACGAAAGACGAAATCAAGTTTGCCATAGGAAGCAGGGAGGACTACGATTACGCGAAAAACATCCTGTCTTTCATAAACAGCGCCAACGAAAATATCAAGCCGCCTCTCTTTTCACCTGTCTACGGAAAAATTAATCCGGAACTTCTGGCACGATGGATACTCGCGGATCATCTCAATGTAAGAGTGCAGATCCAGCTCCACAAGGTCATCTGGGGCTCTGAAACCAGGGGGGTTTAGAAGAAGCTCTATGAGCCATCACAAGAAGGCCGTCGTTCTTTCCAGCGGCGGCATCGACTCCACGACAGCAATGGCCATGGCCAAAGCGGAAGGTTACGAGATTTACAGTCTGAGTTTTTTCTATGGCCAGCGCCATTCTCTGGAGATGGAAGCGGCAAAGAGGGTTGCCCGTTTCCTCGGCGCGAGGAAACACCTCGTCGTCAATATCGATCTGCGAGCCTTCGGGGGATCGGCCCTCACCGACGATATAGAAGTTCCCAAAGGCCGCGATGAGAAAGATATGCAGGGAAGCATCCCTGTCACGTACGTGCCCGCGAGAAACACGATCTTCCTTTCCTACGCGCTGGCGTGGGCGGAGGTTCTCCAGGTTCCGGACATATTCATCGGTGTTACCGCCGTCGATTACAGCGGTTATCCTGACTGCCGGCCTGAGTATATTGCGGCCTTCGAGAAGATGGCCAATCTCGCAACCAAGGCCACAGTGGAGGGAAAGACCAGAGTAAGAATAAGGACGCCCCTTATCGCAATGTCAAAAGCCGATATCATCAGGCGCGGGAACGAACTGGGCCTCGACTACAGCATGACCCACAGCTGCTACGATCCTTCGCCGGAGGAGCATGCCTGCGGCCGGTGCGACAGCTGCGTTCTGCGGAAGAAGGGGTTTGCCGAGGCCGGGATTCCCGACCCCACGATCTATATCGACTGAGAATAACTTTAGAATAAAAAAAGCCGTGGCACCAGGAACCACGGCTTTTTCTTTACAGACCAAATAGGGAACGCTACAGCATCTCGAAGATGCCCGCCGCGCCCATTCCTCCCGCGATGCACATGGAGACTATGCCTCTTTTTCCCTTGCGTCTTTTCAATTCATAGAGGAGCTGCGCCGTCAGCTTGCCTCCTGTGGCGCCGAGGGGATGCCCGAGGGCAATGGCGCCGCCGTTAGGATTGATATCACCTGCGGCGAGCCTGTCTTCAATGCCTACAACCTTTATAGAGTAGAGGGCCTGAGAGGCGAAGGCCTCATTAATTTCGTAAACGTCAATGTCCTTCGTTGTCAATTCTGCCATTTTAAGAACCTTGGGTATCGCGAGGGCCGGCCCTATGCCCATCTCTTCCGGCTTGCAGCCGGCAACAGCGAAGTGGGTCAGCTTCGCGATGGGCTTCAATCCGTATGCCCTGGCCTTTTCGTCGCTCATCAACATGGTAAACCCGGCGCCGTCAGTCATCTGCGATGAATTACCCGCAGTAACCGAACCGCCCTGTTTGAAAGGCGACTTCAAGCGTCCGAGATCCTCCATCGTCGTCGGCCATCTCACACCGTCATCCATGTCAAATACGAACTGTTCCCTAACCCTCTTGCCGCTCTTTGATTTTGCATAGCGATAGGCGTTGATGGGAATGATTTCATCTTTGAACTTGCCCGCCTTAATCGCCTCGTTAGCCTTGCGGTTGCTATCCAGACCGAACCTGTCCTGCTCCTCGCGCGGCACCTTATAATTGGCGGCAACGTTCTCCGCAGTAATGCCCATCGACACATAGACGTTCGGCAGGTCTCCCCAGTCGGGATGAGGACGGTAGACGTTCCCTCCCATAGGGACGTGGGACATGCTCTCACAGCCCCCAGCGATTATCACGGACGACCAGCCCGCCCTGATTTTCGCTGTAGCATCGGCAATCGCCTGCAGCCCCGAAGAACAGAAACGGTTGATTGTCATGGCGGAGACGGTAACCGGAATGCCCGCTCCCATCGCTATGACCATTGCCAGGTTCATGCCCTGCTCTGCTTCCGGAAAGGCACACCCACAAATTACGTCGTCCACGTCTTCCAGTTTCAGTTGGGGAACCCGGGCTATCAGTCCCTTCATCACCTGAATACCTATTTCATCACCCCGGGTATACGCAAGCCCGCCTCTCTTGTAGCGACCGCCCGGGCTTCTCACAGATTCGACGATAACAGCATCACTCATAATATTCCTCCTTCATTAACGAAGCCGTTCAGCTAAACCCCGTTTCAGATTATTTAAGATGTCTCCTCCCATCAGTTGCGCAAAGGCTTGCCCGTGTTCAGCAAGTGCATGATCCTGTCCTGGGTCTTCTGCTCGCCGCAGAGGCTCAAAAACGCCTCTCTCTCCAGGTTCAGGATTTCCTGTTCCGTAACCAGGGTGCCTTCCGCACAGTCACCGCCGGAGAGGATATAGGCGAGCTTTCCGGCAATGTGGACGTCATAGTCCGAAATGAAATTCCCCTGTCTCATGTTGTACACAACGGAGCTGCACATGCCCCGCAGGTTCTCGCCCATGACGGGAATAAGCGCAGGCTTAGATTTTTTATAAAACTTTGAGAGACCGAGGACAATCTGTTTCGCGTCCCATATCTGCTGATCCCTGTTCATGCTGATGTTATCCGTCTTCCTGACGTACCCCAGTTCCATAGCTTCGGCGGCGCTCGTCGCGACCTTTGCCATGGCTATATTTTCGAATGCCTTCGAATAGAAATGCTGAAGGTTCAAGCCCGCTGCAATGGCGCCGTCGGGAATTCCTTCGGTGACTCTCACCATCAATTCTTTGCAGCCGCCTCCTGCAGGTATCACACCGACGCCGACTTCCACGAGGCCCATGTATGTTTCTCCGCAGGGCTGGCATTTCGCGGCATGCATGGCGATCTCGCAGCCGCCGCCGAGGGCCATGCCTGCAGGGGCCGTGACAACCGGCTTGGCGAGATACTTCATTCTCATATTGGCATTCTGGAAGTCCTCCACCATCTTCTCGAGAACGTCCCAGTCGCCTTTCTGGGCGCCCACAAGAACCATGAATACATTTGCGCCGACAGAGAAGTTCACAGCGTGGTTGCCCACAATCATCCCTGCAAAATCCTTTTCCACGATGTCGCAGCCATCCATCATCATCTGGACGATGTACTGATCCACGGAGTTCATCTTCGTATGGAATTCAAGGCAGATAACCCCGTCGCCTATGTCAATTAAGCTTGCACCCGGATTCTGCTTCACGATCTTCTTTCTCTCCTTGAGGGCGGGGAGAATTATGATCGTAGGGTTGTCCTTCAGCTTCACATAACTCTTCGTTTCGAAATCATAGTAATAAAGCTCATCATTCTTCTTTGTGTAGAATGACTCAAAGCCGGCTCCGAGCATTTGGTCGATCTTCTTGGGGACCTGCTTGCCCAGTTTCTTCATCACGTCAACCGCCGCCCGGACGCCCACGGCATCCCAGGTCTCGAACGGGCCAAGCTGGTGGTTGTAGCCCCATTTCATGGCGTTGTCTATGGCGACAATGCTGTCGCAAATCTCCGGCACGCGATTGGCGGCGTAAATGAAATTGTTGCAGAGATATTCGCGGGCGAGTTCCGCCGCTTTGTCCGTCCCGTTAAATACGGTCCTGATCATCTTGGGAACGTCGTCTTCCATCTTCTTTGCCTGCGAAATAGAGTCGAACTTCGGTCTGGTCGCCGGCATGTACTCCATGGTGGTATAGTCGAGAACCAGTTTTTCCTTCTTGCCCTTGCCGCCCGGCGCCCGCTTGTAGAAACCCTGCTTTGTCTTGTTCCCGAGCCATTTGCGTTCCATCATCGCGTTCATGACGTCCGAAGGAATGAACATATCCCGCATCTCGTCGTCGGGAACTGCTTCATAGAGGTTCTTCATCACATGGTGGCCTGTGTCCAGACCCACGAGATCAAGGGTGCCAAAGATCGCGGAACCAGGTCTCCCGAGGGCTTTTCCTATGACAGCGTCTATTTCATCGATCCGCATCTTCTTTTCCGCCATCAGCCGCACGGCATTCGATATGTCGAAGACGCCGATTCGGTTTCCGACAAAATTAGGGACGTCCTTGCAGATTACGACGCCCTTGCCCAACACCCGCTCGCAGAACTCCACCATGTAATCCACGATCTCTTTTTTCGTCGCCGCACCGGGAATGACTTCCAGCAGCCGCATATAGCGGGGAGGGTTGAAAAAATGCGTTCCCAGAAAGTTAGCCTTCAGCTTTGGACCGAAATTGGCGGAGATGTCCTTGATGGGTATGCCTGACGTATTTGTCGTGACGATGCAGTCCGGCTTTATCACTTTTTCGACCTTTGCAAACAGCTCCTGCTTTATCTTGAGATTCTCGATCACAACTTCAATGACCCAGTCCACGTCGGAGAGCCACGTGAGGTTGTCTTCAAAATTTCCGATCTTGATCATCGACGCGTTTTTCTTTGTGTAGAAGGAAGCAGGTTTGGATTTCGAAACGGCATTAAGCCCGTTTGCAGCAAACCTGTTTCGCCATTCGGGGCTCTTTTCGGTCAGGCCCTTTCGCTTGTCCTCTTCCGTAAGTTCAGGTGGAATGATATCGAGGAGTACACACCCGATCCCCGCATTGGTCAGATGCGCCGCTATGGAGGCTCCCATGACCCCTGCACCCAAGACTGCAGCCTTTTTAATATTGTACGACATACTTTTCCTCCTTGCTTAATACGTAAAAGATTCTTCCGCCATTTCAATGGGAACTCTCTCGCCGAATTTGATGGCTTCACACCTGGACTTTACGGAAGAAAGAACATCAGCCGTAAAAAACCGGGCCGCCGCATTCTTGCCGTAATAGAACGCAACATCAGGATCTTCATGGATCAATGCACGCTTCTTCGCTTTTGATTCTTCGATGCCTCTTTCGGCGTAAATTGCATTCAGCTTCTCTTCGGCAATGCCGGCGGCCTGCATCAGGAAATGCCCGATTATTACGTCGCCAAGAATATCAAGGTATGGGGCCGCATTCAAGACCGGCATCAGAAACCCCGCGCTCTTCCCGAGCTGTGCAAAATGCATGGTGAGATCGATCAGCGCACTGTAGGCCTCTTCGAGGAAGGCGACGTGTCCCTTGAGATCTTCAATCTGTTTCAATTTCGCGATGGACGTACTAATCTCACTGAACATGTTCATGACGTCCGCGCCTTTTCGCTGGCCGAGTTTCCTGCCGACCAGGTCGAGAGCCTGGATACCGTTTGTCCCCTCATAGATGCTGGCTATTTTACAGTCCCTGAAATACTGCTCGACCGGATATTCGGAGCAGTAGCCGTAACCGCCATAGACGTCGATGGCATATGAGCAGATCAATTGCGCCTTTTCCGAAGAATATGCCTTGCACACAGGTGTAAGAAGGTCGACCAGTCCATGCCATTTCTCTCTCTCTCCTTCCGTTTTTGATACTCTAACCAGATCCATGCAGAACCAGGTGAAGTAGAGGAGCGCCCTTATGCCTTCTAAGTGGGCCTTCATCCACAGAAGCTTTCTCCTGATGTCCGGATGCTGGATAATAGGAACGGCTTTGGCATCGGGATTCTTCATGTCCCATATAGCGACCCCCTGTATCCTGTCCTTTGCATATTGAACGGCATGCTCGTACGCCGCCGTTGCATGACCAAGGCCTTGCATCCCCACGTCCATCCGCGATGCGTTCATCATGAGGAACATTATTCTCATGCCTTGACGCTCTTTTCCGAGAAGTTCACCAATGCACTTCCCCTCGTCGCCGAAATTCAGCGTACAGGTTGCAGACCCCTTGATACCCATCTTATGCTCGACGTTCCCCGTCCTCACGTCGTTGAATTCACCGAGAGTGCCGTCGTCCCTGACCCTGTACTTGGGAACGACAAAAATGGAAATGCCCCTCGTCCCCGGAGGATCTCCTTCGATCCTCGCCAGGACAGGGTGAACGATATTTTCCGCAAGGTCATGATCGCCGCAGGAGATGAATATCTTCGTCCCCGTAATGCTGAATGTACCGTCAGGCAATCTCTTCGCGCTTGTTTTCAGGGCACCTACGTCGGTGCCCGCCCCTGGTTCAGTCAGGCACATCGTACCTGTCCACTTGCCGGCGAACATATTGTACATGTATTTCTTCTTCTGCTCCTCTGTGCCGTACTCTTCAACCAAATGCGCGGCACCGTGGGTGAGCCCCGTGTACGTCAGAAAGGCGTAATTAGCTGCAAACATTGGCTCCAGGCAGGCTGCTCTCACAACAAGCGGAAGCCCCTGCCCTCCCACATCGGGGGATTCCGTCGAGCAGAGCCATCCAGCTTCGACGTACTTCTTGAAGACCTCGTGAAAGCTTGCGGGGGCATATACTTTCCCGTCCTTAAAGGTGCAACCCTCCTTATCCCCAAGGGGGTATGCCGGAAGAAATACATTCACCGCCATCTTCTCCGCCTCGCTCTGCATCATAAGAACCGTCTCTTTGGAAAAGTCGGCAAACGTCTCATTCTCGAACAATTTCTCTATGCCAAGCTGCTCAAAGAGAACAAACTGCTGATCTCTCGCGTTAACGAGCAAGTTACTCATACTAAACCTCCCTTCAATTACGTCCGTTCATTTTTTCCGCGAAGAACTATAGTTCTGCACTTCTGATACCGGCAAGAATGACCGGGCTTGCGAGCTCGCGGTCAACTATTCTTCAAGCCCTTGATAAAGATATCCAGGCTCGCACTGACGGTCGACCTGATCAGGTCATCTCTCTTCGCTTCCGGCCCCACAAATATATATAATGAGATGATGCCGTTGAGCAGCCCCCAGAGGGCATTTCTGCATTGCCGCACGTTTATTGATAGTTGAAATTCTCCACTGTCAATTCCATACTGAAATATTTTTTCCATGAAGATGGTCTTATTGGTGGATTTGATGATATGGTTCTGAAGATCCTCCGGCAAGTTGCTGTGGTTGGCATGGAGCATAAAGGTGATGAGGATCCTGAAGAGTTCCCTGTCCCGGAGAAAGAAGTCCACATAAGTGGACGAAAGGCGACGGAGCATATCCGACGCCTTGCCCCCGTCGTCAAACAGATCGGCTACCCTTTTGTGAAACTTGTCGATGTCGTTAAGAAGAATCTGACTGTATATCTCCTCCTTGCTCTTGAAATAAAGGTAGACTGCGCCTTTGCTCAGTTCGGCTTTCCTGGCAATGCTTTCGACGGTCACGGACTTGAAGCCCTTCTCAAAAAAAAGTTTCCTCGCCGCTTTGAGGATGGCGCTCTTCCTGTTTTCTTTTTCCCGAATTCTTCTTTTTTCGAATGCCAAGATGGTAGAACCTTCTCTCTTGAAACTTAAAGAAAACTGCGTATGACGTGTTGCCCGAGGCCTTGATTTGCAAAATGAACCATAGTCATTATATGACCGTTGGTCACCCTAACACCATAATCCTAATGATGTCAAGAAAAATAAGCTGGAATAATTACTCCGCATCATACATGAAGAGATAATACGCAAGTACCGTTATTTCTTTGCATTATTTAATAACAGACGGGGCGACAGGAGGCACGGAAAGCGGCTCGCATCGACCCGCGACAACCCGGGCGGAGGATCCCAAGAGCCACTAAAGAGAGATGGAAATAGTAGGACAGATTGTCGGAAGAAGCGATGGTCTTCGGGTGAATTCATCGGCTCCGGGGAAACAATTTTGAAGTCGTTATCCCGGCCTTTGCGAGACGGAATGTAAGAGCCGTCAAAAGGCATTCAAGGCCGTACTTCACACTCCTCCTGAAGTTGATTGATGACGCTTCCGCAAAGTATTTTGTGGGGCAGCTGACTTCGGCTATGGTATGCCCAAGCCAGATGATCTGCGCCAGCATCTGATTATCAAAAACAAAATCGTCGGAGTTTGCATCTATCGGCAGCTCCTCCAACAGCTGCCGCGAAAAAGCCCGATAGCCGGTATGGTATTCAGAAAGTTTCGCACCCATGAGAATGTTTTCTGCAAGCGTCAAAAAGCGATTCGCAAGATATTTCCAGGGAGGCATCCCGCCCTTCAGGGCATAACCTCCAAGGATCCTCGAACCCAAGACACAGGAATAGAGGCCATTCCCGATCAGGGCTGCGAGAGCCGGAATCAGCATCGGCGTGTATTGATAATCAGGATGCACCATGATGATAATATCGCCTCCCCGTTCCAGCGCCAGTCTGTAACATGTCTTCTGATTTGCACCGTAGCCCCGGTTAGAATCATGAACACATACCTCCACATTCGGGAGGGTCTTTGCAATATCGGCGGTATCATCCTGGCTGGCATCATCGACAAGTATAATCATATCCACGATTCCCTGGGCCATTACTTCATCATAGGTCTTCTGGAGGGTCTGCGCCGCATTATATGCGGGCATGACAACTATCACTTTCTTCTCTTTAAACATTGGCTGGGCCACCTTTAATATTTTGTGCACGCTGTGCTGAATATCAATCTTTCTCTGCCGGAATCTTCCGCTTCATAACGAACAACAGACACAGAATATCCTGCGATTTGATATCAGTGATAAATAGTTTTCCCCTGAACGGACTTCAGATTATCAGCAGCAGCAGTATAAGACGGATTGATTTTCAGGGCCTCTTGAAAATGTTCAATTGCCTCCTGCGTCCTCCCTACACTCGCCAATGCCAGGCCCAGACTGTTATGGGTCACGGCGTTGCCTCTCTCAATCTTCAGGGCGTTTTCGTAATAACCTATGGCTTCCTCCATCTTGCCCAGCCCGGACAAAGCGCCGCCCATATTGCGGTTGGCGTATACATAGTCAGGTCTGATTCGCAAAGCCTCCTGAAAATGCGGGATTGCCTCGTCAAACCTCCCTTTGCCGGCCAAAGCTACGCCCAGGTTGTTATGCGTTGTCTCATCATTTTGTTTTATTCTCAATGCTTCCTGGTAATAAACTATCGCTTCATCTGTCTTCCCCTGCCCTGCCAAGGCGACACCCATGTAGGAGTAAGGCCCTGAGTATTCAGGCTCTAATCTTATAGCATATTGGAAATGATAAAAGGCCTCTTCATATTTCCCCAGGCCTGTTAAGGAGATGCCGAGATTGTAATGGGCACGGGAGTTCATATCGGTCACCCGCAGGGCGTGTTCGAAGAGCGTCACACCGTTTTGCCAGTGGCGGACCTGCAGAAGACTGCAAATCATCAAGCCCGAGATAACGGCGACCGAAGATACGGCGAAGATAATCTTCCGCCGCGGCCATCCCCGGAGGAGATCCGGGATGCCCCAGGCAATAATAATGAAAAGGCCGATCATCGGGATATAGGCATAACGGTCGGCCATAGCCTGCTTGCCCACCTGTATGAGCCCGATAACGGGCACAAGGGTTCCCAGATACCAGAGCCATCCCATAAGTGCGTACCGGTATTTACGGGCCAAAAAGACCGCCAGGCACGATAGAACTGTGAGCAGCAAGATAGCTCCAATTATTGGAAACGAACCAAACTCCTTCGAATACGGATAAAAGACGGCGAGGTTCTCGGGCCAGAACATCTTCCCCAAATATTTTGCATAGGAAAGAACAGCATTGGCCGTGCGGTCCGCGAGAGGCAACTTATCGATGGAAATAGTTACGTCTCCATGAAAGCTCGAGACAAATGTTACGACACCGACGATGGCTGCGAGAATAAAGAGCGGTATCTTTTCGAATACGAGACGCGGAAATGTCTTCCAGGACGTGAGGCGCCCCAACGGCCAGTAATCCAGAAGCAGCAGGGTGAAGGGAAATGTGACAATCATCGGCTTGGACATTAATCCCAGGGAAAATGCCATGAGGATGAGAAAATACCTGTATCGCGTCGGACGCTCCAAGTAATAGGCATATGACCACATACCGGCAAACCAGAAGAACGTACATAATACATTCTTCCGTTCCGAAACCCACGCCACGGATTCCACATTCAGGGGATGAACAGCGAAGAGCGCCGCCACGAACGCGCTCCTCCATGCAGCGCCGCTCACGCGCTTCAGTATTATATAGAGCAGTACGGAATTCGCGATATGAAAGATGACGTTCGTCCAATGATGTCCGCCCACCCTGGATCCGAAGATCTGATAATCCAACATGTGCGAAACCCATGTTAGCGGATGCCAGTAGCCCGTATGGACGTCTTTCAGCGCCCATGAAAAACTTTGCCACGTCAGTCCGGCTTTGACATAAGGGTTTCCAGTTATATAGTCAATGTCGTCGAGGGAAATGAGGTCATAATGCTGCACCGGCCAGTATGCAACAATGATGGCGGCTGAAATCAGCACACATATCAGGAGGTCTCGATATTTTCCGAAATAATCATCTGCGTGTTTATCCCCGGCTGACGGCATCTTCATTCCACCACGATTATTGATCCATCCATCTATACTAAATTACAGGCGCGATGGCGAGGGTTTTTGCTGTCCGCCTGCCTCCACGGCAACAGAAAACAAAACCGTAAGCACAATGTTTAGGCATCATAATCTTATGAATTTCGATTGTAAATCCTGGATTGGATATGCTACATATCGTGTGCAAATTAAATTACCATTCTTGAATAACAGATTCATTCCTAAGAGAACTCCCTGCGAGGATGGTTGCACTATGCTGAACAATAAGACCGTTGCCGTGGTTATCCCTGCCTACAACGAAGAAAAACAGATCATTCACGTGATATCTACGATGCCGGATTTCGTAGATCGCATCATCGTGGTCAATGACTGTTCAACGGACAAGACCGCCGCTGTTGTTTCCGATTATATGACAAAACATGATACTGGCGCAGGAACTGTGTTTAAGAGACACAGACCCGCGCATACCAAGTATAACCAGGCGGAGGTCGTCCTTCATGAAATGGCGGAAAAAGAGATTGAATATTATATTCCTTCCGAAGTGGCAAACAGCAAATCCGAATCCGACAGGATCATACTCATTAACAATTTAATAAATGGGGGCGTAGGCGCCGCCATCGCGAGAGGATACAAATGGTGTCTTGACCATCAGATTTTTTGTACAGCCGTAATGGCCGGCGACGGACAAATGGATCCCGCGGAACTGGAGTCCATCTGCCGCCCCGTGATTGAGGAAGGCATCGACTACGTAAAAGGGAATCGCCTCATCCACCGGAGTGCATGGCTGGTCGTACCCAAGACAAGATACATCGGAAACGCCGTTCTTTCGATACTGACAAAAATAGCCTCGGGATACTGGCACGTCTCAGACACCCAGTGCGGATACACCGCCATTTCGTTAAATGCCCTGCAGGCCATCAGGATTCACGACATCTATCGCAATTACGGCGTGCCGAATGATCTCCTGGTTAAACTGAATATCGCCCACTGCACGGTCAAAGAGGTAGGCATCAAGCCCGTCTACAACGTAGGCGAACAGTCAAAAATGAAGGTCTCAAGGGTTATTCCGAAAATCTCCTGGCTCCTGCTGAAATCATTCTTCAAGCGGCTGTGGATCAAGTATCTCCTGAAAGATTTTCACCCGCTTTTCCTGCTGTATCATTTTTCCTTTTTGCTCGGCATCATCACAATTCCCTACGCATTTAAAATCGCGAACATTATCCTCTTTACCAGAGAAAGCGTATCTCCGCTGACGATGCTTGCCTTCGGTTTTCTCTTTATCAGCTCTTTTCAGTCCCTCCTCTTTGCCATGTGGATGGACATTCAAGATAATGAAAGGTTGTATAAGTGATGCCATGAAGAATCGTAAAGATGCTGCTCTTCCAAATGTGGCGGTCATAGGGACAGGTTACTGGGGGAAAAATCTTGTCAGGAATTATGCAGAACTCGGCGCACTAAAGCTGATCTGTGACAAGAGCGAAACACTTCTTGCTGAGCTCAGGAAAGGGCATCCTCAAGTAGAGACATGCATCGCTCTCAATGATGTCCTCGGCAGGGAAGATATCGCGGGAGTCGCAATCGCCACGCCGGCGGAAACGCATTTCACTCTGGCAAGGGAAGCGCTTCTCGCGGGAAAGCACGTCTACGTGGAAAAGCCCCTCGTCCTCCTCGAGAGCCAGGCAGTCGAGCTGATCAATCTCGCGGCGGAGCAGAGACTCACACTGATGGTCGGACATCTTCTCCAGTACCATCCTGCTTTCATCAGACTAAAAGAGCTTGCCCGGGCAGGGGAGCTCGGCAGAATCAATTACATCTATTCCCACCGTTTAAATCTCGGAAAGATCAGGCGGGAGGAAAACATCCTTTGGTCTTTTGCGCCCCATGACATATCCATGATTCTCGCCCTGGCCGGAGAAGAGCCGGAAAGCGTCCTGGCAACCGGCGGAAACTACCTTCACAGAAAAATTGCCGATGTAACCACGACCCACCTTGAATTCCCGTCCGGCTTAAAGGCCCATATCTTTGTATCATGGCTTCATCCTTTCAAGGAGCAGAAGCTCGTTGTAGTTGGCGAGCGGAAAATGGCTGTTTTCGATGACACGAGACCCTGGAATGAAAAGCTTCTCATCTATCCGCATGAGATTAAATGGCGAAACTACATCCCCGTGCCGTCGACAGCCACTCCGGAATATGTCGATGTGACGGAAATGGAGCCCCTGAAGCTGGAATGCGAGCACTTTCTCAATTGCATTATGACGGGCCAGACGCCTCTCACGGACGGCAGGGAAGGACTGCGCGTTCTCATGGTTCTCAATGCCGGCCAGCGGTCCTTGAACGACTACGGCAGGAAGATTGAGATCAAACCTTTATCTTCAGGGGATAGTGCTGCGTCATCCGGCCATGCCGGGGACAGCGCGAAGTACCAGGTCCACCCCACTGCTGTTATCGACGACAACGTCTCTGTCGGAGAAGGCACCAGGGTATGGCACTTCTCCCATGTGCTTCCGGGGGCCGCCATCGGCAGCAATTGCAACATCGGCCAGAACGTTGTCATCGGCCAGGATGTGGTCATAGGAAACTCCTGCAAAGTCCAGAACAATGTTTCCATATACAAAGGCGTCACTCTTGAGGACAACGTTTTTTGCGGACCGAGCATGGTCTTTACGAATGTCTTTAACCCCCGCGCCCATATCAGCCGCATGGGTGAATTGAAACCCACGCTGATCAAGAGAGGCGCTACACTGGGGGCCAACTGTACTATCGTGTGCGGTCACACCGTCGGTCGATCCGCATTTGTGGGCGCCGGCGCCGTCGTAACGAAGGATGTGCCTGATTATGCCCTCATGATGGGGAACCCGGCCAGACAAACCGGATGGATGTGCGAATGCGGAGAAAAGCTCCCCAAGAATCTGAAATGCCCGGCCTGTAAGAAAAAATATACGCTCTCGAAAAAAGGACTGCGGGCCGCGTGAAAAGGTGTTCATCGATGAAGGTGCCGTTTGTAGATTTGCAGGCACAATACACAGCCATTAAGAATGAGATAGACCTGGCCATAGCCGATGTCATCGGCAAGGCGGCATTCATCGGCGGCCCCTGCGTAAATCGATTTGAAGAGGATTTTGCATCCTACTGCAGCGCCCGGTACTGCATAGGGGTGGGAAACGGCACGGACGCTCTGTATATCGCTCTTCGCGCCTTGGGTGTGGGGCGAGGCGACGAGGTTATCACTGTTGCGAATTCCTTCATAGCCACCTCGGAGGCTATTACCATGACGGGCGCCAAGGTCGTGTTTGCAGACTGCAATCCGGAGACATACAACATCGATGCAGAACACGTATCCCGTCTCGTGTCACCGCGGACGAAGGCAATCGTACCTGTTCATCTTTACGGCCGTCCTGCAGATATGCCGTCCCTTACCAGTCTTGCCGGGAGGCACGGATTATTTATCGTCGAGGACGCCGCCCAGGCCCACGGGGCGGAAATCAACGGCCGGCGCGTCGGCGCCCTCGGCAATGCGGGATGCTTCAGTTTTTATCCCGCCAAGAATCTAGGGGCATACGGTGATGGAGGCGCGATCGTCACCAGCGACGAAGCATTGGCAACCAGATGCCGGATGATTGCCAACCACGGACGGCTCAGTAAGTATGACCATGAGCAGGAAGGCGTTAACAGCCGGCTCGATACTCTGCAGGCCGCGATCCTGAAAGCAAAACTGAAACATCTCGAAACATGGACGGAGCGGCGCAGGGCCGCAGCAGACTGCTACTGTGATTTACTGAAAGACAGCCCCGTCGTAACGCCCGTTGTGAACGAGGGCGCAAGACACGTGTATCACCTTTTCGTTGTCCGTCTTAAGAACCGGGAAGCTGTCATGCGGGAACTAAAGAACCGTGGAATTGAAACGGGCATCCATTATCCTATAGCATTGCCCAACCTTATGGCCTACCGGTATCTGGGGCACAGGCCGGAGGATTTTCCCGTTGCCACCCAATACTCACAGGAGATCCTCAGCCTCCCCATGTTTCCGGAAATCAGCAAAGATCAGCTTGAGTACGTCTGCAGTCAACTGAGGCATGTTACAGGCGGCTAAGGAGAAGGACTTGTATGTTGAAGATCGCCCAAATAGGTGTGGGTTACTGGGGACCGAACATTCTCAGAAATCTCGTTGAGAACAAGAGATGTCGTGTGACAGCTACAGTAGATCTTGACCCCGAGAGGCGCGACTACGTCCACAGGCTGTATCCTGCAATAAAGGTCACCGACAGTATACAAGATGTCCTAAAAGACCCGGAAACAGACGCCGTCGTCATTGCCACACCGGTTGCTTCGCATTTTGATCTTGCCGCGAAGGCATTGGAAGCTGGAAAGCACGTGCTTGTGGAGAAGCCGATGGCAAGAAGTGTGGCCGAGGTCGAAGAAATCGGAAGAATCGCAGGCAAGAAAAAGCGGGTGGCTATGGCAGGGCATACCTTTCTTTTCAATGCGGCCGTCCGTTACATTAAAGAATTGATCGATTCCGGCGGACTCGGAGATATCCGCTATATATACAGCCACAGGCTGAACCTTGGCCGCATCCGCACAGACGTCGATGCCTTGTGGAACTTTGCACCCCACGACATCAGCATCATCCAGTATTGGCTGAACGATGCAACGCCTGTCTCCGTTGTAAAGCGCGGCGTCGATTTCATACAGAAAGGGATCGACGACGTGGTCTTTATGAACATACTTTATCCGGACAAGGTCATGGCAAACATCCATGTGAGCTGGCTTGATCCCAATAAGATCCGCTCCATAACCGTCGTAGGTTCAAAAAAGATGGTGGTATACGACGACGTTGCCGACAACAAGGTTGCTATCTATGACAAAGGGATAGACCGTATGGCAGTTCTCGGAAAGGACATGGACTATGATAACCAGCGTTTTCCCGCTTTCAATTACCGGTCCGGAGACGTCCTTCTGCCGAAGATAGATTTTCAGGAACCATTAAAGGTTGAGATAGATCACTTCATCGATTGTATCAAAAAGGGAATCCCCTGCATCACCGGCATCGAACATACAAAAAAGGTCGTCGCCATTCTCGCTGCGTAAGAACGGACGTGGGCTTGCTCAGGGGATATTATCCCGCCCGCCGTTCTGCAGATAGTGTTCCAATTCAAAAACAGGCTCAGTGAGGTCGCCTTCAATAAACATCTGGAACCATATTTCCATGCCGAGCGCCAGCCAGAGAAAGAAATAGTGCCAGCGCAGCCGCGGATGGGGCGGATGATCCATGATCCTCTTCAGGTAGTCGTAATTCAGTATCCCTCTCTCTTCCACCCGTTTCCTCGTCAGGACTCTCTCTGCAACGGTCTTCAAATCTTTCTGAAACTGATAGTAGGGATTGAAGCTGAAGCCCCATTTCTTTTTTCTTAATGTATATTCCGGCAAGACCCCCTCCATCGCCTTTCGGAAAAGGTCCTTGAGCCGGTTTCCTTTCATCTTCAGCTCCGCCGGTATGGACATGGCAAATTGCACGAGGTCTCTGTCCAGGAAAGGTACGCGGACTTCCAGACCATTTGCCATGGAAGTGCGATCTTCATTCATCAGAAAATCTTCCTGCATCTTGGTGTTAAACTCGGCCCACAGCACCTTATCGAGAACGCTTCCACCATTGGCAGAAAAGAAATGGTCGAATTGTGTACGGGTCTTCTTGAGGCTCTGTCTCAAAAGAACAGGTCCATAGACATTCTCATAGGCCCTCTCATCGAAATCCCAGACGTTTCGGAGAATCAGATAGTACCGGGCCGGGTCGCCAAGGGAAAGAAGCATCTGCAGGCCCCGACGGTACTCATCAAGGGACAATGATCCCCACGCATTCTCGGCAGAGAAAATGAATCTGCTGAGCGGCCGGAACAGCCATGAGTCCAGAGCTCCCGGCACCGCGGGGTAGAGAAAGCTTGCAGGGTAGATGTATCTGTGAAGCTCGTAGCCCGCAAAGAGCTCGTCCCCGCCCAGCCCGCTGAGACAGACCTTGACGTGGTTCCTGGCAAATCGGGAAAGGAGAAAGCCCTGCAGGATGTTTTCCTTGGGTTCTTCCGCATGCCAGATAACCTCCGGAAAATGACGGAGAGGGTCAGGTGATATGCTTATCTCATGATGATCCGTCCGAAATTGCCCTGCTATGATGCGGGCATCCTCCAGTTCATCCGTAGGTTCGTTGAATCCCATAGAGAAGGTCCTGACGGGTTCAGCGGAAAGTTCGCTCATGTACTTAACGAGGGCGCTCGAATCAAGCCCCCCTGAAAGATACACTCCGAGTGGCACGTCGCTGATCTTTTGCTTCCGGACTGCTTCGCGAAGATAATATCTGATCCCCGCCACACAATGGCTCTCATCTGCGGGAATATTCGTCGTCCTTTTGAGATTGAAATATCGATGTGTCGAAATTGCGCCATTCTCATACAGCATGTAATAGGCAGGAAGGAGCCTCTTGACGCCCTTAAACAGTGTCCCCTCGCCGGGAATGAAACGCAGATTAAAGAAATAATGGATGGACTGGTAATCAGGCTCCCGCAATACTGCGGGGTCCTGAAGGATCGCCTTGATTTCGGATGCAAAGCGGAGCGTCCGGCCGTCAAAATGATAATGCAGGGGCTTGATGCCGAAATAATCCCTGACCAGGAGCATTCTTTTCTTCCTTGCGTCCCAGAGGGCAAATGCGAAGATACCGTCCAGTCTTACCAAGAATTCCGGCCCGTACTCCTCGTATCCGTGAACAAGGACCTCCGTATCACTCTTGGTTTCAAAGCGGTGCCCGCATTCCTGAAGTTCCCTGCGCAGATCCTCAAAATTATATATTTCTCCATTGAAGACTACCCAGACGGTCCGATCCTCGTTCGTCATGGGCTGCTCGCCGGTCACAAGATCGATGATGGACAGGCGGCGGTGCCCCAGCATAACGCCTTCTCCCCGATAGATGCCTGCACCATCCGGCCCGCGGTGCGCCAGGGAAAGGGTCATTCTTTGAATGATATCCGGATCAGCGCCTGGGCCGATTATGCCGCATATGCCGCACATCCATGGCTCCTTTCGTTTCCCGATGGTTTGATCCAGATATGGACGTGGGTCGGGGAAAGACGGTAAGAAATAGCATTTAACACCGCAAAAGGGAGGACTCCGGAAAATGGAAATTTCCCGCGAATGACAAAGGGGGTGAGATGAAGATAACGCCAGCCGGCAAGGGCGGGAATATTAAAGCCTCTCTCAAGCCAAGCCGAGACGAGAGGTGAACTGGCCCTGGCATATGCCCACCAACTTTTGCGAATATGCCCCCCCGCAAATTCTGCAAGAGCGTAGACCTTTTTCAAAAGCGGCCCGTTTGTTATGGTGATACACAATAGACCCCCCGGAGCTACACACCTCGTCATATCCGTTATGGCAGCCCTGTAATCAGGCAGTTCTTCAATGACACTGAGACACGTGACAAGATCGAAACTGTCTGCGGAAAAGGGGAGATGCGAGGCCTCTGCCTGTATGAATCTGACAGGCCCTGTACGATCGCGCGCCAGGAGATAGAGTTCCGATCGGATATCGCAGCCGATCCGCAAGCTGTTATCATTCCCGAGATAGGCTAATTTTAAGCCTGAGCCGCATCCAACGTCAAGAATCCGCGGCTGTGCAGGCCATACACCGGCGTTCTTCATGGCTTGATGCAGCCGACCCGCCAATTTCCTGCGCTGATCAACATCCATCAATTCCTGATCATATTCGGCGCGCAGGTCCTCCTCGAAATATCTATCAGGCATACATCTCTCCTACCACCTCTCTTACGGCATCAACAATGGTCTGGACCTGTCTTCCATTCATCGAGGGGTGATTGGGCAGATTAATGACACTCGCCGCCCAGTTTCCAGCATGGGGAAAGAGACCGGTGGAATAGCCCTTCTCACTGTAACATTCAAGTCCGGGGATCACATAATTCAGTATTGTGCTTCCCTGAATACCACGTTTTCGTAATGACGCCAGGATGCGGACCCGGTCTTCCGGTCGTCTCAGCTTTATACTGTAAATGGTATATGTCGATCCTTCCGTCCACGGCAGCAGCTCGATTTCCGGCAATCCCGCAAATTCCCGTTCATAAATATCGGCAATCTCCTTCCGTCTTCTCATGAACGTGGAAACCCGGCGGAGTTGCTCCTTGCCGATCGCTGCTTCGAGAGGGAGCATCATTGTCTCACTATCTGCAGGAAGGCGTATGGCTTCACGGGACCTAAGCGTCATCAGGTAGCTCTTCAGAGGGGTATCGGTATTGACCAGAGCGTCGGTGAACCGGACAAAAGGAACGGATAAGGCGCCCCAGGAGGCGAGAAAATACAACCAGCGCATTACTCCCGCCATACCGGATCGTCTCGTGAATGTCGCGTTGCGGTATCTGAGGACGGATTGTGCCAGGCTTTCCCGGTTTGTCAGGAATGCGCCGCCGTACAGTGAGGTCATAGGCTTTCCGATTCCGAAGGCAAGAAAGGCGCCGTCACCGCATCCGGCAAGCATCTCGCCATTCCATCGCGCATCAAAACACTGGCAGCAGTCGATAAAGATGATGGCCTTCTTGTTGCGCCGGTGTATTCCCTCCGACAAAGCGGCAGCATCAAAATTCATTCCGAAAATACTCGTCGGAATAACCGCAGCCGTCCGAGACGTAGTTCTGTCAATCATCTGCTCGGGGACCTGATTGGGTGAATCAGGTAATGCATCGACAAAGACGGGATTGCACCCTGCCAGGAACGTCGCATGGGCAACCACTACGCAATTGTACGCCGGTTGGACAACTTCACCCCCGGGTCTGTCAATAGCCTTAAGGGCCGCATACAGGGCGCTCCGGCCATAAGGAAACGTGATTGCATGTCGGAGGCCGAAATGTGAAGCCAGTTCCCTCTCAAAATCTTCCACAACGCCGCCGTTGTGGAATACGGATGCCGCGAGCTCACGGTAACTGTAATTTGGTCTGCTTGCAGGAATCATCTCAGTTTGTCTATAACTTCTTATATCAAGGGCGACGTCTAAAGGCGCGCTGCACCTTTCTTCAATCGCTTGACTGCAATAACTACTCCCCATATAGCCGCGGTTAATAATGACCAGATAATGATATAAACGCGCTGGTAAAATAATCCGGCAAGAACCTGCTCCCGATTCAAACCCAATGCTTCAAAAAGCACCAGTCCGCCTCCCTCATAGATGCCCAGGCCGCTTAGGGTCACGGGAATATGTGTAAGAATGGAAAGGGAGTTGGTTATACATATCGTGGAAAAAAAAGGCGGGCTCACGCTGGCCGCCATGAGGGCGAAGATTAGCGTAAGACCTGAGATGATGCCCCTGAAGCTGCCTATTAGAATATTCGTATAAAGGTCTTTTCGATCTCCCCTGAAATATAGGGTGAAAGACTGCCAGAACATTTTCGTCGCCGAGAATTTGTCAAACAGCGACGGGGCAAATCGCACGGCGCCCCAGATCAGACATCCAAGAAGCAAAGCCAGTATCCCCATGAGAGCCACTATGAACAAAGGCTTTACAGGCAGAACGCAGATCAGCGTGAAAGGAGTAAATATAAACAGAGCGATCACCATTGTAATAAATCTATCCATAAGAATTGCGGAGACGCTCGTATGAACCGGTATCAGATTCCGCCTCGCAAGACCGACCATCGTAAAATCACCGAAGATTGCCGGGGCGAGAGACCCGACCGATCCTGCCAGAAAGAAATAGCCCGTAAAAAGCCGGAGGCTTATCGGGCTGAACCCTCGAAAAAGGACCCACAATTTGAGGCCGCCCAGGTAGACATAAAACAGACTGAAGCCGATCATGGCTATGATGGGAAGAATTTTTGGCGATACAACGACTTCCTCAAAAATGCCCAAATTGACAGATTTGAAAATCCATAAGAGAAGAAGAACGCTGACCGCGAAGCGAAAGATAAAGGAGAATATTTTTCGCTGCTTGGGCTTGGCCAGTTCACCTTCTGTGCTGTCAATGCCCGCGTCTTCAGCTCCTCCGTCGCGCCTCATAGGCTGCCCGGTATCTTCCTTATTGTCGTGGCTGCGACCTTCACTGGATTCTGTATAATCGCTCATGTCGCATTATAATGTTTTTACTGTTTCTTGGCCAACAATATAAACCAGGGCATCCAGTATCTATTTATTTTCGTCGTCGGCATTGTGTCCGCGATGATATTCTGAATCGTCTGAAGTATTGACGGCTTTTTGAAGTAGATGTTTACAAATCTAAAGTACTTGATTTCGAAATTCAGCTCTTTCAGCATGGCTGTCAATTTCCACGGATGGACGGGGACGTCGTTGGTGCTTCGATACCGTCGATACAGGAAGGCATATCTCATGAAGAAATATCTCTGGGGGTGATAGTAATTCGGCTCCATGCAGTAGAAATAGCCACCCGGAACAATAATTCTACTCAATTCACTGAGCGAGTCCGTAAAAGGGAATAAATGGTGCAGTGTGGCAGGAAGGCAAATCATCTCAAAGCTTGCACTTTTCAATGGCATGGCGAAGGCGCTGCCGCATATCTTTTCATAGGGATAAAGAGAGAGTACTTGAGATGCAATGTCCAGACCGAAGAGAGAAATATGATTGTGCACATACCTTGCCGCCAACGCCTGAGAGAATTGACCCGAGGCGCAGCCGACCTCACAGATACGGACTTTTCCGAATTGACCGATCACGGAATCAATCGGTTGGAGCATGGCGTCGAGGTCCTTTGCCAGATAGGGGGAATAACCGGACGTGAACCGGTTGAAATACGCGAGATCCTTTTCCGAATACGATTTTTCCTGCACCGATTACTCCTCTACGGACATTCTCCACAACTCATCCATTGACGGCAGAAGCCTTTGTCCGCTGGTCAGCCTTATCCCGCGCGCCTTGAGCCCTTTCAACAAAGTCCAGTAGGTCCCGTCGAATCCGGGGTCTAACAAGCCGCTTAGCTGTTCCTGATGCCATATAACCGAAACGCAGCCTCCCGATTTTTCCACAGGCCGGATTTGCTCCATACAATGATCCAATGCTTCACCGGATGAAAAGCGGTAGGTTGTAGCGAGCGTTGTGTCCATCAGGATAAAAGGTATTTCCCACACAGAAAAGGGCTTAGCCTTCTCGATGTCATAAGGTCTAAAGGGAAATAATGTGCCTGCGCGAGGACCACTCATGTCATTGTAGCCGACTGACATGTCATATTCCAATTTTGCTCTTTCCAATTCAGGGAAGAACGTCGCAGGATGAAAATTGAGGTAATGCTGCCGATGCCCGGTAATACTCGTCCCCAGAATTTTTTCCAATTCGCATCTTTCCTCGGCTATCCCTCCCTGCATCCTTCCCGCCTTATAGCTTCCATGGAGACAGATTTCAAATCCTCTGTGAAGCAGGTTTCTCAAATCGTCCTCTCCCCTGTAATATCTCGAGAGATCATAGACAGGATCGCTCCTGTGCCTTCGCTTGACGGTAAATTGAAAAGAAGAAATTGCCCCCAGCATGGTTTCCGTATCTGCAATGGTTTCTATTGCATTATAAGGCACGGACTGAAAGAAGGCTTTCCTGTATTTACTCATGACCTGCCATGCCTGAGTCGCGCTTCTCCTCGTCCACAGTTGTCTTAACACTGCCCGAAGAAACCGCGGCATACCATGATTAGCACGTGTCGGCATGTAGTCGACGTCATGGGTGAGAACGATGGTCCCCGGGGGAAGAAAGAGTGCATCCTCCCCTTTTTTTTCGACGCCAGGCCAGCCAATTTTTTCCGCCTCAAGCGCGATGCTGTTGAGCCAGAGATCTGCCAGGGGTTCCGGTTTGTGAAAACCCGCCTCCATCCACCAGTCTTCTACAAATCGTATCCAGCCGTCCTCTTTTTCAGGACGGTTCTTTCTTTCAAAAAGAAGGTTAAGGAGGGCATGCGCCCCCGCAATAACATCCGCCCTAATCCATCCCCGTTTATTGATATCATCTCCCCTTGGGTGATAAAATGGCAATCGTCCGCCATGCTCTCCTTTAATGGGAATCCCCGCCCGGCTGTCGGTCATATGCCTCTTGACATCCTGTGAAGATAAGATGACGAGATCACCTTCCTCGACCGATATCTCCGTCGGATTTTCCGTTGTAGCGTATATGATCCGGCGCTCCGCCCGCGGACGAAGAGTCCACCCCACGCGCATGGCCAGATGGCGCAGTGTATGAATTACGGCCTCTCTGTCAAATGGCTCTCCCAAGAAAACCACTTCCACCGGCAGTCTTTCAGACATCCTTTCTCCCCACCAATTCCCGTATATGACCCTCAATCATCTCCGGAATATAAGATAAACTTTCGACGAGCCTGTCCTTTTGCCCTCGCATATGTTCCCTGGACGGGGGCGTATCGGCCATGGCAAGCGCCGCAGCAACAGCATCAGAGCCATAATCATAAACCTGCATCAGTCTGAACTCATCAGACAGGACCTTCATGTTTCCGCATTCACCGGCCCAGGTCGACGCCAGCACCGACGGCACACCCATGAGCGCCGCCTCGGCACACATGCTGGGGCTTTCCCCCACCACCAGCCGGGCAAAGGCCATCACATGATGCATCCTGTCTATCCTGATGGCCATTGCGAATTTTCTGAGCGCCTCCGGGGGCGGAGTCTCTGAAGTCAGAACCACCTTCATTCTCGAAGAGAGCTGCTCTATCAATCGAGTAGCGTCCTCCGCACTGAATCCTTTTTCTCCCTGATCGTGGACGGCATCCCAGCGGACAAAGCGCACCACCGCATAGGGCTCCTGAGGATCGATCCCTTCACTCTTTACGAGTTCAGGATCCGGGGTAAATTCATGAGGGTGCAGATAGCTCCATTCATGAAAGCTGCGATAGCGGTAGTGACGCCTACCGAAGTCTCTCGCAAACCATTCCGGCGTAAGAACCCTGTCGGCAAAGGGAAAGGCTATCCTGTTACTGAGTTCCGCCGTTTCCGTATCGGTCAGGGCAATGTTGGGAATGCCGAGCACACGAGAAGGAAGGGATGTCGTTATACCGCCGATGGAAAGGACAATATCGGGGCGATAGTCCCGGAGTATTATAGTAAATTTGAACCAGCGTCTTAATAACTCATGTGCAAGGCCAAGGCCTGTCTTCTGTTTCGACAGACATACATAAGGAATACTGAAAAGATCAAGGAGCTCATGGGTAATGTCCTTGTCACGGGTAACAATTTTCAGCTCGTGGCCGTGTTCCTGCCACCTCTTAATCAACGGCCGGAAGAAATGCACATGCTTGGGATGCAGTATGTCTATCAGAAATTTCACGGGAGCTACGCCTCCTTCACAGCCAATGCCACAAGACCCGAGCCGCCCTTCTGTGATCGGTAAAATGAACCCATAAAGCTCAATAACAGTAGCAAAGGAAAGACCAATGCATAAAGACCCCTATTTCTTTCCCTGGCGCCTGTTATCAGCTTGCTTATGTCGTTAGCCAATGTCTCCATTGTATTATAATTATAGATACAGGTCCTAACATTAAGCCCTCCTCTGGTAAGAAGACTTGTCAATTCATCCTTTGTGTAACCCGCTCTCACATGCCCCTCTATATCCATCCAGTTTTCTCTTTTCCAGCCAAAGATGTTCCGTGTCAGATGCGGCACATGGACGAGCAGGTGCCCGCCTGGTTTAAGGGCTTCATAAAACATCTTCACGGCGCCAAGATCGTCGTCGAGATGTTCAAGCATATCCATCGAGATGACCAAATCAAATCTGCCTAATTCAGGAAGTTTCATGGCGTCCGTGGTAATAAATCGCATATTCTTGAATCCCAGTTTCTCGGCAATTTCGCTATTGACCCTGTTTTGATTTTTATCGAGATCGACGCCAATAACTTCAGCGGCGGGAAAACGTCTGGCACAGGCAAGCGTAATCATTCCCCGGCCGCATCCCGCATCGGCGATCCGGCGGGGCTCGGTAATTTGTTCCAGAAATGGAAGGATGGTGCGAGCGCGCACACGGAGCCCTAAGATAGGGGCGCCAAAAAGCTTCACATACATTCTTTCCAGCGAAGACAACCCCGGAGTCAGCGCTATTTCTGAACCAAATGGCATTAATGCCCTCCCGTACCTTCCGTTCTTCTTAACAGTGAGAGTAACGCTCCGAGCCCGCGGGCCATCCAGCCGTTACACCAATGGAGGAGGGTGAACCGCTTGCTCAGGAATTGGCCTGTCTGATAGGCGAATTCTCCTTCGCCTTTATAAAAATTCTGAAGCCCCCAGGAAGCTATGTGAAGAGCCATGTCCCGGTCGCCGGCGCCGGCAAAGGTCAGAATTCCCTGGGCGGACCCGTGAACGTCATGCGGCATGACCTTATCGCTCGCCCACTTAGGAGCGCCGTTTGCGAGAAACAGGTTTTCCCCATAGAATTTCAGGCCGCGTTCATAGTGGTCCCGGAAGCGCCCGTCTCCTGTCGCATTTTCATAATCCAGATATGCATCCAGAATCATGCCTGTATGATAGTTGTCATGGGCCACCAGGCTCTGCCTGGGATCCGTCGTATAATACCATGCCCCGTAAGAGGTTTGCAGACGGGATACGAAGGAGAGAAGCTTTCGCGCCTGCTCCAGAAGGGAAGTCTCACCCGTCAACGCGCCCACCTGAGCCATAAATGCCGCAGCCTGAGCATTAATATTTATCACGGCAAATCCCGCCTTCATCTTCGGCACGTACGATATGCATTTTTCCTCATCAGTTTCGTGCAGTACTTCTAAATCAGATAGAATAAAATTAACGGCGCTCCGGGCAGTCGTGAGGTAAGCCTCATTGCCAAGCAAGCGAAAGCCGTGTAAGAGAGCCACCCCGGCAATGACGGTAATGTAGCAATTGGGATAGCCCGGCGGCTGGAAGAAGCCCGGGCTCTGCCAGGGATGATGATAACCCCAGCAGCTGCCGTGATAATTTCCTTTGTCTGCCGAAGTATTTCCCATCAACCATCGCAGACAACTTTCCGCCCTTTCCCGGAAAGGCTGGACGGCATTCATGGAAAGCATATCCAAATTGGCCCTGGCAAATAGCGCCGGACTTTCTGGATTAATGCCCTTTTTAACAAGGAGAACAGGCCGCAGATTCACGGGCGCCCGCATGATCACCTGCGTCCAGATGAGGCGGAAGAGCCAGCTATTGAAAGATAAAGCGCGAACCAGAGGACTGTCAAGACCGTCAAATTTGGAATAACCCGCGTAACCCAAAAAATGAGCCCGGTCTAAAGCGGCGGAAAGAATTTTTTCAATGTGCCTGATATCGATCATTGACGGTCACCCTGTAGACGGCAACATAATATTTTCTCGAACATGATGCAAGGAAAGTAAGAACTGCAGGAACGCAAATATTTTTGCCGCCCGCCTCGACTACGGACATCGTCTCTTGGTGAGTCCGGAACGGGATGCCACTCTGCTGAAATGATCGGATGTCCTGTAATCATTTTTCGCCCTGAAGGCTTCTGACAGCAACGAATAAGCCTTCAAAGTGTCTCCGCCCAAGCGTATTGCCTTTCGGGCTTCTTTGATGGCTGTATCAGGATCTCCTCCGCGAAGGCAGATATAGCCGAGGTTGACATAGAAAAAGGCGGTGTCTCGCTTGAGGGATATTGCTTTTTTCATTGCCATCTCAGCCTCAGATGGCTTCTTCTTCAGCATCAGTAATGCAGCTTTATTGTTGTGGAGATCGGTATTATCAGGGAGGCCTGCCAAGGCTTTTTCAATATACACAATGGCATTTTCGTGATCGCCGCTTAAGAGATAATATTCCCCCAGCAGTTGATAGATCTTAAATTTCATCCTGACGTCCCATGACGGAGGGGAATTAAGCGCCTTCGTCAATTCGACATATGCCTCCGGAAAACGACCGGCTTTCGACAGGGCTGCTCCAAGATTACCGTGAGCTATCGCAAGACCAGGTGCTTTGCGGGCATTGTCCGTCCACAGGGATATTTCATCCTTAAGAATGCCATTATAGATATAAACATTCACCCCTATGATTATTATGACTGCCGTAACCGCAGACGATAGAGCGAAAATAATCTTCTTTCTCTTTTCAAAGTAGCCGAGGGCATGAACGAAGAGGATAGATAAAGGGACGAAAAAGAGCATCGCAGGAAGGTAATTACGGTGCTCGTAAATAATGCCAAGGGAAACAAACGAGCCTTCAATTAAATGGTTCACGAAAAAGAAAATGATGCAATAGGAGATGAGGGGTCTCTTCCGGGAGATCAATACAGCGCCCACCAGGATCAGCAATAGCACAACAACG
>PMBI01000079.1:3747-4451 GCA_003153775.1 Syntrophaceae bacterium | reverse complement strand
GATAATGCCGCAAGGCCCTTGTCGCTGAGTTCACCTTCGATAGCGAGGCTGGTTGTCAGCTTGTCCGCCATGAGCTGCATAAGTCGGGTCTGCATGGTCTCCGCATAGGCCAGAAAATACACCTTCACCGGCCTTTCCTGGGTAATCCGCCAGGATCTCCGGGAAGCCTGTCTGAGAGTGTAGGTGCTGAAAGGCAGTTGATAGAAAATGATGGTCGGAAAATCTATCAGGTCCATCCCCACCTCAACTTTTTTAGGGTTCGTGATGAGAACATCCATGCCGTTTTTCACCCAGTTGTCTATTATCCTTGCCCTGCCTTCCGTATCACCGGAACGAAGCACTTTAACCTTGATCCGCTCCTTTTCCATCATCGGGACCAGCCTCGGGCTGATATCCGTGGTATCAGAGTTCTGGATATATACAAGCACCTTCCTTCCCTCGGACAGTTCCCGCTTGATGATCGAAATCAATTCCTGCTCCTTGGGCATCTCGCCTTCCAGGGGAGGGCCGTAGGCCACCAGTTCCTTTGTATGGGGATGAACGACCTCCAGACCCCGATAAATCCTTTCCGGATAGGAAAGAAGGGCATGGAGATAAGCACCCAGCAGGGAATTGTCTCCCTTGTTCAGGGCTTCTCTCAGAGCGTCTTTCAGGGTATGCTCGAAATCCCTGTAATACTCGGCCATCCGGGGATGCATGGCGAG
>PMBI01000079.1:0-3658 GCA_003153775.1 Syntrophaceae bacterium | reverse complement strand
TGGGTACGGAAAAGCAGATAGTACACATCCGAGGCATAACCGCCGGCAAGAGTGCCGGTCAGGCAGAGGACGTATCGGCAGGCGCATGCCAGAGCGCCGAAGGCATATCCCTGGCCGGATTCGTTTTTAAACTGATGGATCTCATCGGTGACAAGGAGATCAAAAAATCCCTTCATCTTGGTCTTGATGAATTTCGCCGGTATCGCCTTGCGGTACTGTTTCTGTTTGATATCCGGCTGCCATAGCTGCTCGTTGCAGATGGCAGGATGCTCGTAATGCCGGTGGGTATCCGGGTCATAACGCCATTTCCATATCCTGTTTTCACAGGCATAGCGTTTCTTGTATCGTCCTTGAGTGTTCTTTTCAAAGACCGGTACCGGATACCCGTCTTTATCGAGCAATTCCTGGCCGCATTTCGGGCAGAAGTACTTACCCCGCCTTGTCACTACCGCAGGCCTCCAGAGAAAGCCGGTTTTGGCCCGTTCACGTCCCATGACGTAGAACTCCAGCCTTGCGGGCCGGGGCTGTCTTCTCAGCTCCTTAAGCCGCGTGATGACATCCCTGCCGTTGAAGTTATAAGCCTTCGCTTCAGGGAGGCTGTTTTTGATTTCATCGATCCACTTCAGCACAAGATGGGGCGGGCAGATAACCAACACCCTGCGACTGCCTTTCGTCTTATGGAGAATATGAGCAACAGCGATAGATTGCAGGGTCTTGCCCGTGCCCATTTCACAGACGACGTAATTGGCTTTGTTACCCGCTATTAATGACTTGTAGCAAGCCTTGATGATCTCCGCCTGGGAAGGGAAAGGCTTTTTTGTCATGTCATCAAGAAGCTCTGCTATAGCCTCTTCCTTATCTACTGCCGGGTCATGAATGACCGTCAATTCCTTTGTAACTTTTTCGGCCATGCTTTCCCCGTACTCGTTCAAGAAGTCCCTAAGCGCAATTGCTTGTTCCATCGCCGTTTCCTCCGTTATATTTCATGCACTTCACGATCTCCGGCACTTTTCTCCTGATGGCCCCTGATATGAGGTCCTGAAGATTTGTCGGATGAAAATCAAAGAGGTAACCTTTGAAGTCGCCCGCCAGGGTCTGCTGTTCCGTTAACCAGTCTTCCTGCTCTTTGAATGCATTCCAGAGCCAGCCTGTCCATGAAGGATGCAGGGGGATCTCTGTTATCTCATCGAGGTGCCGGAAGAAGAGGGGACGGATATCCCGATCGTCTTTTGTGATGACAAGAAAGCGGTTCTGCTTTCCGCCGTTGTTTGTGTTTGAAGGAAGAGCGAGTTTAAGGATTAGCACGGCATGAACCAGGCCGGATGGAAGTTTCTTCATCTGGACCTTGTAGCTCGTATGTGAACACTTGAGGTAATGAGCAACGCCATCAACATCCAGGGCAATGCCTTTATTCCCCAAAAAATTGGCGATAATCCCTTTTACCGCAACCTGGTAACCGCATACAGACATGAAACAGACTGTTTCCATGTCCTGGTCGACGATTAGGTCCGAACAATATGCTTTGATGCCTGTGGCACGTATACAATAGAGCGTATCCGATGCCTCCTTTCTGTTTTTTCTATTCTATTCTTTCTGTTTTATAATGGTGTTTGTTACTGGATGGTAAACATATCACCTCGCCTGTTGAAGGCATTGATGGTGATCTTGATCCTGTCCGTTTCGATATGCTTTTCGTAATTGCCCGCACTTTCGAACGTGTGTTCCACCTCTTTTTTGGTGATTCCTTTGATCAGAAGAGGCTTCTTCTTTTTCCTGTCCCAGACAATGCCGTTCATCAAGCCGCATGCCAGGATCTGGGCAAGATGCCCATGACGCAGAGGCATGATCGGTCTGATCTTCTCGGTCATTCTCAAAGGTGTTGTTATGTCCCGGATGTGATCAAACAAACCATAGCGCTGGATTTCTTCCCCCAGTTCCTGTGGATCGATGTCTCTGGCACGGAACACAAAATCAGTTCTCGACGGTGTCAGGGGGACCTCGTAAACATGAGGTGGATTTTCCGGAAGGTAAGGAACAGTTACTTTGAAGCTTCCGCAGTTTTTCAGGTACTCCGCCATGGCATCGTCCTTATCAGGCATATTCTTCAATACGCCGAAGATGACAAGTTGACGGTAGGCTTTGTAAGCATCTTCCGGAAAGCGATACACGTCGATCTGCTCGAAACGGTAAGAGAGCATGCCCGCGATACGGCCGTCCAGCCGTCCCTGAGGGATCAGGTAAACCAGGATCCCCCTGGGGCAGAGATATGTAACGCAGTCGCGCAGAAATGTCCTCTCATACCGTTCAGACTTCTCGATGTCATTGTCACGGGCTGCCCAGTCATAAGGCGGATTGAGCCAAAGCAGGCTGAATGACCCGTGACTGATCCTGGTGTTCTGGTAATCGGTGACAAGACAACGATCCAGGACGCCTTTTGCAAAGTCGCCGCGTTCCTGGTCGATTTCTATACCGCAGGTTTCCGCCTGCAGGGCGTCTCCGATTTTTTTCACAGCGACACCAGTACCGGCGCAAGGATCAAGTACCCTGATCAAACCTTCACACTCTCGTTTCAAGTAGCTTGCTATTAAAGGGATGACCTGCCCGGGTGTCGGGTAGTATCCCATCTTAGCTTGGCCAGCAAACCTCAATTCTAAATTTCTCCTTTCTTGCGGGCAGGAGGGTAGTTGAGCCTACCCTCCTGATATATATCTTAGCCGTGAGCCCGCTCTTTGATTCTATTTCAACAAAGCTCCCGTTAAGGCGATCCAGGCGACCGCTATAATGAGAAACAATACTGTAAGATCGCGCAACATCAGCAGCGCCACCTTTGCCAATCCCATTTCGCGCACCTGTCCCTTGAAAAAATCAATCATTCCCATTGCATCTCCTTTATCCTGATACGGATGTAAGTTCCTGTGAAGCCCTTGGCAGATCGAGTATCTCGCGGAGAACTTTTTCGGTGTCTTTGAGAATACTCATGCAGAGCTTAGGGATGTTGGTGCAGTCCTCGGCGTATCCGCTGATGTAATTGTAGGACGCCTTGGAAGGCGTGGGGTAATCCTTTTCATACAGGATCGCAAGCACGGTCGCCGCCAATTCGGCTACCGCCTCCTGTTTCCACTTTGGAATGCCCTTGAACTCTTCTCCTGTCAGCCTGTGGTGTGCGGCATGCGAAAGCTCATGGTAGAATACCGTTGGCTCTTCGCTCGACAGCCGTATTTTCTGGCTGTTTGGTGAGTACGCGCCTAATAGCCCGTTCTCCATGGCCGTGTAATGCACCTGGAGACCCCATTCCTCGGCCTTGCCCATAAGAGAAGGCAGCGTTCTGGGATTATACGAAAGCGGCATCTCCTCCCAGCATTGTTTTCCCGAGTTCCACCCCAACGTGTCCTCAACCCTGAACACAGGGACCGGACGAAACTAGGTGGCTACAGGAACTCAGGAAATTCTTGTGTCCTTTGTGCCGTCATGATTGTCTATAACTTCTTCCACTTCCTTCTTGACGGTGATGGGAGCAAGGATATAGACGGCCTTGGTTCCCTTTTTAACTCTCCGTTCGGCTTCGTTCCATTGCTGGATACCGCGGGCATCCCTTGTGTTCGCAAGTGCGAGCAGCATCTGGTTGGATAAGGACCATTTCGATGACGGCGTGACCCAT
>PMBI01000084.1 GCA_003153775.1 Syntrophaceae bacterium | reverse complement strand
AACCGAGCATATCTGAATAAGCCCGGTTGCATTCAACAATATTGCCTTTGATGTCTGTCATCACGATTCCGTCATGGGTGGATTCGTATAGGCCGCGGTATTTTATTTCGCTTTCACGGAGCGCCTCCGCCCTTGTAATCTCGGTGATGTCGGTGACCGTAGAACGGTAGTGATCGAATTTACCTTCATCACCTATTACAGCTATCGTGTCGATCAGCGCGTCGAACAGACTGCCTTCCTTCCCTGTGAGCTTCAGTTTGCAGGTCTGTTTGCTTCGCGATTCGAGGGCCTTCTGAAGATGGGACTGGAAAATGCTGAAATGCCCCGGTGTGATAAAACGCTGGAAAGGCTGTTTGGCAAGAGATCGCTTCTCCGCACCGAGCAAGGACGCACCGGTGACATTCGCCTCAATGATATGTCCCTTTTTATCCAGTGTGAAATACCCGACAGGGGCAAAGTCATAAAGATCGCTGTACTTGTACTGTGATTCCGCAGTCTCCGCCTGCGACTGTCGCAATGCCTCGTTCTGCATCTCGAGCTCTATCTGGTGAACATGGAGTTCGTGAACGAGTTTCTGGATTTCTGGAGCGGACATTTTCCCGGTACTGTCCGCGGACCCAGGAATCTTCTTCTCCGCACGCTTACGGAGATCGTCAGTCTGCTTGGACTTGGGGCTTTTTTTTGTCATGTCTGCTCATTTATTTTATTCAGGTCATCATGGATTAAAGTCTGTCACGAACTTATAATAAATGGATTCCTGCCTGTGTTAGAGTTCCCTCCCAAAACTTTGCTTTTTTAATGAAGATATTTTTGAATGTCAACACAATTTTGTCACGGCGTTCATTACCATTTGCAATCTCAATATTTTAGATAGCAGAGTGAGTGCGTACAACAGTCAATAAGGATTATCGGTTGAAAGGGTGGATATCCGCCAAAATAACCGGATACTTTGTTTCAGGAAGGAATCATTACGATACACCGTGCAACGCCATCTTCTCATCTTTCTGCATTAGAACGCAAACATCTCCCAGACGAAATTGCAAAGCCTTTTCAGTTCCCGGATTGAATACTTTTAAAGTACTGACCCGTCTCGCGGCACGATAATCAGAAACAGCAAACACCTATTTCCTTAATGCTCACCCGGTGCCCTTGCTTATCTCTCAGGCAATATATTAGGCGTATCTTTGGGGATTGCTTTTCATCTCGGCGATGAAATCGTCGACTATCTTTTCCTGATTGTACTGGGCTTTCCAGCCCCATTCCTGCTGCGCGATGCTGTCGTCAAGGGGATGGAGTAGTTTGTTCAGTATCTTCTGCATTTCCATATCGGGTTTAAAATTAATCTTGGCCCCGGGTACTTTTCTCTTGATAATTTCGGCAAGTTCCCGTGCGGTCGCAATCGGCTTTACGCCGGCAATAAGATAATTGACCATTCTTATGTCTTTCTTCGGAGCGCGGGCCAGCTTGACCACAGAGAGAGCTGCATCCTTGAAGTACATGACGGGTGTTCCGGTCTCAGGGGCAACGTGACACGTGTAGGGTTTACCCTTGATGCAGTCTTCGATCATCCAGGACGTGTACTGCACGACCCCGGGCGTTTTGACGCCGGGCCCGACTATCGATGGATATCGCACACCGCGAAAATCGATGCCGAATTTTCTTCGATAAAATTGACCCATTAATTCGCTGAATACTTTCGTTGCGCCGTAGAAAAGCTGCGGCCGCTGGAGGGAGTAATCATTAACGGTAATTCCTTCTTCGAGGTCAAGCCCGTAAGTGGCAATGGTGCTGCTGAATATGACTTGCTCCACGCCAAACAGTTTGGCCGCTTCCAAAACGTGGAAAGTTCCCATGGTATTTGCCCGGAAAGAGGCTGCATGGTCGGCGTCGGACGGCACGGAGAGCATGCCGCCGAGATGAAAAATAGTCTTTGGCTTGCAGGCGGATACGACATTGAGAACATGACTGAAGTTGCCAAGGTCGCCGCGAACCACGGAAACTTTCGCTGCAATGTCGTCGATAAATTTCGTGGAAGGATTGATATCAAAGATGGTGATGTCTTTCTCTTTTTCTTTTATCATAAGCCTCGCCACATGGGCGCCCACGAACCCTGTTCCTCCGGTGATCAGTATGCCCACTTACTGTCCTCCTCTTATATGTAATATTCTAAAGCGTGTTTATTTCTAATGTCATTCAGTATTCACTCGCTAGGCGAATTCATTGCGAATGCTGAAGGACGATAATCTCCGGTTCCTTGGGGAGGGCCGCCGCGGTAATCTTCATATCCGATTTCGGCAGGACCTGAACGTTTTTTTTGCCCCGCGTAAATTCAGCGACCGTAGTAATCGGGAAGCTGCATTTCTCCGTCTTGTAGTGCATGGGTATGGTGATAGACGGCCTGATGTTGTTCATGACCTTTGTGGCCGCCTGTGCATCAATGGTATAGAAACCACCCACGGGCAAGAACAGTATATCTACTTTGCCTATTTTCTTCAGCGTCTCCGGGTCAAGGTCATGCCCGAGGTCTCCCAGGTGTAAAAGCTTTATTCCATCTGCCGAAATAATCGTAAGCAGGTTATCTCCCCTTTCCTTCCCCGAGGCGGCGTCATGGAAAGTGGGAAGCGTCTCAAGCTTCACGCCTTTGATCTCGTAGCTTCCTTGTTTTTTTATGTGATCATATTTCCCCCGGATACTTTTTGTGTAGTTGTGGTCTCCGTGGTTGTGGCTTGTAACGACGATATCCGCTTCGTCGTCGATGTTACGATAGGATAAGGCGCCATTTGAAAAACCGTGTTCATAAGGGTCGATGATGATCCTTGTCCCATTCTCAGTCGTTATTTTAAAAGCTGCATGACCATACCATTCTATATTCATAGCGGCACCTCCTTCTTATGCTGGGAATGTTTAATTTTTAAGAAAAAAATGAAAATCATTCAAAATTGTGAGAGACAAATTTGTAAATGGACGAGCATTCCACCCGCGTATAGAGAGCGAGATGGACCTATCGACCGCGCTTGGGATACCCGACCGATTGCGCCAGGATGATTTTCTGATCCGCTTTTAACTTCATGGCCTTTGCGAGCGCCGGTTTGTCTATATATGCGCGCACGACCGTCGCCAAGCCGGCGGATGCGCAATAGAGATACACATTTTCGCTTACGAATCCCGTGTCGGCCGCAGCATAAAGTTCTCGATCCGGAGAGGAACTCATTCTGGAAAAATCAGCCACATATATAAGATTAACGGCGGCGTCCTTTACATAGTCCTGCTTGCCGGCGAGCGCCCTCAGGTCTCCTGCTGCGATCATTTTCAATGTGTGTGATTTTGCCTCGTAGAGGTAAATGCCGCTTTCGCTTACAACATAAACGTCAATTTCCTGTTTATTCATCGCAGTAGGCGCTGTCCGTCTGCCCGATTCAGGACGATTGATTCCGGCAGCAGCCCAGAGCATATTTGAAAGAATGTTTTCCGGTAATGCCTCTGAGCTGAATTCACGGGAAGAGCTTCTCTTTGCGAGAACCTCCATCAAAGGATTGCCGGCGATCTGCGGCTTTGTAAGCTGAATCGATTTCTGTTCCTGTGCCATGGTGATATTCTGCCCCAGGGCCGGGATGATGATGACAGAAGCCAGAACTATGGCTACAATTCCCCGCGTGATAGTGAAACCCCTGCTTCTTGATTTTGTATCCATATGTACAAACTCCTCCTCTACTGGTCTATAAATTCGTTCACGTATTTTTTGTGACAGTTCGGGAATCTCCATATACTATTGTCATTTCG
>PMBI01000008.1 GCA_003153775.1 Syntrophaceae bacterium | reverse complement strand
CAACAATAGACGTTGACAAAACAGTCGGAGTTTATGTATTAACCGCCATCACATTGAGCAAGCGGGTAAATCCCTCTCAGATGCGTTACTCTACCGAACGACCGGGATACTGTCAAGGTCATTTGTTGTCACAATCCCCGGTGATTCTCAGCATATCTGTAAGAAAGTTTACCCGGGGTTGCAGGATTTAGAAATCATCCACGGTCGATAACAATGAACGATATCTGTATAAGAGCGGGCAAGCGGGCCTATGAAATTATCCGGGACGGCGGTTTTGATTTCGACCGCGTTACGACCTATTTCGCCCCGGCGACTGGTCCCCGGTGGCTCTTGGCAAGCGGCTTCGACCTGACTCTCCTGACGAACGGCCTCCTCGGATGCGAAAAGGCGACGCACCTCGTCGGTTCATCGGCAGGGGCATTGCGGTTTGCCGCCTGGCTCCAGCCTGAGCCGGAGAAGAGCTACCGCGCCCTCATGGAATCCTACATCAGCACAACTTACACGAGAACCGATACGCCGGCCACTGTTCAGGCATCCCTGATAGGCATTGTAAATTCATACATCGAAGACGACGCCCTGCCCTTTGCACTGGCCAATAAAAAGTACCGTTTTGCGATCATCACAGCCCGCGCAAAGAACCTTGTGGCCTCTGAATCGAAGTGGGTGCAGCAGCTCGGCCTCGGTATAGGCTTTCTCCTCAATGCCATTAAGAGATCATACATCCATTATTTTGCCGAGCGGGTTGTATTCTATAACGGGCCGAAGCCGCCGCCTTTTTGCCTCAGGCCCGGTTTCCGCGGACGGTTCATTCCGCTCAATCAGGTCAATTTCAAGTATGCCCTGGTGGCCTCAGGCGCGATTCCTATGGTTGTTGCCGGCGTCAGAAACATCTACGGGGCGCCTTTGGGCGTGTACCGTGACGGCGGTCTCATCGATTATCATCTCACCCACAACTATGCAGCGAAAGATGATGACATCGTGCTGTTCTTCAATCACCAGGAAAGAATTATACCGGGATGGCTGGATAAAAAACTCTCCTACCGCCTCCCGCGGGCGGATGATCTTGATAATGTCCTGATGATTCATCCCTCCCCGGGTTTTGTTGCCGGGCTCCCCGGGGGCAAAATACCCGACCGGGACGACTTCGCAATCTACATCGACGACCCGTCTGCCAGGATCAGAAACTGGTGGAGTGCGGTGGAACGCGCGCAACCTCTCGGGGAAGAATTCCTGGAACTTATAGAAAGCGGAAAAATCAGGGACGTTGTGGAAAAGATAGAAATTCCGTGAGGCATGACGGAAGTGGACGCTGAAACTATCTTGCGGCTGCGTATTGACCGGCTGAAGGGAATCCTGAAGAGCTGCACACTGTGTCCCAGAAAATGCGGCGTAGACAGGACAAGGGGTGAATCAGGATTTTGTAATCTCGCAGACGACGTTGCCGTAAGCCGCGCCCTGCCCCATTATGGCGAGGAGCCCCCCATCTCCGGTACACGGGGCGCTGGAACCATCTTCCTTTCTTCCTGCAATCTCAAATGCGTCTACTGCCAGAATTATCAGATAAGCCATGATGCATCCGGGAAGCGCACGGACGCCGAGGGACTTTCCACAATCATGCTCGCGCTTGAGAAAGAAGACTGCCATAACATCGAGCCCGTTACGCCCACCCCCCAGATACCGCAGGTCATGGAGGCCCTTTTCATCGCACGCCAAAGAGGTTTGCGTCTCCCCCTCGTGTACAATTCCGGCGGCTATGAGAACCCGGAGGTTCTGGAAATCCTGAAAGGCATGGTGGATATCTACCTGCCGGATTTTAAGTACGGCACGGATAATGACGCCCTTGTCCTTTCCGGGGTGAAGGATTACACGGCGCATGCCATCCTTTCCATCAAGGAAATGGTGCGTCAGGTGGGAGATGAAATTTTGATGGAAGATGGCGCAGCAAAGAGAGGCTTGCTCATCCGCCATCTCGTCATCCCCGGGTTCATATCGAACAGCCTGGAAGTCCTCGGCTTAATCAAAAAGCATATATCCGTTTCCGTACCGCTGAGCATCATGTCCCAGTATACGCCCATGCCTTCTGTTAAGAATCATCCCCGTTTGGGGCGAAGGGTTACGCGCAACGAATACGAGATTGTCATAAATTGCGCCCTCGATATGGGTTTTGAAACCATCTTCACCCAGGATGTTGACGACAAGGCGCTGGTTCCGGATTTCAGAAAAGAAGTTCCGTTTGAATGGTCATAGGTCGAAGCATCCTAAGATTTGTCCCCTTTGTTTCGGGTAGCCATCCTTCCTTTGCGCCGGCAAAGCAGATTCGCCCTTGAACCTTCAGTGACAAAGCTTGACATTAATAACGAACCACGTTATTATCATACCATGATAAAGAGCTTCCGAGGCAAGGATGCCGAAGGTATTTTCCTTCGCCGGTTCTCATCCAAGATTCCCACTGACTTGCAACGCATTGCCTTGAGGAAGCTTATGCTTCTTGATGCAGCGGAAAAACTCGATGATCTTCGCGTTCCTCCCGGAAACCGTTTGGAGAAATTATCGCACAGCAGGCGAGGTCGTCATAGCATTCGGATAAACGACCAATGGAGGATATGTTTCAGGTGGCAGAAAGGGGACGCCTTCGAAGTAGAGATTGTAGATTATCATTAGGAGTCAATCATGAAAAACAACAAAATCCCACCTATGCATCCCGGGGAAATTCTTCTTGAAGAATTCCTGAAGCCGCTAAAGGTCAGTCAGTACAAATTAGCCAAGGACATCAGCGTGCCGGCTCGCCGCATCAATGAAATCGTCCATGGCAAGCGCTCCATAACGGCAGATACGGCGCTCAGGCTATCCAGATACTTCGGCCTTTCGGACCGTTTCTGGTTGAATTTGCAGGGACGCTACGACCTCGAATCGGAAAAGGATAAACTTAACGGCCGCATTGAGAAGGAAGTAAAAGTGCTCGCGTTGCAGGGTTCATAGAGACACCCAATGTTTGATCTTTCCGGCTTCGGAAAAATTTTGATCCTTATCGGGTTGGTCATCGCCGGCATGGGATTACTGCTCTTCTTAGGAGGAAAGATACCGTGGTTCGGGAAACTTCCCGGTGATTTCTTTTACAGAGGCAGGAATGTCACCTTCTATTTTCCACTCGCCACGTGCATAGTCATCAGTATCATCCTCACGCTCATCATGATGTTCATCAACAGAAAATAATCTCCTCTGTTCTTGATATCACCGCCGTACCGAAGCCCCCCGGATGAACCCGGGCGGCTTCGGTACGCCTATTTCTAAGGTCATACGACTATTAAACATCAAAATAAAGATAAAACTCGTATGGATGGGGCCTGAGACGCACTCCGTCTATTTCTTTTGCCCTCTTATATTCAATCCAGACGTCAATTACATCTTGTGTAAAAACATCGCCTTTGAGAAGAAACTTATAATCCTTCTCGAGGGCGGCGATGGATTCTTCCAAAGAGCCCGGAACAGTGGGAACCTTTGCTGCTTCTTTCGCGCTCAGCTCAAAAATGTCCTTCTCCAGAGGTTCACCCGGATCTGTTTTGTTTTGTATTCCATCGATACCGGCCATGAGCATGGCGGCAAAAGATAAATATGGATTACAAGAAGTGTCCGGCGGCCTGAACTCAATGCGTTTTGTTTTGGGATTCTCACTATAAACAGGAATTCTCACTGCAGCAGAGCGATTTCTCTGCGAATAGGCTAAATTAACCGGCGCCTCATATCCCGGCACTAACCGTTTATATGAGTTGGTCGTAGGGGCGCAGAAAGCCATAAGCGCAGGTGCATGTTTCAATAGACCTCCGATATAGTATTTGGCGGTCTGGGAGATAAGTGAATATCCCCTGGGGTCAAAAAAGATATTCTTCCCTCCCTTCCAGAGAGATTGGTGCGTATGCATACCTGAGCCATTATCGCCAAAGAGCGGCTTCGGCATGAAGGTAGCTACCATATTGTGCTTCTTGGATATATTTTTGACGATATATTTATACATCAGGCAGCTATCCGCCATTTTTACCAAGGGACCATACCTCATATCTATCTCGCACTGGCCCGCAGTGGCAACCTCATGGTGGTGCACCTCCACGTCAATGCCTGTCTTAATCATCGCCAGCATCATTTCACTTCTTAAGTCCTGTATGGAATCATGCGGAGGAACAGGAAAATACCCTTCTTTATAACGTGGCTTGTATCCTAAATTCGGCTTTTCATCCTTTCCTGAATTCCATACCCCTTCCACGGAGTCAATAAAGTAATAGCCCGCATTTGCTGTCTGGTCAAACCGGATGTCATCAAAAATAAAGAATTCCATCTCCGGACCCCAGTAACTGGTATCGGCAATACCAGTGGATTTCAAATACTCGTCGGCTTTTTTAGCCACATAGCGGGGGTCACGAGAGTAAGGCTTTTTAGTTACGGGGTCATAAACATCACAGATAATACTCAAGGTGGGCACATCGCAAGCCGGGTCCACGACAGCGGTCGCCGGGTCCAATTGTAAAATCATATCGGATTCGTGAATCTTTTGAAAACCACGGATTGATGATCCGTCAAAACCGATGCCTTCTACCCAGATACTCGTTGCCGGGTCATCAATCCCGGTTAGCTCGGTTGCCGGAATGGAAAAATGCTGCCACAACCCCGGCAGATCATTAAATTTAAGATCAATGATTTTGATGTCATTTTCCTTAACTATCTTTATAACATTCTTGACTGCTTTCTCATCGAATGCACCTTTCATCACTTTCTTCGGCATCTCAGACCTCCTCATATAATATTGGCCATAGATATCCTCTAAGGCATGTTGGTTAATAATCTGTTAACAAGTTTCAGCATTCATGGTGAATGAACTTCATAACCACTCGCTCGAAGATTCTCCGCAGCAAGCGAAGGTGTTTGCGCCCGCTCCCGAATTAAAAAATGTCCTCACATGAAGTCCGGGTGTATTCCCTTCAGAGGGAATCATTGTGCAGCGGCCTGCGGTCATGAATGTTATATACATAACTGCCGCTTTCTTTGCCGCCGCCGGACGTGGACTTCCGGACGCTTTTTCTCGACTTGAGACGCGTTAACCTGAAATCCGTCAGATTGATCTCGTATTTCTGAACCTTATAGCTGAATATCCGCCTCGTCGTCTTGAGAAGTTTGGCGGCATGTGACACGCTCCCGAACGTGATCTTCAGGGCGTCCACAATAAGGTCCCGTTCATATGACTCAATGAGATCTTTCAGGCCATCCTGTTCAGTCTTGAGTTCTTTTGCAGACATCTTCGCATACCCCTTATGACTTCCATGACAATTATTACGCAGTAGAGGAGCATAGATGATATAATCTGTCTGTCAACTTTGGTTAGATAGAGCCACATGCTCTTCACCTCTTCCTACCCAATCGCCTTGCCGCCTTTTTCTCCGGTACGGATCCGGATAACCTCGGGAAGGTCAAAGACAAATATTTTGCCATCGCCGATTTCGCCCGTCCGGGCTCCTTTGACAATGGCCTGAATCGTGCGTTCTACAAAGTCTTCATTACAGGCGATTTCCAGCTTTATTTTCTTCAAGAGGCTCCCCACTTCTTTAGCGCCACGGTAAACTTCCGTGAGCCCCTTCTGCGTGCCACGGCCGAGAACGTTGGATACCGTCATTAGATTAACTTGAATTTCTTCGAGCGCCGACATCACCTCATCCAGTTTATGCGGCTGTATAATAGCAACTATATATTTCATTTTTCGTACCTCCTATTCAATCAGTGTATAGCCGGATTCGCTATGCTGGGTTAGATCAAGTCCGATCACTTCATCTTTTTTCTCAGCTCTTACTCCGATGATAGCATCGACCACTTTGAAGATGATCACAGTCATCACTACGGCAAAAATGACAGCCACTATCACGAGAAGGCATTGAATCAAGAACTGGTGCGCATTGCCGAAGAATAGTCCATTCGCACCGTCGTTGTTTATGACCTTTTCGCAAAAGAGTCCGGTTGCAAGCGTCCCCCAGATGCCGCCTACGCCGTGGACGCCGAAGACGTCGAGAGAATCGTCATATTTGAAGATAGCTTTCACCTTCGCACAGGCAATGTAACAGAAAACGGCTACCAAAACGCCGATGAACAGTGCATTTACGGGGTTGACAAACCCACAGGCTGGCGTGATGGCAACGAGTCCTGCAACGGCGCCGGTAGCAGCGCCTAAAACCGTCGGTCTGCCGCCGACCATCCATTCGATCATGGGCCATGTGAACGCAGCCGCCGCAGTAGCCGTGTTGGTAGCAATAAATGCACTGGTGGCAAGTTCATTTGCCGCCAGCGCACTGCCTGCGTTGAAACCGAACCAGCCGAACCAGAGAAGCCCCGCACCGAGTACTGCGAAGGGCATGTTATGGGGTTTATATGTCATCCCTTTATCCATCCCGACCCTTTTACCGAGCAGAATGGCCATGACCAGGGCTGAAACTCCGGAACTGGTGTGAACTACGATGCCGCCTGCGAAGTCCAGGGCGCCGAGACTCTTTAACCAACCGCCGGTACCCCATACCCAGTGGCCGAGCGGATCATAGACAAAAGTGGCCCAGAGGATGGTAAAGACGAGAAAAGCAGAAAATTTTATCCTCTCCGCATATGCGCCGAGAATCAACGCCGGCGTGATTACAGCAAACATGCACTGGAAGATCATGAATGCCCCGTGGGGGATTGTGGCTGCATAGTCCGGGTTTGGCGCTCCGCCCACCCCTTTCAGTGCAAACCAATCCAGGTTGCCGATGATTCCACCCACGTCGGGACCAAAGGTCAATGTATAGCCCCACAACATCCATTGCAGACTAATCACTGCCAAAATTATGAAACACTGCATCAAGATAGATAGAACATTTTTTCTCCGCACCAGGCCTCCATAGAAAAAAGCCAGCCCCGGCATTGTCATGAGCAGAACTAATGCTGAAGAAGTCAATACCCATGCTGTATCTCCCGTATTCATTTTTGTTACCTCCCCGTTCATATTTTAGAAATTGAACAACCAGCGTGAGGAATAAAGAGCAATTACGATGCCAAGTGCCGTCGAGGAGTCAACGTGCCTATTTGACTGGATAATGCGCAATCAATATCTATTCCGGTCTCACGAGATAATGAACAATTATGGTGAATCATTCTGCAAAAGGAACAATATCGTATACACAATTGATGTACATTTTTGTGCATGCGCCTTAATGCCATCTCAGAACAGGCAAAGCGCTACTTTCCGCTCGCAGTCTGTGTTTACCGGAGGGTCGTAATGAATTTATCCTTGAAATGTCACTGATGGGTAATGAAAATAAACTGCGACACCATGGCGTAGTTTCCTAGCCCGGCCGCGATCGCCGGCAGGCAAATGCCATCCCATACAGGGGAGAGTGGAAGGATCTGCTTCGATGCAGCTGACAGAGACTTGAAAAAGAATTGTGATGCGACCCTTAATAGCGGCGCTGCCGGAGTGAAGCACGTTCGCGCGGCAGTCTGCCGGCAGCCGACTGAACGCGGCTGAATGGGGGCGGGAACGAAATTATCCTGAGAAAAATATCAAACAGCGCGAATTACGCCCAGAGGATAAGGCCGGTTGCGTGCTTGGCGGCAAGATTCTTATGACGCGGCAGCACCCTGATACCGTATGAATAGGGACCATTGTTTTTCACGATGTATTCCGCGGAATATGTGAGGATTCCATCCGATCCCTTCTTGGCTACGCTCAAAGGAATGCAATCCGGGGAATCGGCAAATTCATACACGTCCCTTCTTCCGATTATCAGCTCGACCAATATTTCTTCCGGCTCCACCTTCCCCGGATCTACCCTCGCGCTGATGATCAGCGGCTGATCGACGAGCACGGTATCCCCGTGGATCCCTTCAATGCTGGCATCCAGAAGCCTCAGCGAGGAGAAACGCATGGGAATTTTGCGCCTCCAGTCCGCCAGCTCGCGGGCCAGTTTGTGCGAATCCGTATAGAGTTCATGCTCCCTCTCCGCAGTGGGCAGATACATATCATTGTAATAATCAAGCAGCATCCTTTCCGTGTTGAATCTGGGCATGAGTGTTTGCAGCGATCTCTTGATCATGCTGATCCACTTTTCCGGCAGCCCCGATATTTCCCGGCTGTAGAATGCGGGTATAACCGAATTCTCGAGTGTAG
>PMBI01000088.1 GCA_003153775.1 Syntrophaceae bacterium | reverse complement strand
TGAAGCCGTTCAATTTGAACAGTCTCCTGCCGGTGCTGTCGCGCGCCATGGAAGTGCGTTATCTGAGAACGGAAAACATTCAATTGCGGAACACCGTGGCGATGCATGAACTTGGACAGGCATTGGCATTCTCCTCTGATTTGAACCAGATCCTGAATAAAGTGATCGACGCTGTGATGCAACAGTGCGATGCGGACGAGGCTTCGATTATGCTGCCTACATCGGATGGCAGAGATCTTATTGTTGCAGTAGCACGCGGCGGGCACACAGAACATGTAGGAAAACAGATACCGATGGGACAAGGTATTGCGGGATGGGTAGCTCAGAATCGCGAGACCGTTACGCTGAGCGGCGAGGTTCATGATGAACGTTTTACATTGATCAACCCGAGGGCTGATATACGTGCCGCGGTCTCCTTTCCGCTGCTCACGCGAAACAACTTAGTCGGTGTATTGAATGTAAATATCATCCATTCCCACCGGCCTTTCACGTTGGGCCAGATTAAGACATTGAACATGCTGGCCACCATCGTATCCCCCATTCTTGAAAATGCGCGGCTATATGCCGAGAAAAAACGGGCGGAGGAGATCTATAGAACCCTGGCGGAAGGTTCTTTCGCCGCAGTATTTATAGTGCAGGATGGGAAATTTCGCTTCATTAACGCCGCCGTTAAGTCGATGGGTTATTCTCCGGAAGATCTCATAGACCGGCATTCTGATGCCATCATTCATCCCGAAGACAAGGAAATGGTGAAGAAGAGGAGCGGCGAGATGCTGCGAGGAGAACATACCGCGCCTTATGAATACAGGATGGTAACTAAGCAGGGAGAGATCAAGTGGTTAATGCAAATTATATCTCCCATCCTGTATGAAGGAAGACCGGCTATAATGGGTAATGCCACTGATATCACCGAGATCAAGAAGATGGAGGAAAAAGAGAGGGAGAGCGAGAAAAAATATCGTGACCTGTATGATTTTTTGCCAATCCCGGTCTATGAGATGGATTTGGAAGCCAATATTATTTCTGCTAACCGCGCTATTTATGAAACTTTTGGAGCCACAGAAGAGGATTTAAAGAAAGGTTTTAAAGTATGGCAGATACTTTCTCCTGAAGAAATTGATAAAGCTAATGAGAACATTCAAAGGCTATTAAAGGGTGAACAGGTACGAGGCACTGAATATACTTTACTGAGGTTAGATGGATCTGTCTTTCCCGCCATTGTAATCTCAAGTGTAATCTACAGTAATGGCCACCCTGTGGGCATCAGGGGAGCTATCGTAGATATCACCGAGCGCAAGCAACTCGAGGAGGCGCTGCGCAATAGTCAAACCCGCCTGCACACGCTGCTGCAGACTATCCCTGACCTGATCTGGNNGACGATGGCCATCGTGCCTTTCTGGACACCATCAAGATGCCAATGTACGATGCCCAGGGGACGCTTATCGGCGTGCTGGGTATCGGGCGCGATATCACCGAGCGCAAGCAGGCCGAGGAAAACCTGAAGAAGAACAAAATTTTACTCGATAGTGTTTTTAGTGCCATTCAGGATCTCATCTTAATCGTCGATAAGGACCTGAAAGTTCTAATCTCAAATTGGAAGTCCCCTGGTTATACCGGCAATACAAAATGTCCCGGGACTCCCCATTGCTATGAAGCTTTCATTCATCGCGACATCCCCTGCGAACCATGTCATGCATTAGAGGTCTTTGCTACCGGAAAGACAGTTCTAACAGAATATTTCAACCCACTTACCGAGCGGTTCAGCGATATAAGAGCCTATCCAATATTTGACAGTAACAACCAGGTAATAATGGTTGCCGAACATGTCAGAGACATCACCGAGCGTAAACGGGTGGAGGAGGCGCTGCGGATCCAAAATCGGACATTCTCAGAAGTTTTAAACGGCCTTGATGCCCTTGTCTACGTGGTTGATATGAAAACCTATGAGATCATTTTCATTAACACATACGGACAAAATATATGGGGTGACATAAAGGGTAAAATTTGTTGGCAGACGATCCAGGAAGGCCAGGCCGGTCCCTGTGAATTTTGCACAAATAGTCAGCTCATTGGGCCAGATGGGAACCCGACAAAAGGCATTGCCTGGGAATTTCGGAACACTGTTGCCAAACGGTGGTACGATTGTCGGGACAAGGCCATTTATTGGCCTGATGGTCGAATTGTTCGAATGGAAATTGCTACTGATATTACCGAGCGCAAGCAGGCGGAGGAGGAGCTTAGGAGTTACGCAGCAGAGATCAGTGACCTTTATAATAACGCCCCATGCGGTTATCATTCCCTGGGGCCGGACGGAGCCTTTCTTCGCATGAACGACTCCGAGCTTCAATGGCTTGGATACACGCGGGATGAGATCATCGGGAAGAAACACTTCTCCGACATACTGACTCCGAAAAGCAGGCAATTGTTCCAGGAAATATATCCGGTCTTTAAAGAAAGAGGCTGGGCCGGCAACCTGGAATTCGACGAAATCCGCAAGGACGGCTCTATCTTTCCGGTGCTCATGAATGCGACGGCCGTTAAGGACGAGAATGGCAATTATATCATGAGTCGAACCACGACGATTGACAACACAGAGCGCAAACGTACCGAAGAGGAATTGGGAAGATATCGAGAGCATCTCGAGGCGATGGTAGGTATCCGTACCAATGAACTCGAGTTGAAAAATGCAGAGCTTGAAGAGACGAGATTAGCCGCCGTTTCCGCCAATCAGGCCAAGAGTGATTTTCTCGCCAGCATGTCGCATGAGCTTCGAACACCGCTTAATGCAATAATCGGTTTCTCCGACGTTTTGCTGAACGCCTATTTCGGCGCCCTCAATGAAAAACAGAAAGAATACACGATGGATATTCTGGAGAGCGGGAAACATCTCCTCAACCTGATTAACGACGTTCTCGACATCTCGAAGGTCGAAGCGGGCAAAATGGAATTAGAGCTCGCTCCGACAGAGATAGGCAATCTTCTGGCGAGCTGCGTGGTGATGATCAAGGAAAAGACGCATAAGCACGGGATAGACCTAAAGGTTGATATTCCCGAGGAGCTGTTGTCTCTTGAGATGTTGGCCGATCAGAGAAAGGTCAAGCAGATAATGTTCAACCTGCTCTCCAACGCCGCGAAGTTCACGCCTGACGGCGGCGCCATTACCCTTTCAGCACTGCACAGGCTGCAAGAAGGAAATGACGTCTTGGAAGTCAGTGTAACGGATGCAGGTATAGGGATACCACCGGAGTATCAGGAGAAGATATTTGAAAGCTTTTATCAAATCAGGGGCGGTTTGACGGACAAGACCCCGGGAACCGGCCTGGGGTTATCAGTCGCAAAGCAGCTTGTAGAGCTGCACGGCGGAGGGATACGGTTGAAGAGCGATGGGCGAGGAAAAGGCAGCCGGTTCAGTTTTACCCTTCCGGTCAAGGCCATCGATGAGAAAACTTATCATTCCGTGCGAAAAGCCAAAGCCCGAAGTAAAGCGAAGATCGACGGAGCATAGGAAATCGTTATAAAAGAGATTGTCTCTTGCAAATGCGTGAGAGTGACGTATGGGTAAAATCATATTAATCGTGGAAGACGCCCCCCTGAACATGAAGCTTTTTCGAGAATTGCTGCAGGTGAACGGATACGCCACTTTTGAAGCAGAAAACGGAGAACAGGGTATTGAAATGGCGCGGGAAAAGCAACCGGATCTGATTCTAATGGATATCCAGATGCCTGTCATGGATGGCCTTGAGGCCACTCGCATACTGAAGTCGGACCCTGTTACGGCAGGTATCGCGATCATTGCGCTGACGTCCGCAGCAATGGCAGGTGACAGGGAAAAAGCCATCCAGGCAGGTTGTGACGGCTTCATGTCAAAGCCCATAGACATTCATGATTTTATTGAAATGGTGGCAAGAGAAGTCCATGAGAGAAGGGAATAAAAGGAGATAATTATGATTCGCACGATGCCAAGTATTCTATGTGTGGACGATGAATCGGTTAACCTGTCGCTCCTCCGGGCTGTCCTGACACCGCACGGCTACGAAGTTATCACGGCGGATAATGGTCAGGCGGCATTGGAAGTCCTCGATAAAAAGCACGTTGACCTTGTGCTACTGGATGTCATGATGCCCGGGATGGATGGTTTCAAGGTATGCAGGCTCATCAGGGAAAGTAAAAATCTCATGCGTGTTCCCGTAATAATGATTACGTCACTGACATCAAAACTGGACCGGATCAAAGGTATTGAGGCAGGCGCCGAGGACTTCATATCGAAACCCTTTGATCAGGGTGAAGTGCTGGCAAGGATAAAAATGCTTCTCAAGATGAAAGGCCTCGTAGATGACCTGCACGCCGCCTACACGAATATTTCCGATTTGACCGCATTCAGCAAAGCGACATTAGAGAATTTCAATCCCTTGTCTTTCGATTTTTTGCCCCAAATAGACGCCGTGGTCACCCGGATAATGAGTCAGACTGCCGATGATCCGGAAAAACCGAAGATCGTACTGGTGGGAATAAAGGACCAAGCCTGGAGCTGGAATCAGTATGAGCTTATCTATAACGATCTGGGCAGGGCGCTGCTTCAATCCAAATCAAGCCTCTCCACTATTTTCAATCTGCCTGCAAAAGGCAAATCGAAAACGATATTCTATAACGCTGAGGATATTCCCCGTTCGGAGCTGCAACATTTTTTTGATGATCTGGTATCATTCAATATCATGGTTTCCAATGCAGTCTGCTATTTGAGCAGGGACATCTGCATCATTGCGCTCAATTACGGCAGGAAAGTATCGGCATATGATGCCTCGGTATTAGGCAGCTTGGTGCTCGATGTTCTTTTCCTAAGATCTCTTTCTTCACAGATCAAAGAAGTGAAGAATGCCTTCGAATATACCGTTTATGCCCTTGCCAGGGCCACGGAAGCGGATGACCAGGACACGGGAAACCACATATTAAGAGTGGGCGAGTACAGCACTATCCTTGCCAAGAAACTCAGGATGCCGGACGAATTTGTGAGGGCCATAAGAGTTCAAGCGACTCTGCACGATGTGGGGAAAATACA
>PMBI01000098.1:510-4981 GCA_003153775.1 Syntrophaceae bacterium | reverse complement strand
TCCTGCAACGGGATAAATGCGTTCTTTCGCCTGACATAGAGAAAAGAAAGGAAAGAGACTATGGGCGGAAGAATAGAGACAAGAAAAGGGTATCGTTATTTCTTGAAAGACGCAATCGTGAAGGGATGTTTTTTCAAAGAATTTTTGTTCATCGAAAACATTGATATCCCTTTCATGATCGGCAAACAGAAAATTCCAGAGACGGGATCAAGGATATCTTTTGATTTCGTCATCAGGGGAAAGCAGGCCGTAATAACAAGTCTTAGGGCATTCGCGGCCGCTTAGCAAACAAGGCTAAAAAAAGAAAAACCCATCTCAACAAACCCGTCAGGGGAAAGAATTTATGTTCCCCGATGGGGCACAATAGTCTTTCTCCCGGCCGGTTAAACAAACTTAAAAAGGAGAGAGACGAACATGAAGAGATTTGCCTATCTGTTCTTTCTGGGGTTCTGGGGAACGTTCTTCCTGACCCTGGTAGTTACGATGCGATAACCAGAGGTAAAACCATGATAGAAGTTTGGGGAATTGCATCTGGACGCGGCAGTACAAAGGACGCGGCACGAGGGGCATTTACATGGCGACGTTACAATACAAAAAATTTCCCTCGTCAAGATTGGTTAATAATTCTGACTGTAAAGAATCTTTAACATTTCATTTTCGAGTGCCTTGTTATGCGCCCGGGAAAAAACAAAAAAAATAAGCGATGACCGAAAGAGAGAGAAAAGTCTACGAGAGCCAGGAATCCCTGAGGCAGATCGTCAAAAGCCTCAAGGGAAGGAAATTCCGGCTCGATTGCGGACACCATGTAACCTTTGGATACTTTCTCGGAAATTCAATCACNNATTTACAACGGCAAGCACCCCGAAATCATATGTTCTCAGTGCAGCCATTAACGTCAATTTACATCATTTAACATCAAATAACATCGGAAGGAGAAAAGCACATGACGATAGAGCTCAATAAAAAAGGCAATCCGATAGGAACCGAACGAGGCTTGAAAGTGACGGCAGTAATTACTTCCCGAAAAGGAAAGGCTGTCAAGTTCGAAGGGCTCAAAGGACTCTTCACTCTTTCAGGCGCCCTCAGACTGTTAAAAACGGAATGCATTGAAAAATGCATTGTGACCCTCGACCTGGCGCGTATGAAAGTTGTTGGTGTACGCCTCTAAATCAGGACCTGATAGCTATCCCCGCCACACAAATACTCAACAAATACTCCGAGACCATCCTGGAGTAAAATTCACGCTACATAACTGAATAAAGAAAAAACAGGAGGATTTTATGAACGAGGGCATTTTATGCTTACACAAAGGGGCAAAGGCATGTACCAGAGACGAATTGGACCTCATTCCCGTCCCCCCGGAAACAGAAACGTATCAGCCCGTGAGCCATTATGGGTTGACATCCAAGCTATTGACCATCGCCCAGGACATTCTGACAGGCTTCACCCTGTCAAAAGAATCCTATGGGCTTGCCAGGGAGGGACACCAGCTTTTCGGGGTTCTTCAGTTTAAGAACACCTTTGAGGATATCGGCCTTGCCATCGGCTTTCGCAATTCATACGACAAGTCGATGAGTGTCGGCCTTGCGTGCGGTGCGAGTGTGTTTGTGTGTGACAACCTCGCCCTTTCCGGTTCAATTACCATCATGAGGAAACATACCAAAATGGTATGGGTGGAGTTGGAGGAAAAGGCTATAACCACATGCTACAGGGCACAGCTCAATTATGCGCAGATCCTCGATGATGTGGATAAGTTCAAGGCCTTCCCTTTTAACAACAACGATGCGGGATTCTCCCACATGGGGGTGCTTTACGGGAAAGACATCATCAGTCCCAGGCAAATGGCGGTTGCCAAGACCCAATGGCTCAGGCCTCAATACCCGGAATTCAAACCCCGGAATGCCTGGAGCCTTTACAACTGCATTACGGAATCACTCAAAACAAGCCCACCCCAGGAAATCATGGAAAAGCATATCGAGCTCCATGATTACTTTAAGAACTGTGTGGGAAGCTCCTAGAGAAATGGCTGCGCCACGTACAAAAACGCGAGTAAAAGAGAGCGCCGACAGTGTTCCGGCAGTGCAAAACGTCCATCAGGTCATAGATGTCCTGGATAAAGAGACAGAAAGACTTGAGGCCAGATTCAACAAACACTTTGGCGACCATGCAATCGGCGACATTCGGTTTAGATATCTCTCCATCCTGGCAATATGCCGGGCAGGACTGTTATGCAGGTCAATCAAAGCGATTTCGGATGAAAAAAAGATCGGTGAAATGACACATGAGTTCTGTAACATCAGGGACGTCCTCGACAGGTTCTTTGATTTCAGAGAATCACAAAAAGGGAATAAAGGAGACAAACGCCATGGCAACACCAAAGACAGACAGAGTCTTGCTGCCGGAAGATAACCTCATAGAGGATGCGCCGGCAAAAGACGATGAGGAGATCTGCGAGAACTGCGGCAATGTCTTCAGGATCGAGTTGTTGAAAATCGGAGACGACTACAACGATTTCGGNNTTCAAATATCAGGACGTAGCAATAGGTCTGGGACACGGACGCGGCAGAAGGATAACCGAACACAATGTAAAGTATGTCGAAAGCCGCGAAGACCAACCTCCTGCAGGATACCCTTTTGTATACAGCCTCAGGGGATCCGATTATGATTTCGGGAAACCGGTCACCGTTGAGAGGAGGGTTGTCGTCAACTTCTGCGGACGGATTTTTTCAAGAGAGGAAATCCTGAAGCCTGAGGAAGACTTCTTACCCATAAAGTACTTGTGTTACGAGTAAGAGATACATCTTAATGTTAGCCAACGTTCTACACGCCATAAACGGCGTTGACCCGCAGGAAATTCCCTATAAGCCGCACCCGTCGTTCGTCGGTGCTAAAAACAGATGCCTGCGAGCGACTGTGTACTGGCGTCTGGGAATCCCGCGAACGCTCGCCGATCGGGCACAGAGTCTTTCATGCGAGCACAAAGCGCTGAGAGAGCTCACCCTGCGGACGATACGCGAGAAATCCGCTTATCGTCTATCGTGCGAGAATACGCGGGTACTCTGCGGCCTGGTCGAATTTATGGGCAATAAGGAATATTCGCTGGAAGCCGATATCGATGGCGTCCTGACGGATATGATGAACAGACGCTACCTGCTGCAGATTGAGCCGGTTGTACAGAAAGCCTTTGAAGAACTATTGAAAGGCGAAACGTACCTCGAAGAATTGATAAAGTGCTGTTTCCTGATGAAAGGGGCCGGATTGACGCAATGTGTTCTTCTCTTCAAGAACAAGAACACGTCCGCGTACCTGGATTTCCTTCTTGGCTACGACTGCAAGGCGGATTTCCTGGAAATTCTGTCAGTTTCATCTTCACAGGGAGACCTGATTACACCTCTTCAAAACCGGTTCACCGGCTTATACAGAGCCGGCATTGAATGGTTTGAAAAAGTGGAGGAATTCGCAAATTCTTCCATACTGCCGCCGCGCTCTTTCTCTCGTACTTCCTGGCAGTGCTCCTACTGTTCCTATGGCAACTTATGCCGGCAGGATGAGGGTAAATTCACAAACCCGCTGCCCATGCCATGGTCTTCTCTGATCCGGCGGGTATCAAACGGGATGTCAACATGTATCAGGCAAGAATAAAGGAAGAATTGTGGAGACGCGGTCATGGAGATATCGATCCCCGGCATATCGAAGCATACATGAGACTTGAATATGGCACGTTGGATCATCTGACCGCTGAAAAATTTCGCTACGAAATCGGCGTCTGCATTGCATGTGTATTGCAGGATGGTGTTATCAATGCCGAAAGCCTGGCCAGATCTTTTGGCTTAAACCCAAAAAAACGAGGTCTATGAATACTGTTGATAATGCAATTGCCGAGGTAATTGAACTCGACGAACAGGACAAGTTTATCCAAGACAACATTGGAAAAGACGGATTGCTGATGGGTAAAGACGGCATAGAGGTTGTGACGATGCATTTTGATTACCCAGAGGTAAAGGGAACTGTTGCTTTGCGAAGATCAGGATCCGGTGCCGAAATATGGGTAAACGGAAAGTGCATCGGGCTTCTCGATCTTTTTCATCTNNTTTGGCATCGGCGAAAACGTTGCGTTCTTAAAATTTAAGGAAGCAAAGATTGAATTTTTGTCAGAGTGGCCCTTTGCATCGGAAAAACCGCTTTGGGTCTGTAAAGATGAGTAACTATGCTGAATTTCAACAGCGAAAACCACCTCTATACGTGGAACGGTTCACCGGTCCCGTCCGTGACGCAANNTCATCGGCACGTGGACGAAGATCACCATTGGCAGGAGAGAGTATTATTATTCTCCTTATACCGGCGACATCGTTGAACCGGAGATAATGGAAAAAGCGTCCGACTGGGGTATAGCCGTTCATCAGGTTGTCGCGATTGTTTTGAGCGGCGACGACATTGACGAAACCGAAGCGCCCCCGGAGCTCGTGGAAGT
>PMBI01000098.1:0-416 GCA_003153775.1 Syntrophaceae bacterium | reverse complement strand
TCTGATTTCACGTCAGACTGGTCCGTGTTTCTATCCCTGTTAAACGTCTACAACTACAGGCTCGCCTTAGCAGCGTAATAAAAATTAATCAAATTCAGCGGCTCCTATTTCCATGTCGGATGATCTTCATCTGCATGGAACGGTATGCCTGAAAAAATGAAAGGTGGAATCATGTGCAAAGCAATAAAAGAAGAGGGTTTATGGGAAGGTGCGGAGATTATTTTCTCTTACACAAGGGCCCAGGCAATAGAAGACGGAGTCCTTGTCGACCTGTCAGGGCCGTTCCCAATTGACACCCGGGTTTTCAAGTATCCAGTAGCTTGTACCTCTGCGGTATGGCAGCTCATTGAGGATGCCCATGAAAAATCGGGACAGGAATACGGGGCAACCGTATGGGATATCTGCTTCATGGCCGT
>PMBI01000025.1:520-2993 GCA_003153775.1 Syntrophaceae bacterium | reverse complement strand
CAAATTCCTCCAGACAACACTTCATTCCTAGAGCGGTAACACGACCGCAAGGGAAGGCTTTGTCTGGAGGAAAGGAAGGATCAAAATGCATTACAGAAAAGAGAAGACGGTATACAAAGGAGAAAGTGATGATTAAAGGAATATCGGAGATCCGGAGGCTTCCCCGCCTGGGGAAAATCCGGCTGGGCGAAAAGAAAACGGCGGAATCAGGCAAGGAGTACCCTGTAGAGACGAGTCACTTCGTCGTTCCCGGCGAAGTGGCCAGAATTTACGGAGACAAACCCAATTCACTGGATATACTTCTCCCGGTGGAAAACCTGGGAGTCGTCTTTCCGCAGGCCATGAAGCTATACAGCACAAGAGGTTTAATCTGTGCCGGCAATNNATGGTGATTCTGCCCAGGGTATGTCTGGGCGGGATTTATCAGATTGATACGAGCAGCTTCAATTCCATCGTTAATATTAACAGCAATCTTGCTGACGATGGCTACATCAAAGCACTCTGCGGACGGATATCTTTTATCCCGTTGACACTCAAACGTGTCGCTCAAGAGATGCAGTACGAGGATAAGAAAGGTGAACTGAAGAAGTCCACGCATTATCCAATGACGATCACGTTTGAAGGGACCTTGGCTGACGTGACGCAATACCGGCAGGATTTCGAGGTCCCCTTTAAAAGATTGTATGGGGATGAGTATATGCTTGAGGCACCAGCCGCCCTGTCAAGAAAGGTATTGCCCGAAAATGTAAAGGATCATGAGGAAGAACTCGCAAACAGGACTACGGACCTGGCTCCGACTACAAGGTCTTACACATTGCAATCTGACAAAGGTTCGGAAGATACTGCTGACGCGTCTGCAAATCAAAAAAAGGATCCGGAACCTCGGAAGAAACCAGCCACACCCAGTCAGCTGGCGGCTATCGGCAACATGGCCAAGAAGCTGGGCGTGGAAACCCTTCAGGCAATAAGGACCTATGCCGACATCGTTGTAAACACTGTTGAGAGTCTGACATTTGTTCAGGCGGAGTCCGTAATCAGGGCCTTCAACGGCAAGGTGGCGGAAAAAAATAAGCCGAACCAGCCGTTGCAAAACGGCAAATTGTTCAAGCCTCCAAAGAATTGCACGGAAGACCCCCTTAACTGCCCAAAAGTGTTTTACACCGGGTCAGGCAAGGACGCAAAGTACCACTGCGGCGACATAGTTGGACCGGAGTGCCCGTATGGGAGTCAGAAGCACAAGGCGGCATAAAATGGAATTATTCAACTTCATGTCGGATATGACCAAAGCACAGCGGGACGTCATTGTCTTGGAAGCTCAATGCAGTTTGGAGTCTGGAGACTGNNGTCTCCGAAATCGATGCGATTGTCTGTATGGATGAATCCGCGCAAATCTCCGTGTATTCATCCCGGCATGGGAAAACACCGCCTGTCGTTATCACAGGCCCCCTGGAACATATGCTCAGTATGCTTGATAAAACCAGAGATGCGCTTTCTTCCACGAAGCAGGGCAACTCCAAGACAATCAAGCTGTCGAGCGAATGCGGGCCTGGGGGAGAATGATCAATGGTTCAACTTTCTCCGGACGACTGGATCGAGATCTACTATGCTTTACAAACGAAGCTGAATGCCGTTGAATCAGGCAACTACGGCGAGGGTGACGTGGATTGTGATATCGAAAAATGGAAGTCACATCTCGGCTCCGTCATCAAAGAAATCGGTTACGACGCTGAACACGCCATCAGGTTCGGTATCGCACCGGTAGAAAATACCATAAGATCGAACGCGCGGGAAGACTGTTGCCCTGAGTGCGGGAGCGACGATATCACCGGCTCGGGAAGTACGGAAACTGACGGCCATTATTACTGGACTGATCCATCCTGCAACAAATGCGGATCGGTCTGGCGGCAGACTTATGTCCTTTCCTTCGAAGGAAGTGAAATTCTGGAAAGGAGAAAAACACTAAAATGATGTCACAAACAGAAATAATCGAACAGTTGAAAAAACTGGACGGCAAAAAAAGCAATGAACGGCAGAGAATCCTCACACGTATAAACGCGTGGAAGGGCGTTCATGAAGAAGTACAAATTAACTCTGACATGTTTAATGAAATCAATGGAAGAGGAGGTAAATGAAAGCAAGGGTACATGTAGATGCCGTTCGCAGAGACGGCAAAGCGGTCAAGCTTTTCAGCAGAGAGATCAATCCCGAAGGCCTTTGGTACAATATTAATGTGAATACAAAAGGAGTTGATCTACTGGAAGAAGGTGCGCAAGTCTTTGCGTACCTGAAACCGCCAGTTCAAAGCAGTAAAAATGGCCACCTCATTGCCGCGTATCCCGTCAGAAACCCGTCTAATTAAAAAATCCGGAGCGTTCTTAAGAGGAAATAGTATGGGAGAATTTCTCGTTATTTGGGAAATAGATATATCTGCCGATACATCGGCAGAAGCCGCAGCGGAAGCTCTCCGTATACA
>PMBI01000025.1:0-483 GCA_003153775.1 Syntrophaceae bacterium | reverse complement strand
GGAAGAGCTTAAGACCGTCCGCGATCTTTACGACGGCACTACCGTGAAGATCAATGTCATCATGATGCGCCTCAAGCGGAAATATCCCCGCTGGTATATACGGAGGCTCGCACAGAAAATGGGGCTTGCAAGGACCAAAGAGCCCGACTGGAGCAGGCAGGAGATCACGTATCTTCTCGATCATTACCACATCTGCGGCTATGCGGCCCTGCGGAGCGCCCTAAAGAGAATCAACGGCGGTTTTGCCAGGTCCACGACTGCGATCTATCTCAAGGCCAAGCGCCTCATGATCTGTAAATCCGATGAGGGTTATACGATGCTTGGTGTTTGCGCCCTTTTCGGCGTCGATCACCACAAAGTCGAAAAGTGGGTTTCCAAAGGTTATTTAAAAGGCAAACCCAGGGGGACGAACCGTAAGAAGTGCCAAGGCGGCGATATATGGTTCTTCGATTCCGCTTGGTTAAGGTCGTTCATCATCAGGCA
>PMBI01000024.1 GCA_003153775.1 Syntrophaceae bacterium | reverse complement strand
TTCTGTCATAGAATTACAAATGCATATGGGAGTCAGCCATGTTTGATGGGTTGGAAAAAAGAAAATTTCAGCGCCTTGAATTCCCTTTAGAAGTTACGGTCGAGATTGTATCCGCTCAGGGGGAGCCGAAGGGCCTGCCTCGACTTCATATCAAAAGCCGAAATATTTCAACCGGCGGGATCTGTCTCGAAACAAAGTCCATCGAGGTGGATGGCGTCAATTTGCTNNGGGGAGGTCCGATGGTATGACATTGCCCGTGACATACCCGAATTCATCTGTCAGCTGGGGGTTGTATTCATAGAGATCAAGGACGGCGGGAAAGACCAGCTTGCGAGATTTTTGAAAAAACGTCAAAATAAGAAGGGATCTTTTCACGAATATGCCGTTGTCGGTCATCCCTCACGAGACTATCTCTGGATTCTTTCAAGGACCCCTCAGATGGATGATGGCACATACGGAGAAATACTGAGAAAGATTTCAAAACAGGGGTATGATCTCAACCGGATCAAGAAATATCCACAGGTCACCATCGATAAGAAACAATGATATTAAAAAAGGATTGACAAGATGTGTGGCCGCTTTGTTCTGCTGACTGACTTACGGGTTATCAAGGAGGCGTCATGAATGCAAAGAAGGTTCTTGTTCTTTTAGGAAGTCCGAGAAGAAAAGGGAATAGCGCAATCCTGGCGGATCAGATCACCAAGGGCGCCAAATCGGGAAAAGCAAAAGTCGAAACCATTTATCTGCATGGGAAGAATATTGCCCCATGTAAAGCCTGTTTCGCCTGCCAAAAGAAAGGCAGCAAGGGATGTTCCATCCAGGATGATATGCAGGAGATCTATTTGAAGCTCATCGAATCAGGCGCCTGGGTTATCGCCAGCCCTGTTTACTGGTTTACAATGTCCGCACAGACCAAGATCTTCATGGATCGGTGTTTTGCGCTTCCTGCATATCATGAAGATCCCTTCCGGGGTAAACGGATTGCCATCGCCATGACGTATGGTGACGAAGATCCTTTCACGTCTGGTTGCGTCAATGCTTTAAGGGCTTTTCAGGACGCCTATGGATATACGGAATCCCCGATTATAGGGATGGTCTATGGGAGCGCCATGGATGCCGGTCAGATCCGATCTAATGAAAAGGTGATGCAAGAGGCTTTCGATCTGGGTAAAAAACTGGTAGCAGAATGAATCTTGTCAATATGTGATTGGGATAAGCAGATGGCCAATCAACTTGATCCCAACAAGGCTGGAACTCCTGGAGGAGATGAAACAGGTTCAGCGGTCCATGATGAAAGCTGAGAGATAAGGGTTTTTCCCGAGGCACTTATGACCATTATCGAAACCATTCAAACACGAAAATCCTGCCGGACATATAGCAACAGAGCCATTGAGCCGGAGAAGTTAGCTGAATTAAGACAATTCCTGGCATTGAACACAAAGACGCCTTTCGGAAGTAAAGTCCGTTTTGATCTCATAGATTTCAATAAACTGGAAATAGGTGAGCTTAAAAAGCTTACCACCTATGGCGTCATTAAGGGAGCCAGGCAATTCATCGTCGGTACGGTTATAAAGCAATCAAAGGCTATGGAAGATTATGGCTACTGCATGGANNGCCGGAAAAATCAGCCTCGGCGAAAATGAATTATTACCGGTTATCAGTCCTGTCGGATATGCAAGCGATAAGAGATCAGTCGTAGACAGGATGTTTAGATTTGTTGCCGCATCAGATAAGAGAAAGCCCTGGCATGAACTTTTTTATCTTCACGACATTGACACTGTTCTTGATAAAGAAAATTCCGGCGGCCTTGACACGCCCCTTGAATGCGTCAGGATAGCTCCTTCAGCTTCGAACAAACAGCCGTGGAGAATCATTAAGGGCAAAGGTCAAGATGCCTTTCATTTTTATCTCAAAAGGACACCGGGATATGAGAATCTTGTCAAAGATATCAAGGTCCAGAACGTTGATATGGGTATTGCCATATGTCATTTTGAATTATCGGCAAAAGAACTCGGGTTAAAAGGAGATTGGAATGTCAACGATCCTCAAATCAAATCCGACGATATGGAATATATCGTAAGCTGGATAGCCCATGACCAAGCTTGAATCTCTACAGGACATCAAAGACACCGCTGTAAGGCTCCAGGAAACGCTCATGGGGTCTGATATTGAATCGATATGATCTGTAAAAGAGGCTTCCGACCCCTTTTCTCCCTCGTATTTATTTGCCTTTTCCCGGTTGGGGGTGTATGAATACCCCCATCTCCACGTACACGGATTCAAGAACGGATCGCACTTCCGAAGCGAAAGCGACGCCGTTCCGACCGGTCAACCGACAATCTTTTGAGACAAACCATGCCCCAACTGGAAAACATCGAAGCCATCGAAAAACGCCTCTGGAGCGCGGCGGATACGTTGCGCGCCAATTCCAACTACGCCAGCAACGAGTACTTTCTCCCCGTCATGGGGCTGATCTTCCTGCGCCATGCCTACAGCCGCTTTCTCGCCGTCCGGGACGGCCTCGTTGCCGCTCTGCCGAAACGCGGCGGCAAGGCGCGGGAGCTGACCAAGGAGGATTTCTCCCAGAAAGGAGCGATCTTCCTCCGGGATAAAGCGCAGTTCGATTACCTGGTTTCCCTCAAGGACAGCGACGATCGGGCAAAGGCGATCATCGAGGCGATGGAGTCGATCGAGGCGGACTACGAAACCTTGCGAGGTGTCCTCCCGAAGGCGGAATACCAGGAAGTGGACAACGCGGTGCTCAAGCAGCTCCTGCAAACGCTGAATCCGGAGGAGCTCAAACGGGCCTCCGGAGACATCTTCGGGCGGATCTACGAGTACTTCCTCACCCAGTTCGCCGATCAGAAGGCCCATGACGGCGGGGAGTTCTTCACGCCGGTGTCGCTCGTCTCCCTCATCGCCAACGTACTGGAGCCGGAGCGGGGAACGGTCCTCGACCCCGCCTGTGGTTCCGGCGGCATGTTCGTCCAGAGCGCCCACTTCGTCGAGCGCCTCCACGCCAGCCCGTCGGAGCG
>PMBI01000037.1 GCA_003153775.1 Syntrophaceae bacterium | reverse complement strand
ACATACCAGACCGTTTTTCTCGTAGAACACAAAACAAGGGACGCTGTCTTAAACGCGCTCAGAACCGGCAGGATGTACGCCTCTCAGGTCAACTATCCGCAGGTATTGAGGCTGGATGATTTTTCCGTCTCATCATTGGATGACCGTACAAGAGGCATTTCCGGGGAAGAGGTCCTGCTGAAAGAACATCCGCGTGTCAGAATATCTATTTCTACTTCTGCGCCGTCGGCGGATAAGGTAAAGATACGCTTGATACGGTCCGGGGAGACGATTTATATTTTCGATGAAAAACTGCCGCTGACGATCGATTATATTGACCAGTACTATAAGCCCGGCGAAAAGATTTATTACAGGATCGACATGCATGGCAGCGGGACAATCGTTTCCAATCCTGTGTTTGTGAAGTTTGAATAGGCGCAAGTGCATTTGTCAGCTAAATATATAGATGTCATATCGACCCCCTCAGTTTACTCGGAGTAAACTCCGGGAGACATCTTTAGGGTTGCTCTCTTCGCTCGGGACAAAGATTTCTCGCTCCGCTTCGAAATGACACGAACGCGGACTGAAAGGGTGATTATGCCGCAATGTAGGAATTGGAGATTATAAGAAATGATCGTATCCGTCCATCAACCCCAGTATCTGCCGTGGCTCGGCTACTTCGACAAAATCGATAAGGCGGATGTGTTTGTTCTTCTCGATAACGTGCAGTTCAAGAAGAACGAATGGCAGAACAGAAATAAGATAAAGACCGCAGCCGGAGAGCAGTGGCTTACGGTCCCTGTCATGTACCGGTTCCCGCAGTTGATCAATGAGGTTGAAGTCAACAATAAAGAACGGTGGCAGCACAAGCAGCAGCAGGCCGTTATCTCCAATTATAAGAAAGCACCGTACTGGGGCACCCTGGAACCTTTCTTCACAGACTTGTTTCAATCACAATGGCAGACTATCTCTCAACTGAATACCCATGTCGTAAAGGCGCTTGCAAAGGTACTCGGCATCGAGACTCCCCTGCATATAGCTTCGGAAATGGGTAATTTCCCGGAGGACCCGGATGAAAGACTGATTGCCATTACCAAGCATTTCGGCGCTGACACCTATTTGGCAGGAAGCGGCGGCCACGATTATATGGATATGGATAAGTATGACAGGAATTCCATTAAGGTTCTGTTTCAGGATTACAAACACCCTGTATATGGTCAGCTGTTTGGCGACTTCTTGCCGTATATGTCGGTAATTGATCTCATCTTTAATAACGGAGACGAAAGTCTCAGGATACTGAGGGGGAACTAATGAAGGTACTTGCGATAGGGGCTCATCCCGATGATATCGAAGTTGGCTGTGCCGGTACGCTCATGAAGTATTCAAAGTATGGTCATGAAATATTTCTTCTGATTATTACGGAAGGTCACAAAGGCGGCGATGCCAAAGTGAGATGCGAGGAGCAGAAGAAAGCCGCGGAAATCCTGAAGCCAAAAGAAGTCATATGGGCGGGATATAAAGATACGGAGCTTTCTCCCAACATGAATGAACTGATTCGTGATATCGAAGTAGTCTTGAATAAGATAAAGCCGGATTTCACCTTCACCAATTTTGGCGATGATACACATCAGGACCATAGGGCCCTTTGCAGGGCAACAGTCTCGGCTACGCGCTATATAAAGAATGTCATCTTCTATGAAACGCTGACCACGCTTGATTTTTCTCCCACTGTCTTTATAGATATCAAGGAAACTATAGAAGATAAAATAGCGATGCTTCTGGCACATAACTCCCAGGTCACGAAGACGAACATCGAAGGCCTGTCTATTATCGATGCCGCAAGATCCACGGCTATGTTCAGAGGCATCCAGGGACGCGTACACTACGCGGAAGGGTTCATACCGCTGAGGCTGTTTATAAACATATGATCCCACATTCCAGACCCACACTCGACCAGAGCGATTTTGACGGCGTTCTGCAGGTCATTAAGTCCGGACATCTTGTTCAGGGTGAACAGACTGCCGGATTTGAGAAGGACCTTTCCTCTCTGATCGGCGTCAAAGGCGGTGTCGCCGTCAGTTCCGGCACTGCTGCGCTTCACCTTTCCCTGATCAGCCTTGGCGTGGGTAAGGGCGATGAGGTTATCCTGCCCGGCTTCGTCTGCACGGCCCCCCTCAATGCCATTCGCTATGTCGGCGCTTCCCCCGTGATTGCGGAGATTGACCGCCTTACTTTCAATATCGACGTCAACGATCTGAAAAGGCGTATTACAAAAAAAACAAAAGCCATTATAGTTCCCCACATGTTCGGCCTGCCGGCGGATGTGAAAGACATCGCATCTCTCGGCATTCCCATTATTGAGGACTGCGCACATTCCTTAGGCAGCAGGTATGGGGATCATTACACCGGCGGCATCGGCGCGCTTTCAATTTTTTCCTTTTACGCGACGAAGGTTATTGCCACCGGCGAGGGCGGGATGGTTCTTTCAAACAATGAAGGCCTGCTCGAGGGAATCAAGGATCTGCGTGACTATGACAACAGGGAAAGCTACGCCGTAAGGTATAATTACAAGATGACCGATATCCAGGCGGCGCTGGGCATAGCCCAGCTAAAAAAACTTTCCCCATTCATTAAAAAAAGAAAAGAAATTGCCGATAAATATGGCAGAATATTTCACGATCTGAGTATTCCAGTTCCTTTTGTTCCAAAAGACAGGGAGCATATCTACTACAGGTATGTCGTCCTTCTCGAAAATGCGAAGCTTTTCATGGACGCGATGATGAAAAAAGGGGT
>PMBI01000001.1 GCA_003153775.1 Syntrophaceae bacterium | reverse complement strand
GGCGTGCGCCCATTGCCGGTCCATGCGTCATTGATTCCAAACCCGCCCGTAAATCCGACCCGGCCATCGATGACCAGGATACGGCGGTGGCTTCGATAGTTATAGCTCAGCAATTTCCAGGGAAAAATGATGCCCTCCGCTTTCACTCGACGAAAGTATTCCACGTGACAACCGGCTTTCTTCATTGTGTCGACAATGTCGGATGGCACTTTGTTTGATCCGTATTGATCGANNCAAAATATGTACAGCAACGCCCGCCTGGCACCGTTCGGCAAAAGCCTCCGCGACCTCGTGGGCGAGAGAGCCGTCTTCATATATATATTCGGCAAAGGTAATCGTCGATTTCGCGCGTCTGATTTCCCGTAGGATGGCCGGATAGGTTTGGTCTCCGTTCAATAAGATGTCGATGCGATTCCCTGCCATAATGGTTGCATCGGTGTGGGCTTCGATGGTAGGGAAAAAAGACGCGTGGCCGACGGTGATGGGAGGAATGTCGCGGACCGCAAGGACCTTGGCGCATCCGCACAACAGAAGCATCGCAAACAGCCAGTTCCAACGTTTCATATTCTCGATTACCCTTCATTCATTCATTGTGTTTGGGAATTGGCCCTTGCTCATGTGTGCGGACACGACTGGAAAGTCATCTGTTCGTCATTTATTAACGATTCCGAACAGATAAGAAAAGACCTTTTCATCCCCCTGTGACTCGATAACGGAGGGAACGGCGTCATCGCTTCCTTCCATCTGCCGTTCCCCCCGTGAGATGTTGCTGCATGTTACGACCCAAGGCTCAACGCCCGGGGATATTTCCATGTCGACTGCGGGATTACTTTTTGTAAAGCGCTTTGGCATCCGCCATGCAGCTGTCTTTTGCAGCCCCGGCCATCGCTTCGCACTTTTCCTTGGCGACCGAGTACTCGGCNNAGCCTTGGCCGACTTCATCGCGGCCTTTGCCTCTTTGACGCAGACGTCTTTGAGGTTGCCGCCCTTATCGTTGCATTTTTCCATGGCAACCTTGTAATCGGCTTCCACTTTTTCTTCCCTCACCTTGCGGCGTGCCTTGTCGCTGGGTTTGTAATTCGCTTCGAGCTCCGCCTTGGCGACTTTCTCCTTGCCGGAGGCCTCTGCCATGCAAATGCCCTTGGCATTGCCGGACATTGATTTGCAGTTGTCTTTATCGGACTTGTACGCGGCCGCTATGCTGTCCTTTNNTTTGTTCATTTCAGGACTCCTTTGGTTAGTGGTTGAAAAAATGGATTCGCGCACGTCCTTCGCCGGCCGTACGTCACAGAGGCTTTCGCCCGCTGATAACTCTGATGAGTATCACCACAATGGCTATCACCAGCAGAATATGAATGAAGCCGCCCATGGTGTATGACGAGACCAGCCCCAACAGCCACAAAATTACCAGTACCACAGCAATCGTCCACAACATTTTGATTCTCCTTTCTGTTTGCTCATTCCCATTGCCGGCTATTGCATTCCCATGCCAGCCGGTGGTGATCATACAGTCAATGATCAGAACTCGCTTTTGGGCGAGATGATCAGTATCATAACCATGTAATAGCAAATGGCCTGCCAATAGCCGAAGGAAAATCAGAAGTTTGTATTCATCCTTTAATAGCAGTGTATTAGATTAACAGGGGGGAACAGCAGAAAAGCATGAAATGATTCGTTTGGCCTCAATATTTGGCGGAACCTCAATATACTGAGGGATACGTTGAGGGGAGGTGGGCAGTCCAATCTGGCTCTTTTGTCTCCTGCCGGGCTGTCCCGAGCTTATACATCCTCGCTCTTAAGGTGCTCGGGTGGAGTTCCGGGATCGCTGTGGCCCCGTCCTTTCCCTCGGCGGTTTCCCCCTGCTTATTGAAAGAGGGCGGCGATGCGGCGCTGGTCCCCGGCGGCGAGATAGGGGTGCATCGGAAGGCTGAAGATCCGTCGGGCGCAATCCTCGGTCACAGGGAAGTCCCCCTCTCTGTAATCCAGGCCGGCAAAGGCCTTCTGGAGGTGGAGGGGCTTCGGGTAGTAGACCGCCGTCGGGATGCCCGCTCCTTTAAGTTTCGCCATGAGGTCGGACCGCTCGGCGCTGTTCCGGACGAGGATCGAGTACTGCGCCCACGCGCTTTTGCACCCTCCGGGGATCTCCGGTGTCTTGACGGAGCCGGAGAGGAGTTCGTTGTAGCGCCGGAAGACCTCCTGGCGCAGGTCGATCTCTTCGGGAAAAATTGCGAACTTGGCGAGAAGGATCGCGGCCTGGAGGGTGTCCAGGCGGCCGTTGATTCCGATCCGGACATTCTCGTACTTATCGCTCCCCTGGCCGTGAACCCGGATGGAACGGAGGAGCTCGGCGAAATGGTCGTCGTCCGTGAANNCAGGCGATCGTACCGAAGGAACAGGCCTTTCTCCCCTTGTATTCGCCCCCGAAGGACTGGGCGGCGTCCTCGATGACGGCAATGCCGCGTCGGGCGGCGGCAGCCTCGATCGCGTCGTAATCCGCGGGCAGGCCGAAGAGGTCGACGGGTATGACGGCGCGGGGGCGAAGTTTTCCGCCGGCGGCGCCGGGCAGGGGGTGGAGGGCCGGGTCGCTCTTTTCGACGGCCTCGATGGCCTGCTCCAACTTTGCCGGGTCGATGTTGAAGGTGGCGGGGTCGATGTCCACGAAAACCGGCGTCGCGCCGAGGAGACTGATCACCTCGGCGGTTGCGACGAAGGTGAAGGGGGTCGTAAAGACGGCGTCGCCCGGGCCGATATCGAGGACCATGAGCGCCATGAGGAGGGCGTCGGTGCCCGAGGCGCAGCCGACGGCGTGCTTCGCGCCGACGTAAGCGGCGAGCATCGCTTCCAGCTCCCGGACCTCCGGGCCGTTGATGTACTGGCCGTGGGAGAGNNTTTTTTCTCCACTGCATATCAGGAACGCATACTTTCGAAAAATAGGGGCAGGATCCTATGTTTGGAACTCAAAATCCCCGGAACAGTCAGGGGGCGGAAAAAGTCTCTTTATTGTCTTATTCTACTGCATCAGTTCAAAGATGTATATATTTTTTTCCAGTGTTGGACCTGTTTTCCAGATATGAACAATGGCCATAACATTCCCCTATTTCCCCTATTCTTCTTGACGTATAATGCGCTTTCCGTTATACTCATCACGCCAAAAAAGCGAGTTTTGACCAATCGCAACTGAATGAATAAACTCTCTTGAAACACGAAGGGCGTTTTTCAAAGCGCTTTTAAGCAAGCAAACATTTGCAGATGAGCACTGAATTTATGGACCCGAAGGACAGAATTCAAAAAAAGTCGGAGACCAAGTTAGCGGAACAGCTCATCTTTGCTTTAAATTTCATAAAAATGCAGGTGGGAATGTATCCTGAAGGTCATAGCATGATCTCGCAGGGTCTCGACAATGTCTTAGGTGTGCTTCGAGAGATTTTTGCCCTTAAGGGGCAGATAACCATTGATATGAAAAATGATGCTCTGTATGTGGGTAAAGATATTTTAGATAAAAAAAATCGTAACAATAGACAATTTGCCAAATGGTTGAATGACCTGTATATCACTTCAATAACATTATCAAGGGGCTTGACGAGAGACGAATTGCTGAAGTTCCAGAATATTCTTGTAATGAAAACTTCGGATATCCTGGTCTTGGGAAATATCGAGAAAGTCTTTGCCGATAGCCGCATTGCGCATATCAAGGTGAAAGGTCTCGATTTAGGCTATTTCAGCTCTAAAAAGATAACTGATCGTGAGAGCTTAAAAGACAAAAAGCCAAAGGTGAAAGATCCCGATGTAAGCTATTTCAGTTCTACTGATGAAAAGATAACTTATGATGAAAAGAAAACTACTGATGAAAAGAAAACTGAGCGTGAGGAATTAGAAGACAAAAAGCAATTTGAAGACGAATTATGGCGAAAATTTACTTCCTCTTTAATTACCCAGAGCACTGAGAAAGGGGAACAAAAGTCACGATCCCCAGAATATTCCAACATCGATTCTCATGACTTTGTAAAGCTTCTGAACGAAGAAACGATCGACTGGGACGTCTTCTTGAATGATTACCGCTCTATGATGATCCAATATCTTCGTTCCGAGGATGAAGAAAAAAAACCAATGTTTGAGAATATCATTTTCAGAATAGACAGTCTGGTCAAAGATTTTCATCCCCAACTCAAACAACAGATGTTTCATGTCACAGAGAATGAGCTGTCTTCGCTACCACCGTCCATCATTAAATCGAATAAGATCAATTGTTTCAACTATGAGACGATTGCCGGGATTCTCCGCGGCGCCAGCGACGAAAAAAGGGGAATATCGCCCTCCCTCTGTCTCCTTTTCCAAAAATTGTCAACAACTCGTGATAAATCGTTGGATGGTTCCGGAAAAGCTGTCCTGAATGGTTCTTCCCCGATTAATGAAACCTTTACATCCGCCAAGGAAATCGAGAAACTCATCGAACGCGAACAATACGAAAGTTATGTCCCTGCCGATTATGAAGAGATTCTCAGGCGAAAATCAATGGTTGTCGATGTTGACGAGAAAATGAATAAGGAACATTTTAATGTCGGAGAATGTATCAATACCCTGGAAGATACAAGTTTGAATCTTCAGATAAGCAAACTGTTCATAGCGCTCATGGATGAAGACCTGGATGAAAATGAGTATCGGGAAATTTCCATTTACCTTACCAACAACATATCCGAGTTTATTTTATCGGGACATTTTTCTTTGCTCATCGATATTCTCGATACTTATAAGAGGCATTCACAGGAAAAACCCTCGGAGAAGATTCGAAGAATCGCAGATTCCGGGATAACGGTTTTCCATGATACAAAGACCCTGTCGCGTGATCTTAATGCATTGTTTCTACAGGGGATATCACTTGATTCCCTGATCGATTTCGTCGTGGCGTGCGGTGCTGAAAATATCCCTTGGCTTTTGGATCTATATCTGGAGACGTGGTTGCCAAAAGGGCAAGCTATGATTGTTGAAGTATTGCTGCATTTCCGTGAAGAGGCCACAAGTAACGTATTAAATAGACTCTCGAAAATATCCATTCAATTTATAAAAAAATTGCTTATACTGCTCCAACTGATAGGCGACGCTGACGTTATTCCATATGTCAGGACATTTGCAGATCATCCGGATACCGCTGTCAGACTGGAGGCCATCAGTACTCTTTTAAGATTCAAAGACCATGATGCAAAAGCCCTTCTTCAGAAGGCCGTCTTTTCAAAGGATCGCTCTGAATCAACACAAGCGATTGTTTTGGCATGCGAATACAGGATTACAGACATTTGTGTAAAGCTGATTTCCCTGATCAGAACCAACATTATTCTTAAGAAGGATCTAACTTTCAATGAGTTCATCATTACGGAAATCGTAAAAACAAGGGATCCGCAGATCATACAGTACCTTGAAAAATTGGCCGGAACAAGATGGTCCCTCTTTCCCGGAAGGCTTTCCCGGACAAAGATGGCGCTTTTAAACGCAATAGAGCTTTACGCACCACCGAACGCAGTCAATCTCATAAAAATGTGCCTTAATTCTAAAAATAAACAGATCAAAACCTTGTGCGTGGAACTTATGAAAAGGGAGAGCAAATGATGGATCTTGTGGCTTTTCGTGAGACTCTGTACCGGTTTATTTTGTGTCTGACGTCTACCGCATCAAACATTGCCATGTATCCTTCAGATCACCCATTTATAAAATCCGGCATTTTGGAGACTTATGCGGAACTTACAGAAATACTGAAAGGAAGAAGGGAAATTAAATTTGTCCTGTTGAGAAATATTCTCGTATCTTGCGGTGTCCCTCTGAAGATTAAAGGTCCCAGCTGGCGTGCCTTTCTGGATATGCTGAAAAAAAAGAAAATCGGCCAAATAACATTCTATTCAGGTCTTCCTTTTAATCAGCTTGAACAATTCATGCTAGATTTCGCTTCGGATAAAAAAGATACGCTTTACTCAACAGCATTCATTAAATTCAGCAATATCGATCCCGAAGACGAGGACAAAAAAGAGGAATTCAGCGATGACGGAAAATCGAATGATTCTGCTGATAGTGTTTTAAACCTCGGGATGTTGGAACCGAACAGGATGGTCAAGGATCTTTATCAAAAGATCATGGTGGATGGCACTTTTCAAGGAGATGTCATCTCTGAGATTGTTACGGTATTTTTGGAACAAATCCAAAAGGGAGGATCACCATTGACCATGCTGGCCTCTTTGAAATCGGCTGACGAATACACGTTTACCCATGCAGTGAATGTCGGCATCCTGACCATGTCATTGGCCGAATTCCTTGGTTTCAGCGGCTCTCATCTAAAAGATATTGGGACTGCAGCACTTCTGCACGATGTCGGAAAAATTCAAATACCTGAAGAAATTTTACAAAAAAATGGTGCGCTTGATTCGGGTGAACAAGGAATCATGGAGAGTCATTCCATAAATGGCGCCAGGCAACTTATGAAAATCAAAGGTCTTCCCAGGCTGGCTTTAATCGTGGCCCTGGAACATCACATAAAGTATGATGGCAGCGGCTATCCGCACGTTAAGGGGAAATGGCAAACGAATATTGTCAGTCAAATAGTCTCTATTGCAGATGTATTTGATGCCCTTCGGACAAAACGCCCCTATCGAGAAGCGATGTCACCTGACGAGGTTGAAAGAATACTTCGTCTGGGTAGCGGTGTATCTTTCAACCCTTTTTTGCTTGAGCACTTCCTTGAAGGGATAAAAAATAAAGACC
>PMBI01000006.1:197-21473 GCA_003153775.1 Syntrophaceae bacterium | reverse complement strand
CTATAGGCAATCATCGTTCATGTTGCCTATCCATGTCAGGCCTTAGGAAGATCAATCATATTTGCGAGACCCCGTGTCCATGTGGCCGTTCTTACTTTTGTACCTTTGTTTTGTTTATGTCCTGGGCTTTTTATTCGCCGTATCTTTCTTCATGGGACTTGGACTTGTATTTAAGGCGGGAAAAGCATTTCTCATATTCGGAGCTATCGCTTTTCCACTTCTTAGATTAGTCCCTCTATTGTTTACTAAGAAAAAAATCGATTTCAAAATTGTTATGGGGATATATTTTATTTGTTTAAGCTTTGATGCTTTATTAGCCTCAATAGGACTTCACAGTCTGCGTCAAAGCGACATGAGTGCTGCACAGGGGGGCGGCCTATTAGGAGGCCTTGGATCTCTCTACATCGGCGCCGCAATTATTTTCAATGCTGTTTCGCTTCTGGGTATTTTGGGCATTTGGGCCCGCAAGAGTTATACTTCAAGGAAAGAATTGCAATTGTAAGTAGCAAAGGTGTTTGTGGGCAAGACATTATATGAAGAAATTAGCAGTGAATCTATTTTGGGGCGTGCTCCTGCTGCAATCGATTCTGGGATACTCGACTGACGCAGCGGCGGATCCCTTCTTGGTCCGTCAGGGGGGTTACCAAAAACCATGGACATTCAAGTATTATAAGTCTGAATATTTTCTTGACTTTCCTGACCAGTCTGATGAGCTCAAGGCCGAGTTCAAAGTCGGAACTAAGGTATGGGTTATCGCGCCGCAGGCCCAGTTGAAAACCACGGTGCAATCCATTGAAACGGTCTCAGTAGAATTTCGAAAGATACTTGTGTTTGGTCTTACGCCCAATAATCAGGACAGCAAATTCGAGTGGACAGATTTTCTGATCCTCTCGAATGCTCCCATCGGGGAAGCGGAAAAATGGGAGAAGGTTACTGTCTCGGGGGAGGACGAACAATTTGCAAGAGATTGGATCTTGACACGCGCTGAAAACGAGTTCAAAAAATTACCCGCAAAGACCCAGAAGCTTATCAGGAACGGTAAGCCGGGTCATATATATGAGCAATGGGCTTGTCAATGGTTCAAGCCCGGTTCCAAGGACATCCCCGCAGAAGAAATGCAAATATGGAAATTAGTATCCTCTTCCAAACGATATCTCCTGGTGACTGCTACGGACTGTGTGCCTGGGGAGTACATCACGAAGACGATGGATGCGTTTGTTGAGGACGGACAAATGGGCTGGAAGATACAGTCAAACAGCCAATCCGGAGTGCCATTTAGAGACGTCGACAACGACGGCTTGCCTGAATTCTCCGGATGCGCCCCGGTAGGCGGCACATGCGAGCCTTATTTATTCAAGCTTCTGCCAATATACAAAATTCTTGCGACCGGATATTTCATGTAATTGCCTGACGAAGTTCGGCGGAAGCAATCATGGGAAGCCTCAATAGTGTCAGGCTCCTGTCTTCAGATGCGCAACAAAATAGTCCGCCGGATTACTGTCAAATTATTCTTTATGCATTGACTATTCTCACCTCGACCGAGTGTTCATGGCGGTCGTCGACAAGGAGAATCGTCTTGTCGTGCTGCTTGACGCCATCAACTTTCACACTCGCCACGCTGCCGTCGCTTGGTTGGAGCACGGTGATGTGATAGATGGTTTCGCGGTATCGATAGTGCACTTTAAACGTCTCCCAATCCGCAGGGATGCACGGCGCTATACGTAGTTTGTTTTTTTCAAGCGTCAGCCCAAGCAGTGACTCCAGGATAAGCCGGTACATCCATCCCGCCGAGCCCGTGTACCATGTCCACCCACCGCGGCCGATGTGCGGCGAGAGCGCATATACATCGGCTGCGACCACGTAGGGTTCCACTCTGTAGGTCGCAATCTCTTCAGGAGATTGAGCATGGTTCAAAGGGTTTATCATGGCCAACAGCTCCCATGCGCGCCGGCTATCGCCCAATTTAGCGAACGCCATCGCCGCCCAGATTGCCGCATGGGTGTATTGCCCGCCATTCTCTCTGACGCCCGGGACGTACCCTTTAATATAACCGGGGTTCAAATCTGATTTGTCGAACGGCGGGTCCAGGAGTTGGATTAGTGCCTGATCCCTATGAACGAGGCGTTGGTCCAGCGCTTCCATGGCCATACGCGAGCGTCCGGCATCAGCCGCCCCGGATAGAACAGACCAGCTTTGCACAATCGAATCGATCTGGCATTCGGGATTACTTGCCGATCCAAGGGGCGTACCATCGTCGAAGTAAGCGCGGAGGTACCATTCACGATCCCACCCGTTCTGCTCGATATTCTGACGCACCTGATCCGCTTCCCGCTCGCAGCGTTCGGCGAAGGAAACATCGCCATACACGCGGGCAACCTCAGTGAACCGCATGAGAACTTCATAAAGGAAGAATCCCAACCAGACACTTTCCCCTTTGCCGTGTTCGCCCACCCGATTCATGCCATCGTTCCAGTCACCGGAGCCCATGAGGGGCAGGCCATGCTCACCAAACCTGAGACCTCTATTGATGGCTCGCACACAGTGTTCGTACAAAGTGGCCGAATCTTCGGACCGGTCGGGCAGATCATAATATGAGTCCTCGTCTGCCTTGACCGGCCGTCCTTCGACAAAGGGGATGGATTCATCCAACACCCCCGTGTCCCCTGTGCTTAGAACGTAGCGGCAGGTCGCCAACGACAACCAGAGGTAATCGTCCGAACAGTGTGTACGCACGCCGCGGCCTGAGGAGGGATGCCACCAATGCTGAACGTCTCCCTCCCGAAACTGACGCGCAGCGCAACGAAGNNAGACGGCACGCAAGGGTTTGGTACAAGAGCCAGCCGTTGGCCAGAATATCGAGGGATGGGTTGGGTGTTTCCACTTGCACGGCGCCGAGAGTGTGCTTCCAGTATTGCCATACCGCTTCGAGCGCGTCCCGCGCAGCCGCAGATCCCCGGAAGCGATTGACCATGTTGACAGCATCACCGGCGTCTTGCCCTATGCCAAGAATGAAGACAATCTCACGTTCCTGCCCGTCGGCCAGATCGAAGGGAACATGGATGGCAGCGCAGGGATCCATGCCGGCCCCCACCTTGCCGGAAAGCCTGGACCGGCCCATTGCAGCCGGACCTCGAAGGGTGCCGTTCCGCCCAAGGAACTCCGTCCGGTCCCCGCTCACGGTCCGGGTCGCATCGTCCACGTGGAAAAAGGCAACCCGGCCGGCGAAATCTGTGTTGTAGTGGTTTCGTGCGAAGAGCGCTCCGCTCACGGGATCGATGTCGGTGATCACGTGCATGGCCGATTTCGACCGCAGATCTCCCAGCACCCATTCTACATATCCCGTGGCAGAGAGCCGGCGAGATCGGCCGGACTCATTTCGCACTTTCAACACGGTGAACTTAATCTGCGCGTCCAGGGCCACGTAAACCCACATTTCTGAACGGATGCCGCGCTCCGTGTGCTCGAAAACGCTGTATCCGAATCCGTGTCGGCTGGCGTACGGCATCGCTCCGGTGCCAGGCAGCGGCGTCGGAGACCAGAAGTGACCCCTCTCTTCATCACGAAGATAAAAGGCTTCCCCGCTCAAATCGCTTACAGGGTCGTTGGTCCAGGGAGTGAGGCGGAACTCGTGTGCATTTTCGCTCCAGGTGCAAGCCTGGCCGCTCTCTGAGATAACGGTTCCGAAGTGCGGGTTCGCCAGCACATTCACCCACGGTGCCGGCGTCATCTGCCCTTGCGCGGTCGAAATGACGTACTCGCGGCCATCAGGGGTGAACCCGCCCAGACCGTTGAAGAAGATCAGATCGCTGCGAGGCAATGCGGCTATCGCCGAGGGTTCTGGCTGGCGGGTTCGGCGCAGCACAAGGCGCGGGACGGGCACATCTGCAATACCGCCACGGTTGATCTGCTCCTCCAGCGTCCCCCGGCTGTCGATGATGACGGCGCGAGCGACCGTCTGGAGCAGGATGCGGTCCTCGGTCGAGATCTGGTCCGCAGGTCTGACAAAGATGCCGCCTGGTCGATCGGTCACGTTCGCTTCGATGCCTGCAGCAATTAGTCCCATGATTTGATCGTGGAGCCCTTGCCGGTAACCGGAGTGATCTTCGTTCCAGATCACCAGGTCCACCACGAGTCCTTTTAGACGCCAGTACGCATGGGCCTGGACGAGCTGGCGCACCAGGCCGATATTGGCCGGGTCTCCGATCCGCACCATCACGATCGGCAAGTCGCCAGAAATAGCGTATCCCCATAGACCGGATTGTCCGCGGCGGTTCTTGATGAGGAGGCTAGCGTCGGCACGCAAAGAGGGATTGGCGTAAATGACAGAACTGGCAAGGCGTCCATAGAGTTGTGCGTCGGCCTCTGTAGCATTGATCTGGCGCAAGACCACCTGGTTATGGGTCCATGCAAGGTCGAACAAGCGATCCGCGAAACGCCGGTCCTGATACTTCTCAACAAGGCCCAGGCATGAATCTCGGGTCGTGCCGATGCCGGACAGCATATTGATCGTTGCTGACTCTTCTGGATCGAGAGTGATTCGATACCGGATGGCCACAATGGGATCGAGCACGGAGCCTTGGCTGCCCGAGAGAGCCCGTGAAAGATCCGATGTCCTGCGCATCGCTTGTGGATTAGCGACAGTGTTTCCGCGACCGATAAACCGCATCCGGTCCGTTTCATAGGAGATTCCTCCGATGTCCGCTCCATGAACGGCCATTAAATGAAACATCCATGGCGGCTGCTCTTCTCGTGAGCGGGGTCGGCGGGTGCAGAGGATCGCGCGCTGCTGGCGGAGGATCTCGGTCTGCACGAACAGATTACTAAAGGCCGGATGCAGCTCGTCCGCGACAGGCGAGGCGAGAACCACTTCCGCATAACTTGTGACATCTATCGTTCTGCGTGTCCGGGCGCGGTTGGTGAGGGTGACCCGTCGTAGTTCGATGTCGTCCTCAGGCGAAACAGCAATCTCCGTATGTGTGTCAAAGTCATGGTCTCGGCGGCGAAACTCGGCGCGGTCTGCCGAGAAAATAGCTTCATAACTTTCTGATTGTTTGAGCGTTGGCTGGTAAGCGGTTGACCAGGACTCCCCGCTCGTCACGTCATAGAGGTAACAGAAGGTACCCCAATTGTCACAGGTGCTGTCTTCGTGCCAGCGTGTGACTGCAATGTTCTTCCAGCGGCTGTAACCGCCTCCCGTATTCGTGATCATTACGTGGTACCTGCCGTTCGACAACAACTGTACCTCCGGCATCGGCGTGTCGGGGCTGTTGAAAATGCGCACCGACGTCTCCGGCCCGATAGATGCCGTACGCACTTCGGAGTGCTCGGCGGCGTGCCAATAGAACCCCGATGGCTTTGGAACGCGCTCCTGGAGCAGCAGCGTCGTCGCCTGGAACATTGTATCGGACTCGAATCGCTTCTGCATTGGACGGTCCAGGAGCAGATAGGCCAGAGAGAGAAAGCTCATGCCCTGATGATGTGCCATGAACGATCGTACAACGACGCTTGACTGCCCACGCGGCAAACGTGACGGAGTATAGTCGATTGCTTCATAGAAGCCGTATTTTCCATTCATCCCTTCCGCGACAAGCCGCTGCAGATTCAGACAGGCCTTCTCGGGCGCCACCATCAGCGCGAGCGCCGAGGCGTATGGCGCGATAACCAGATCGTCTGCAAGTCCGCGTTTCAGCCCCAGGCCCGGCACGCCAAATGCGCGGTACTGATAGTTGAGATGAACGTCGATCGCGTTATAGCCTGATTCCGACATACCCCATGGTACTCCACGTTCTTTCCCATACGCGATCTGCCTCTCCACAGCTGTATTGTAAGTCCGGTCGAGCAGCGTGTTCTCGTAGGTCGGCATCACCAGGAGCGGCATGAGGTACTCGAACATCGAGCCGCTCCATGAAAGGAGAATCGGTTCCCCAGCGATGCTGGTAAGCAGACGTCCTAGAGAAAACCAGCTCTCCTGCGGCAATTGTCCCTGCGCAATCGCCACGAAAATTGCTAATCTCGCTTCCGAGGCCAGCAGATCGTAGTAACTCGAGTCCCGGCGTCGCTCACCTACGTTATAGCCTATCGCCAGGAGATGACGCGCCTTGTCGAACAGGAAGTCATATTCCATGCGGGCCAATTCTTCGGCTTGCAGGGCAAGGCGTTCGATGGCCGCAATCCTTGCTCTGGCGCGTTGGCCTGCTTCCATGATGAGCCGGCGCAACTCACCGAACCACTCCTTTTCCCCGGGGCTCGCACTCACGCCGAGGCGATCCTCAAGGGATGGCAGAAGTTCTACCTCAAATCCGGCCAATTCGCGCAGCGTGGGTATCTCATTGATGCCGCTAAGATCGCTGAGCCTGTCTGGTGATGCCGGCAGCAGGGTCCACGGAGCGAGAAACGTCAGCTCGTCGAGGGTGGCATGGCATTGCCGGGAGAGGGCGCGTGCCCACTCCCTCTCCCCATTCTCGGAGCTCTCGGGGTCTGCATCGAGGCTGCCCATCACCCCTGCGGCGGATGTCACCAGCCGGTCAAGGCACGTCCGCGTAGCTGCGAGCGTCGTTGGCCGGGAATCCAATGCGGACGCCAGGTCCGTTTGAATTTGCGCAAACCGGGCCGGAGCGGTTTCGTCAGCAGCGTCCATGAAAAGCCCGAGGGTGTCGCTGAGCCCATCCAACCATCGCACTCCCAGGATCTTTTGATCAGGAAGTGCAAGCAGACCAGGCCGTAGGGTCAGCAGATGACCTGCAAGGTTTCCGCTGTCTACCGTCGAAACGTAGGTAGGTTGCAGTGGTTTCAAAGACTGCGTGTCGTACCAGTTGTAGAAGTGGCCCCGGTGCCGCTCCAAGGCCTCCATAGTGTGGAGTGCATTTGTCGTCCTCTCAATGAGTTGTCCGGCCGAAATGTAGCCGAAATCGTAAGCGGAGAGATTTGCGAGCAGCGCAAGTCCCATGTTGGTCGGCGACGTGCGGTGCCCGACCATCGCAGCGGGATGCTCCTGATAGTTATCAGGGGGCAGCCAGTGATCTTCCGAGACGACGAAAGTATCGAAGAACGCCCAGGTCCGTCGGGATATCTTCCGGAGAAAGAGGATCTGCTCAGGCGTTAGTCTTGCTATGCGACGAGCGAGAGGCTTGCTGATCCACCAGGCGATAGCGGGGGAGAAAAGCCAGAGGCCCAGGATGGGGCCAGCCACGCCGAGCACGGCAGACCTCGAAAGCGCCAGATAAATCACAGTGACAATGGCGATGACAGGGGCAATCCACATCGTCCGGCAGGAGGCAGCGAGGTCCGTGCGGCGATGGCGATCCGAGTCGCAGGCCGGATTCCACTCCAGAAGTCGTTTGTGCGTGAGAAGCCGCCAGGCCGAGCGCAGAATCGCATCCAGGCTGAAGAATGCCTCGTATGGTAGACATGCGAGCATAAATGCCGCCTGAGCAGAATGGCGGCCGGCCGAGCGCGCAGCGGCAGCGAGATGCTGCCTGAGCAGCACATCGCCCGGCTTCTGAAAGAGATCCAAAGTAGAGGCAATCCAGGGGGGTATCAGGATCATTCCGATCACCACCAATGTCCATAACCAGGGCGGCGACAATACGGTCCAGCCCAGGAGTAGCAGCAGGGTTAACGCCGCAGGCACGAGACTTCGACGAAGATTGTCGAATATCTTCCATCTTGAGAGCCCGGATAGCGGATTCTTCTGGCGGAGTCCGTCGAAGCCGGGAACGCCCGGCAGCAACCAGCGTGCAATCTGCCAATCCCCGCGAATCCAGCGATGCCGCCGGCTCACATCTGCGCTGTAAAGAGAAGGATACTCCTCGTACAACTGCACATCGTTCAACAGTCCCGCGCGGGCATAGCACCCTTCCACGAGGTCGTGGCTGAGGATCCGGTTCTCCGGAAAGCGCCCACTAAGCGCCCGCTCGAACGCATCGACGTCATAGATTCCCTTCCCGATGAAGGAGCCTTCGTGAAAGATATCCTGGTAAACGTCGGAGACGGCGCGCGTGTAAGGGTCGATGCCGGGATCACTCCCGAAGAGCTGCGCATACCGCGACCGGTTCGTGCCGGGCAGGCTCACGGCGACTCGCGGCTGAAGGATGGCGTATCCCTCAGAGACACGTCGCTTGTCCTCGTCGTACCTCGCACGATTGAGAGGGTGCTCCATGGCTCCCACGAACTGCCACGCGNNCGCTCGTAACCCATCCAAATCCGCTCCCGAGGATTCCATCGGCGTGGACGATGAAAGAGAAAGAACATATCGCCCTTTACGCCGCCGTACTTTTCATTCAGTTCCTCGATTCTCTTTTGCGCCAGACCCAACAGCGGCTCGTCCTCCGGCATTGTTTCCGTGTGTGCATCCTGGAAATCAGTAAGCAGACCGAAGTGCAGGTTCTCGTCCCGATTTCCCAGAAACCGAACTTCCAGCGCCTCGATCAGGTCCTCGATGTTTTGAGCGCTCGTGAGCATCGTCGGGACCACGACAAGAGTGCGCGATTCCGGTGGAATCCCTCCACATAAATCCATGCGCGGCAGCACGTGAGGCTTGGCCAGTAGCGTTGCCATCCAGTTTGCCAGCGCCACCGCCATATGACTTGCGCAGAGCAACGAGAGGATTGCGATAAGCGCGAGCAGCCAATCATGCAACCCACTGCCACGAGTCTTCGCCAATAAGCTCATGGTGACAGTCAGCGTGATCAGCGTGATTGTGCTGAGATAGACGAACAAAGGAACCCGGGAACCCACTTTCCGAAGTATCCCGGAGAGAGTCAATCGTACATGTGCCATCTCTTCAAGCTGCGGCAACCCCTTGTCAATCAGGTAAAACCCGACATGAGCCGCTCGATCGTCGCTGCCCTTCCCCTCCGCACCCTCGTGGGCCAACTGGATCGCTTTCTGTGCCACCTCGCTTTCGGATAGCGGGCTCTCTTTCGCTATTTTCTCCACAACATGACGATATCTATCACGGGTGGCAAAATCCATTTTGCCGTAGACGTCGCCCGGATCCTCATACAAGATGCGCTCGACGACGCTCATCCTCTCCACGAACTCGCGCCAGTCCATCGCCCCCAGAAACCGGAGGCTACCTATGCTGTTGCTTATGGAAACCTGATCGGCGGCCAGTTGTTGGCTTTCCGACTGCACTAACCGTTCAATTGTCAGTCCGGACTCGGAGAGGCGCTGCTCAATCCAGGTGAGCGCCAGCGCTAAAGCGGGGCCCTGCCTCTGCAAACGGCGCGCAAGTTCCGCGACGAAGGAACTCACCATCGGCGGGCTTGACCGAGCCATATCCGCGATCACCAACATCAGGCTTTTCGGGTCTTTCTCCGCCGTCTCCGTCATCCGGTCTGCCCAGTAGTCAGCGTGGTTTCGGTCTATCCTATCGGCGGCGATCCGAGCTCCAACGCGCCTGAGATTCTCGATAAGTGCCAGACGCAACATGATAGGGATTGCCCACAATTCCCCTAACTTCAGGCCGGTCACTGTCTGGTAGGCTGTCACAAAACTACTGAGACTTTCCGGGTCTACCCGCCCGTCGCCATGTGAGATCGTCTCCAGCGCGATGTCATACACGCGTGGGAGTCCCGCCGATGGGCCGTTAAGCAAGCGTGGCAGCTCCTTGCTGTACCGCTTCGGAAGATGTCGTTTGGCCATGCGAATTTGTTCTTCGATCAGATAGAAGTTGTCGAGCAGCCATTCCCCGGCCGGCGCAATCGGGAGATTCGCATTGACCGCAGCCGTCAGCAAAGTGCAGGCTCCAACCAAGACTTCTTCGTTGTCAGCCAGCCGTGTCAGGAGCTGGTACGGAGCGTGTCCCAAACCCAACTTATGCGAATCTGCCAGGGCCATGCCATGCTGTTTCATTTGCTCGCTGCTGAACAATTCAGATCGCAGCGGCGGCTCGGAGACGGCGCACTTTTGTGCCAGGTCTGTTCCGCGGAGAGTCGCCCACAAATGTGACAAGCGTCCGAGCATGGTCTTGTTGTTCATCTTCAACTTTGAGGTTTCCTTCTTTCTGAAAGCAGGTGGCCTTCTATAGCTCAGGGTTTCTTCACTTTGCTATGGCATTCCTATACCCTGGAATAAGAAATGCTGTCCTTTTGAAAATCTTCAATCACTCCTTCGTTAAACCATGGAAGAGCCTGTGATCCTGCAGGCACAGATCCAGATGGTCAGACGGGAAGCAAACCCGGAAGAGGATTCGGCAGTCAATGACGTGCGATCCTATCGGATCTGTTATTATCTAAGCATCGTAGGAGAGCTTGTTACAAGGTTCCAAATGCCTTACCTTTGAATCAGGGTAAAGCTGACCCATGGTTCCGATACTTCCTTAGAATCATCCGATTTATAATTATCGCAAATGGCAGCTCGTCTCTTGCCGTGCGGGTGTCCGGCTGGAGGAAGCAATCCCACTATCTGAAGCGAATTGTAAGAACTTCCGAGCGAAGCTTGCACGAAGCGAAGCTTTTGCCTGATTGTGTTGAGAAGAATATCAGAATGATCAGAATTTTGTAATGCACCTGTATGGGTAGTGATTCGTACTACCGTCCTCTTCTCTATCTTTGCAGCACCGCGGTGTGTCAATCAGCACCCTGCTTCTCCATAATCTTTTTCACGCGGTCGATGGCGCGGCGTATATATGTTTCATCAAATTTTCCCACAGGAGACGATGTCTCGAAGATTCTTTTCGGGATGCGCAGCTCGTCCAAGGAAAATCCTTCTCTTGTCTTAAACCGGTACTTGTTGCGATAAATTTCTGTACCGATCCTGTTGATGTCTTCAAGTTTCAACTCGAATCCAAGTAAAGGAAGCAGTTTCGATACGATGTCAGGCGCGTAGATTCCCCTCGCGAAAAAACATACGACCAGGCTTGATAATATCTGACGCCATCTTTCCTCCTCTAATAGCATATCGGCGAGTTCCTCGGGACTCGTTTGTTTTTGGGCAAGCACTTTCTGGTCAATGCTGTAGCCCGCATTGTCCAGATGGCTGTGTCGCAAACCGATTAAACTTCCTACATGGGTACCGGGGCCCGTATGGTATCCTGCCATTTCGTTCTTTCCAAAGGCCAGAGCGGAATCTCTATTTCCATATATTGAGGCCGCATAATCAACACCCTTTGCCAAGGCCGTGTAAAACTCATTGGGNNTCCTGCGCCTCCGTTGCCCATGCCAGAACGACACCCGTGCTCATGGCATCCATTCCCGCCGTCTCGACACTATCCATCAATTTCAAGATGCCCTCGGGATCGGAAATACCCAGCATGGAGCCTAATGAATATATGGGTTCATAGTCGTAGGATATCATGGATGTCTTATAGTAATACGGTTCATCCTCATAAGGTTCTCTGAGTGCGGCGATATGGATGCATCCCACAGGACAATGGGAACAGGCCAGACGCCTGCCTAAATATCCGGCTGCAAACGCCTCGCCGGAAATCGCATCCGCTTTCTCAAATGTTGCCTCTTTTAGATTTCTCGTGGGGAAGCCGCCGAATTTATTCAGTGCTATTATATTCTCGGCGGTTCCCAGATCGTGATATTTCTTCATGACCGGGGATTCCACCGCTTTCTGATATATTTCTTCATACATCTTTCGGTAAAGCTTTGTGTCGGCAACAGGCACTGATGATTTTCCGGAAATGGCGATCGCCTTGAGTTTCTTACTTCCGAAGACGGCGCCCAGTCCCAATCTGCCAAAATGACGATACGTCTCCGTCGTTACACTCGCATATGAAACAAGGTTTTCCCCCGCCCTGCCGATTCGCATGATTGTGCGCAGGCCGCCTCCCGTCTCATTCTCCCTGATGATGCGCCCGGTTGCGGAACTGCCCATCCCCCACAGTGAAGAGGCATCATGAAAGTGCACCTTGTTCCCATGAATGGATAAATAGATGGGGATATCACTGGCACCTCTCAAGACAATGGCCCCGTATCCCGCCATGCGGATTGCAACCGCACTTCTACCGCCACAGTGGCTCTCTCCCAGGTTGCCGGTATGGGGAGATTTAAACATGGCGACGGTTTTTGAGGCCAGAGGGAACAATGAGGTAAGGGGACCAACCGCGAATATGATCGGATTTTCCGGGCCGACGGGATCGCAACCAGTGGGACATTCTTCATGAAGAAGCTGTATCGCCACTCCGGCGCCCCCGATATATCTGTCAAAAAGTTCGGGCCTTTTTTTTGTCGTGAAGGTTTTATTTGATAAGTCTATATAAAGGACATTGGCAAGGGGATCATCTTTTAACATGGGCCGCCCCCTCCTTTTTTTTCAATCCCAAGACCTTGTGGGGACAGAAATTGACGCAGTAACCGCAGTGGATACAGATCATGGGTTTATTCGTGGTATCATCCCATAAGATGGCTCCAATGAGGCAGGCATCCTGGCAGTGTCCGCATCCTATGCATTTCTTCATGTCGAGGCGAACGCCGCCATCTTTTCCTGGTTCGAGGGCGTTCGTAGGACAGACTTTAGCGCAGGGCGGATTATCACAGGCCCTGCAGACAATGACGGTAAACCCCCGCCTCATACCTCCAACGGATTTCACGGCAATGCAGGCCTTGGTTAACCCGGCCTCGTCCTGTCTTCGCGAGCATGCGAACATGCAACATTGACAGCCGACACATCTTTCCGTTTCCAATACCGCAAGTCTCATTGACTTGTTCCTTTCGGTCTCATGTCAATCTCAGTAGAGTATACCGGTTTTCCCCGATATTTAGGGGGTTGGGCCTGAGAGTCTGCCTAACTCAATACCATCGTATGCTTGAACGTCGATACGGGCTATGAGGCAGAGTAGCATCACGAACAGCGAAACGTTAATCCTGAGAATACGAAGTTTCATTTCTGCTCTATGCGGCGGGTCCGCCTGCTCGGATCAGCGGCGGTCAGGGTCGCGCCACTCGACGGCGCCGAACCCGATGTCACTGAGCAAGGTATAGACGAGGCTGTAGGTTGCCGTTGTCTGGTGCACATCGGCCCGGTTGGGATAATATGCATCCCGGCTCGACGCAATGTATTGAATTCCGAGGGCATGATGGCCGTGCACGCGAATGGTAAGCCCAGCGTTCACGCGGCCGATATTTTCCCTTCCCGGCTCGGTGCTGCCCTGGTCACCGATATAATACGCACGTCCTGTCACATCGAGCATGGCCCGATCGCCGAAGATGAGCCTGAGTGCAAGGAGCCCCTGTGGGTCGATACCATAGTGGTAGTTGCGTTCCCCCACTCCGGAAATAGTGCCGGCCGCGCCGTAGCCGACGCCGCCAAGAACCGAGCCCTGGAGCGCCACTGCTTGTGCGAGCCACCACTGAAAGGTGGTGCCGAGCGAGGCGGCCGTGCTCGAGACACGGAAGATTTGCGGCGATATGTAGTCATAGCCGGCGTAAAGTCCCCATATCCCTCGATAGGAGTCGCCCACTTCATATTTCTTTCCGAAGAGGAGGCCGCGGATCATGAGGTCCTCGAGGGGGTTCTCTGCGTTGTCGGTAGCTATGAACTCAAAATGGAAGTAATCGAAGGGGCGCGTATAGCCATAGTCCGGCTTCCCGGGAAGCCCGTAGGCTATCGCGAAGTCCGCGGTCGCCCCGCCCCGGTTCATGGGATTCGGGGCGCCCTGGTCGTTCGAGTCCGTTACACTCACGCCGAGCCGCAGGCGCCAGAAGGTGGCCGGATTACGGCTCGGGAAGATGGATTTGAAGTCGTCGCCAAAGAAGAGGCGGTTGAAGCCCAGGGGTGGCGAAATCACTGCTGCGCATATCTCACGCCAGAGCTCAGGCTTGCCGCCATCACCTTCGAGAATCAGGCTGGCCATCCGGAAGAGTGGCTCTCCGAAGAAGCTTCCGGCAATACCGCTGGCGATCTGGTCATTGACGGAAGGCGGCGTAGTCTCACCGCCCGTCTCCCAGAGAAAACTGCCCGCGAAGGTATAGGCGGAGGACTCCCAGAAGCTGAGGCCGGCTGAGCGTGCGAATCCGTAGTACATGGATCCCTGATAAGGATGCTTGAACTGGTTCGTGGAGAAGTTGTCCTGGTCAGACCCCCAAGGGCCGTGGACGACATGATCCCAGAAGGTCGACGGGGTCGTGTCGTACACTTTCTTCCCTCCCTCAACCTCGTTGGGGTAGGCGAACCGGTCATAACCGTTGAGCAGTAGAATGAAGCCCGGGATTTCAAGCGCCGGGACAAGGTAGCTCTTACCGGCGCCAGTCTCCCAAGACAGAACCGGCTTGGGTGCTTTGGGAGCGTCTGGTGCAATGGGCTCCACGGCAAGGCTTTTATCCGATGCGACCTGGGAAAGGGACTCCCGGTAATTGAGGCCGTCTGATCTTGCAAACCCGTGAGAGATGGATCCCTGATAAGGATGCTTGAACTGGTTCGTGTCGTAGACTCCTTCCCCCTCCTCAACTTCGTTGGGGTAGGCGAACCGGTCATAATCGTTGAGGACGAGGATGAAGCCCGAGGTGTCAAGCGCTGGGACAAGGTAGCTCTTGCCGGCGCCAGTTTTCCAAGACATGACCGGCTTAGGCGCTTCGGGAGCGCCTGCAGCAGTGGGCTCCCCGGCAAGGCAAACACTTGATCCGACCAGGGTAAGTACCACGATGATAGCCAGTAAGCCTCGGCGGGCATAGGTATAAGGGGATTCACTCAGACCTCTCGCGTGGGTGAGCCTGCCCTCTGACTGTGCCATATTGCTGTTGACTGGTTGTGACATACTGCAGCCTTTCTGAGATATTTTATTTCAGACTCTTTAGTTCCCAATACGAATCGCGGAGAGCTTTCCTATGAGCCCGAAGACGCTCAACAGCCATATAAGCACAACAATAACCACTACCACATTTAAAATTCTCTTTATAGTAGCTTGCATCGGTATGTACCTATTAATCACCCATAGGACCACCCCAACGACAACCAAAACAAGCACTAATTGAATCAACGGCATGGTATTTCTCCTTTCATGCTATGCAATGATGGAGAAAGAATACTATTCCCTCTCCATCTTCATTTTACTCCTCTTATTTTAGATTGCAACGTTAATGGAACGAACCGGGTACGTTCAAATCAGCAAATCATTTATCCAGATCTTCGCCCCTGAATGACCCCAATCAGCACCACAATGATGGCGATGACCAGTAAGATGTGGATGAATCCGCCCATCGTGTAGCTGCTCACTAATCCCACTAGCCATAGAATTATCAGCACTACAGCAATAGTCCACAACATGTGATCCTCCTTTCTGCTTGCGCAGTCCCACTGCCGGCTATTGCATCGCCATGCCAGCCGGCAGTGATCATACACTTTCTTTGGTCTTCCGCTTGGACTATCCGATAGTCATCTTGTTCTTTACACTCTTCACACCGTTTACGTCGTTGGCGAATTTGGTGGCCAGATCCTTTTCGGCTGCGTTTTTCGCCTTGCCACTCAATGTAACTATACCCTTCTTCGTGGTGACCGAGGTATTGAGCGCGCTGGTGGAGCGATGATAGAGCAGCGTCATCTTGACCAGCGCGGTGATGGAGGCGTCATCAATCTTTCCGCCTACTGTTTGAGCCTTTTTCGATGTCTTTGCTATTGTCATCTCATTTTTTACATCTTTGACCCCTTCGACATCCTTGGCATATTCGGTCGTCAGGTCCTTCTGTGCCTGGCTGGTCGCTTTGCCTTGCAGGGTGACAATTCCGCCTGTGGTGTTAACCTCCGTCACGGCGCTCACATTTCGATGAAACAGGAGCATGGTTTTCACTTTCGCAGTGATCCACGCATCCGAGTTTGCAGTGGGGGGTGTACCCTTGACTGCCAGCCTATTGTCCACACTCTTGACACCGGAGAGGCCTGCTACGGTCTCCTGGGCCAATGACTTGTGGGATTCCTCGGAGACAGTGCCCGTCAAGGTGACTGCGCCATCCTTAGATTCAATCTTAATATCATCGTTCTTAAGATAGGTCTTGAACACAAACGACTTTTGGGCCGATGCTTTGATGCCGTCATCCATCTTGGATGCGTGCACGGGCACGCTGATCAGCAGCAGAGCGACAACGGCCATCATCAGAGTTACACGATAGACTACTTTCATTGCATTCCTCCTTGCTTTTGGAGTTTGCGTTACCAGTTCATTCCGTCGGGAGATGTCATTACGAAAAGAATAGAAACTGTCATAATAACCATTGACAGTACCAATATCTTTTTCATCTGACCATCTCCCTCCGATTTCTTGTTATTACTAAGAATACCTCAAGTCACTTATTTATACTTCCTCCACGTAAAACACTTATCCGGATTCTTAACCCGATGCTCCTATTGCACGGTGATTTCAAAAAGAACTCTCATATTTGCTTTTGCTGCTGTTGAGTAGAGCTCCTTAGGCGCTGCTTCGTACATTGCCGGGTTTGACTCGCCATATCCGATTGTGGAAAGCCTGTCCGGTGAAACGACGCCTTCGTTAATGAGGTATTCCTGGACAGCCTTTGCCCTTCTTTCGCTTAACTTCTGGTTATAGGCCTCAGTGCCGGAAGCAGAGGTATACCCTGCAATGCGGACTTTAGCGTTAGGATTATCTTTCAGAAGCTGGACATTCCTTTTCAGGATCGCCTGCGCTTCCGGCTTAAGGGTCGACTTATCGAAATCAAAGTGTACGTCCTCAAACGCAAGAATAATGACTTTCGGCTCAGCTGCGGCGGCAACGACCTTCTCATCAACCATCGGCTCAGACGCAACGATGACGACCTTCTCCTTCGACCTTGCACCCAGCTGTTGATAACGCAAACAATTCCCGGAGATTACTTTTTCCACAAAAGCGGCCATAGCTTGCGAGGTTGCCAGTTTATCAGCATTCACGGTATATCCGCCTATAACGTTCTGCACAATCTGTTCTGAAAGTTCTTTCCCATCGGGAGTATATCCTATCTGAATGGCATATACGCAGAGCTTGTCGCCGTAATCTGCGTTAACTTTGGTTATGGCATCCATGACAGTGACGGCCCTGATGTCATCAACACCCGGAATGTCAGAAAAATCACTGACAATAATAATGGCCGAATTACCCGGCGCCCCTCTGAGATCATTGCCTGCTGCCGTAATAGCCTTTCCCATAGGAGTTCTACCGTTCTCATGTTCGATAGAGTTTATTGCCTTAGTATAATCTCGTTTGACAAGGGGCTTCATTCCATAAATAAGAGCAGTTTCTCCGGCCCAGAAGGTCCTGAGCCCTGCGTTCATCTTGATTTCTGGAATCATCGCTGTCATGTTTTTTGTAGTATCTTTCGCAAGTACCAGGCGATTGGATTCGCCAACTTTCTCCGACAGCGGATCGATTCGCATCTCCGTCTTCTTCGACAGACCCATGGAAGCAGATTTGTCAAAGAGGACAATGAAATTGTCCGTTTGTTGAACCAACTGTCCTGATTTAATCCGCTGGTTAAGATCAACCGGCTTAACTGTCGCGCAACTGGTAAACAGTACGCAAAACATCAACAAAAAAATTAATCCATAACCGATTCTTCTCATAATATGGTCTCCTTTGCATTTTGGTTGTTAAGATTCATTATCACTTCCGCTCCGTGCAACTTTTTAATTCGTGGCACTTTCGGGACTATGATATTTCACCGCGTTATATTTTTCCCCCTCTAAAGGGGCCTCCGCCCCTGGATGACTCTGACCAGCACGACAATAATGGCAATGACCAGTAGGATATGAATGACTCCACCCATGGTATAGCCACTCACTAATCCCAACAGCCACAGAATCACGAGAATTACACATATGGTCCAAAGCATTTTCGACTCCTTTCTGCAGTCAGTTCACTCATAGCAACCGCCATAACTTGCGACGGCCCAGGTGGACTCAGCTTGAACGCGGGCTGTCGATATAGCAGCCATTAGCGAATAATGACGGGTGGAAAGAAGACGCTGATGCCCGGCTGTGGAGGCGGCGCATAAATGACCGGCGGCGGGGCATATCCGTAGCCGTAAGGCCGGTAATCACGCCTGTCTCGTTCATAGCGCTTATGGTCATAACCTGGCCCTCTGTGCTCGTAACGGCCGTTGTCATGTCTTCCCCTATCTTTATGGTCATCCTTCGCGAGGGCAGGCGCTACGTCTATACTGCCGATCATCGCGGCTAAAACAAGCACCATCATAATCTTGCCCACGATGGATCTAAAATTCCATGCACTTGATGTTTTCATAAAGTCACTCCGTTCTTGGATAGATTCCGATCGCCTGCTTGGCGACAATCTTTAGTTGTATATTACCGATTATTTCTTCTTGTTTTTTCCAAATCTCCCTGTGCTGAATATTGTATCGGTAGTCTTCCTCTGCTCATCCGACATGCTGTCATAGAGCGCCTCGAAAGGCGGGATGAACTTCTGCAGTTGAGCTAAATGCGCTTCGGTAATTTGACTGTGTAATTTCATATGCTCAACAGCGTTAATCGTCTTGGTGCCTTCTGCCTTCTCCTTGGCAACGGTGTCGGTAAGTGCGTCCATGTCTTTTGCATTTTCCCGCATCACCCCGGTAAGGTTATTCCATAATTCCGTCTGGGCCTCGGTGATATTCAGCGCGCCTTGAAGCTGTTTGATCCGGGCCTCGGTTTGCTCGACAGCAGATGTCTTAGCAACTGCCGGCGATTTCTTCTTGCCTGAGGCTGCAAAGGAAATATTTGCATTGACTAAAAAGATAGTGGATAGAAACGCCACCATCACAACAACGAGTATAACTGGTAAAGCCTTTTGTTTCATGATCCGTCTCCTTATAAGTTTAATCCTCATAGCGCTTACACACGCGTAGAGGTTATATGCCACATTAAAATGTCTGGTAGCATGCTTTCACAGCTGCTTATTTTTTCAGTTTGGTAAATTTCGAACCTTCTATCGTAGCGCCGGCCATAAGCCCTTTCTGACCGAAGACAAACCCCACAACGGGTTGCTTGAATTTCGTCGTGTCTAAAGATTCATCGGCCCCGATATTTACCAAGGTTACCTTGGCATCAACGCCCGCTTGCCAGTTCTTGCTCGTTCGGAATTTTTTCAATGCCGCATCGTTCATGAAGACAAGGATGATGTCCTTCTCCTGGGCTCCGATCTGTGCGCCGAAAGATCCGGAAGCGATGTTATAGTAGCCGACCGTTTTCCCGCCGATCCTTAAGGCTCCCTCGCCATACTCGGCGCCTACCACAAGCCCGCCTTGGATAACTTTGGGGATGATAAGGACACCCTTGGCGGCGTTAAGAAACTCTTTTGCACCCTTGACTTCCTTGACAAATCTATCAAGGGATGCATTTACATTGGCATCGATCTCACCGGCCGTGGCCGCGTAAGAGATCACCGGGAAGCTTCCTATAATCAACGCCATGCATACGATAAAAAACATTCTACCTCTTGCTTGTTTCATTTTTTTCTCCTTTTATTTTGATGTGTTGGTAATAAAATTATTTATTCAGGCCGACGGCGTCCCCTTGTTCAACTACCCAGGACATTCTTGACCTGGCCGATCTTTTCCTGAACTTTGCCGGCTATCTTTTCACCGGCGCCTTCAGCCTCCATCTCGGGATTATCGCTGAGTTTCCCGGCGACCTCTTTGATCTTACCCTTTACTTGGTGAAACGTGCCTTCCGCTTTATCCTGCGTACTTGATTTCATGGTCTTCCTCCTTTAGAATTTTGATCTGTCGTCATTTTATATGCCATTATGGATGTATGTAAGCTGGAGCCACAGATTGGATTATATTTCCAGCATCTTGCAAGGGGCCTAATGGCTTCGTTTGAATGTCTTCCGTGTTAATAAAGGGCCGACCTCCTACCGGGTCTCTGTAAGTGACAACAGCATCAACAATAGTGATTAAACCCCGGAATTCCCATCCGGTGGATATCGTCTCCCGCTTGAAACTGAATAGATCCAACCAGAAATTTCCTGTCCGCTTCGCTTCCAAATTGGAAGGCGTAATTTGATAAGCCGTGCATCGGTCCTTGCTCTCTATGCATTTTTGAATACCCGGGTCCAAATCCTCTTTTCTAATAGAGGGAGTCGGCATGAATACGTTGATGACGTCTGTTGCGTTCATGATTCTGATATTTGGTACTGCATAAGGATCAAGTCCCATTTTTTTCAGTTCTGCCACAGTGGTTATGCCGGGAGTTATTTTTTCGTAGTCCAATCTACAGCTATGAAAATCGGTCCATGGCGACTTGACCGTTGCCTTGCCGGTCGGCAGGAGATTCGCGCAGTTCATGCTAATAAGTGAAATGAAAATGACTAAGAAATTGAAGCATGCTTTCATAAATTATTCCTCCTTCCCGACGCCCATGCGTTTGAACTCCTCTAAATCTCCTCCATCCCTGCCGGGTGGAAAACGGTGTGAAAAACCCTTTCACAGGGCTCTTTGAGAAGGTTCATCGCCCCCCGGAGCACTTTAAAATGCTCCGACTTCAGGTGGATCATAAGGCTTTCCTTGGTATCCCATTCCTGAAGAAGAAAGAGTTGATTCTTATCCTCGATACTCTCGCAGAAGTCGAAGCGCTTGCATCCTTTCTCCATCCTTATGGAACCGGACAGTGAAGTAATCGTCTGTGACAACTCCATGTGCTTCTCAGAAAGGACCTTCATTCTTATGATTACAAGGATCATAGAAATGGTAATAGCAATTGGCCTGCCAATAGCCGAAAGAAAAGCATAAGTTTTGATTCATTCTTTAATAACAGGTGCTTAGATTAACAAGAGACAATAGCAGAAGAGTATGAAATGATTCGTTTAGCCTCAGTATTTGGTGGAACCTCAACATACTGAGGGATGCTTTGGCTATTGGCGGAAGACCGCCTCCGGCATCGTGATCCCTGATACCGCCGCCGAGAAGCCCGATCAGGGCGAGATCATGGCGGTCGGCAAAGATCCGATGGATCCCTTTGCTTACACACAAAAAACTCTTGCTGATTTTCATGCCTGGGCCTGCGAAATGGTCACAGGCGACTTCGCGTACCGATGACCCAGAAGACCCTGTTTTTAATGGCTGTGAGTCGAGGAGAACTTGCAAATGGAAAAGGAAGCTGATACAAAAAAAGAACTCATTGAAGATCTGGCGGATATGCGTCGGCAGCTCGCTGAGAAACCACAGTCCCATAAGGGATGAACTCGGTCAATAGGTCGCTCAAGGCATCACCGAGAGCAAGGAGACAGAAAATGTCCAGGAAACGAACCGTAACAAAATCGGAGGAATACTCAGAGAGCATCATCAACACCGTACGCGAACCCTTAATCATTCTGGATCAAGATCTCAGGGTGGTCACGGTCAGCCGTTC
>PMBI01000006.1:0-188 GCA_003153775.1 Syntrophaceae bacterium | reverse complement strand
ATGCTTTTGAATGCCCGGCAAATTCAGAGAGTGTTGGGAAAGGAACGGATCATCCTTCTTGCTATCGAGGATATTACCGAGCGCAGGGAGATAGAAATTGGGCTGGAAAAGACCCGAAAAGAATTGGAGGTTATTAAAAAATCCGCAGATGAAGTCAGTGAATTTGCTGAGAGCGTCATCAACACTGT
>PMBI01000034.1 GCA_003153775.1 Syntrophaceae bacterium | reverse complement strand
AGAAGACTCTTGCTGATCTGGCGCCTCCTTATCCGAGATACGCCGGGTTGAAGGAAGCATTAATCCAGTATCAGGCCATTGCCGAAAGCGGCGGATGGTCGGAAGTCTCACCGGGACCCAAGTTGCAAAGGGGATCGAGAGGCAATCGGGTAGCCATACTGAGGCAGAGACTTATTATATCGGGCGACCTCGCTTCGATAGTATGGGAAGAACCCGGCGTCTTTGACCACGATTTGGAGTTGGCGGTCCGAAAGTTTCAAAAAAGACATGGTTTGAAGGATGACGGGAGAGTCGGCAAATCAACATTGAAAGAGATAAACGTCCCCGTGGAAACACGGATACGCCAGATAGCCCTGAACATGGATCGCCTGCGCTGGCTTTCTGATGATATGGGACGAAATTATATTTTTGTAAATATCGCTGATTTCTCTTTGGAGGTAATGGAAGATGAACGGCCTGTGATGGCGATGCGCATCATAGCAGGGAAAGACGAGCAGCGGAGCTGTGTCCTGAGCGCCAAGATGACCTACCTGGAGTTGAACCCGTTCTGGAGGGTGCCGGACAGTATCGCGGCCAAAGAGATATTGCCTCAAATAAAAAAAGAGCCGGGTTACCTCGAGCAAAAGAATATAAAGGTATTTAAAGATTGGAAGGACAATGCAAAGGAAATGGATCCGAAGCTGATCAGCTGGCCCCGCCTCAGGGCGAGCAATCTGGGATATAAATTCCGTCAGGAGCCCGGCCCCTTGAATCCCTTGGGGAGGATAAAATTCATTTTCCCCAACGAGTGCGAAATATATCTCCACGATACGCCAGCGCGTCACCTCTTCGGGAGGACCCGCAGGGATCTCAGCCACGGTTGCATACGCGTGGAAAAGCCCGTTGAGCTCGCAACCTATCTCCTGAGAAACAAGGAAACATGGATGCAAAAGAAGATATTGACGGAAATCAAGAAAGGGAAAAGACAGGTCGTGATGCTTCCCGAACCTGTCAACGTCCATATTTTCTACGGCACTGCGTGGGTGGACCGCGACGGGGTTCTGCAATTCCGCAATGATATTTATCATGCCGATGAAATACCATATGACCTGCCCGTTAAGAGAGGACACGTCGCTGGTGCGACACAGTGACCTGTGTGGAGAGCATTTTTCAATAACTCCCATTCCAGCCATTGAAGACATCCTATAACTATAGATGTGACGAAATTAAATGACTGAGCAATTAATCGTCAGGTTAAAGAATGCACCCGCATCGCCGGGCGTCTACCTCATGAAAGACAAGGATGGCAAAGTCATCTACGTGGGCAAGGCCGGCAATCTGAAGGACCGCATCAGGAACTATTTCGGCAGAACGGACGGTCGGTCCATGGTCTCCTTCCTCATCACGAAGGTCCGTGATGTAGAATTTATATTGACAGATACGGAAAAGGAGGCCCTCATCCTGGAGAATAACCTGATTAAGGAGCACAGGCCTCGCTATAACGTCAATTTCAGGGATGACAAGACTTACTTCAACATACGGATGGACCCGGCCGCCGTGTTCCCGCGCTTCCAACTGGTCAGACGCCCGAGAAAAGATGGAGCCCGATATTTCGGACCGTACCCGTCGAGTGCCGCGGCGAAAGAGACGCTTCGTTTTATTCAGTCCATATTCCGTCTCCGGACGTGCACAGACCGGGAAGTATTATTCAGAAAAAAACCCTGTATTGAATACCAGATCAAGCGATGTCTCGCTCCCTGTGCCGGATTCATTGATAGGGCATCTTATGAAGGATTGGTGAGTGACAGCATGGCGTTTATGGAAGGGCGCAAAAGGAAACTGATTGCCGACTTTAGTTCACGCATGGATACTGCTTCCGAACAGTTGCGCTTTGAAGAGGCGGCTGTCCTGAGAGACACGATTGCCGCCATCGAAGAAACTCTGGAGAAACAGGCGGTAGTCTCCAGATTCTTAATGGATCGCGATGTATTTGGCGTACATCGCAAAGGCAACCTGACGCAAATATGCATACTGTATGTAAGAAAAGGGAAGATTATTGGGAAAAAGCAATTTCCTTTGTTTAGGATCGGAAACGATTCTTCTGAAATACTGTCGTCTCTTTTGAAGCAATACTATGACGGCGGTGCTTATGTCCCCGACGAAATAATCATTCCTCTTGATATAGAGGATCGAGCAGTTACAGTGGAATGGCTCTCGGAAAAGAAAGGGAAGAGGGTATCGGTAACGGCGCCGAAAAGAGGCCATGGGATGGAACTGCTCAAGATAGCGGCAAACAACGCCAAAAGCATATTCGAAATGGAAAAACATAGAACCTCTGTGGAAGAAATACTCAGTTTACTTGCAAGGGAGCTCATGCTGAGAAATATACCACAGCGGATAGAGTGCTTCGACATTTCCAATATCGCCGGCAAGTACGCCGTGGGAGCCATGGCCGCTTTCGTCGATGGAAAGGCATGGAAGGCGGGATACAGACGCTTCAGGATTAATACCGTTCATGGGGCCGATGATTATGCCATGATGTACGAAGTCCTGAACAGGAGGTATAAGGGAAAAGACAGTCTTCCGGATCTTATCCTCGTTGATGGAGGAAAAGGACAATTGGGTGTAGCAGTTGCTGTCCTTAAAGATTTAGATATAAGAGGCGTTGATGTTGTCGCTCTGGCGAAGGAGCTCAGGCAGAGGCATACCGATAGAAGCGAGGACCGTGTTTATATCACAGGAAAGAAGGGGCCTATATATGTTTCAAGATGGCCTGAAGCGCTATTCTTGCTCCAGAGGGTGAGAGATGAGGCGCACAGATTTGCTGTTGCCTATCACCGCCGGTTAAAAGAGAAGGGGGATTTTCACTCCCTGCTCGATGAAATTACGGGCATCGGCACGGCGAAGAAGAAGGCGTTGCTTACACTCTTCGGTGATGTCGGCGGGATCAGAGATACGTCTCTGCAAGAACTGCAAGGGGTTCAGGGTATCGGCAGAAAGACCGCCGCAAAGATCCAGGCCTTTCTTAAGGAGCGGGTGGGAGCAGGTGATTTATGAGCTACCTGTCCATTTTGATTATTGCCGTGGGCTTGGGAATGGATGCCTTCTCCGTGGCTGTTGGTGTGGGAGCAAGCGTCAGGGCAGTATCATGGGGAGCAGTCTTTCGGCTTTCCTCCTACTTCGGACTGTTCCAGTTCTTTATGCCTGTGGCGGGGTGGTTTGCCGGAGCATCGGTGGCGAGTACCATTGCCGGATACGACCACTGGATCGCTTTCGGACTTCTTGCCCTTGTGGGCGGAAAAATGATCATTGAATCATTAACCGGGGAAACAAAGGTCCACACTACTGACCCTACAAGAGGGCTGACTGTCGCGATACTCTCCGTGGCTACGAGCATTGATGCACTTGCCGTCGGTTTCAGCTTCGCTCTCCTGCAGATACCTGTATTCTATCCCAGCATTGTTATCGGCATAGTTGCTTTCATTATGACTATGTGCGGCGTGTTATTCGGAGAGAAACTGGGGGCGATCTTCGGCAAAAAAGTGGAAATATTTGGCGGTATCCTACTGATAGGAATCGGCGTGAAGATATTGATGGAACATATCGCATAAGGGGGCCTATTGAGAATGACGGATTCGGTACATTATACTTCAACGGCTACGAAATTTGGCGATGTGGGAATCGTTTGGAGGGGTCAAGATGGCGGCGCAACAGTCGTGAGAATCTTTCTGCCCGCTCGCGACAAGGCGACTGATGACCTTATCCGACGCTCATTTCCGGGAGCGGTCAGGGGGTCTCACACAATGACGAAGCAGTTATGCAGGAACATCCAGGGACTGGCAGAAGGGCGAGATGTTGCATGTTCTGAGAACATTCTTGATATGAAAGTCTGCGGGGAATTTCAGAGAAGGGTGCTCTGTCGGCTGACGCGGATTCCAAGGGGACGGGTCAGCACTTATGGGCGGATTGCAGAGAAAAGCGGGGCTTCAAGAGGTGCAAGAGCGGTGGGAAATGCCCTGGCGATGAATCCTTATCCCCTGATGATACCATGTCACCGTGTGATTCGCTCCGACGGTTCTCTCGGCGGTTTCGGGGGCGGGTTGAAGATGAAAAAAGACCTCCTCGTTATGGAGGGAGTAACATTCGATGCGAAGGGGCGGGTCCCGGCTGAATTCATCTGCTGAACGGCAGTAAAGGCATCAGATGTCAGTTTGCGACTTTCGGTCACTAATTACAACGAGGTTATCGCGGTGAATAATCTCATCGTAATCTTTGTAACCTAAGACCTGTTCGATCTTGGTTGTTTTCAGTCCCATGATTTTTCTCACTTCAGAGGAGCTGTAATTAACCAGCCCTTTTGCAAGAGTTTCTCCTCTGATGTCGACGCAGGTGACCGGGTCACCTACGGAGAAATCACCTTCTATATTGGCAACGCCTGATGGCAGCAGGCTTTTTCCTTCCTTAATCAGGGCGTCCCTTGCCCCGTCGTCGAGAATTAGTTTACCGCGTGATTTGAGGGTAAAAGCTATCCAGTGCTTTCTGCTGCGCAGGCGGTCACTCGTGGGCAGGAAAAGCGTTCCTACGTCCTTGCCGGCGAATATATCATGCAGTACGCCCTTCCTCTTACCCGGCGCTATAATACATGGAAGTCCGGAAGAAGTTACCGCCTTTGCCGCAATGACCTTGCTCTTCATGCCGCCCAATCCGACGGATGTCGTGTCATCCGTTGCCGCCGATTCTATCTCCTTTGTAAACTCTCTTACCAGTGAAATCAGTTTTGCTTTACTAGACGCTGTAGGGTTCTGGTCGTATAGGCCTTCCGTGCTGGTCAAATTGATGAGAAGCTGGGCATCCATGACATTCGTCATCATGGCTGCGAGATGGTCATTATCCCCGAATCTTATTTCGTCAACGGCGACTGAATCGTTCTCGTTGATAATGGGGACGACTTCCCAGTCTATGAGAGTGGATAGTGTATTGCGGACATTCAGGTATCTCTTCCTGTCCGTCAGGTCGCTCATAGTGAGGAGTATCTGGGCTACGAAAATGCCGTATTTTCCGAAGGAATTGGAATAGACCCGCATGAGCCGACTCTGCCCGACAGCGGCGGCGGCCTGCTTCTGCGGCATACTCTTAAGCTTGCCCGTTATGCCCATTCTGTGCTTGCCGGATGCAATTGCGCCTGAGGTTACAATTACGATCTGGTGCCCCGCTTTCCTGAGTTGCGCCATCTCGTCAACGAGTTGCTCGATAATTTGCAGATCAAGTCCGTCCTCGCCTGTTAATACGGCGCTGCCGATTTTGATGAGTACTCGCTTAACGTTGGCAAGGGCTTCTTTCCGGTTCATAGCTCCCTCAGGTTATCCCGTTATTGTGCAGCTTACTCGTGATTTCATTAATCACGCTATCAACTCCTTCACCTGTTATGGCGGAAAATGCTAATACCTTTATGCCGTTTCTCTGAAATATGTCAAATTCTTTTTTGAACCTATCCCGCGTTATGGTAAGATCAATTTTATTTATGGCAACAACCTGCGGCTTTTCTCCGAGAGACGGGCTGAAAAGAGTAAGTTCGCGGTTTACCGTCTCGAAATCCTGCCAGGCGTCACTGTGCGATTCATGTGATATGTCGAGTATGTGAAGAAGGACAGAAGTCCTCTCGACGTGACGGAGAAACCTGGTCCCCATTCCCATACCCGCGTGGGCGCCTTTGATTAAACCGGGGATGTCGGCGATCACGAAAGTTTGCAAGTTTCCATATTTTACGACACCCAAATGAGGCACCAGCGTAGTGAAGGGATAATCGGCAATTTTAGGCTTTGCCGCAGACACCTTAGAAATGAATGTCGATTTTCCCACATTGGGCAGTCCAATGATGCCTACATCGGCCAGAAGCTTCAGTTCGAGAGTTATCCAGCGTTCTTCGCCCTTTATGCCATCTTGAGCATGACGTGGCGCCTGATTTGTTGATGTGGCAAACCATGCGTTTCCCTTGCCGCCTGCGCCCCCTTTCGCAACGATAGAGGTCTCTCCATCGGCGGCCAGATCTGCTATGATTTCTCCCGTTTCCGCGTCTTTGACCAATGTACCCACGGGAACAATTATTTCTACGTCGGGAGAATTACGGCCCGTTCTATCGGCACCTTTTCCATGTCCACCGTGTTTCACCCTGTGGTGCTGTTTGTACTTTAAGTCAAGGAGCGTCCTGTGGCTCTCGGAAGCGCGCATAATTATATCGCCGCCTTTGCCGCCGTTTCCGCCGTCTGGTCCGCCCCGGGGAACGAACTTTTCCCGCCGGAAACTCACGCAACCGCGACCTCCGTCGCCTGCCTTCACATAGATCTTTGCTTCGTCAATGAATTTCATTAGCGATGGTCTTTAAAAAAAAAGAGGCACTTGTTGAAGTGCCTCAAAGGAATTTACATGCTTTAAATAAAATTCCCGGCCATTCTCACTCATGGCCCGTAGAGTCCGTCCTATAATTTGCGGACATTCACGGCTGCCTGCCCCTTGTTATCCTGCTTTACCGTGAACTCAACACGTTCTCCTTCTGCCAAACTGCGAAAACCCTCCCCGTCAATTGATGTGTAGTGAACAAAAACATCCTCTCCCGATTCCCGAGAGATAAAACCATACCCCTTCTTGTCGTTAAACCATTTAACAACACCGGTTTCACGCTCGTCCATTTTCCTAAAAGCCTCCTCTTTATTTGAAAGCTGGCTATGAAGCATAAACGCTTACTTTTTTTCTTTTCTTGTCCAGCCTTTCATACATCACGATGCCGTCAATTTTGGAAAAGATTGTGTAGTCTTTGCCCAGACCGACGTTATTGCCCGGATGGATTTTTGTTCCGACCTGACGGACGATAATGGTACCGGCGTTAATCTTCTGCCCGCCAAACGCCTTAATACCACGCCTCTGGGCATTGCTGTCCCTCCCGTTGCGGGTGCTTCCCTGTCCTTTCTTATGTGCCATGATATCCTCGCTAAATGGAAATTTCCTTAATCTTCATTCTTGTCAATTTCTGGCGATGCCCTGTCTTTTTCTTGAAACCCTTTCTCCGTTTCATTTTAAAGACATTTATCTTGCCTGCTTTCGTCTGATCGATAATCTCAGCCTCTACCCGTGCGCCTGTGAGGAATGGCGTACCCACTTTGACATCTTCGCCACTGGAGACCATCAGCACTTCATCAAAAACAATGGTTTCCCCTTTAGAGCCATCTATTTTTTCGATCGAAATCTCATCTCCCTGTGAGACTTTATGCTGCTTTCCGCCTGTTCTTATTACCGCATACATACAATCAAACCTTCATTAGAGAATTTGGAATGCACTTTATCGAAAAAAATTACCATTTGTCAACATAATTTATTGGGCGAGGCCGTTCTCTTCTTTAATTGAGGTTGTAAAATATCACAAAACCATAGAGTCGAGTCTTTTTCTCAAATAATGTTTTAGCGACAGCCGGGCTTTTTCCAACGGCTGTCACGACGAGCCGTTCCTGAGGAACGGATTGTATTTGTAGCTGCTTTTCTCGATATCCCGGTACTTGGAAAGAGCTAAGCTTGCAGGAAATGAGGATCGGGAAAGATATGGCAGCGAGTTCTTCTTGAAATTATCGAGCAGCTGTTGGAAAACGGTATTTTTCTCGCTATCCTTCACGAAAGCCCGCTCTTCCTTGTATTCATAGAAAATTTCCGTGCCCATGATTTTCTTCACCCGTTCATAGTGATTGGGTTCGGTAAAATAAGATGGCTGAATCTCAAGGCGAATTCTCACGAAGAGTGCAACCTTCGTCGTACCGGCCGCAATAGAAACAGATTTATCCCAGACCTCGGCCGTTAGACCATTTGGCATGGGTATTTTTTCTGTCAGTACCATATGGGACTTTTTTATCATCTTTGTACTTGACCTGCAAATATATTCCTCATATAAAAGGGCAAAAATCCGCCTCCTAATCTCAGCTTAAAGAGCGAGGCTCATTCTTGCCGGGATGCCCGAGACTTCATGGCAAGAACAGGACGTTAACGACGGTTCCAAAACGGTTATCAGCGAATGAAAGATGATACATTTATCCACCTTTGCCAGCCGGACGCAAACAAATCCTGCGGCGCCTGTTGCGGACTCTATAATTATGCTGACAGTACCCAAGATTCTCTGTCGAAACGATTGCGAGGAAGGACGAGCTACTTTCGTGAAACGGTCAGATGCAGCGAAGACTTGCCGGACTTTTCCCGGGAGGTCAAGATGTCGGAAGACGGGAGGAAGATATACGAGGTTATCTACTGCTGTGAGTACTTGGGTTTTCTCGATAGTGCGGAGAACAAAGTAGGGTGCCTTCTCCATCCCTGCCAGAACGGCGGCGTGGATATGAGAGAGGTGTCCTTTTATGGCAGGGAGTTGTGTGAAGAGCATCTCTGCCCAAGCTATCATTATCTCTCGAGGGAAGAGAAGGTTGTCCTGAGAAATATTGCGAACGACTGGTATCTTTACGGCCTGTGTGTTACCGATATCGATCTGGTCAAGTCATATTTTCGCCTGATCAGCGAGAGGGTGTGTGAAACGCCGTCACCCGACAGATTGAAAGAGAATAATCTTAGTGAGATCATCCTTGATTTCTTTTCCTTTAAGATTTCCTGGCCTTTCAGGTCGTCTGCCACCAATCGTTTCGGCAAGTATTATTTTGACGGCTCAGAGTATATGATCAACCGCATCGACTACCATGCCCTTGGATGTGAGGGATCGCGATTCAACAGTATATTTCTCAGCCTTTCTTCAGAGTTTCAGAATATGCAGGAATTAGAAGAAGGCGAGAAATTGATAGAAGCAAACATTGATGAATTTGTTCGCGCCTATTTGCAGTAATTATGATTGCAGCTCATGAGAAATCGGCATTTGCGAGAGGTGTTTTATCCCGCACTGGCTGGCATGGGGGAATCTCATGAGCGAAGTGATAACAGAGATTCTTATTGCCAAAGCGGATATTGACAAGAGGGTTCGGGAGCTTGCTGATGTCATCTCCCGTGATTACGAAGGAAAAGATCTGATCCTTATCGGCATTCTCAAAGGCGCATTTGTATTTATGGCGGATCTGATACGTTATCTGCGCATCCCGTGCCAAGTCGATTTTGTCCGACTCGAGAGTTATGGTGCAGGAACCATGAGCAAGGGGAATATCACGATCTCCAAGGATATTGAGACATCGATACAGGAAAGGGACGTTCTCGTTGTGGAAGATATCTTGGATACCGGCCTGACCCTGTCGTCTCTGGTTGAGAGGCTCAAGAAAAGAGATCCGCGATCTTTAAAGATATGCGTGCTCCTCGACAAGAAAGACAGAAGAAAGGTGCCGTTTGAAGCGGAGTATGTCGGTTTCCACATTCCGGACCGTTTTGTCGTGGGATATGGTCTTGATTTCAATGAAATGTATCGCTTCTTACCGGATGTCTGTGTCATCGGGGAAAGTTGATGAACAAACCATTCTTCAAGATGGGATTGCTTAAGGAAGAAATCTTTCCGATTAATTGGAGGGCATATGGTCGCTCAATGCAAGAGTTGTCAAACAAGATTCAAGTTTGATGAGACACTGATCGAAGGGGAAGGTATTTGGGTCAGGTGTAACCAATGCAAGAACGTTTTCTTTCTCGATAATCCGAACGGGGCAGGAGAGATATCTTTAAGCGATGGACAAAAAGACGCCGGTACGGAAGATTTGAAGGAATCTGCATCTGATTACAAGAATGCCACGCAGGGGCAGATTATGTTGGATGAGAAGGAAGATACGGAGCAGCCGGAAACTGTCGCTGTCGGGGATATTGAAAAGGAAGTTGGAGACATCGCTAAGTATAGGTCTGTCGAGACGGATAATGCGCCGGGTAATAGACCGGGTCGGGATAAGGTTACCGAAGAAAAGGCCGGGATGAAGCCGGCTGCTTCCCATGGAAGGCAAGTTGTGTATTTATTAATAGTGCTCCTCATGGGGGGTGCTTATTTTGCCTTTTTCGCCGACACCGATTGGCAGACATCCTTTGAAAAAATATTCGGCATGTCCAAGAAGAGCGAGGAAGTGGGCCCTGCGCAGGTCGATGTTACAGATGTGAGACAGCGACTCGTCAATAACCTGACCATGGGGACAATTCGCGTTCTTGAGGGTACTGCAATCAACCGTTCGTCCTTTCCTATGACAAGGATCAAGGTTAAGGGAGAGGTTACCGACGCCTACACTGTCGTACTCGGAGTCAGGGAATCGTATTGCGGCAATTTACTGAACGCGGATGAACTGGCGACCATGACTGAAGATCAAATTCAGAAGGAGCTATCCAATCCTCAGGGGAGTGACGTGTCTAATGACCGGATCGTGCCCCAGGGCCGGATCCCCTTCATGATAGTATTTACGCGTGAACCGGCGGGTGTTGTGAAAGCATTTGCCACGCCTGTAGGCGCAGAGCGCCTGCTGCCTTAGGCTATACAAATGTGGAATTGGCTAATTTGTATTTGGGAATGCTCCCTTCACGCAGTATCACCGGAGGGTCGGTGGTTACGTCCACGATTGTAGAACCCAAGCCGCCCGGGGTTTGCCCGCCGTCCATGACCGCGTCGAGCTGGTCTCCAATGCCCCGGATAACTTCATCAGCCGACGTACACTCAGGCTTGCCTGAAAGATTCGCGCTTGTCGCCGTTATCGGGTGACCGAGTCTATTAGCAAGTGCGGCAGCCACAGGGTGGCTGGAGAGGCGGATGCCGATCTTCCCCGTGCCGGCAGTAAGAAGTGGGGATACATCCGGCGAGGCTTTGAAGATGATGGTCAAGGCCCCGGGCCAGAATTGTTCCATGAGATGGAGTGCGCATTCCGGTATTTCTTCCACAAGACCCCTCACGTCAGTGGCGTTGCCAATGATTACAGAGATGGGATTCTTAAAGCTCCTTCCCTTGATAACGAATATCTTCTTGATTGCATCTTCGATGTGTCCGTCTGCGCCGAGCCCGTAAAAGGTCTCCGTAGGATAGGCCACGACTCCTCCTGCTCCGAGAATCGATGATGCTTCTGCAATCACGGATTCATCGGGCCTTTGGCCATCGATTTTCAGGACTTGTCGCATGTCAGGCTTTCCTGCTTCTTCTCCACATCTTTGGCCATACTCTCTATGAAGGCATGCAGTTTTGCTTTCAGACTCTTATCTTCGAGGGCCAGGATTCTGACAGCGAGCAGGGCTGCATTTTTTGCGCCCGCCTTGCCGATGGACATTGCTGCAACAGGTATGCCTCCGGGCATCTGCGCCGTGGAGAGCAAGGCATCCATTCCGCCGAGCGGCGTCGCATCGATCGGCACGCCGATGACCGGCAGGATGGACTGGGAGGCAATTACACCGGCCAGATGCGCCGCAGCTCCGGCGCCCACGACGATAACCTTGACGCCTCTTTGAGATGCCTTCTTGGCGAATGACGATGTCCTTTCCGGCGAACGGTGGGCGGAAGTCAAAAAAACCTCGTGAGGAACTGCGAAATCCTTTAAGAGCCTGATAGTCTCTCCCATAATCGGGAGGTCGGAATCACTTCCCATAACCACGCTGACTATGGGCGCCTTCTTCTCTTTCATGTTGAGTAGCCCTCCGTCTTATAAAATCCTTAAAATGGCGATACTGCGATCAGTGTCGGAAATGCCTTTTCTCCGTGAAGATCATGGCCATGCCATGCTCATCGGCCGCCTTGATAACTTCCTCATCTCTGACGGAGCCTCCGGGTTGGATTATGGCGGTGATACCCGCCTCTGCTGCCATGTCGACGCCGTCCCTGAATGGAAAGAAGGCATCGGAAGCCAAGACGCAGCCTTTTGTCGGCAGCTTGGCTTTCATGGTGGCAATTTTCACGGAGTCCACGCGGCTCATCTGTCCTGCGCCCACGCCCACCAATTGGTCTTTTGTGGCGTAGACAATGGCGTTCGATTTGACGTATTTCACAACCCTCCAGGCGAAGTCCAAAGCCTGGTATTCTTCCTCTGTGGGAGGCCTCTTTGTAACAACATGCGCTTTCCTGATATCAAAATCATCCGCATCCCTTTCCTGAATGAGAAGGCCTCCTACAACCCGCCGGAAGTCGTAACCAGCTGCGCGGGTTCCTGTCTGGGGAATTTCCAGGAGCCTCACGTTCTTTTTTGCGCTCAGTATGGCCCTTGCGTCGTCGTCAAATCCGGGTGCAATAATGCATTCAAGGAATATCTTGGCCATATCTTCGGCAGCCTTCTTGTCTATTGTCCTGTTCACGGCCACGATGCCCCCGAAGGCGGAGACCGGGTCCGTTTCCATGGCCTTCCTGAAAGCCTGGGCAATATCACCGCCGGAGGTGGCTGCGCCGCAGGGGTTGGCATGCTTGACGATAACCGTTGCGGGCAATTCAAAGGCAGAAACCATCTGCCACGCGGCATCGCTGTCCATGATGTTGTTGTACGACAATTCTTTTCCCTGGAGCTGATGCGCACCGGCTATGGCAGAGGGGGCTTGATCCGTTTCCTTGTAGAAAGCTGCATGCTGATGGGGATTCTCTCCGTAGCGGAGATCCTGGGCCTTGACAAACTGAACGGTAAAAGTTTCAGGGAATGTTTTCGGGGGCCCATCCTTGCTGATGCTGCTTAGGTAGTTGGAGATTGCACCGTCGTATCTGGCCGTCAGTCGAAAGACCTTGGCGGCAAGAGCAAAGTTTGTATCATCCGAAATTTTCCCGCCCGTGTTTTTCATTTCCTCCAATACGGCGGGGTAATCAGCGGGATCGGTGATGACGCTTACGTGGCGATAATTCTTCGCTGCGGCCCGGAGCATGGTCGGGCCGCCGATATCGATGTTTTCGATGGCGTCATCGAGGGCACAGTCTTTTTTCGCTACGGTGTCCTCGAACCGGTAGAGGTTGACGACGACCATGTCGATCATGTCGATATGGTGCTCCGTTGCAGCTTTCATGTGGGCCTCATTATCACGCAAGGCGAGAAGACCGCCATGTATCTTAGGATGCAGTGTCTTCAATCTGCCATCCATCATTTCCGGGAAGCCGGTGTAGTCTGATACGTCGATCACATCTATGCCGCTTGCCCGCAACTGGGCCGCAGTTCCTCCCGTCGACACGATTGCGACGTTAAAGCCCTTGAGTCCCCGTGCAAACTCGATAATGTCTTTCTTGTCCGTGACGCTTATCAGCGCCCTTCTGATGGTATTCATTTTCATTTCGTAGCCTGGCATCCTGGTGATACCTATAAACCACTCTACCTCCTTATCTGCCGCATGTGGCGTATTCTTTTTTGGATGAGCGGTTCCGTACCAATATCGGGTCTGTGATCTACAGGCCCCTTGATTTGAGAAGCAGCTTCTTCAGCTATCTCTTCCGCCTTATGGAGACTGTCTGCTATGCCGACGACGCCAATTGCACGGGATGTGCTCATATAAAGTCCGTCTTCCCTTTTGTCAACAGAAGCATAGTACAGGCGCGCTGACCGCACATCGCCAACTTCGATTCTGGCCGAAGTCGATTGGGCGTGAGGATGGTCTTTGGGAAGACCGTAACCGCGGGGGACAACATACTTGCACACTGTGGCCTTTTTCTCGAATTCGATGTTTATTCTGTCAAGGGTTCCTTCGATGATGGCTTTGCAGACATCGACGAAATCAGTTTTCAGGATGGGAAAGATATTCATGGCCTCGGGGTCGCCGAAGCGGGCATTGTATTCGAGGAGCTTGATGCCTGATTTTGTTATCATGAATCCACCGTACATCACGCCTTTGTAATACTCTCCTGTTTCTTTATAAATTGCCTCCGCAACCTTCTGGGTAATCGCCAGCCCCTCCGCGACGTCTTTCTTATCCATGAAGGGAAGAGAATGATCTTCACAAGAGTACGATCCCATTCCTCCCGTGTTTGGCCCTTTGTCGTCGACAAACCGCCTCTTGTGATCCTGAACGGGAGGGGTTGCGACAACTGTCTTTCCGTCGCACAGGCACTGCAGGGAAAATTCCTCACCCTCCAGTCTTTCATCAATAGTCACACTCTGATGCTCGGCCAGAACCTGCTCGCAGTATGCGAGTGCCTCTTCCTCTGTCTGAAAATGATCTCCCTGAACCATGACGCCTTTGCCTCCGGTGAGTCCGTCTGGTTTGACAACTATACCGTCAAGTCCGCCTAAGAATTCTTTGATCCCTTTCATGCTCGTGAATATTTTAAATTTTGGATTACCCGGTATATCGTATTTTCGTAGTAAATTCCTTGTGAAGGACTTTGAAGTCTCAAGACGGGCCAGGCTCATGGTGGGACCGACCGCCGGGATGCCCATTTCCTTCAAGGCATCTACGACTCCGCTCTTCAGGGGGTCTTCCGGTCCGACAATTGCAAAATCTGCAGAGGTCTCTTTTGCAAAGGCGCTGATGGCCCTTAAATCACCGTAGCTTCCCAGGGATATTTTTTCTGAGATCGATGCGATGCCCGGGTTGTTGGCTTTCATAAATGAAAATAGTCTTGGCCGATGTTTTGATCTCATGACCGCTTCGGCAACAGCATGTTCACGGGCGCCATTTCCGATCAAAAGTACGCTAATCATGGTATTTCTCCTCACACAATTTTTTGCGGCTGGCTATATCCGCTCGCACATCTCGTTACGCCAATTCTGAAACTTCTGCCCTTTTTGCATACCAAAATATCGGAAAAAATCATCCGCGTCAAACAAAACCGATCGCACGTTGAGATTAATAGTCTGTCCTTCAGGAAAAAAATTTGCTAAAGTAACGTCTACAAGTATAAATATCCATACTGCATGACCATTACTTCAATACCGGGGAACATTTTTATATAAAATTGGAATATCTCATTACATTCAAATTTGCACTGCTTGTAATTCTTTTTCTCCTGTCGGGATTTTTCTCCTGTTCAGAGGCGGCACTTTTTTCGCTTACCCCTCTTCACCTCCACAAAATGAAGGAAGAACGCTCCCAGTTTCTGTCGCATGTAACCAGGCTCTTGGAACATCCGAGAAGGCTGCTCATTACGATCCTCGTAAGTAATGAATCAGTCAACATCACCATATCCGTCTTGGTGGCTTCCCTTTGCATACATTATTTCGGCGCAGACGGTCAGTGGTTGGCAGTTGCCGTTACGACCCCGGTTCTGCTTATTTTTGCGGAGGCGATACCAAAAACTTTTGCTGTTATTCGTCCCATGACTTTTTCTGCGCTCGTCTCGCCTCTNNCTTACAGAAGATGAATTTAAGACCCTTATTGATGTCTATCAGAAAGAAGGCGGACTGGAAGAAGCGCAGAGGGATCTCATACACAAGGTATTTGGCCTGGCCGATAAGCCGGTCTCTGAGATCATGATTCCCCGCGTCGAGATGTTCTGCCTTCCCATATCTCTTAGCATGACAGAGATGGAAGCAGAAATCATCAAAGCACGGCATACAAGGATACCCATCTACGGCAGTGATCGGGATGACATTCTCGGGATACTATTTGCAAGGGACCTTGTAAGCGGAATATCCGGAGAAGGCGGCGGCCTTCATATAAATAAATTGTTGAAGAAGCCGTGGTTTGTCCCCGAGGTAAAGAGTGCGGCCAGCCTCCTTAGGGAATTTCAGACAAGAAAGATTCAGATTGCCATAATTGTCGATGAGTATGGAGGCGTATCCGGCATGGTAACAATTGAGGATATCCTTGAGAGTCTCTTTGAGGATATCTATGATGATTACGGACTAAGGGATAACCTCTGGCAGAGAATCGATGACAGAACATTGCTGGTGTCAGGAAAGATGCCTGCGGAGGACTTAAACAGTCTGATAGATATCTCGATCCCGCAGGAGGATTTCGACACTGTCGGCGGCTTCGTCTTCCATCTTTTCGGGAAACTGCCTGCAAGAGGGGAAGAGGTTGGCTTTGGCGATTACGTATTTAGGGTGGAGAAAATGGGCAAGGCGAGGATCTTGAATATAAGGATTGAGAGGCGGGAGCAAAGTGCTGATGGATAACTTTTCTTCTCTCCTTTTGATTCTTTCCTGCATATGTCTCGAGGGACTATTCTCCGGCGGTGAACTCGCCTTCGTTGCCTCAGATGTCAATAAGATAAGGCAGAAGGCCAAGATGGGCTCCCGCTCCGCAAAGATTGCCCTGAGACTTATCGAGAAACCGGACTGGTTCCTTTCGACAACATTAAGCGGGACGGGGCTATGTGTAGTCACGAGCACCTCCATCGCCACCGCTCTCTTCATATCCGCATTCGGTTTAGCCAAAGGCCCGATGTTGGCTGTTGCTGTTATGATCCCCACGCTTCTTATCGTGGGTGAGATTATTCCCAAGAGTATTTTCCAGCAGCATGCGGAATTCATTGCCATGAGACTCGCGTGGTTCATATGGGTATCATCGTGGTTGCTCTTTCCCATAGTGATTATCATCTCTACGATATCGCGGGTGGCTATCCGTATTTCAACCGGAGAAAAAGATATCGTCTCTGCATCCTATATTACAAAAGATGGTCTGAAACAGATGCTGAGGCACAAATCGGAAGAAAGCGATATCCTGGGCACCGAAAGGGAAATGATCAGAAACATCATCGATTTCTCCGAGGTAACAGCAGATAAAATAATGGTGCCTCTATCGGCAATGGCGTCCCTGCCGGTAACAGCCACTCTCAGAGAGGCGGTTCAGCTTGCAGCTGAAAAAAAATATCTCCGTATCCCCGTCTATCGTGATCAGATATTCAATATCATCGGCATACTTCACTACTTCGACCTCTTGGAGGCCCTGCACGGACGCGCTTCAAGTCAGCCTCCGCTATCTGAGGGGAACGAGACGATCGAATCCTATCTCAAACCGGTGGTCTATTATATTCCTGAGACAAAACTTGCCAAAGAACTCCTCGTCGAATTACTGATCAGAGGTGAAAGGATGGCCGTCGTTGTCGATGAATATGGTGGTGCACTGGGCATTGTGACTATAGAAGACATACTCGAGGAAATTGTAGGCGAGATTGACGATGAATATGGCAGCGGAGAAAAGATGTATAAGAAGATCGGGGCGGGGAAATATCTCGTCAATGCCAAGATAAGTATAGAGAGGATTAATCAGTTGCTTCCGCTCGAGATTCCGGACGGAGACTATGAAACGCTCGGGGGATTCTTGCTTTACAGGATGGAAAAGATACCGAAACGACGAGATGCATTGAGACATGGCAGCACGCTGTTTGTGATCGAGGATGCCGACGCAAGGTCCATCAAGGAGGTCTTAATCGAGCTGCCTGTTGACACGGATGTCACAGGTGGAGGCAAGGCCGGCCCTTGATGATTTATAGTCAATGGTCAATATTAATAGGCGAGGGTAAAGGCGAAGGAGAAGGCGGGAGTTGCAAGGTGCGGCTGTCGGGATGCTTAACGTAATCAATTGATCTGTAAGGTTGAAGGTTGTTGGATGAAGGGGAATGAAAAACAAAAAGTAAGTGCCGTCATTTTAGCCGCGGGTATGGGGACGAGGATGAAGGCGGATGTAGCTAAGGTCATGCATCCACTCTGCGGCAAGCCGATGCTGACATATTCAGTGGACGCCGCCAGGTCAGTGAACGTGGAAAAAATCGTCGTGATCATAGGTCACCAGGCAGGTCTCGTCAGGGAGGCATTCAAGAATCAGGGTTTGATCTTTGTGGAACAGCGTGAGCAGCTGGGCACGGGACACGCAGTTCTTCAGGCGAGAAATGTTTTCCACGGTTACAATGGCACCATACTGATATTGTGCGGAGACGTCCCCATGCTTTCGCCTTCAACAATCAGGGCCCTCTTGGAAGTTCATGTCCTGGAAAAATCGATTGTTACGGTTCTGACGACGATATTGGATGATCCTTCGGGCTATGGACGAGTGATCAAGGAAGGGGAGAAAGGTGAGATATCGCGGATAGTGGAGGAAAAAGATGCGTCTCCTGCTGAAAAGAAGATAAATGAGATAAATACGGGCATATACTGTGTCGAAAGCGATTTTCTCTTTAGCGCCGTTGGTGATATAGGCAATGAAAATATTCAGAAAGAATACTATCTCACGGATATAGTTGGCATAGCATCGAGGAAGGGTTTTAAGACCGGATCGTTCATCACCGCCAACTCCTTTGAGGCCATGGGTATAAACACTCCTGATGATCTCGAGAAGGCGTCAGAACGCATAAAAGCATGCAAGTGAAAATAGGAAATCTGACCCTCAAGAATAATATTTTTCTGGCGCCCATGGCAGGCATCACTAATCTGCCCTTCCGGACCCTCGCGAGAGAATTCGGGTGTGGTTTAGCATTTACGGAGATGATCAGTGCCAATGGCCTTGTCAGGAACACAAAGAGAAGCTACCGGTACCTTCTATCCTCACGTGACGACAAACCCTTAGGCGTGCAGATCTTCGGAGCGGATCCGGGCCTCCTCTGCGAAGCGGTGCAAATGGCTGCCGATAACGGTGCGGATCTTATAGACATAAACATGGGCTGTCCTGTAAGGAAAGTTGTAAAAACGGGTGCAGGCGCAGCCCTCTTGAAAGTACCTGAGCGAGTGCGCTGTATCCTACAGGCGGTCCGGAAGGTGACATCATTGCCATTGACGATAAAACTTCGTTCCGGCTGGCATCGCGGCGATACGGCGGCCCTTGAGATCGCAGGCATAGCCGAGGATTGCGGCGTGGATGCAGTGATACTCCATCCCCGTTCTGCAGATCAGGGATACAGCGGGGCTGCGGATTGGAGCGTCATCGAAGAAGTGAAAAGAAAACTGCATACCCCTGTGATAGGAAGCGGCGATGTCAGAAGCCCCGAAGACGCCCGCCGGATGATAAGGGCTACCGGTTGTGACGGCGTCATGGTGGGAAGGGCTGCTCTGGGGAATCCCTGGTTGCTCCGCGCCATCATAAGACATCTTGAGGAGAACAAGAACACTTTGCCGCCATCTTCGGCCGAGAGGGAGAAGATCATAAGGCTGCATATGGAAATGGAAATAGATCACTCGGGGGAAAGCCTCGGTCTCAGGAATTTCCGCAAACACCTCCTCTGGTACACGAAGGGCATAAGGGGCGGCTCTCTGTTTAGGGAGGTAGTGGGCAGAATACATGATAAGAATGATATCTTAGATGCAGTTCACCGATTTTTCCATACTGTAGTGGAAGGCCTTCCCGTGTCACTGAAAGAATAAAATAAGCGCTTGACATTTATGGATCGAATTTGGCATAATCCCAGCCGATTCTTTGGATAAAAATTACCGAGAGGTTCATTGATCAGCGGGAGTTTCTCCTGTTATAATTGACGGCCTATTTTCGGGGTGTTCGATTGCAGGAGGCGCGGTTACGAACCGGACGAAAGATGTGATGAATTGTGGAACTTGTTAAATTTGAGGAATTGGAAAGCAAGATTAAAAATCTAATCGAAGAACATGCTTTACTGAGAAGGAAGAATCATGAATTAGAAGAACTTCTCAAAAGCAAAGGATCGGAGTTAGAAGGGGCGAACAATAAAATAAGGGGATTAAACGGGGAAAGGGATTCGATACGCACAAAGGTGGACTCACTACTTGATTTGCTTCAGGATATCAAAGTACAGAAATGAATATTGAGGTCATGTATTTGGACAAGAGCTTTAATATCAATATACTGGGGCAGCAGTTGTCGGTATTATCTGATTCGGGGGATGAACACGTAGCAAGCGTTGTCAAGTACGTAAGTAACAAGATAGAAGAAGCGGGAAATACATCCGCAAACGCGAACACCTTAAATGTTGCCATACTGGCTGCTTTGAACATTGCAGATGAGTATATTAAGTTTAAGGGAATGAAAGAAGATATTTGTAATCAATTAGAGAATAGATCCGGGAAACTGATTGATCTTATTGATGAGATAAAGTGAAGTAAAAAGATTATTATCCCCTGCAGTGTGCGTGATTAACATTCATTTTTTGAGCCAACACCTTGGAACCGGGGGCCTTTCCTTGTTAGCGGTGTGCATGTCTGCCAGCATCCCGTAAAAACGGGGGTGGAAAGCCTAAAGCAACAATAGGGTGCCCACCTTATCGGAAGGTTCAAAAAGGTGTTTAACACGGCATCGGCGGGGGTTTTATTTTATAATTAGGGTTTTCATCAGCTATTATTCCCTCAGCCGCACAGTTAACGCAATCCCTTCCATCATATCCCCATTGATACAATGAACTTGGACTTTTTGACGGCGAACCCGCGGATAAATGCTTAGTCAAAGTTTCCGAGGCGAAAGAGGCAAGTTGAAATATCTTACGCTGTAAGTTCGCGCAATGAACATTTTATCCATGATAAGCCCTGGGTATTCTGTTCCACATCATAGATAGGGAGGTGAAGAGGCTTTGATATATAACACTTTAATCACGTTTATTGTAATCGGCTCTATAGCCCTCGGCGTCTTGTTGGGTTATGCGTTGAGACAGCGACTTTCCGACAAGAAACTGGAATCGTCGGAAAACCTCTCAGCCAGAATCATAGATGAGGCAAAGAAGGAAGCGGAAACTATCAAGAAGGAGGCCCTCCTTCAGGCCAAAGAAAATCTTCTCAAGACAAAAACGGAGTTCGAAAAAGATTCAAAAGAAAGGAAACTTGAACTCGACAATCTTGAACGGAGGCTGCGGTCAAAAGAAGAAAATATGGATAGAAGGTTAGACTCGCTGTCTCAAAAGGAAACGAATATTGAGAACAGGGAGAAGGGCCTGATAAGCAGGGAATCGCAGCTAAATGATAAACATGAAAAGTTAAACCGTTTGCTTGAGGAACAGAAAGAGAAGCTGGAGAAGATCGCAGGCATTTCCTCTGATGAGGCAAAGAATTATCTCATGCAGACCATGGAGGCTCAAGCGAAACGGGAGGCGGCAGTTAATATAAGAAAGATAGAGGAAGAGGCCAAACGGACTGCTGATAAGAATGCACGAGAGATCATCACGTATGCCGTGCAAAGATATGCCAGCGAATTCGTTGCTGAGAACACTGTATCAGTCGTTAATCTTCCCAACGACGAAATGAAGGGCAGAATTATTGGAAGAGAAGGCAGAAATATCAGGGCGATTGAAGCGGCAACAGGCATAGACTTGATAGTTGATGATACACCGGAGGCCGTTGTCCTGTCGAGTTTTGATCCCATCAGACGGGAAGTGGCAAGGATGTCTCTGGAACGATTGATTACAGACGGCAGAATCCATCCCGGCAGGATCGAGGATATAGTGAAGAAGGTTAAGACGGAGGTGGATGCTATTGTCCGAGAGACGGGCGAGCGCACATCTTTTGACGTAGGAGTACATGATCTCCATCCTGAAATTACGAATCTCTTAGGAAGTCTCAAGTTCAGGACCAGTTTTTCTCAAAACGTCCTTCAGCATTCTGTAGAAGTTGCTCACCTTACGGGCATTATGGCTGCCGAGTTGAAGATGAACGTCAAAGAAGCCAAGAGGGCAGGGCTCCTTCACGATATAGGCAAAGCGGTGGACCATAAGATAGAAGGCACGCATGCGGCAATTGGCGCCGATTACGCAAAGCGATTCGGCGAGTCCGCCAGGATTGTTCAGGCCATTGCCACGCACCATGACGATGGTCGAACCAATACGCTCTTGGGCGTGCTCATCCAGGCGGCTGACAGCCTGTCTGCGGCGAGGCCGGGCGCCCGCAGGGAGATGCTGGAAACCTATGTGAAACGTCTGGAAGAGCTTGAGAGTATAGCAAATTCCTTCAGCGGAGTTGATAAATGCTACGCGATACAGGCAGGAAGAGAGATACGCATACTCGTGGAAAATGAAAAAATTTCGGATGACGATGCCGTAATGCTCTGCAAGGATATTATCAAGAAAATTGAAGCTGATTTGACTTATCCGGGACAGATAAAGGTAACTGTCATCAGGGAAACACGGGTTTCAGATTATGCAAGATAGAAAACGTAGATGAAGATATTGGTCATTGGAGACATAGTGGGCAAACCTGGAAGACGCGCGGTTCGTGAGCTTCTGCCAGAGATAATGTTTCAGCACAAGATTGATTTTGTCATTGCGAATTGCGAGAATGCAGCTGCAGGATTTGGTGTGACAAGAGACGTTGTCGAAGAACTCTACGGGGATCACATCAACGTGTTGACTTCGGGGAATCACATCTGGGACAAGCGTGAGATTAGTGAATTCATTGGAGACTATGAAACGCTTCTCAGGCCGGCCAATTTTCCTGCAGGTTCGCCCGGGTGGGGAAGTGTCGTCAGGCCTGATTCGTCGGGGATATCCTGCGGAGTGATTAATCTTATGGGACGGGTCTTTATGAGACCTATCGATTGTCCTTTCAGAGCGGCCGAAAGAGAAATAGAAAAGATGAAGAAGTACACGAAGACAATCATTATAGATATGCATGCTGAGGCTACTTCGGAGAAGGAAGCTATGGGCTGGTTTCTTGATGGTCGTGTCAGTGCTGTTCTCGGGACGCATACACATGTGCAGACCGCCGATGAAAGTATACTGCCGGGCGGCACCGCCTACATAACAGACGTCGGGATGACGGGTCCTTTCAATTCGATCATCGGCATAAAAAAGGATATTGTGATTGAGAGGTTTTTGACGCAGATACCAAATAGGTTTGATGTGGCCAAGGATGATGTTCGGCTTCAGGGTGTTATAATCGACGTTGATGGAAAGAGCGGCAAGGCCGCGGCGATTGAGAGATTGACCGTACATATGAAAGATTGAGAGGATCACAGGGACAGTAAACGTGCTTTATTTAATTAACAGCCGGAGCAGTGAAATTGAAAAACGTGTATGACGTGTTTTCCGAAAGGGGGTTTGTCGAACAGGTTACGGACGAGGCGGAACTGCGCTCTCTGCTGCAGAATGAACACGTCACATGTTATATCGGCTTTGATCCGACTGCGACAAGTCTGCATATAGGAAGCCTTGTCCCGATAATGGCTTTGATGCATATGCAGGAATGCGGACATCGCCCGATTATCCTAATCGGTGGTGGAACAGGTCTGATAGGTGATCCGAGCGGGAAATCTGAAATGCGTCAGATTCTCACACGAGAAAATATCGACTACAATGCGTCCTGTTTGCAGAGGCAGTTGTCGAGATATATGGATTTCGGAAAAGGCAAGGCCATATTATTGAATAATGCGGAATGGCTGACTGGACTCAAATATATCGAATTTCTGAGGGATATAGGGAGACACTTCAGTGTAAACAAGATGCTTGCCGCAGAGAGCTACAGGATGCGGCTCGAGACCGGTCTCAATTTTATCGAATTTAACTACATGCTGCTTCAGGCCTATGATTTTTTGTATCTGTTTACCAATTACGGTTGCGTACTGCAGATGGGCGGAAATGATCAGTGGGGTAATATGCTTGCAGGGAGCGACCTTATAAGAAGGGTGGAAGGGAAGAACGCCTTCAGTATAACATTTCCCCTAATTACAACGTCACACGGGTATAAGATGGGAAAAACTGAGAAGGGAACCGTGTGGCTCGACCCGGAACTGACGTCTCCCTATGAGTATTATCAATTCTGGATCAATACGGATGATTCAGATGTGGAGAGGTTCTTGTCGCTATTTACTTTTTTGCCGATGAACGAGATACTGGAAGTCCGAAATCTGGTAGATTCAAGATTGAACATGGCCAAAGCGGTGCTCGCTTTTGAGGCGACCAAGATAACTCATGGCGGTGAAGCGGCTATTGCCGCATGGACGGCTTCTGCGACAGCCTTTAATACGAAGCCAATAGAAGGAGGACTCTTCCCATCAAGCGGCATTCCGAGACAGGACGTGGCGCGCGACGTATCTGCAATTCCCACCAGTGAGCGATCGCGGTCCGAACTCGAAAAGGGCATTCCCGCCTTTAAGCTCGCCTGTGAGGTGGGTTTAGCCGGTAGCAGTGGAGAGGCAAGACGGCTGATCGTGCAGGGCGGGATATATATTAATGACCGCCCAATTGAGAAGTTTGATGAAATGATCACCATCAACCATCTCAACGAGCATGGAGAAATTCACTTGAGAAAAGGCAAGAAAAAACACGCGCTTATTACGGTGAAATAACTTTTTTATTTTTCGGCAAAAATTTGTCTTGACTATTGCCTGAAGAGTATGTAGAAGAACAAGTTCTTTTCAGTCTTGACGGATTTCTTTTTAGTGCTGCAGTAACTCTTCGCGCATAGTGCTTCGAGAAATAAATCTTGACAGAATTGGTAATTTAAATTATTCTAAAAACTCGCTTTAGAATTGTTCTTTGTAAATTGAATAGTGGGATAATAGATTTGTGGGTCCTTTTCGATTTTGTTGGAAAGTTAGAGAGAAATCTCTATAAGGATTAAAACTGGAGAGTTTGATCCTGGCTCAGAACAAACGCTGGCGGCGTGCCTAACACATGCAAGTCGTACGAGAAAGTTCGCTTCGGCGAATGAGTAAAGTGGCGCACGGGTGAGTAACGCGTGGATAATCTGCCCTTTAGTTGGGAATAACTCATCGAAAGGTGGGCTAATACCTGATAATACTGATTTCACTGCGGTGAAACAGTCAAAGAAGGCCTCTGTTTACAAGCTTTCACTGAAGGATGAGTCCGCGTACCATTAGCTAGTTGGCAGGGTAATGGCCTACCAAGGCGACGATGGTTAGCT
>PMBI01000048.1:14768-90741 GCA_003153775.1 Syntrophaceae bacterium | reverse complement strand
GCCACCGCATTTGATATGGTAAATGCATGGTGGCTTATCGAAGCATCAACGCTTGCCTATTCTGAGGAAGATTTCGTCCGCCCACGGTTTCAAAAAGCGGGGCTTAGAGAAGTGAAATTCTTTACGGGAAACGGTACGCAGTGCTTTGTCGCCAATAACGACGATTTCGCCATAATCGTATTCAGGGGAACTGAAATCCGCAAACGCGAGGGGAGATCAGATTTCGGCAATATCATCGCCGATCTCAAAACAGACGCCGACATCATCCTTGCGGAGTCGGGCCAGGGAGGGAAGGTTCATCGGGGATTTAAACACGCACTCGACGAAGTATGGGAGAAGGAAGGTCTCTTCGAATATATCAAGAGTAGAGAAACCTCGAACCGGACGATTTGGTTCACAGGTCACAGCCTCGGCGCCGCCCTTGCCACTCTCGCCTTCAAGAGATATGGGAAGGCCCAGGGCCTGTATACGTTTGGCTCACCCCGCGTGGGGGATGTCGATTTCGCGGATGACTTCCGCGCCAGCGCTTACCGGTTCGTCAATAACAACGACATCATTGCGAAAGTGCCTCCCCCCTTACGATATAAGCACATTGGCGATCTGAAATACATAGACGGCGGCGGAATCGTTCATGACAACTCAAGACGCCGGGAAAAGACAGCCGACGCTATTCGCGGCGAGGTGTTATACATTGGCAATTCACCTGGCAAGACACGGCGCGGGTTTATCAACTTTATCCCGGACGATTTCGTTGATCATGTCCCGACCTTATATGCTACGCATATATGGAATAACATCCCATAGCTGTATTCCTTGAGCGGCCCTGTGTATCGGGACGCCCGTGACAATCAGATGAAAGGTTTAATCGACAGCTATCATCACATTTGAAGCTTTTATAACCGCATATGCTTTTTTACCGGATTTCAAGCCGAGCTTTGTTGCGGATTGTTTGGAAATCATCGAAACTACCTGATCCCCGCCCGGAAGCTCCAAGAGTACTTCTGTATTCACAGCACCCTTTGTAACTTTGACTATTTTCCCCTTCAGTACATTGCGCGCACTTAACTTCATGGCGACCTCCTCTTTTAGATAAGGATTTGATTGAACATGCTAAAAGTATATGGGTAGAGTACCTATATGTCAAGGAAAGACGATCTTCCAGATGTTATCCGTCTAAAGATTCTTAATGAACTGCCGATGTATATAAGTGATAGGCGGGGCGTGCCAGAGCCGCCTACAGGCGATTTCTTATAATTTAGTCAATCGAGGACAGTGATGGCAACAACTCAGGATAATACTCCTTCTTCCCAATCCATTCCCGCAGACGATTTGAAGAAAAAAAAGGTCCTTGTGGTGGAGGATTTTCTCAATTTCCGCCTTACGTTGAGGACTATGTTGAAGTCGTATGGCATCTCATACATTGATGACGCCGCAACCGGCGAGGAAGCGGTCCAGAAGATGTCCTCCAATAAATATGACATCATCCTGTGTGACTACAATCTTGGGCCCGGAAAGGACGGCCATCAGGTTCTTGAAGAAGCAAGATGCTGTGAGTACATGGACCATTCTACTGTATTTATCATGGTGACTGCTGAGAACACCATGGACATGATCATGGGCGCACTTGAATATCAGCCTGATGACTATTTAATAAAACCCTTTTCCAAAGAGTCTCTCGAAAAGAAATTAAGGAACCTGTCGACAAAAAAAGAGAGCCTGAAGGCCATCGAAAAGGCCGTCGAGAAAAAAGATTATACAAGTGTAATCGCCCTCTGCGATGAGCAGATTAACAGCCACACAAAAAGCCTGTCCGATTTACTCAAACTGAAAGGCGAAGTTCTTATCAAGAAACAGGCCTATGCCGAGGCAACGAAATTCTATGAAAAGGTCCTTGGCATGGGCAGTCTGCCTTGGGCCATGTTCGGTCTGGGGAAGGTTAAATTCATCACCGGCGATTATAACGAAGCAAAAAGTGCGTTTGAAAAGATCATAAAGAAGAACAACAAGATCGTTGCCGCGTATGATTGGCTGGCCAAGACCCATGAGAAAATGGGGAATGATTCAGAAGCTCAGCGGGTGCTTGAGGACGCCGTCCGTATATCTCCCAAAGCCATCCTTCGCCAGCGGACTCTGGGAAACATCGCACACAAGAATAAAGATAATGTTACGGCTGAATATTCGTTTAAAGAGGCTGTGAAACAGGGCAAACATTCTTTTCTCAAGAGTCCTACCGATTATACATGCCTGGCCAAGGTACTTGTTGACAAGGGCTCTCCGATGGAAAGCCTTGACGTATTAACCGATGCCAGCAGGGAATTCTCCGGTAATCCCGAAGCATCGATACAGATCTCCGTGGCGGAGAGTCTGGCTCTTAAAAAGTTGAACCGCGAAGAGGACGCCGGCAAGGCGGTGCAAAAGGCATATAAACTGGTGGCGGCTCTCCCCGGCAGACTGCCCGTTGATATCGAGCTCGATCTTGCAAAAGCTCTATTCCTGACCGGGGATGAGAAAAGCGGCAAGGAGCTCGTCCGGCACGTTGTCCAAAGTAATCACGATAACCAGGAATTGATCGGCAATGTCCAGGCTATTTTCAAGGAACTGAACATCGAAGATAAGGGACGGGAGATTATCTCCACGGCGCTGAGTGAAGTCATCAAGCTCAACAACGACGGCATCAGGCTGTTCCAGGAGGGCAATTTGGGCAGAGCCATTAACTTCTTTGAAGAGGCGGTGGATAGACTGCCGGACAACAAGACAATCAACGCCAACGCTGCACATGCGCTTATGGCATACATGCAGAAACACGGAAACCAGCCGCGCCTTCTTGAAAAAGCCCTGTCGTATATCGATCGCGTAAGGAGCATTGATCCGCTGTACAAGAATCTTGAAATCCTGACAAACATGCATAAAGAGCTGATCCCGGAGGCATCACGTAATGGAAACTAAGATGGACTTTCTCGATATACTCGCGTCTACTCTTCACGACATGAAGAATTCTCTCGGGATACTTTTCAACACGCTCGAAGAGTCAATCGAACAGTGCAGAGAAAAGGAATGCTCCTCGTACGGAGGGTTTTTCACGCTTCAGTACGAAACCAAACGCCTCAACCACAGCATGATTCGCTTGTTGTCTTTATACAAGAAAGAGAAATCACAATTTGCGATCAACGTGGATTACTACCCCGTTGACGAAATCGTCGATGATATCGTAATTCAGAACAAACCGCTCCTCAGCTCGAAGGGAATAGAAATTGAAACGGACTGCCCCGAGGGGCTGTTCTGGACATTTGACCGCGGCCTGGTATCCGGAGTTTTGGAGAACGTGCTGAATAACTCTTTTCGCTATACAAAGGACAGGGTGAGAATCAGCGCTGATAAAGAGGGCGAATATCTCTTCCTGAGAATCGAGGACAACGGTCGCGGTTATCCGGAATGCATGCTTGTCGATGACAAGGAAGAATTATCCTACAAGAAGACAATCGATTTTGATACCGGCAGCACGGGGCTCGGCCTCTATTTTTCCATGCTCGTGGCAAAATCGCACACGAACGAGAACAGGGAAGGTCATATCTCCATACTTAATGGCGGCGCATTGGGAGGCGGCGCCTTTACAATTTATATACCTTAATCTCTCTTTCCCATCGTGCATGGCTCGCCGCTGAGAATGAAAATGGCGATGCAAGGAAAATTTGATTTTGTGCTGAAGTATATTACTGCTCGCACCTACCTGTACGGGGAACTGTGGTTAAGAGGCGAATATTGTCCATTGAAAGCATTAAGGACAAATCGGCCGCCTCTTTTGGTGGGCTGGATTATAAAGTCGCCGGATACCATCTTTCACAATATGTTGTTCATTTGCAACGACTTGGATGAAAAAACACATCATTGAAGAAATTGAATATTAACCCTTGACTTATGACAGAAGGCTTCATATACTAAGAGCCACTAAGTAAGTTTGGATTTCGACATTTTGAATTGCAAAGGATGGCCGCCATACTTTTTAGAGTATCGGCGGTTTTTTACTTTCTGTCTCATAGTGAAAATCCGACTTAAGAGAATATTTGGGAAAGGAGGATTAGAGCTATGTCAGAAGGTAAAGTAAAGTGGTTTAATGAACACAAAGGCTTTGGTTTCATCGAAAATGATGAAGGCGGCGACTTGTTTGTTCATCACAGCGCCATTCAAGCCGAGGGCTTCAAGACGTTAAATGAAGGTCAGCGCGTAAGCTTTGATGTTGTCGAGGGCAAGAAAGGCCCTGCAGCGGAGAATGTGAAAGCGTTATAAGCTCACAGGACGCAAGCAAGAGGCACTCCAGAGTATAATAGTGTGAGTGCCTTTTTGTTTTTGCCAGTGATCCTGCGCACCGCTTGCCGTTGACGCGGGGTTCATAAGATCCATTAACAATTCAAATGAGAGGAAAAATAAATGAATAAAAATTTATATGTAGGCAATCTCACGGTAAATGCTACCGAAGATGTCTTAAAAGAAAATTTCGGTACCGCGGGAACAGTAGCTGCGGTGAATGTTATCAAAGACAATTACACGAAGCAGTCCAAGGGATTCGGATTCGTGGAAATGGAAACCGAGGAGGGCGCGCGTAAAGCCATTGAAATGTTCAACGGTGGAAAGCTTGACGGCAATGTAATTGTCGTCAACGAGGCCAGACCCAAGAGAGACCAGGGAGGCCCGAGAAGGGATTCCCGAGGCGGCGGCGGAGGATACAGAGGCGGAAACGGCGGCGGTGGTGGTGGTCGCAGATACTAAGAAGAGTGAATATAACTTGCTTCGCGGTGTCTCTTAATCTCATCGACAAGAAGGCAGTGCCAGAAATGGCGCTGCCTTCTTTATTTTGCATCACATGAGACTTGCGGGGCGGGCTGCATTATCTCCTGAAGCCGGACACGCTGAAGTTCAAAATCCTCGTCGCTCGCCCCGGAGGAGAGATCCAGCATCTCACCGAAGCGCAGGTTCACTCTCGCAAAGGGCTTCGGCAACATGAAGTGATCCCAGCTGTTAAAATACCAGGCACGGTCGGATGTCGCGTAGACCGGAACGACAACGGCGCCGGTGGCCCTGGCCAGGCTGACCACCCCCGCCTTGACGATTCCTGCCGGACCCTTCGGCCCATCCACGATGTGAGCGGCAAGACCCGATTGTTTCAGGTATCCGACCATCTCTTTCAGGGCTCGACCACCATCTCGTGAGGATGATCCCCGTACTGCATGCCAGCCGGATTTCTCGGCAATACCGGCAATGATGTCGCCGTCTTTGCTCTTGCTGATCATCAGCGCGGGGTGATACGAGGCATAGCTCTTAAAGTGGCGGATGGCCGCGAAGAATATCTGATGCCAGCCGCACAAAAGAACCCGGCCTCCATTCTGCAGATACTCCAGCCATGGCTTTTCGTTTTCGATGTGAAGTCGGAAGGTCCAGCTGTAGGCGCGAATGATATGATAAAAAGACTCTTGAATTTTGCTAATCAGCAAATACCTATATTTTTTCAACAATGGGCCTACCTTCCAACGCGTACATAAAATGTCCGCCGGAACTCCAAAGTGTACGGCAACATCCTTCGCGCTTCAACATCTGTGTTAATCATTGCACCGCCGACCAAGCGGCGCTTTCTACTACCACAGCCTATGAAGCTTGCCTCCCAAAGTCAAGATAAATCGGATGCAAAGGCAGGGTCAAGACTGGCTCCATCTTCAACATATAATAATCTTCATGACAATAATCGAGATGCAACATCAGGAAAAATCTGTTACAACTGTGGCAAATGTCCGCGGGACAAGTGAGAAAAACAAAATGCCACTCATAGGCTGGAAGAGTCTGATAAAGAGTTGTTCGTCCGGTAAACGGGGGCAACACCCTATAGCGGCTTATTCCGAATTCATGCCGCCGATCCATTTGGGCTGCAGGCCTTACGGCGGAAGGATACACGGCTTCTTCTCCGAAGGGAACCCTTATGGTTTCCCGGTTACAGAGTTCGAAGAATATTACGAACTGCGTCCGGGGCTGGAAAACATCGCCCACCAGGTTCTGGAGTCTCTGGTTCATCTGGCTCGCGGGGAACCCACTAAACACCTTGCCAAGAACAAGCTCGTCAACAATCCATACTGGCCGCCGGAGCTTGCCGGGCAGGCAGGAGCATTAAATCATGAACGCTTCGTTTTAATTCTGCCGCTTGCTCTTTCTCTCACCCATGACGATAAGGGCAGGAGACGGTGGACATTCTTTGGCGGCAGTGAACAGGGGCCCGCCCGTCCTTTCTGGAAGAGTTTTTTCACCTCCGACGGCAGTGAGCTACCGTCAGAAAGAGCAATGGATTTTATCCGAACTCTTCTCCATGCCGCCTACGGCGAACCTTTTGAGAAATTATCGGATCTCCACGGTTCCGGCTTTCGTATTTTTGTTGAGGATGATGATCCATACAATAATCTGCGGCCGGTCTGGGCATCGTCCTTCGTCTGGCGTCGGGGAATGTCACTGAAAGGTGTCAAGTATCTTTTGAACTTTGAACCATTCGAGGGACTTCCAGCGGATTTGAAAAGGGCATATTTCGCAGGGGAACTGAACTTGCTGCCTTTCCCTGGCAGCCTGCTTTTTGGGGGCATTCCCGGTTATATCAAAATGCAAAGTGAATTAACGCTGGCCAGCCAGATTGCCTTGTTGAATCTTGTGGAGCGTCATGAATCTCCGTATGGACTGCGTGTGCCTCAATCCGGCTGGATGCATATACAGCGGCAAAACCATCCTTTGCCCAATGAAGACTTCGGACCTATCAGAAATACCTTCCGGCGGACCCATCGCTGGGCAAAGGTGCGCCGTTACGAAGATGAACTTGCGACTCCCGGACGTCAGGACCATATCGCCGACGTGCTTTTCAGCACGAATCCCGAAGACTTGGATCTGTATGGCAAACCCATGGCGCGAAACAGCCAGATCTGGACTCATGACTATCAGCTATTGCTCGATGGCCCAGGCGCGACCAGAGCCGAAATTGACGCTGCCATTAAGTCAGTCAATCAAGGTGGTATGTTTGGATACAGATTTCAATATCCACCGATGTGCATAGGATCATACCCAGTCTACTGGCATCGCCCCCTTATAGCATACATGCCCTACAATGCGGATAAGCCAGCCGTGCTGCACGACACTCTTATGGGATATCTTACTGCCTATAACGCCCAGCAGCATGTTGATTTGGATCATCCAATCGAGCTTTGGCCGAGCCTTTACAAACGAAACGAGCATATGGCAGTCATCGAACTTTTCAAAGATAAGAACCATGAGCAAAAGACAGTTACACGTGCGCTGAATCTCCTGGAAGCGCACAAACTCATCGGTAATAGAAAGCTGCCTTACACTTTCGCAAGACAGATATTGATGCTGCCGGAAAATAAGACCCTCGATGCATGGCTCGCATCTTTGCCGGAGATTGCGGGCAATAAAGAAAAAGGTCAAATGCTTGCTACCCAATTACAGGATCAGATCGACAACAAAAAGCCGACTCTGCCGGTTTCGGGAAGAAAGGGACTGCCGGCCTCGCTGACTTTTGCCCGTTCTGCCGTTCGTTCTTTTGAAGTGGGATATTGGAAGGATATCCTTCATCTATCGACCGGCGAATATACGAATAAAGCCAATTCTGATTGCATCCTCGACGCCGTGACTCAAAGGATGCTGAAACATCATCATCGAGATCTGGAAGGGCTTGGCAATTACCTGCTTGCCTACTATAGGCGGGTCATCGCCCAATGCGGAATGCAGGGAAAGGCGCTGATCGGCGACCTGCCCTTCCGATGGAAAACTGATTTTGACTTTGACTGGTGGGGAGGTTGGGCAAATGACCAGTTGGGGCGACTGGAGGAACGAAATCTCCTGATCGTGATTCCAGGACGTGACCGCCGTCGGGCGGTTATCATGGCGGATCATTATGACACGGCATACATGGAAGATATTTACTATAAGGAGCAAGGCGGTTCCGGCGCGCGTCTCGCGTCGGCCGGGGCAGATGATAATCTCTCCGCAACCGCTGCGCTGATGCGTGCGGCTCCGATCTTTTGCAAACTCAGCAAGGAGGGGAAGCTCGGCTGCGACATCTGGCTCATTCATCTGACCGGCGAGGAATTTCCATCAGACTGTCTCGGAGCACGCAATCTCTGCCAACAGCTTATAGAACGCACATTGAAATTACGCTTATCAAAGGATAAGAAAAAAGATCTCTCAGATGTTAAAATTCAGGGCGCGTTTATTCTTGATATGGTTGCACATAACCATGACAGTGAACGTGACAGATTTCAAATATCCCCGGGAATGGGAGAGGAGTCGTTATGGTTGGCTTATCAAGCCCACATGGCTAATGAAATATGGAACGCCTCTACCGATATTTGGAATATGAAACCGGCCCGCAGCAGATGTTCCCGCGGAAAGCGAAGTTCCGATAAAAAGACGGTCCCGACAATTGCGCTGCATCCCAAACTCGATGGTGAAATTCGTTTGCCTCGTGATCCCAAGAGTACGCTTTATAATACCGATGCCCAGATATTTTCTGATGCAGGCATACCGGTAGTCCTCTTCATGGAGAATTATGACATCAGCCGTCACGGATACCATGATACCCATGATACGATGACCAACATTGACCTTGACTACGGAGCTGCCGTAACGGCAATTGCCATCGAGGCCGTCTGCCGAGCAGCAACTCAAAAGAAAACATTTCTCACACGGAAATAAAAAGGGGCTAAACCGTGATTGGTTAACCCCCTTCATTCTGGTGGTGAGGTCAGTGCAGAAGAGAGCGATTTCCATTTGTAATCTAAGATAGAACCTGTTTATACTGCGCATACATATCTGAAAGAAAAATCGGAGCGTCTTTTCGCTTTAGTATTAGTTAGAATAATAGGAGGATATGATCATGGGAGAACAGAATTTAAAGGAAATAGCTGACTTTATAAGAAACAACTTGAGGCTCAAGACCTTCCCTGTGGCGGTTAAATTTTTAAAGGACAAAAAAGATTTTCCTGAGAAGACCCGCCAGCCATCCGTAGCCCTCGGGAAAAAGATAACCATTTGCCAGGCTGTCACCATGGCCCGGGTTTATGGATGGACGGTAGGATTGACAAGAGAAGACATCATCTGCGTTCCTGCGGCCATCGCCTTCGGATTCAGCGAGTCCACGGATTCTGCCGCCTCTCTCGGAAGGCTCTTCTGCGAGGGAAGCTATTCGATGAGTGAGGAAGTGGGACGGAAAGAGGCCGTCTCGATCACGCGGTTGCAAAAGAACGAGTATGGGGCCATTTTGTTTGCACCCCTGCACAGGGCAACCTTTGAACCAGACACAGTCGCCTTTTACGGAAATCCGGCTCAGCTTATGCGCATGGTACATGCCTGGACTTATCGGCAAGGAGAACGAGTAAAGGGTCACTTCGGAGGCAAAATTGAATGCACCGAATATCTTCTCGCGCCGTTTAAAGATATGGCGCCGCACATTGCCATGCCCGGAACAGGAGACCGTGCCTTCTCCATGACTCAAGACGACGAAATAGTTTTTTCACTCCCAGGCAAATACCTCAAGGAGATACATCAAGCCCTACAAGAGGCGGGCAAAAAAGTCGGCGCTCAGTATCCTGTGCCTGTCTATCTTAACTTCCAGCCGGAATTTCCCAAGCAGTTCAAAGAACTCGGAAAAGAATTGGGCATTTTTTAGGAGTTAATAAAACAGGAATTTTTTGTGAGGGGTAGTGCTTCGATTGCGTTACCCCTTTTTAATTGATTTAGTTAGGACGACTGGTCAAAAAAATAATAGCAGGATCAATTCGTAAAATAAATACACAACTGGCACGCTTGCAAGTGTTGATGCCACCTACAAGTCTTGATCGGGAACTGGACGGAAAACGAATAATTACGGATTGAAATGGAGTATAGCGAGAGCACTAATCCAAACTTGACAAGTGCAAGGAGATGGGATGAAACCTGTCGGGATGATCGCCGAAGGTGTGTGTGGCTTTAACAGATGGTTCTTTCAGACTTACTCGGTAAATACGAATCGATCATTTGCCCGGCAGCTTTAGCAGTTTGTATGGCGTCAATTCTATTTTGGTGCCGCGCTTCTGGATACCAGCGAGCGATTGCCCAGCCACCATACCGTCCTGATCAGGTTTTCGCGTTGGCACAGGAATCTTTGCCACTGTCACCTGGAACCCCTTCTGCTCCAAGAGTTGTCTTGCCTCATTCATGCTTTTATTTACCACCAGGGGGACCTCTACTTCAGCCGGCCTCTCGTACTTATAGATCGTCAGCTTGACAAAGGAGAACGTCTTGACTTTCTTGCCCGGAGGAGGGTCCTGGGCAGCCACAGCACCATCCTGTTGGCGCTGGTCGGTTGTTTTCAGGGTGATGTCGTTATTGGAGCAGTTGAGCGAAGCATCAAACAACCGACTGCGGGCTTTTAGCAGGGAGAGCCCTACCACATTGGGCACTGCAGTTTCAGGGTCGAAAATGTTTTCCTTCGGTTTAAGCTGATCCCGCCCAAAGGAAAGGGCGGCCAGTTTCAAGCCTTCTAAATTGGGCATGGTTTCCAAATGGTTAGGCACTGTGGGACCTGTGGCCTCAGCGGGGGCTGAAAGTAAAAGGCATAGCCCCCAAGCCAGGACGAAGCCCAAAAGGAACTTTAATGAAATGCGTAGAAAGGTTGTCATGACATACTCCTTTCTTATAAGAGAATATAACCAAAAAAAGCGGATATTTTTTTGTAATGGACCCCCAATTTAAGAATAAAAAAACCCCACCTCTCAATGATCCGACAAGGCCTTTAATGTTTTTCTCTGCTCTCTGGTTTGATAAAATCCCGGAAGGCTTACGCCCCGGCTGCCGCTTTCCGCAGTTCTTTGACCATATCTGTTTTTTCCCAGCGATAGTTATCCATAAAGAATGTTCGGGGAATCTTTCTATAGACATCGCTGTTCAGTAGGTCAAAGCGTTCAATCATCCCTGCTGGTGTAAGATCAAACAATCTCTCAACGATTTTTATCAGCTTCTCGTCAGAGATGTTCCCTGTGCAAAATGTATTAACGTAAATGGAGAAGGGTTTCGCGATACCAATTGCGTAGGCCAACTGGATAGCACATTTGGAGGCGAGACCTGCGGCTACGATGTTCTTGGCAACATAGCGGGCACCAAAAGCGGCGGAACAATCAACTTTTTCGGGGGTCTTGTTCACGACAGCACCACCCCCAAGCTGAGCACCGGGATAGCCCCCATAAAACTGCACGACAAGCTTTCGCCCAGTCACACCTGAATCGGCCGCGCTGCACGAGTTGATGGCTTCCCATTCCCCTGTTGGATTGAAAAGAAATTCAGTCTTCTTGTCAACGCAGTCCGCCAGACAATCGAACGCTATCTTTTTAGCCCTTTCTTTGACTTTGTTCCTGTTGCCCTTCACGAAACGGTAATCGATAGCATTGGACATGAGGACCTTGGCAACACGGATCGGTTTGCCCGTCTTGATGTCATAATCCACCGAAACCTGTCCCTTACCATCAGGGGCAAAGATGGGATCGCCACAGTTTTCAAATTCCCGCATTATTCTGTTGACGAGTACGTAGGGAAGCGGCAGAAGCTCAGGCGTCTCATCACAGGCAAATCCATACATAATGCCCTGGTCACCGGCGCCGACCTCATGTTTCTTGTTCAGTTTGCAGCTTGTACCCTGGTTGATATTATCCGACTGAGGGATGATAGCATTGAGAACACCCATCAGATGCCCGTTCAACCCCACGGCTGCGTGGTTGTAACCGATAGATAGGACCGAGTCACGAGCAATTTTGTCAATATCGACGTATGCCCTCGTCCTCACTTCTCCACCGACAAGACATATTCCTTTACCCAGAAAGACCTCTATGCCGCAATGTGGCATGTTTCCCAGATCAAGTCCGAGTTTCTTCTCTTCATCCAGGATTTCCGCAATCACATTGGCCGCAATTACATCTGCAACTATATCCGGATGTCCTACCTTGATACTTTCCGATGAAATCTGCATGCAAACAGTCTCCTTTTTAAAATTTATTTTTTGGTGATAAGAAGGCCCCAAAAAACTAAAAAGCCCGCGCCAAAAGGCAACGGGCTTACTTACAACATCACATCGGCCTTTAGCACATTTATTAAGCGGAGCAAGTAACCTAAGTAACTCACCGCTGTTGGATATAAACTATCAAAGCATCAGAAAAAGTCAAGATATTTTGCACAATTTTTTATTGCAGATTACCACTCGAAAGGGTGTATGTCTGCAATAATGGTAGCACGCTTGATTTCAGGAAGAAGCAAAGGAAAATTTGCTCTCGATTGAATAACACGGGGGCCGGAAATGTCTCACATAGAAACAAAAAGGGGCTAATCATGATAGATTAACCCCTCAGATTTCAATGGTGGGTCAGGGCAGAATTGAACTGCCGACACCTGGATTTTCAGTCCAGTGCTCTACCGACTGAGCTACCGACCCTTCCTGTTTATTGTGTCATTGAGTGGAAGTCTCGTCTATAAAAAATCCCCTTCCTTGTCAAGGCCTTTTTCATCAGGCGTATAAGCAGGCCCATCAACGATATTCCGGACGCGGATGACAACTGTCGCCGCTATCTTGTCATGCCAACCCTGTTTCTTCGCATCAAATGCGATCCAGACAAATCCCATGTAAAAAACTGTGGCAGAAATAATGTACCCCACCCATCTGAGAAAAGCGAGCCCGAAGGTCATTTGCTCCCCCGTTGACTGAACCACTTTGAGGCCGAAGATCATCTTTCCGGGCGTCTGNNACAAATGTGATTGTCATTTGCTCAAATCTCTCCGGCAGCATTTCGCGGTAGTGAGTGAGAAAACCCATGCTCAATGCCAGCATGCCTATAAAAAGGATGAAGAGAGAAGTGAAAAAGAGAATTATCTTATCGATGGAAAACGCCATTGCTCTTCGCCAGAAGCCGCCGTAGTCACCATTCACCATTACAGATTATCTCCTTCCGGTTCTCCTCCGAAGATACCCAATTCATACTGAATAATGGAAAGAATAGTGACGGCGGCCGTCTCCACCTTCAATACATTCCTGCCCAAACTTACGGATATGAATCCCCTTCTCACGGCGCTCTCCACTTCCTCTCTTGAAAATCCACCCTCCGGGCCTATCATGACGGTGACGTCTCTTGCTCCTTCATATTTATTTTCACGCAATAGTTTTTTTACGCCTCTTTCAGATTCTTCTTCCCAGAATATAATCTTGAGAGCCCCTTCCTCTGAAGATGCAAGCATCTCTTCAAAGGAAAGAACGTCGCTGACTTCCGGTATATCGGCCCGCCCGCACTGTCTCGCTGCCTCGGTGGCTATGCTTCGCCAGCGCGACACCCTCACATGCGCCTTCTCCGCCGTTAACTGAGGAACGGACCTTGCAGACCGGAAAGGGATGATCCTGCGGGCGCCCAGCTCGGTTGCCTTTCGGACTATCGAATCCATCTTGTTCGCCTTGGGAAGGGCCTGAAGAAGGATGATGTTCGGAGACTCATCCTCTATCCTGTTCTTTCCCATGACCTCTACATCGATGCCATCGGTGGAGAAGTTCTTTATTACGGTTTCGTATTCCCATCCGGCGCCGTCAAAAAGAATCAGCCGGTCACCCTTCCTCATCCTGAGGACGGACTTGACATATCTGAGGTTCTCTCCCCCAAGATCAAATGTCTCGCCCTTCCCTGTGATACCAGGGAAATAGATTCTCGGCACTGTCAAGGTTTATTCCCTCACAAAACAATCGGAAATTGGTCGGAAGGCTGGCTTAGCTAAAAAATGCAAAACGCTCTCTTGCGGGCTCAGGGCTTATTTCCTTTTCTTTGCAGAACGTAGCAAACCCATTCCTTTTCCGAGATGATCTGGTGGACGGCGAATGTGCCTTTCAGGAAGTGCGCTTCAATATCAGTCTTATTCTGATCAGTGATGCCGGAAATCACCAGATAACCGTCTTTTTCGATCAAGGACATCAAGTGGTCGCCGACACGTACCAGTATCTTGGCCGTGAGATTGGCGACGATGAGATCAAACGGCTCATTGATGGTATTGACGTCGCGGTTGATGATTTCCACTCTGTCCGCCACATTATTGATCATCGCATTCTCGCGGGCAATCGTAGCGGCCTTCTTATCGATGTCAACGCATACGACTCTTTCCGCACCGAGCTTCGCGCAGGAAATGCCCAGGATGCCTGTACCTGTCCCGACGTCGAGGACCCGCCACTTTTTGACGCCCCGGTCCTTCAGAAGTATGTCCTCAATAGCTTCGAGACACATTCTCGTCGAAGGATGCTGGCCTGTTCCGAATGCCATCCCGGGGTCGATCTCGATGACAATATCCCGGCCTGCAGGGGTGTATCTCTCCCAGGTCGGTTTGATAACGATGTTCTTGCTCACCCTGAGCGGCTTGAAATATTTCTTCCACTCTTCCCCCCAATCCTGATCTGCAACTATTTCCATGGAAAGGCGGGGCTCCTCCATGCCGGGGAAGAGACCGGAAACGCTGTCCAAATATATCTTCAAGGAGGCGATACGATCTTCCAGGCGTCCGTCAAAGGGTAAGTACGCTTTCAGCACCTCTCTCGTTTCAGAGAGCCCAAAGTCTCCCGGCGCCTGCGGCGCCAGTTCTTCCTGAAACGCTCCCGGGACGCCTATTTCAGTAAGGAAATTTGACAATGGATCGATCAGCAGCGGCGATACGGACAGTTCGATCTTCAGCCATTGCCCCTTTTTCTCTCCGGTCAGCCCGGTCACTTCTGGCATTTGCGTCCCTCCCTGACCTGAAACGATTGAATATCCTTCTATATCCTCTTTTCGATGATATTTCAAGCAGCTTGAATTTTAAGGGTCTTCGTGATAGCTTGCGCTGATTCTCTAGTATTAATCTGAAAGTAGAATTTGTCTCTTGTTCCCCCCTTTTTTGAAAGGGGGACTTGTAAGGAAGGGCTGTGAAATATTACCCGTTATTTCTGGATATCACAGATAGAAGATGTGTCGTCATAGGCGGAGGCGATGTCGCCGAGAGGAAAGTGGCGCGTCTTCTCGACTTCGGTGCCCGTGTCGCTCTTGTGGGAAAGACGCTGACACCCGGCCTTGAAACGATGAAGGAAAACGGCAGAATAAATCACATCGCTGCCGATTACGACAAGTCCTTCATAGATGATGCCTTCCTCGTAATCGGCGCCACGGACCGGGATGACATCAATGCGAAGATCTCGCGCGATGCGCAGGATAAGGGGATACTAGTCAATATCGTGGATGACCCCGACAAGTGTGATTTCGTGCTCCCTTCTCTCCTCACACAGGGAGACCTTCTGATCGCCGTATCCACCGGCGGAAAAAGCCCGGCCCTCGCGAAGAAACTGAGGGAAGAGATGGAACAGCTCTTCGGGACGGAATATCAGACCCTCCTCGATGTGCTGGCCCAACTGAGAGAGAAGCTGGTCGTAAAGGGGCATTCCTCCCACGAGAACAGGCGCATGTTTGAAGCGGTCGTGCATTCGGACATCCTCACGCACATAAGAGATAAGAACTGGGATAATGTAAAGAAAATCATTTATGACATTACCGGCGAAAAAATAAAAGTTGGTGATTGATGGATATCATTTTTTTCAGGCTGGCTCTTGCCGTCTATCTTCTCAGCGCCTTAGGATACTTAGGCTCCCTGTATACCAGAAGGGTGCTGGTAGCGAGAGTCTCCACATGGATTCTATTTTCCGCCTTTGCGTTCCACACCTTGTTTTTCGCAATGAGATGCATCAAGACCGGCCAGAATCCTGTGGTCAGCTTCCATGAGATGCTTTCTTTTTTCGCCTGGGCAATGGCCGGTATCTATCTTGCCTTCCAATTGAAGACGAAGACGAGGGTGCTGGGCGCCTTCGTCTCTCCCGTGAGTTTTCTCCTCATGATTGCGGCCTCAAAAGACATGGCAGGATACGTTTCCATTCCCGCTGCACTGCAGAGCAACCTCGTGGCGGTTCATGTGATACTCGCCGTAACGGGAGAGGCTCTTTTTGCCCTGGCCACCTGCGCAGGCGCTATGTATCTCATCCAGGAAGGCTTACTAAAGAATAAGAAGGTGAGCAGCTTCAGCAAGGTGCTGCCTTCCCTTACGGACCTGGACAGGATTAACCATATATGCCTCATGCTGGGATTTTCCTTGCTCACTCTCGGCATCCTCGTAGGTTCCATATGGGCGAGAAGCGTCTGGGGCAGCCTTTGGCAATGGGACCCCAAGCAGACATGGACGCTCGCGGCGTGGTTCGCCTATGCCGTGCTGCTTCATCAAAGGCTTGCCATGGGCTGGAAGGGCCACAAGGCGGCGCTTTTCACCCTGCTGGCATTTGCTGTACTCTTGATTTCGCTTGTGCTTACGAGCCTCCTCTTTGTAACTGCTCACAGATTCATATAACACCATGAATATCATTCTTATCGGCATGAACCATAAAACGGCCCCCCTCGAAATCAGGGAGCGCCTTTCTCTATCATGCGGGGACGACGTCAACCATCTTGCGGAAATAATGAACATCCCGGAAATAAAGGAGGGACTGTATCTTGCCACCTGCAACCGCGTGGAGGTCCTCGCAAATGCCACAGATGGTGAGGGCGCTGTTGCGAGGCTAAGGGATTTTATTTTTCATCACGGCAATCTGTCCGCAGAAGAGATGAGCAAGTGCCTCTATTTGCACCATGACCATGAAGCCGTGCGCCATCTCTTCCGCGTGGCGGCAAGCATCGACTCTATGGTCATGGGGGAACCGCAGATACTGGGGCAGATCAAGGACGCCTTTCGCACGGCCGTTGAACACAACGCAACCGGTGTCATACTGAATAAGATCCTCCATCAATCGTTCCGGGTGGCAAAGAGGGTGAGGAGCGAAACGGGAATTGCCAACAACGCCGTGTCCGTCAGTTTTGCCGCCGTGGAGCTGGCAAAGAAGATATTCGGCGTTATTGAAGGGAGGAATGTCCTCCTCATCGGCGCCGGTGAGATGTCGGAGCTTGCAGCAAAACATCTTATCAGCCGCAGGGTGGGAAAGATGTTCATCGCCAACAGGACGTATGCGCGCGCGGTGAAGATGGCTGAAGATTTTCACGGGACCGCCATAGAGTTTGACATGCTCCCGGAAAGGCTGCACGAAGTCGATATTGTGATAACCTCGACAGGGGCGCCCGGCTACGTGCTTACGCCCCCTATGATCGAAGCGGCCATCCGCAGGCGCAAGAACCGTCTCCTCTTTCTCATCGACATTGCCGTGCCGAGAGACATCGACCCTGCCGTGGGTGAGATCGATAACGTGTACCTCTACAATATCGACGACCTTCAGGATATTGTGGACAGCAACCTGAAAAGCCGGAAGAGGGAGGCCGAGAAGGCGGAGACCATTATAGACGAAGAGATAACAAAGTATCTCGAATGGTACAGCGCCCTGGAAGTTGTGCCGACGATCATCTCCCTGCGCGAAAAAATGGAGGGCATCATTAGAGGAGAGATTGCGAAGTCCTCTGCATGGATGGAGAATCTCACGGAAGATGAAAGAAGAAATATAGAGATCATGGCAAATTCCATTATCAACAAGGTGCTTCACGATCCGATCACGGGGCTGAAGGAGGAGAGCAAGGATAACAGCGCGCTCCCTTACATCGCGGCGATCAGGAGACTGTTCGGATTGGATGATAAATGAGGAGACAGGCCAATTAGAAGCATACTGAAAATCGGAACACGGGGAAGCCTTCTCGCGCTGACGCAGACCAATTGGGTTGCAGAGAAGTTGCGAAGAGGAACGCCCGCCGTGACCATAGAGACTGTAGTGATCAAGACACAGGGAGATACCCTCCAGGACGTACCTTTGGCGAATGTGGGGGGAAAGGGACTCTTTGTGAAAGAGATCGAGGACGCGCTTCTCCGGGACGAAGTAGATATCGCGGTCCATAGCATGAAGGATGTACCCATGGAACTACCGAATGGTCTGGAAATCGGCGTCATGTCGGAAAGGGAAGACCCGCACGATGTGCTGATCTCGAAGGACCAAAGAAAGCTTGCGGATATGCCGGTCGGCGCCCGCATCGGCACGGGTTCGCTGAGGAGGGGTTTCCAGCTCCTTCACTTTTTTCCGGACATGGAACTCGTTCCTATACGCGGCAACCTTGATACACGCATAAGAAAGATTCAAACAGACGGCCTCGACGGCATCATTGTGGCGGCAGCTGGCCTCAAGCGCATGGGATGGGCAGACCGTATCACCGAGGTCATACCTGCGGAAATAATGCTCCCTGCCGTAGGCCAGGGCGCGCTCGGTATAGAATTGAGAAAGAACGATGCCGCCGTCCGTCGCGCCGTCTCTTTCCTCAATCATCCCCGTACTTGGGTGGAGGTGAGCGCGGAGCGGGCATTTCTGAGAAGAGTGGGCGGGGGATGCCAACTGCCCGTGGCTGCCTACGGTGTGAAAGAAGGAAATGACCTGACCGTTACGGGACTGCTCGGAAGCCTTGATGGCAGAGAGTTGATAAAAGATGAAGTACGAGGAGTGAGCGCGGACGCCGAGGTTCTGGGGACGTCACTTGCGGAAAGAATCCTGTCGAACGGCGGACAGGCGATAATGGATGAGGTTTACAGAAAGGGGCTCTTCTGTGGCGAAGAAAGGTAAAGTTTATATCATCGGGGCTGGCCCGGGAGACCCCGGACTGCTTACGATAAAAGGCTTGAGATGCCTCAAGGAAGCTGATGTCATCATCTACGACTTCCTTGTGAGCGAGGAGATCATTCATCAGGCGAAGGAATCGACTCGCCTTATCTACGCCGGGAAAAAAGGGGGAGACCACACCCTTCCGCAGAATGAAATAAATCGGCTCCTCCTTGAAGAAGCAAAGCAGGGCAACGTTGTCGCGAGAGTCAAGGGCGGAGACCCGTTCATCTTCGGGCGCGGCGGGGAAGAGGCGGAGATCCTGGCGCAGTCCGGCATCCCCTTTGAGGTAGTGCCAGGCGTAACCTCCGCCGCTGCGGTCCCGGCGTATGCGGGTATCCCGCTCACGCATCGCGGCTATACGTCCACAGTCGCCTTTGTGACAGGACATGAAGACGCGGCGAAAGAAGAGAGCGATATCGATTGGAAGTGTCTGGCGGGAATGGGCACCGTCGTCTTTCTCATGGGCGTCAAGAATCTCGGCCGCATCACGGCCAAGCTGATGTCACATGGCAAGCATGCGGATACGCCCGCCGCCCTCATCCGCTGGGGGACGACGGAAAATCAGGAAACCCTGACGGGAACCATCAGCGACATTGCCGGGAAAGCGGAGGAAAAACATTTTTCCCCTCCGGCTATTTTGGTGGTGGGCGGCGTCGTGGATCTGCGGAGGGTGCTCAACTGGTACGAGACGCAGCCGCTCTTCGGCAAAGGCATCGTGATCACAAGACCCGAGGCGCAGTCGGAAGAATTCGCAAGCCTTCTCCATGCGCAGGGTGCACGGGTGATAAATTTCCCGACGATCAAGATCGTCCCGCCCGTCAGCTACGACGGTCTCGACAGGGCCATCGCCGAACTTTCGGCATATCAGTGGATCATCTTCACCAGCGCCAACGGCGTGGCATTCTTTTTGAGGCGTCTGAAAGAGCTCGGACGGGATGTGCGGGATCTCAAAGGACTCCGGATCTGTACGATCGGGCCCGCTACAGCAACGCAGCTTGAACAATTAGGCATCCGGGTTGATCTTGTGCCTGACGAGTTCATCTCCGAGGGGGTGGTCACGGCCTTTGAGAAGATCAATTTGAAGAGAAGCAGGATACTGCTTCCCAGAGCCGAAGCGGTCCGCGATGTCATTCCCGAAGGACTTGCAAAACTCGGGACAAAGGTCGATGTGGTAACGGCATATCGAACAGTCAATTCGGGAAAAGATAAAGCGGAGCTTGAAAAATTGATGAACGAGGGAAAGGTGGACGTCATCACATTTACCAGCCCCTCGACCGTGCTTAATTTCATGGAAATCATGGGACGGAAATACGTGACGCCTGCGGGAGTAAGGATCGCCTGTATCGGACCGGTCACAGCCGCAGCCGTCAAGAAGTGCGGCCTTCCCGCTGACATAATCCAGGACCGCTATACCATACCGGGCCTGGTTGAAACACTGATAAAATATTTCAGTAAAAAAGTATGAATAACTGAAAAGGAGGGTCAGGACAAATCATGTATTTTCCTGCTTACAGACCGCGGCGGTTGAGAAAAAACGAAAATTTCCGGAGGATGATCAGGGAGACGAAGCTGTCCGTCGATAATTTCGTATATCCTCTTTTTGCGATCTTCGGGAAGGATTTGAAAAAACCGATCAGTTCCATGCCGGGAAATTTTCAAATGTCCGCTGACAATCTGGTGAAAGAGGTGCAGAAGGCGAAAGACCTGGGTGTCCCTGCCGTTCTCCTCTTCGGCATCCCGGATAAAAAGGACGAGGTGGCGTCCGGGGCCTTCATGAAAAACGGCGTTGTTCAGCAGGCAGTCAAGAGGATCAAGGACAAGGTTCCCGACATTATCGTCATCACCGATGTCTGCCTCTGCGAATACACGAGCCACGGCCACTGCGGGATGATCGAGAAGGGCGAAGTGGACAACGATGCCTCGCTCGAAGTCATAGCGGAAACCGCCCTGTCTCATGCAAAAGCGGGTGCGGACATGGTTGCCCCGTCCGCCATGATGGACGGCCAGGTCGGCGCCATTCGTGACGCCCTCGATGAAGCCGGTTTCGACAACCTGCCGATCATGGCCTACTCCGCCAAATATGCCTCCTGCTTCTACGGCCCATTTCGTGAGGCCGCGGAAAGCGCCCCGCAATTCGGAGACCGCAAGGCCTACCAGATGGATCCGGCCAACGGAGACGAGGCTATCCGTGAGATAAGCCTCGATGTGGAAGAAGGAGCCGATATTATCATGGTCAAACCCGCCCTGCCCTACCTCGATATCATCCGCCGCGCACGGGAGGAGTTCGACCTGCCCATTGCGGCCTATAATGTCAGCGGCGAGTTCTCCATGATCAAGGCCGCGGCCAAACTTGGCTGGATGGACGGAGAAAGGGCGATGATGGAATCACTCACATCCATCAAGAGGGCCGGTGCAGATATCATAATCACCTATTTTGCGATGGAGGCGGCAAAGTTTCTCCAGAAATGAACAAAGAAGTGCTACCTCATACCCTCCGCATGGTTGCCTGGGAAGTGACCCGGAGCTGTAACCTCGCTTGCATCCACTGCCGGGCATCGGCCAAATCTGGCCCTTATGCCGGTGAACTCACGACAGACGAGGCATTGCGTCTCCTGGACGCGATTGCAGCCGTAAGCAAGCCCGTGATTATTCTCACCGGCGGGGAACCTCTCCTCCGTCCCGACATATTTGAAATCGCTGCCTACGGAGACAAGAAGGGACTCCGCATGGTAATGGCTACCAACGGAACCATGGTCACAGAGCAGATTGCCGGCGATATGCTGAAATCCGGGATCAAGAGAGTCAGCATCAGCATCGACGGTATGAATGCAGAAATGCACGATGCCTTCCGTAATGTGGCCGTCGCCTTTGAGGGAGCGCTGGCCGGCATTGAGGCAATGAAAAAAGCCGGCATGGAATTCCAGATCAACACGACTATAACCAAAGCCAATCTGGATCAACTCCCCGGCATCATGGATCTCGCCGTCAGGCTCGGCGCTGCCGCACACCACATCTTTCTCCTCGTTCCCACCGGCCGGGGAAAAGAGATGGCTGAGCAGGCCATATCTCCCGCAGATTATGAAAAGACGCTGAACTGGTTCTACGAGGCAAGCCTCAATTGTCCGATACAACTAAAGGCTACATGCGCGCCCCATTATTATCGCATCCTGAAACAGAGAAAACAGGGGAAAGGGGTCAGGGATGAGGGCGCAGGAGACCCTCTGCATGCCACGACGCGCGGCTGTCTCGGCGGAAGCGCCTTCTGCTTCATCTCTCACACGGGGCAGGTGCAGCCCTGCGGCTATCTCGAAGTCGATTGCGGCCGGATTAGAGAGAAAGGATTTGCGGACATCTGGAACAGCTCCCCTGTATTTTCCGACCTCCGTGATCTGAATAAATACAAAGGCAAATGCGGCCGTTGCGAATTCATAAAAGTCTGCGGCGGCTGCCGCGCGCGGGCCTACGAAATCACTGGAGATTACTTAGCCCCCGAACCATTCTGTATCTATGAACCGAAAAGATAATGGATAGCATCGATAAGAAGATTTTGAATATCATCCAGAGGGATTTCCCGGTGGTTGAAGAACCCTTCAAGGCGGTCGCTGCTAAGGCAGGCATCAGTGAGGATGAGGCTTTTCAGCGTATCAAGAATTTGAAGGAAAAGGGAATCATCCGCCGGATCGGGGCTGTCTTTGATTCCAAGAAGATGGGCTATGCGAGCACCCTATGCGCTGCCAAGGTTCCCAAAGAGAATTTGAAACAGTTCGTCGCGGTAGTAAACTCTTATGCCGGCGTCACGCACAATTACCGAAGAAGCCATGAATACAATGTCTGGTTTACTTTTATTGCCGCGGATGAGGAGACGCTGAAGAAATCCCTCGGCGAAATACGCGACAAAACGGGCGTCACGGATATTATCAGCATGACCGCCGCACAGACTTTCAAGATCGATGCAACGTTCGAACTATAGATCAAGTCTCCCTTCTATAAAGGGAGATTTAGAGGGATTTTGCAGGCGGAATAAAAAAATCCCCCCGGCCCCCTTTAAAAAAGGGGGTGACTAAATTAGAAAGTTTATAATGAAAGAAGAAACTGAAAAACCCACCCTGTTCTTAATCGATGGCAGCAATTATGTGTATCGCGCCTATTATGCAATCAGAGAATTGTCCAATTCCAAAGGTTTCCCCACCAATGCCATCTATGGTTTTACCACGATGCTCCTGAAGCTGCTGCGGGACTGGAAGCCGCAGTACGTCGCTGTTGTCTTCGACCTCAAGGGACCCACCTTCCGCCATGAGGCCTTCGAGGCATACAAGGCCACGAGAAGGCCCACGCCCGATGACCTGATATTGCAGATACCGTACATCAAGGATATTATCCGCGGCTTTTCCATACCGGTCCTGGAAATGCAGGGACTGGAGGCGGACGACATTATCGGGACTATGGCCATCAAGTACGCGGATAAGAATATCAAGACGGTCATCGTCTCCGGCGACAAGGACATGATGCAACTCATTTCCGATAACGTCATGATGATAGATACCATGAAGGACAAGTCCTACGATGTCGAAGCCGTAAGGGAGCGGTTTGGCGTCGGCCCTGAAAAGGTGGTAGAGATTCTGGGCCTCACGGGCGATCAATCGGATAACATCCCGGGCGTTCCCGGCATAGGTCCGAAGACCGCACAACGCCTGATTGAGGAATTCGGATCCGTGGAGGGAGTTCTGCAAAACACCGACAAGGTGCGAAACCCGAAGACGCGCGAAAGTCTGCGGTCGTTTGCCGACCAGGCCAGAATGAGCCACGATCTCGCCAGAATAAGGACGGACGCGGATTTTGATATTGACCTCGAAAGCACGCGCTATTCGGAACCTGACAATGAGGTATTGCAGGCCCTGTTCAAGGAATTTGAATTCTCCTCGCTCCTTCAAGAACTGAAAAACAAAGATGAAGCGATCAACGGACAATATGGTCTCGTCCTCACGGATGCCGACTTTGCGGCCTTAATTGAACGGCTCGGGCATGCGAAAGAATTTGCCTTCGACATTATCGCGAGTTCAGATGTACCGATGCTTGCCGATATTGTCGGCATCTCCATCTGCCTTGCCCCGGGAGAAGCCTTCTACATCCCGCTTTCCCATGCATACATGGGAGCTCCGCAGCAGCTCAAATCACGCGATGTCCTGAAAGGCCTGACGCCCTTCCTTTCCAGTCACGGCATCAAGAAGCACGGCCACGACATGAAGAATGCAGTGATCATCCTGGCCCGAAGCGGCGTGGACCTGCAGGGTCTCGGATGCGACACGATGGTGGCTTCCTACATACTGAATCCGGCAAAGCACAGCTTCGAGTTGGCCGATGTAGTCAGGAATCACCTCGGCAGACATATTACATATCCGAAGGATTTGATTGGCAGCGGCGCTAAGGCTGTTTCTTTCAGCGATATCCCCATTGAGAAGGTCAGGGATTATGCGTGCAGGAGGGTCGACGCTGTCTTGGCACTTACCGCGGCGCTGCATGAGAAGATTGTAGAAGACGGATTTAAAGACCTTTACTATGAGGTGGAGATGCCTCTCGTTTCCGTTCTTGCCACTGTGGAGAAGAAGGGCGTACTCCTAAATACGCAGCTCCTTGCGGCGATGTCCGCGGAGATCGAACAACTCATGTCTCTTACTGAAGAAAAGATCTACCAGTTGGCGGGAGAACAATTCAATATCAGTTCGCCGAAACAACTCCAGGTGGTTCTCTTCGATAAGCTCGGTCTCCCGAGAGGGAGGAAAACGAAAGACGGACACTCGACGGACATTGAAGTCCTAAGCAATCTCGCCCGGAGTCACGAACTGCCCGCAGAAATCCTGTCATACCGGACCATGGCGAAGCTGAGATCAACCTACATCGACGCCCTGCCGTTGCTGATAAACCCGGAGACAGGGCGCATCCACACATCCTACAACCAGACTGTAACGGCTACAGGCAGGCTCTCTTCCAGCAATCCCAACTTGCAGAATATCCCCATCAGGACACCTGAAGGGAAAAGGATCAGGCAGGCCTTCATCGCACCGGCCGGATGGGAAATCGTCTCCGCCGACTACTCCCAGATCGAACTCCGGATACTCGCGCATCTCTCCTGCGACAAAGCCTTGATCGACTCCTTTATGGAGGACGTTGATATCCATGCAGCAACAGCGGCGAATGTCTTCGGCGTCTTTCCGGAAATGGTGACTGCGGAAATGAGACGGCAGGCCAAGGTCATCAATTTCGGCATCCTCTACGGCATGAGCGCCTTCGGTCTATCGAAGGAACTCAATGTGCAGCAGAAGACGGCCCAGGTTTACATAGACGAATATTTTAACAAATACCCGGAGGTGAGAGCCTTCCTGGATGGAATCATTGCAAACGCGCGCAAAGACGGGTACGTTTGCACCCTTCTCAACCGACGCCGCTATCTTCCCGAGATAAACAGCAGCAATGCCCCTGTGCGGCAGTTTGCCGAGCGCACGGCAATCAACACTCCGATTCAGGGAACGGCGGCGGATCTTATTAAAGTGGCCATGATCAATATCGCAAACCTGATTGCGAAAAAGCATCTGCTGGCAAGGATGATCATGCAGGTCCACGATGAACTGGTCTTCGAAGTTCCCTTCGCCGATAAGGAAGAAGTATTGGCCCTCGTCAAGAAAGAGATGGAAGAGGTGATCAAACTGAAGGTGCCTCTCAGGGTGGACATCTCCCCGGGAAAGAACTGGGACGAGGCGCACGGCTGAAACAGGAGATTGAGAACAGGAATTCTTCAGGAGGCGGCATGGAAATTCGCGGATTGCTCGCGTTGGTGACAGGCGCCTCAGGCTTCATCGGCGGCCGTCTCGCGGAAAGATTGGCGACTGAAGAAGGCGTCCGTGTTCGCGCTCTGGTGCGCAGCACTAAGAAAGCGGGGCGTCTAACAAAGCTGCCCTTGGAAATAGTTGAAGGGGATCTTCTTGATCCGCAATCTCTCAAGAGGGCCGTGGCGGCCTGCGATCTTGTGTTCCACTGCGCGGCCCTTGTCCGTGAAACCGGGAAGAAGAAAGAATTCTATCAGATCAATGTCCAAGGTACGGATAACATCGTGAAGGATGCCGTCGCGGCAGGCGTCAAGAAGTTCATTCACATGAGCAGTGTCGCCGTGTACGGACTAAATCCTCCGGATGGGGCGGATGAAGACACCGCCTTTCAGCCTTGCGGCAATCTCTACTGCGATACAAAGATCGCCGCGGAGAAGGTCGTATGGGAATATCACCGGGACAAAGGACTGCCCATCGTGGTAATCCGGCCCACCAATGTCTACGGGCCTCATTCCAAGCCGTGGACGCTGCGACCACTCAAGATGATAACCTCAGGGAAGATGATGCTCATCAACGGCGGGACGGGTCTCTGCAATTATGTGTATATCGATAATCTTATTGACGCTACGCTCCTGTCCACAAAGCGCGACGAAGCAGTGGGGCAGGCTTATGTAATCACCGACGGCATCGCCCTCCCCTGGAAAGAATTCTTCGGATGCTATGCGCAAATGGCCGGGAAACCGCAGATGAGATCCGTTCCCGCACAGCTCGCAAAAATGGTCGCCCTCGGGATGGAGATAACGTCAAAGTTTATCAGCAGGCAGCCAAAGATCACGCGACAGGCCGTTGGTTTTCTAACCAGAAAAGCCTGCTTCAGTATTGAAAAGGCGCGGCGCGAGCTGGGATATCAGCCTCGCCTGTCATTGCAGGAAGGAATGCAGATAACAGAGCAGTGGCTGCGGGAAGCGGGACATCTCGTGAAGACCCGGGAGCAGCAAAAATAATCCGCGTTGGAATCAGATTTATGTCTCGCCTCCGTTCCTTATATCTCGGGCTCCGGATAAGTGATCTCCATGCCCTTCACTTTTGCCCAGGAAGTCAGTATGTGGGGCTTAGTGGTCTTGCCGCTCATAATATCCTCAACATGGTAATTGCGCACCAGGAGCGCATCGCCGATAAGTGAGCGATGACAGCGCCACGGGACAGCTTCCGAACACATAATGGCAACTCTTTTTTCCCCGGCAAGACCCACCAATTGCTCCATCCCTTCGGCAAATTCAGAATTCTGCATATAGTCCGCAAACCCCCGGAACGAGGCGTTCCTCCAGGCCGTATTGATAGATGCGTTTGTTGTATGACGCAGCCCGCCGAGAAGACCCAAGTGCATGTAGTCAATTTCATGCTCGTGCAGACTCTTCTTTAATTCCTCTTTATTGAATTGGGGATTATGGCGAGATTTAGGAATAGACCTGACATCGACTACCGTCTCGATATGGAATGCCTGAAGCAATTCCACAAACTCATCGATCGTATGAGTTGAATGGCCGATAGTGTATATAACGGGCTTCATGTGAAACACCTGACAATTACACACGGTAGATTTTCATTTGTCTTGACAGGCAATTCTCGCTTTCCTATACTTTTAAAAGAAGTTTGAATCAAGCAAATGTCTTATTTCATTTGCCGATGGGAATCGATGAAGTTCAGTGAATCGTCATGAAGGAAGGAGAAGATTATGAAGAAAGACATGTTGGCCGTAAGCCACTTGATGCCATGCTCCGTAGTCCTCTTGAGCGCAGGAAACGGAACGAAAAAGGACGCCATGACAGCCACCTCCATGTTTGTTTCCGAAGACCCGCCCTTATTCGTCGTCAGTGTTGACAGGGGTCACCTTACCCACGCCCTTATTGAAGAAACAGGCCAGTTCGTTCTGAACGTAGCCTCCGTAGGGCAGGTAAAGCTCGCCAGGGGTCTGGGTTCCACACACGGCGACAGGGTCGATAAATTCAAGAAATTCTCCATCGCAACAGAAAAAGCGCGAGTGGTAAGCGCCCCTGTTATTAAGGGCTCTGCTGTCTCCATAGAGTGCAAAGTAATTACATCCTTCCCGGTCGGCACCTACACTCTTTATCTCGCCGGCGCCGTGGATTTCACTGTAAACAAAGCCTTGACTCCTCTCGCCTGGCATTTCAACCGCTTTTACAGCGTGAAGGATGAGGTGAAATAGAAAATACAAAGGGCCTTCAGACGCAATACTGAAGGCCCTTATAGTTTTTTCAGAGAAATAATCAGGCCGCAACGGACATGCTAAGGCCGGCCAAATAAACGTCACTTCTTGAGAGCTTCTTCGAGCTCCGGAATATTTGCCCCAACGACGGACTTCTTGCCGTTAATGATAAAGAATGGCGTGCCGCGTACGCGCATCTTCAGTCCGATCTGTTTGTGAAGCTCCAGAAGTTCCGCTGCCTCAGGTTTTGAGCATTTCTCATATTTCTGATCATCAAACTTGCCCTGCATGGCATCTTCGTAAGCCTTCGCCCGGTCGGTGGCGCAAAAGATATATTTAATTTTGTTCTCAGCATCCTGGTGCATGGGGAGGGGGAAAAAGAAAATATAGCGGGTTACATCCTTTCTCTTTTCTAAGAAAGCGGACGCCGTCCTGCAGTGGGGGCAATCGGGATCAGTAAATTCTACAATAATATTTTTGCCGTTTCCGATCTTGATGGCCTTATCCAACGGGAGGGTTTTTGCGCTTGCGGCAAAAAGCTCGCCCTTTCTCTCTTCGGTGACATTCCTTCCGTCTTTGTCGTAGATATCCCCGACGATAAGATAACCGGGAACCGGAACGTAATAGATGATATCTGTGTCTTTGACGATCTCGTACATGCCCTTTATATCGGTCGGTTTAACAGCATCAAAATCTGCTCCGGGAAATTCTCTTGTCAGAGTCTCTTCTACTGTTTCAGCGCGCAGGTTTCCGCAAATTACAGAGACAAAAACCAACGCAAAAAAAATGGATACTGCGATTTTCTTTTTCATCCTTCCTCCTTGCCAACGTACGAATTATAATGCCAGTATAGCATCCTCGTCGTAAGATGCCTATCAAAATACTTTATTAGTCTTAATCGCTCGCTGAGCGCTCGATGATTGGATGCATGCGTCGGCTGCCTGGTATCCAGCCTTTCTCTGCAACAGCCCCCAATCTTCTTCAACCATTTTCTGGATCTGCTCGAAGTCTTCGGCAGTCAGGTGACTGAATCGTCCCTGAACCTCGAAATAGTCCTGCACAGGTCGTTGCTTGCCCTTGTAATTGATGGTATAGCGGACGCCGTCTTCCACCTCGTACAGGGGGAAGATATTTGCCTGGACGGCCATCCGCGCCGTTTTTACCGATATCTCGGAGGGAATGCGCCATCCGGGGGGACAACTCGCGAAGATGTGCAGGAACTTCGATCCTTTGATTGATTTGGCTTTTTTAACCTTCCGAACAAGGTCCTCCGGAAATGCTATGTTTGCCGTCGCCACGTAGGGGATACGGTGCGCCACGAGGGCTTCAACGATATTTTTCTTGCGCAATCTTTTCCAGTCCTGTCCGGGTGTGGTCGTCGTCCATGCCCCATACGGCGTCGAAGAGCTGCGCTGGATGCCGGTATTCATATAGGCTTCATTGTCGTAGCAGACATAAATAAAATCCTCGTTCCTTTCGACGGCGCCGCTCAGGGCCTGAAAACCGATGTCGAATGTGCCGCCGTCGCCGGCCCACGCAACGACCGTGGTATCCGTATCGCCCCTCATATCGAGGGCAGCACGCAGTCCGGAAGCCACGGAGGCGCCCGCCGGCATGGGGGCGTGGACTACGGGGATCCGCATGACGGACTGGGGATAAACCCCGACGATGACACCTGTGCAACTTGCGGGGATAACCAGAATGGTATTTTCTCCCATAGCCTTTGTGAAAATCCGCAGAGCAATAACTGCGCCGCAGCCCGGACAGGCCGCGTGCCCTGAGCACATGAATTCACGCTCGTCAGCGTCCAATCGCATGTTTCACCTCTCGCAGTCCTATCCAGACGCTCTTATCCGACGGGACATCACTGTTCTTGGTCATCTTATAGATATCTTCGAGAACAGCCTTCGTGACATCCCTGCCGCCGAGGCCGACAATATAACCGAAGACAAGGGGACGGTCCTCTCTATTGCAGAGCGCAGCCCGAACTTCCTGCAGAAATATGCCCCCTGCACCGGATGAAAAATTGCGGTCAATAACAGCAACTTTCATTGCCGATTTAAGCGCCCTGCAAACCTGTTCCACTGGAAACGGCCGAAACATCTTCATCTTCAGGAGACCGACTTTCTCGCCTCTGTCCCGCAGGTCTTCAAGAAGCAGACGGGCGGTGCTCGTAATAGTTCCCGACGTGACGAGAATGATCTCCGCATCGTCACAGTTGATCGCCTCGACAGCGCCATAGCGGCGGTTGAATAAAACCTCAAATTCCTTTTCAACGTCATCAAAGCGCTCCGGCACCTCATCCATAGCCATTGCATTGTCATGACGAATTTCCATATATATTGAAGGAGGCGCGATGGAATTCACTGTAAACGGATTCTTGGTATCGACCTTGAATGCGGGATTGTACGGGGGAAGAAAACGATCCACTTCTTCCTGCTCGGGAATGTCCACGGGTTCATAGGTATGGGAAATTAAGAAGCCCTCTGTGACAACCATGACCGGAAGGTTTACCCATTCCGCCAGGCGGAAGGCCTGGAGGGTTGTGTCAAAAACCTCCTGCCCGTCTTCACAGTATAACTGTATCCAGCCTGTGTCGCGCTGGGACAGGCTGTCGGTCTGGTCTGACCAGATATTCCAGGGTGCGCCGAGCGCCCGGTTCACTTCGGCCATAACAATAGGCAGACGCGATCCTGCCGTCCAGTGCAGCATTTCGTGCATATAAGCAAGGCCGGCTGAGGAGGTCGCAGTAAATGTCCTGACGCCACCGCACGCTGCTCCGACAAGGGCCGCGAGACAGGAATGCTCACTCTCCACCCTTAAATAACGGGCATCCATTTTGCCGCTTGCACAATAGTCCGATAAGACCTCTACGATGTGCGATTGGGGTGTGATAGGATACGCAGAGATTACCTGAACCCTTGCCAGCCGGACGGCCTCCGCGACGGCAGAGTTGCCTTCGAGCACCTGCTTCATAACCCCTCCCCACCCATGATTAAGGCGTAGCGCGGGCACTCCACAGCACATACGCCGCATCCTTTGCAGTAATCATAGTTGATATGCCGGTTCTCCATGTTCCCACTTCTGATAACCGCCGCATCCGGGCAAAATACGTAGCAGTTGTCACACTCGTCGCAGAGGCCGCAATTGAAGCAGCGTCCGGCCTCCCGGAGAGCCGACTCAGCGGTTATCGGAAGCTCGATCTCATTAAACGAGCAGCTGCGATCTTCTACAGCAAGGCGCGGTTGAGTTACCCTGGTTTCATTCTGGAAATAGTCCGTATTGATCTCTCCGTATTGGACAAGATGGGAACTGCGGCCTCCGCGCGGTCCTCCGAGATATGCTTCCATGGAAAGCGCTGGCCCGTCTCCGACCACGCATGCCTCAAGCCGGGATTTGATCTCATCGATTCCTCTTTCAAAATAGGTGTCCAGCACCATCGCCGCCTGCTTGCCGGAGGCTATGGCCTGTGCAACATTTTTTGCTTCATTGGTCAGATCCCCGCCGTAGATTACCGGCGCGCCGCCTGCTTCCAGAAGTAACACGCAGTGACTAAAGCCCATAACTCCCCGCTGCGCCAATGGCGGGCTATACCAGGGTTCAGCCGCTGTGGCGCCGGTCGCCGCAAATACGTGATCGATAACTTTTTTAACGGTCTTTTTTCCGTCGAATACTATCCGGCCGCGGCCATCTTTATCCTGGCCCTTGATTTTCATTTTCCGCAAAAGGAGTCTGAGCCGGCCGTTATGATATTCAATGGCCGACGGGGCCACAAGCTCTTCCAGTTCCACGCCCTCTTCCAGCGCCATCGCTATTTCATCTCCGAATGCCGGCATATCCTCCCGGCGCCTGCGGTACAGGATGGCGGCATTCCCGCCAAACCTGGTGATGGTTCTGGCAACGTCAACCGCCGTGTTGCCGCCCCCGATGACAACTGAAAAGCCGTCACATAAAGGCCTCTCACCCTGCCTCGCTCTTCGCAAAAAATCCAGTCCGTCCTTAACGGATTCCGGGGTCTCTCCCGCTATGCCGAGAGGCGCGCCGTGCGCATGGCCGCAGCCGAGAAAAACGGCGCTGTAACTTCTTCTGAGTTCATCAAATGTTTCAGATACCACCGCGTTATTCGTACGCATACGCACTCCGAGTTGTTCAATGCGTGCAATCTCGGATTGAAGAACAGCCAGGGGCAGACGATATTCCGGTATCCCCCAGCGCAAGATTCCCCCTGCTTCAGGAAGCGCCTCGAAAATATCACATGGATAACCCAGCATTGACAGGAACCAGGCCATGGAAAGTCCGGCCGGACCGGCGCCAATGACGGCTATTCTTTGATTCTTTTGTGGGAGTCTTTCCCATTTAGTCGTGAGAGCGGCCCCGACAGCCGCATCTGCCAGAAAGCGTTCAAGGGCGTGAACGGCGATGGGCGAATCGAAATCCTTTCTGTTGCAAACGCTCTCGCAGGGGTGGAAGCAGACACGTCCGCATACGCCCGGCAAGGGATTTTCCCGGAGGATCGTTTCCCACGCCTCCTTGAACAGCCCTTGCCTTGCCAGCATCTCAATCATGCCGATATCCTCGCCGGCCGGACAACCCGCGCTGCAGGGCGATTGCTTGTCCTGGTACAGAGGTTTCAGAAAACGCCAGGAGCCCGTCTTGTTGCTTTCCGTTGTTTCATAAGTTATGGCTACAAACGGTTTTTGGCCCATCGCAACGTTCATGTCTTCGCCTCATTTATGCTTCTTATAAAAACCGGACTTCTCGATACGCTGCTTCTGCAGCGGCCACATTCCTCTCGGGATCGGACGGCACTTCCTTCCTTATTGCAGCAATGACGGTATCCATAGGCGGCGCCTCCATCATGCGCGCGAAGGCGCCGATCATGGCTGTATTGACAATGGGATGCGTCCGGCTTCCTATCCTGTTCTTGAGGGCAATGCTCGTTGCATCCACAATGGCAACCCTGTGGTTTGCGAAGGCGCTCATGTCGGAAGGGGGTATGGGGCAGTTAAGCAGAATCCAGCCGCCCGGCTTGAGTCCTGCCGTGACGCCGATGTCTTCAATCAGGCTCTGATCTTGAACGACCACATGATCAGGCGTGGTCACACCGGTTCGCGCTAAAATCTTCTTGCTCGCGAGGCGGAGATAAGCCTCTACCGGGGCTCCCCGCCGTTCAACGCCAAAGAAGGGGAAGCTCTGGACCTGGTAACCGGCCTGGAAAAAAGCCTTGGCGAGTAAGGTGGCCAACACAACGGTACCGCCGCCGCCGCGTCCGTGAAAGCGGACTTCGAGCATCTTTTTTTCTCCTCTTACTTTAGTAGCTTAAGCTGATCTCCCCTTATTACCCAGCAGGGCGTAGGGGTGGAGTTGTTACTGATGTTCAGTGTCACTTCAAATGGTGAAGCCGCTTCAGGCGACCGACATATTTGTTTGCAAGGGAGGAAGCAAGGTCCTCTTTTCCCATTCCCCCCTTTAATCCCTCGATGATGACATCCACGCCGGCTTTCACTTCCTCGTGCGGTCCCGGCAGGGCAATAACGTAAGAGGGATGAACGTACGCGACCCCGATCCTGACGCCGTCTTTTTCGTGACGCCCCGTTCCTTTCTCGTAATGGATTATGTACGGCGTGGATGCCGAAGGGTCGATCCTCAGAAGGGCCTCAACCATCCTGTCCTTATCCTCTGCACCGACTCCGCCGGTTGTGATGATCAGTCCGTATCCCTCGCTCAGGGTCCGGCGAAGTACCGGGACAATGCTCTCCAGGTCGTCCTCGAGCGTATCGCCTACTGTGACGCTGTATCCTTCCTTCGTCAGCCGGTCTGTGATGTAGGGGCTGTTGGTGTCCTGAATCATGCCCTTCCGGACCTCGAACCCCGATGGAAAGACGATTGCCCTCTTCCGTATCCGCTCTGAGATTTCGCGCTGCATCCGCTCCATTCCACCGAGGATCTCGCCCGCCGTCTCCTGATTCTCGACGGCAATCAACCCGAGGATGCCATCGGAGTGGAGACCTGTCTCGGGGGTGAGACTGACCCCGGGGATCGCCGCCAGCGCCTTGAGCAGGGCGTCCTTCTTGCCGATAATATCCTCGGCCCTGACGGATTTCTTCAGGACGTCAAGGGTGATGAGTTCCTCACGCACGTCGACGACCATGACCTCCTTCTTGTCAAGGTGCAGAATCCCCGCAAATTTCTCTGCGATCAATCCGAGGTCGACATCGACGATATGGATGGGACTTATCCAGATCTCCGTCTTTTCAAAAAGTTCGAGTTCCAATCTTCTCCCCCGTCTCTGCCGTAATATCCATTCTCATGTCGAGAAGCGGCGCATCGACAACGGCCTGGCCGATGTCAACAATCTCTACAGGCAGCCGCTTCAGTTCCTGGAGATCGCCGATTCCGATGTTTCCTGCAAAAGCGATTTGTACGCGGTCTCTCAGCCCCTTTGCCCGCAACCCGGAATCGATCTTTACGATATCCTCTCTTCTGCCTGTATCGATCATGATGATGTTGCCGCCGCCCTCTGCTGCGACGATTGCTTCCCGGAGGAGGTTATGTCCCTCCCCTTTCAGCTGTATAACCAGGGTGTGTCTCTTCAGGCCTTTCACGGATTGCAGCGTCTTTGCGACCCCGCCCAATGCTTTGACGTAGTTCTTATCCAGGTAAAGAAATGGTATATCTGCCATGCGGTACGGGATGCCTCCGTCGGCGATCGCCTGCCGGACCAGGTCTTTGATCGGCAGCGGCATTTTCTTCCATGCCCCGCATACCACCTTCAGGTTCTTTCCGGCAGCCTTCTTTGCCTTCCGGGCGGCTGTGGCAATACCGGAGGCCTTTGAGATCCAGCCGATAAGCTGCTCTTCACCCGCGGCCAGCTGCCTGGCGCTTCCCGTGAGAACGGCGATGACCTCCTCCGGCCTGACCGTCGCCCCGTTTTTCTTGCATTTCTTCAAATGGATTCCCAGATTCTCGCAGGCCTTTTTCAGCCGTTCGATTCCGGAAAGGACGCCCTCTGTCTGGGCGGAGATGTGGGCAATGTACTTCTTTTCCCGGATGCCGGCGAAGATGATATCACGGATATCCTGTTGAGGTATCATTATTTAACCTGCCAGACGCTTCAGATATTCCCGTTCCTTCTCCACTCTTTCTTCAAACTGCTGGAGGTTCTCTTTCGTGAGATTGCGGAAGCGTCCCTGAAGGGCGAAATAATCCCGGAGCGGTTTCTCCGACCGTTTGGAACTCAGGGTGTACTTCTCCCCGTTTTCAATTTCATAAAGGGGAAATATTCCTGTCTCGGTGCCCAGCTTGGCAAGCCTGATCGTCATCTCCGGAGAATAGCGCCACCCTGTTGGGCAGGGAGAAAAGATCAGGATGAACCTCGTGCCCCCTATCTCCTTCGCTTTCTTCACCTTCCTGATCAGGTCGGCGGGATAGCCGATGGAGGCCGTCGCAATGTAAGGGATGTTGTGCGCGGCCATGATGCGGACGATATCCTTCTTGGGCGTATCTTTCACGAAGGGGGCGGGAGTCGTAGTCGTCCAGGCGCCCGCAGGGGTTGAAGAGCTTCGCTGAATCCCCGTATTCATATAACCTTCATTATCATAGCAGACGTATATGATATTGTCATTTCTCTCGGCCGATCCCGACAGGGCCTGAAGGCCAATGTCAAACGTGCCTCCGTCGCCGGCCCACGCGAGGACATGTATGTCTTCCTTGCCCATGACATCCAGGGCCGCCCGAATTCCTGAAGCCGATATGGCCGTCGATTCAAAAGGAATCCTGAGGACAGGAATCTTGAGTGAAGAAAAAGGGAAACCCGCGGCAATGGTCCCCATGCACGAGGGCGGAATGACAATAATGGTTCTCGGACCCAGTCCCTTCAATACATACTTCATAGCCAGCGCGGCTCCACAGCCGGGGCAGGCCGTATGTCCTGAGTAAACAAGCTCCTCTTCGGGTATAGGGAATTTTATTTGAGCAGGCCTATCCATGTGCTTTCTCCTCGGTTCGGCATCTTATGCGTTTGTTCAATGATTAATTCAATGTCTTTATCGGTCACATCCTTGCCTCCCAAGCCGGCGATAAACTCATAAACAGGCAGACCACAATTGATCCCCTGGAGGGAGGCTTTGACCTCCTGTGCAAAAATCCCTCCGCATCCGGGAGAGAAGTCACGGTCGATCACAGCCACCTTCTTTGCTTTTCGAAGCGGCTCACAGATCTGCTTTCCGGGGAAAGGACGAAACATGCGGACCCGGAGGACGCCCACCTTCATTCCCTTAGCCCGGCAGCGGTCGGCAACGACGCGGCATGTACCGGCGATTGTTCCTGCTGTAACCAATATAAGGTCGGCATCTTCACAGAGATAGGTTGAGACGAGACCATAATCCCGGCCAAACACCTTTTTAAATTCGGCATCGATTTCACTGCAGAAGGTCTTGGCCTCCTCCATGTCCTGATGCATCTTGTACCGGAAATTGATATAGTAATCCGTCGTTGACCCGAACATGCAGGGATTATCAACGTCGAGGCACTCCCGGGCGGGCGCGGGCGGGAGGAAGAGGTCTATCTGGCTCTGCTCCGGAAGGTCAACTATCTCATAGGTGTGAGAAAGGATGAACCCTTCCAGATTGACCATGACAGGAAGCAGTAATTTCTCCGATATCCTGTAGGACTGAATGATTGTGTCAAAGACCTCCTGGCCGCTCTCACAGTAGAACTGCAGCCAACCCGTATCCCGCTGGGAGAGGCTGTCGGAGAGATCCGCCTTCAGATTGAAAGGGCTTGCCAGCGCCCTGTTGACGTTTGCCATGACTATCGGGAGCCGCAACCCTGAGGCATAATGCAGCAACTCATGCATCAGCGCCAGCCCCTGGGAGCTTGTTGCCGTGAATGTTCTGGCCCCCATCACTGACGCGGAAATGCACGCGGCCATGGCGGAATGCTCCGACTCCACGTTGATGAACTTGGCCTGAAGAGCTCCCGTTGCACAGAACCCGGACAACATCTCCACTATGGAAGACTGAGGGGTGATGGGATACGCTGCAATGACTTGGGCCTTAGCGGCCAGAACAGCATACGAGACGGCCTGGTTGGCAGAAATAACTTTCTTCATCTTTCTTCCTTCTCAATCAAAATGGCTCCTCTGGGACACTCTTTCGCGCAGATTCCGCAACCCTTGCAATAAGTGTAGGAGATTTGAAATGCACCGCCCTCCGCATGGATCGCGTTATCCGGACAGTACATCCAGCAAAGGCCGCAGCGATTACATTTTTCCTGATCGAGGATTGGTCTTTGTGAACGCCACTCACCGGTTTCGTTTCCTTCTGTGGTGATGAAGGAGATGGCTGTGATCGGCAACGTATCTAAGGATTTCAGGCTATATCGCTTTTTCATTTAATCAACCTCTTGATGCAAGATTACTCTACTTAAAAAACCACCTTCTCATAAGCCTCCCGGGCGGCCTTGGCATTATCCTCGGGATGTGTTGGTACATTCTCGCGCACGGCATCCATGATCGATTCTATAGCGACCATCCCGGTTGCCCTTGAGAACGCACCGAGGATCGTCGTATTGACGATCGGAACGGATGAGCTCCCCAGGCCGTGCTCCTGTGCGATGGTGTTCGCATCCAGTGTAGCCACGCGATAGAGGCCCAGAAAAACATATTCCTCCGGTTTCTTATCGCTGTTGATGATGATCCAGTGGCCTTCTTTCAGACCCTCGGCAATGCCCTTCCTTCTGGTCAGGCTTGAGTCAAGAATGATCAGGCAGTCCGGCTCATAGATTCCGAATCTCTCCCTGATCTCATGGTCGCTCACGCGCGTAAAGGCGACTACGGGCGCACCTCTTCTCTCAGCCCCAAAGTTCGGGAAAGCCTGAACGAATTTCTTTTCCTTGAAGAAGGCGGAGGCGAGAACCGTCGATGCTACGACCGCGCCCTGTCCTCCTCTTCCATGAAACCTGATTTCGTACATTCGCTTCCACTCCATTTCTTATTTGCGCCTGCCTGATGGCCGGGCAGGAATCCCCTTCTCGAAAAACCGCCGGCAGTGAAATATCTCCCCTCAATAGGGATTGGATGCTCCGCTGGCGCATCCCTCTCAGGTCGCTATCTTGAGTCGATCTATTCAGGATGCAGAGCCTATTGCCTGCTAACCTTTACCTGTTTGTCTTTCAGCACCGCAGCACTTAGACCGCGCTGACGGCACCACTTCGGAAGCAACTCTACCTCCACCTTCTCTTCAATGCCCGAGACCTTGGACTTGAGCAGATCGGCCAGGGGCTCGGTCATGTTGAATCCGTTTGCCGCACCGTCAAATACGAGGATATTCGAGGTACCGCTCGCCCGCGTCACGAAGTCGACCGCCTCCTGCAGCCCTTCCGTCATCACCGCATATTTCATGTACTGGGGATTCTGCGGGTCCGCGTTCATATGGTTCACCATGGCGCGACCCACCACAACGGTTGGAACATGCTGGGAAAAGAAGGTGCATGGCAGTCCGCTCATGCAGTAGTTGTTGATCATCCATTTGACGGCTGGATTCAAAGGAGGGAGCTGCTCGATAAGACGATGGCCCAGTTCGTCAAAATACATCTCCGTGTAGCGTGAAAACGGCGGGAATCCCTGATCCAGATCGAACTCATCCACAGAGAGCCCTGCAAAATTGTCGTACACGATCCCGCCCGCTCTCATGTACCCGATGGGCATGGGACCGTCGACGATCACATTGCATTGGTCGATGTGTTCCAGCAAGGTAAGCAGTTTTCCATACCATCTCAACGTATCGACCGCCATATACTCGTCCTGCTTCAAGAGATCGTTGTTCGCGCTGACCTCGGCGATCCCGCTGGGTGCAACGTTCAGCATGATGGAAAAGACAAACTTGCTCTGGACGAAGTCCGAGGTGAACATAGCTCTGGGAATGATGTTCGACGATCTCGGACCGAAGTTCTGGTGATATGTGGAACGGGTCTCCATCCTCGCATAGGACATGGCAAAGGGCTTGACGATACGGTTGAGCATCCGATGGTTGTGGAGCTCCCGCAGATCATTGTTGTGGGCGTGGATAACCCACTTTGCATCATAGGCCCTCTTAAGTCCAAAAAGGGTGCCGAACTCTGTCTTTATGGGAAAACCTTCATCAATGGGCGTCATCCCCATGGCCTTCCCTTTGAAATGCTCGTCAAGCCCGAATTTCTTGATGTACTCCTCTGTCTCCCTGAACCTCAGCCCCACACCAGCGCGCAGCCGTATATCCTTGCTGCCGGTCCTCTCCGCGATCACATCGTGTGTAACCTTGATCATCTCCGCATAGGCAGTCCCGCCATAGAGCGTGAAACCGTGGTGCGACGCCAGGATGTTGACAGAATCCCCGGGCTTGATCTTGGTCATATCAACCCCGTTCAGAGAATCGCGGGTCGCCTGACGGATCGCTTCAATCCCACGCTCGCTCGGGAAAATGGGCTTGGGAATAGAGGGAATGAGTTCCCGAACGGTCAGGGAGGTCATCCCCGGCAATTCAGCGGCTCTCATCTTCAACAGCTCCGGAGCAATGCAGTACTGTGACTTGTTAGGAGCGGCAGGTTTTAGTGTATTTCCCATCTTATATACCTCACTTACTCTTAAAAACAGTTTCGATTAGTTTAATGTCATCATCAAAATGAAATCCCCGTGGCTCATACTTCTTCTTCAGTTCGGGGTCCAGGTCCCACAGTGTAAAGGTCTTTCCATAGGTCTGGTGCGTGTCCCCCAACGTAACCGGGAATCCGGACGCCTCCAGAAGTTTGACGATTGACTGGATGCAAAGGACGGCGCAACCGGTGCGCGCCCCTGTCATCCGGGAGATGTCTTCAGGCGTTTTGGCCCCTTTCAGAATGGCGGCAACGACCTCTTCAGCGCGTGTCACATTGCAGTAACAGATGATCTGCTTCGGATGGATATGCACCTTCTTGCAGATGCGCATGATCTCTTCTTGATCGAACTCGCTGGCGTCGACGGCTACGGTATAAGGCTCCTGTATTGGTTCGATGGTGATCGCGAATACAGGACATCGGTCCACGCAGTTCAAACAGCCTTTGCACTCTGCGAACGTGTAAGTGGGCGGTGCAGCGCATCCGAAACACCTTTGTGCTTCGTTCACGGCCTGGTCCTCCTGGTAGCCGAGGCTGACCTCGGAAAATGAAAGGACCGCCTGCCCCAGGTCGAGATGACCGGTCTCGTTCCTCGCCGCCGGATAGAAGTAATCGCGATTCATCTCTTCATAAGTCACGACCTCGCGCGCGGCAATCTCCTGGCGCGCATCCCCCTTCTCGAGGAAACGATGGATGGCAAAAGCCGCTTTCTTGCCCGCACCGATTGCCTCGGATACGGTGCCTGCCCCCTTGGTTGCATCCCCTCCGGCAAAAATGCCTTTGATATTTGTCTCGAAAGTCATATCGTCGATCTTGATAGTTTTCCCGGGGTTTCTCTCCAACTCGACAAAATCTTTATCGTCCGGTCTCTGACCGATCGCAACGATCACCATATCGGCCGCGATGGTTGGGGCAGCGCCATCTCCAAACTCCGGCGCGAATCTTCCCTGTTCATTAATGACGCTCGTACACTGGATCGTTTCCAGACCCACGATTTTGCCCCGATCGGCTAATATCTTTCTAACCCCCAGGGTGGGATGGATGATAACCCCTTCCCCTTCGGCCTGTTCGATCTCCACATTCTGGGCCGGCATCCTGTCTTTGCAGGTCAGGTCGCAGGACTCCAGGCAAATCAGGTGAACCTCCTTGGCCCCGAGTCGCCGGGAAAGCCTGGCAGAATCAATGGCCACATTGCCGCCGCCGATGACCGCTACGCAGTCCCCCATTTTCACCTTTTCCCCAGAGTTCGCCCTCGTGAGGAAATCGACCGCAGACAAGACTCCCTTGGTTTCTTCCCCAGGAACACCGACCTTAAGACTTGCCCATGAACCTGTTGCGACAAAAACCGCCTTGTATCCCTGCTTAAAGAGCTCTTTGGCGTCCTTTACAGGCGTATTCGTCTTGACGTCGACTCCTGATTCTTCGATATATCTGATCTCGTTATCCAGAACCTGCTTCGGCAGCCGATATTCCGGGATACCGTAACGCATCATGCCGCCTGCCTTCTCAGCACCCTCGAAAAGAGTGACACGGTAACCCATCCGGCCCAAGTGGAAGGCGCAGGAGAGACCTGCCGGTCCCGATCCCACCACGGCGACGCTCTCCATCCGGACCACCTTTGGCTTGACCGGCTTATAGCCCATCTTCACGGCAGTATCGGCAATAAAACGCTCTACAGACTTGATCGACACGCCTTCGTCAAATTCGATCCGGTTGCACTCTTTTTCGCAGGGATGATTACAGACCCGGCCCGTAGCACCGGGAAGCGGGTTTGTCTCCCGGAGTAAATCATAAGCCTCAAGGTATTTCTTCTGCCCGATCAGATAATTAAACCCTTCGATGTCGTTTCCAATCGGACATTGAACGGTACAAGGAGAGACCTTGATCTTCTCCAGAGGCCGGCTCATGGATGGGGTGTAGGCCTTCGTCGGGCAAACATGGGTGCATGTTTTGCAGCCGATACATTTTTCCAAAATAAAATGTGAATTCGTTATAACCTTTTTCATAGCTTTTCTGCCCTTCCTCTCAATCAAAAGACCATATTTCATGGAGTGGTCTTTCTTTTACAATTTCAGGGTCGCGCATCCTTCCCCTGCTTGCGTTTCATGCCCAGGTGAAATTCCTTTTTGCAGAATGGACACTTCAGCTTTTGCTTGGGGTTTACTTCGACGACCTCTGCAAGAATCCTGTCCAGGTAATATTCCTTTCCGCACACCGCACACTCTATGTAATGCACTTTTGCCATGGTAATCTCCTTTATCTAAAACTGTTTCAGGACATCCGGCTCCAGGAAATCCTCCAGCCTTATTCTGGACATCACCGATTCAGGTATGCAGAGCCTCTTAGCAAAGCCGCGGGGATCGACAGGCTTGGTCGCATCAATCCCGCCCTTTGTCGTCAAGATGTCATTGCCCGACGGGTCTAACCTCGTGCCCATCATGCCGGGGATGACCACAAGGTCCTTGTCCCACTGTGATCGTGTAGCAATCGCCCAGAGCACATGCTCATCATCAAAGATATTGACGTCATCATCCACCACAACAACATGTTTTATCCGGTAATCGGAGCTAAGGGCTGTTGCTATGGCGGTCTTAGGCTCTCCATCGTTGGACTTCCGGATCTGGATATACGCGTGGAGCCTCGCTGTCCCTGAGACAGGTACGTGCACCCCCAAAACCCCCGGCACCACCGCCCTGATTCTGTTATAAAGATAAGCCTCGATCATCGGTGCGTCAAGTAGGAGGTGATCCGCATGGCCCGGCATGATGTCGAGATAGAAGGCGTCTTTCCTCCGCGTTATCGCTTTCACCGACGTCACGGGGTTTAGCCGCTGGCCGCCGTAATACTGGGTATATTCGCCGAAGGGCGCCTCGATATCAACCTGCTCGTAGGACATTTCGGCTTCTATGACGATCTCCGCCTGTGCTGGAACGAGCATGTCCTTCCCCCAAGTTTCGGAAGGGGTCAGCTCGACGGGTTCGCCTATGATACCGCCGATTATCTGCGGTTCATCCGTGAAGATCTTCGTTTGCGCCCCCATATAGAAAGCAGGATGATGTCCAATCATAATGATTATAGGAATGTTGCGTTTGAGGGCCTTGTATTTCTGGAAGACATAATTTGTGTGACGCGCCGCGTTGAAATTTACGACAAGGCTCTTGGGGCCTGCGACATAGATCCTGATGATTGCGCAATTGACCCATCCTGTCTCCGGGTCTTTTATCCAGACGCTGGGGCTGGTGAAGTATGGCCCTAAATCCATTTCATGATGAGTCACGATTGGCAGTTCATACAAATCTACATCATCGCCTTTCTGGATAACGCCTTTGACCATCGCTTTGGACTTATCGATTACGACCGGAGGCACAGGCTTCTCTTTCTCTATATAGTCCAGGGGAAGCCTCTCTACCGTTGACCCTATGGCATCTGCGAGCCTCTCCCTCGAGCCAAAAAGATTGATCACGACCGGCAGCTTTGAGATTGATCCGTTCAGGTTCCGGACCTTCTCGAAGATGATAACAGGCTGCTTCTTCCTGGACTCGACCTGCTGCAGGATAGCCGGAATTTCAAACTCTGGAGAAATCTCCTTCTTAACCCTGAGAATATGGGACGGCATATCCCTTTCCAGGTGTTCTATATACGCTCGCAGACCTTGGTTCATCGTATGCTCCTCCTCGCATGTAACTTTCTGTATAGATCTTCCGATAAGAATGTCATCTCATTTTAGCGCCGACATGGACGCTTTCATTCACTCACTGAGGATAATCCGGGCATCGACTATGATGGCCCCCTTCTCCATGACGAAAATAGGATTGAGATCCATCTCTGCAATCTCCGAGTTCGCCTCGGCCAATTTCGAAACTTGTACCAGCATATCGCACAGGGCATCGATGTCTTTCGCGGATTTTCCCCGGATCCCGGTAAGAAGAGGATATCCCTTGATCTCTTCCACCATGTCCCGTGCGTCCTCGCGGCTCACGGGAACAACACGGAAGGAGACGTCTTTCATGACTTCCACCCAGATTCCGCCCAGCCCGAACATGATCACCTTCCCGAAGGTGGGGTCAGTCGCCAGTCCTATTATGACCTCTTCGCCTCCGCTCACCATGTGATAGAGCAAAACCCCCTCTATCCTGGCGTTTGCATCATAGGCCTTTGCATTGGCCATGATTTCCTTGAATGCCCCTTTGACCTTCTCCGGATTTTCAAGATTCACCTTCACGCACTTGGCATCGGTTTTATGTATGATTTGCGGTGAGACTATCTTGGCCACAACCGGGAATCCGAGTTCGCTCGCGAATGCCGCTGCTTCTTCAGCCGAGACGGCCACCTTCTCCTTTGTAACGGCGCAGCCATAGGAGGCGAGAAGCGCTTTTGCTTCCGGCTCCAACAAAACATTCCTCTTGGCTTTTCTGGCCCGGCTCAGAATTTCTTTTGCCTGCTCATGGGTATTCATCGCACTGCCTCCTTCTCCAATCGCTCCACCGCTTTCTTGTATCTTATCAGGGCACCCAGCGCTTTTGCTCCCCTTTCCGGAGTCAGGAAGAGGGGGACTTTCTTCTGCAGCAGGACTTCCTTGCACTCATCCACTTCTTTCCCGGCGGAGGGCCAGATTACAATGAACGGTTTCTTGCAGTTGGCCTGTATCTCCAGCATAGCGTCCATGGCAGCCTTGGGGTTATTTTCTCCCAGGCCGACGAAGGCCATCATATCAATATTGTCGTCCGCGTCGATGATGTTGGCCCGTACAACAAACGGATTCTTTCCTTTCAGCATTGCCATCGCACCGAGGTCGATGTCAGTCGGGTTCGTCCTGCTGGCTCCGGGGATCTCTTCCGCGAGTCTCCTGACGGTCTCTTCCGAAAACGGGGGAACTTCCAGGCCCACCTCTCCGCACATGTCAGCCGCCGCAACACCCGGACCTCCGGGCCCCGCAATGATGCCGACCCTCGGCCCTTTGGGAATTCCTTGTCCGAACCACACGTTCTCGAAGGCGGTAAGGTAATCCTGGGCCTGCTCGAAGTCTTCCACACGGAGAACCCCGGCCTGTCGGAAGGCGCCGTCATAAACTGCGATAGACCCGGCAATAGAACCGGTGTGGGAGGCTGTCATCTTTCGGCCCACCTCCGTCCTCCCGACCTTATAGACGAGTACGGGTTTGACTCGGGAGAGGGGTTTGGCTATTTCCAGAAAACGCTGCCCGTCTCTGAAGCCCTCCAGATAGACGAAGACCGCGTTTGTCTTGGGGTCGTCTTTCAAGTAATCCATGAAATCAATCACGGAGACATCACATTCGTTTCCAATGGAGATGAACTTGCTGAACGAGAGCCCCCGGACCTCACCCATATTGATGAAATATCCTCCCCCGCCTCCCGACTGGCTGATGACGGCAACTCCGCCTACGTCTTTCGGGAATGTGCTTCTCCTCGCCCAGGGGTGACCGGATTCCGGGCAGAGGATGCCTACGCAGTTCGGTCCTATGAGCTTCATGCCGCCCTGGCGGGCCATGTCCACCAGCTTCTGCTGAAGAAGTACCCCTTCCTTACCCGTTTCTGCATAGCCGGCGGAATGAATGATCCCCGCAGGGATATTCTTCTTGATGCATTCCTCCATGATCTTCACCATGGCCGCAGCGGGGACGATAAATATGACAAGGTCGATTTCATCGGGGACGTCCAAAACGCTTTTATACGCCTTGAATCCGAGGATCTCATCCTCCTTGGGATTGATGGGATAGATCTTTCCTTTATATCCATACTCAACGAAGTTCTTCACCCACACATAACCTGTTTTTTTGGGCTCAGCGGAAGCTCCGATTATCGCCACGGACTGAGGGTAAAAAAACTTGTCCAAAGCCTCTCGTTCTTTCGGCTCCATAAATAATCTCCTCTGTTTCTGGTATTCCTTCTTTAGACCCGTCTCCTCGCGATACTTTTTGCCCCATCGTCCATCAGGGCGAGCCCTTTCGCGATCTCTTCCGGGGTCAGCCACTTGCTTAAATCCATGGGCTCGAATTTGGGTCTCAATGCCCGATATTTTTCTGCAACGGGAACGGTTGTGTCAACAGACCACTTTGCGAAGTTATTGCCGATGCCCGCCCCCTTTATGATATTGACGTCTTCAGCAGCGCGCGTCCTCCTCACCATCGCCCAAATGACATCCGAAGGATCATAGATATCCACGTCCTCATCAACGGCAATCACGAAATTAAGATTCCTGACTGCCCCAAAGGCTGCACCGATCAGGTTTTGCGAAATTCCCTGTTCCTGCTCATGGGGCACACGGCACTGGATAACCACCCCCATATGTCCCTTCATACAGTCCAGGACATGACAGTTCGTGAAGATGTTCGGGGCCGTCATCTTACAGGCATTATAGATGCTCGCTTCAGAGATGAGTACCTGTAGGTTATTTGTCTCATAGGCATCAGCCAGGGGGGTGAAGTAACAGGGATTATTCCTGTAGGTAATGGCCGAAATCTGAATCTTGAAGCCCGCGGCTGCCAGACCTTCGTAGCCAAGTTGTTCAGGGAAGAAATAAGTCTTCCCGGGTCCCTTCGCCTTGGAGGGAAGTTCTTCGGTTATCTTTTCAGTATAAATCACCTTTCCTTCGAGGACGATATCTGCGTGGGCAAGGGCGTAGGCGTCGACAGTCTTCGCCTTGCAGTACTCAACGGCCTGCCCTTCCAGGTTCCCGGCCATGCCCAGGTCATCCGTCCCGATCGGGCGGATTTGAGGGAAGTCGCCGCCGGACGCAACGACATTGCACCCCGGGCTCATGCCGATATTAATCGTAACGGGGTACTCCTGCTTCTTCGATTTATGATGATACAGAACTTCGAGGAAGTGGCGGCTGTACAACGTTGCCATACTCACCCAGTCTTTTCCAAGACTCGGGTTTATGCGATGGAAAGAAAGATTGAAGGATTGGTCTCCACCGCCCAGCTCCTTGGGAACGCTGATCATCACCACGCCGCCTGAAATAACAGGGCCGATATCCAATTTCGTGTGCGTAATCACGGGCAGGAAGTTCAGGATATCGATGTCCTTAGTGATGACGTTCTCCTGGCACGGAGCCTGCGTCACCAATTTCGGCTGGATGGGATTTCTCGCTGCGTCCAGAATCCGCTTCGGAAGCCCCTGCTTGGTTGTCCCGAAGTACCTTGCCACCCGGTCGCGATTCGCGAAGATATTCGTCACGGCCTTCCATTTCGGATACCCCTTGATATTTTCGAAAAGGACCGTTGGACCTCCGTCAAAGCTCTTCGAGATACCGGCTATTTCATACAGAGGATCCACCTCTTTGGAAATGGTGATAAGCTCCCCTTCTTTCACACAAAAATCTAAGGCCCCCTTTTGGTCTGTCAGTCTTGCCTTCATGCTTCCTCCTTGTGATAATCTTGCATTGATGAATTTTCAATCTTCTATAGTTTCCAATTGGGGCTACAAATGATTGTGTGTGACCCAATATGGTCTCTTGTAATTTCACCCGGCCCGGCCCAAGGCCCGGTTGTTTCGTCCTCCGCGCTTTCTAAACCCTGCGTCAGTGCCCAGCGGAATGCAACCGCCTGGAAAGAAGTTGCACCTGTAGCGTTGAGGGGAGCCTCCGGTATCGCAGGCCCCCTCAGCCGATAGATTACAGAACATATGTTACAGACAGATGTGGTTCCTTGGTAAAAAAGTTAACAAAAGAACGAAGTGAGTAAGCAACGGTTGCTTACTTCTTGCCCTTCCAGTAGTTCACCATCCAGGGAGGCAGTTGATATTCCGCCGTACCTCCGTATTTTACACCTACCCACTTCTTGTCGCCCAAGAATGCCTTGCCGTCAGGCCAGATAACTTTGGGCTTACCGTCTATCCACTGGATAATGGTGGTCGTCGTATAGCCAGGTCCGAATACCACGTCATGCACCCACTGCTGGCCTTTCTGAGTAAACTGGATCCTTCCCGAAGCGCCGACATAGTCGGTCTTCTCCATGGCCGCGACCACGGCATCCTTGTCGGTAGTGCCTGCTCTTTCAATAGCTTCCTTCATCAACTGGTAAGCATCGTAGCAGACACCGCAGTAGGAGGGGCTGTATCCGTAGCGGGCCTTAAGCTTCTTGACATAAGGAAGCGTCTTAGCCGTGATCTGGGCATCACCGAACGGGGCCAGTGTTGCCTCATAGTTGATCAAGCCGCCGCTTGACTGCCAGTTCCGGTCATTCATTGACGCACAGTCGAATCCAATCATGGCGGCCGGTATCTTGAGTTCGCCCCACTGTTTCGGCACAACCGCCCCGATGGGACCACAGGCATCGAACCGGATTATATGCGCACCGGCCTGCTTGATAGCCGACAGTTCGGCAGTTACATCCTGCGCCGTGATGGATGGTCTCCAGACACCCACAAGTTCCATGCCGTTCTCAGGAATCCTTTTCTGCATGTCTTTGATCACCGGCTCCACCCATAGTGCCTTTTCGCCCAGGAGGGCTACCCTGGGTTTCGCAATTCCGAGGTCTTTTATTACTTTGTCACGGACGATGAGAAGGCCGTTGAATACCACGTCACCGATGTACTTGGAGTTTAGTGTTGCGATCTTGAAGAAATACTTCAGGCGGTCATAGTTCTTCGCCACTCTGGCAACGGGCTCCGGTGAACCGGTATAGCAGTTAATCCAAATGGCCTTTTTGTCCCCTATGACTTCCTGCATCGCGAGGACCGCTTCCGACCTGTAGCCGCCCACTATGAAATTCACCTTGTCGGCGGTTATCAGTCTTTCCATCGCGCTTACCGCATCCGCCACGTTGAGGATCTCATTACTGTCTACCTTGACGAGCTCAACCTTGTATTTTTTACCTCCGATCTTGATGCCGCCTGCTTTGTTTATGTCTTCGACGGCAATGTCCGCTGTTAAAGCACATTCCTGGCCGATGATGAATTTCGTGGGACCGATATACCCGAACTTGATCGTATTCTGGGCATGAGCCATCGTTGCCATAGCCATTATCAAGAAAAACACCAATATGCCGTATACTGATTTCTTATACTTGCTTATCATAGCTTCCTCCTGCCTTAATTATCCCAACAATTTGGAATATCCTTTTCCTCCCCTTTAGAATGATCCAAAAGCGAGTCCCATTTCCCGCCGGCATCTCACCTCCTTTTCTTCTCTCTATTTTCGCATTATAAAGCCGCTGTACTAAAATATCCTTCCAACAAACGTTGTCCGCTCTTTGTATCCCCGCCTCCGCGACGGAATTTCATCCGGCGTATTAGAGGCCCAAGTAAGTCTCCCTGATGAGCTCATTAGCAAGCAATTCCTGCGAAGTTCCTTCTGCGATTATTTTCCCCCGTGAAATCACATAATTTCTCGAGGCGAGATCAAAGGCGAAACTTACATCCTGTTCAGTCAAGAGGATGGTCACTCCCATTCCCTGTACGTCCCTGATGCGTTCGAATAAGCTATCCTTAATCAATGGGGCGAGCCCAACCGAGGGTTCGTCAATCAACAGAATCTTTGGTTCTGACATCAGCGACCGGCCGATTGATAACATGGTGCGCTCGCCGCCGGACAAGGTCCCTGCAACTTGAGAGGATCTTTTTTTCAAGACTGGAAACAGGGCATATACTTTTTCAAGATTATCATCAGCGACCTTCTTGTCGAGAAAAAGAGCGCCCACTTCCAGGTTCTCCTGCACAGTCATCTCGCGAAATGGTCTTCCCCTCTCCGGGCAGAGAATTATGCCTTTTCTTGCGATCTCGTGGGCCGGAAGATTGATGAGCTCCGCTCCGTCAAACTTGACGCTTCCATTCAAGGTAATTTTCCCGCTTACAGTTCCCTTAAGCGTGTCATGCTGCCATTTTATCAACCCGGACATGGCATTAAGAAGGGTGCTCTTCCCGGCTCCATTCGGACCTACCAGGCTTACCAGTTCCCCTGAATTGACATGCAGACTCAATCCGTTTAACACGATCGCCCTGTCGTATAAGACAGACAGGTTTTTTACTTCCAGATACAGGCTCACTTGCCCCCCTTCCCGATATAAGCTTCTATTACGTCCTTATTTTTTACTACATTGCCCGGGACGTCTATCGCAATTACCTTTCCAAAGTTGATAACAATCACCCGGTCCACAATCTTCATCAGCTCGGACAACTTGTGCTCGACAATAAGCATTGCCGGTCCCTCGCTGTGCAGTCTCCCAAATCGCCCCCCTTTATGCAGCCGTCTTAAAGACCCGGCAACGAGCGTCGTTTCCGCAGGACTCAATCCGCCAAAAGGCTCATCGAGGAGGAGAAGCTCGGGTTCGGTAGCAATTGCCCTCGCTAATTCCAGACGCTTCAGGTCTCCGTGAGATAGAACTGACGCCGGTTCAAGGGCAAGGTCGGCAATGCCGCAGAACTCAAGCGCATCGAGGGCCCGCAGCTCAACTGTTTTTACCCACTCTCCCTTCCTCTTCGTCTTGGGGCTAAGGCATGCTACCATAACATTGGCCGCAACCGGCAGGTGACGAAACGGCTTTACCACCTGGAAGGTCGATGCCATTCCCTTATTTACAATCTTTGCAGTCTTCTGCCCCGTAATGTCTTCGCCTTTCAATGTTACCTTGCCGGCGGTCGGTTTCAGTATATTCATCAAGAGACGAATCAATGTCGTCTTTCCTGCGCCGTTTGGACCTATCAAACCGACAACCTCGTTCCGATCGATGGTGAAACTTACGTCCTCTACGGCCCTGAGCCCGCCAAAGTCTTTGGTCAAATTTTCAACCTGAAGGAATGGTACAGTCATTTTTGAGCTTCTTCCTCCTCCCTTAAGTCCCTACGGGATACTTTCCCAATATCAGTCTTGGGAATTTCACCGACAAATTCGACGATCTTAGGAATCTTGTAAGAGGCCATTTTGTCCTTGCAGTATTCACGGATATCCTCTTCGGACAAATTACCGCGTGCGTCGCTTTCCAGGACCACAAAGGCTTTTACGTTCTGTCCTACCTTTATGTCCTTCACCCCGACGACCCCTACCTCCTTAATTTTTGGATGACTCTTTATTATCTCCTCCACCTCCCTCGCATAGACCCGCAGCCCCTTGTATTTTATGAGATCCCGTTTTCTGTCATAAATAAAGAAGTAGCCTTCTTCGTCCATGCTCGCCAGATCACCGGTCCTCCACCATGTCATGCCGTCTATGATGGCTTCAGAATCCTTTGTCGCCTGCGGATTTTTCCAGTACCCTTTCGTTACCAGCGGACCATGCACTACGAGTTCACCCAATTCGCCGATCGGGATAAATTCATCTTTGTCCTGATCGGCTATGGCAGCCAAAACACCGGGCATCGGGGTGCCGACAGAGCCGATCTTTACCTTCCCCAGAGGAACGCAATGGCTTAAACATACGAATTCGGTCATGCCATACACTTCGTGGAGTTTCGTGCCTGTCCTAACCTCCCAGTCCCTGGCAGTATATTCATTCAGTGCATCGCCCCCGCTAGTAATAATCTTAAATTTTTGCCAGTTTACCCTGTCAGTCTTCTCATAGTCCTTGAGTTTTTCATACAGAGATGGAGCGCTGATGAAGAACGTCGCCTTCTGGTTGGTAATGGTATAGAGCAGTTCATCAGGTTCGGGGGTTGTAAGTATTGATATTTTGTAGCCGCATAAGATCGAATAAAAGACGGCGTTGAATTGACCTCCGGCGTGATAGAACGGCATGAGGCCGATGATAGTTTCATTACCGTCTTCAAGAAACATATTTGCAGCTTTATATATCGCTACGGAGGCCATGACATTTCCGTGCGAGAGCATGACGCCTTTTGGCTGCCCGGTCGTCCCTCCCGTATATGGGAGTGTAATAAGATCTTCGGGACCTATGTCAACCTTGGGCGGGTTCGGGGGATATTTTTTTATCAAGTCCACCAATTTATGAAAACCTTCCCTAGCAAGTATTTCCGGGGCCGGCGCGGCCATCTTCTGATATACAGCGCTCAGGATGGTCTTGCCGACAAATTTTGTCAATTTAGGAAGGGACTCGGATATATTGGTTAAAATCACGTTTTTGAATTTGATGCCTGTTTTCTCTACGGCTTCATAAAGTATGTCCTGACAAACTATCGTCTCTACTCCCGCATCCTCCAACTGATGTTTGATCTCACTCGATACATAAACAGGACTTACTGCCGTTACGACAGCGCCCAATTTAAATGCCGCGTAGGACGCTATAATGTATTCGGGGGAGTTGAGCAATAATACTGCTATCCTGTCTCCTTTCTTGACGCCGAGATCTGCGAAGGCGGTTGCGAGCCTGTCCACCTTCTCCCTCAGTTCCTTGTACGATATTTTTCTGCCATAAAACATCAGCGCAGTTTTATCCTTCCACTTCTCGGTCGCTTGATTAAAAGCTTCCGTCACCGATATCTTTGGGACCTCAATCTCATGCGGAGCCGAAGGCAAATAGGAGCTAAGCCAAGGCCTGTTCAAATATACAGATTTCTGAGTCATTCTTATTCCTTTCCTTGATTTGCGTTTTCCTTTTTCGTCAGATACATCGGCGCCCGGCATGCCCTGCAGGTGCGCCTTGTAGCTGCATTTATGACTTTGCATCTTGTGCATTCCTGCTCAATTTTATCACGCACCCAGACTGTAATCCCTTCCGGCATGAAAAGCAGGGAAAGAATTAAGATTAGCGAAAGAAGGATGAACCGTACTTCCTCTCCATGGGGATAAAACCTGATGATTTCTGTGAGCGGGTATAAAATGAAAACTCCCGCAACGGGTCCATAGATCGTCCCCATGCCTCCGAAAATAGCCCATAGTACTACTTGAATGGAAAAGATAAGCTCCAGTGTGGAGGGTCCGGCAACTCTGATATAATGAGCATACAGGCCTCCGGCAATTCCTGCAAAAAAACCGCTTATCGCAAAAGCGAGCAACTTATATTTGATAGTATCTATCCCCGAGGCGCGCGCGGTCATCTCGTCTTCCCGAATCGCACGCAGAAGAAGCCCGGTCCTCAGGATCCTGCTTTTTGCATCGGTAAATTTAAACATGATGAAAATGGAACACATCACTATCGCAATAACGATGTAGTATGCAGTGACCTTGTCTTCCGCAAGACGACTTAACCCGTAAAGACCGGCCTCGCCGCCTGTAAAGTCTGAAAAATAAAATATGATCCCGGAAAGAATTATCGGAAAGGCAAGTGTTACGAGCCCCAGATATATGCCCCGGAGACGCAAAGCGGGCAGACCTACGATCAACCCTATCAAAGCGCCGACGCAGCTCCCGATGGGAATAGTTAGCCACACGGATAATTCAAAGTGCAAATCAAGCAAGGCGCTCGCGTAGGCGGCGACCCCGAAGAAAAGTGCGTGGCCGAGGCTTAACTGTCCGGTATATCCGCTCAAGGTGTCCCAACTCACGGCGTAAAGGGAAAATATTGCTGCAAAGGTGACAATGCGCAATATCGCCTCGTCAGCCGTAATGAGGGGAAAAAGAAGCAACGTTATGCCGAACAACAGCGCAATTACCCGCCCGGGAATAACGAGGACGGATTTACGAAACCACATCCACATCCATAGAATTCGTGTTATCACTTTATAATCTCTCTTCCTCGAATGCTACTCCAAACAAGCCTTCAGGTCTTATCAGGAGCACCAATACCATCGCGATTAAGGAAACTGCGCCTCTTAAGAAGCTTCCGTCAGGGACGAGAAAGACCACAAGGGTCTCTGCATATCCCAGAATGAATGCCGCGATGGCGCTCCCCTTGATGCTTCCGAGCCCGCCCAGCACAACCGCAGACAGCACGATAACAAGCGGGTTAGTCCACATTAAAGGGTTTACCATAATTGTAGGAGCCGTTACCGCACCTGCTACGCCTGCCAAGATTACCGATATGCCCATAACCTGCATGCTTGTCTTGGTTACATTGATTCCCATGACGTTTGCTATCTCACGATCCTGGTCCACCGCCCTTATCGACATGCCGAGTTTTGTCTTTGACAATAACAGCCATACCCCGACCAGCGTAGCGATGCTTGCTCCAGCCGTAAAGAAATGCTGATTCAGGATGCTGACCCCTCCGAGTTCGAAATATCCTTCTACAAAGGGAGGTATTCTCTGGTATTGCGCACCAAATGTTAACAGGATCGTTTCCTCAAACAACATTGCTATAGCCACTGAGATAATCATCACTGCTGTTTCGTGCACTTTGATCCTGTCAAAACACAGTTTATAGCAGACCACTCCCAAGAGGCCTGCGACAATAATGGATGCGATGGCGGCAAGGGGAAGCGGCACATCGAGGAATGTTATAGCGCCGAGTATGAGAAAAGCGGTGAGCATGTAAAAGGCGGTATGGGCCATGTTCATTATCTTCGCAACGCCGAAAATAAGGGAGAAGCCAATAGCAAGAATGGCATAAACCGCGCCTGAAACTAACCCGTTGATCAAGATCGATACAAACATAGATTCACCCCGTAGATTAAATGCGTGACTTCAGACTTTCCCCTTCCGGATAGCGAAATGTGAATCTTTCACACCTTTCTTCGACTCACGAGAAGACGCCGACAGGGGCCCGAAAAACCCTTAGCGGAACCTTCTCATCACAGATGGCGGTCCCATATTACGTACTTCTTGTACCTGCGAGCGCCGGGCCGTCGATCGTCTTTCCATTTGTTTCCCGCTTCTCCCGCAGCATCCCGTCCACAAAACCTTTGGCGCCCTCGGCAGAAGGCTGCTTCGGTTTTTTTGCCTCATGAATCATCTTCGGATAAATGATATTTTCTCTCACACACCTTTTGAGTTTCTCCAAATCGCCTTCAGCGAGAGCTATGATGATGGCTTCGTGCTGGGCAATACTTACCCGGGGTATGCCAAGCGAGACGTAGGCGTTGTACCGGAGAGCGAAGATGCCGTTTTTCAATCTTTCAAGATTGTCTGCGAGAAACCTGTTTTCAGTCATCGCATAGATGGCCTGGTGGAACTCCTCATTCTTCATCACCATGTCCTCAAGCACGCCGCTCTCGACGGCTCTGGAATATTCCTTATGAATCTTCCAGAGAAGGCCCAATTTGTCCGGAGTAATCTTCTTGATCAGGAGCTCCGCTGCCAGTAGCTCCAAACTCAACCGCACGCAGTAGAGATCCTCCAGCTCTTCATCGGTAATGTCTGCCACCCTCGCACCCTTATTCGGAGTGAACTCGACGAATCCGAGATGGACAAGCTCCTGAATGGCTTTGCGAATGGTGAAACGCTTCACATTGAATTTTTTTATCAGTTCTGACTCGACCAGGCGCTCCCGGGGTTTCAGCTCACCCGTCAGAATGGCCATGGCCATTCTCCTGCATGCATCATCCGAATTTATGACAGTCATGGCTTCACTCAAAATCGTGCACCCGAATTCTTAACCGCTCGATGCCTCGCATGCCCCTGAAGAAGGCTCTTCTTAGCGGGCTGTCCATCTGCCGGAGCTCAAAATGCTCCTTCACATTTTCTCTGGTATATTGATGGATTGTCTGCATTCAGAAAAGTCCTCCGTAGATGCAAGGAGCTTTATTGAAGCTCTCAGCAGCAAGCTGCGGAGAAGCTTCGATTCTTAGGGAACAGTATCATTCGTCATTCGCTCGCTTACCCCGCAGCAAGCTACGGGGAATGCGCTGGCTGTCGAATTCAAGAAAATTGCCAGTGATAATATCGATAATATTGTCAATAATGCGTTTCGTTGCCTACGTAGCACCGCTTTTTAGACTTGTCAAGGGAAAAGTCAGTGAACTTTATTCAATAAATTTAAATATCAATAATATCGATAATATTGTCAATAATATATGTCTCCCTGCTAATGCTCTCTTTTTTTGAGTTTGTGAGGGGGGCATGGTACAAAATTGTCGAAAAGCAGAATTGTCGAGTCTGGTGAGCAATCCATCTTCGGCGGTAGATTTAAAGCCACATTTTCAATGCAACGAATAGTGGTAGTCGTCGGGTGAATCTGCGGTATCTTTCCTCGAGGCAAAGACAGGTACCTAACGGAAACACTGCCAACTGGTCAGGACTAACTGCCCCACCGTTTGAAGAGATTATGTTCTATATGGAAGTAGTCAAAAATCTTCCCGATGGTATGGTTTATGAGATCCTCGATGGTCTTGGGTTGATGGTAAAAAGAGGGAACAGGCGGCAAAAGATGTGCTCCCATTTCGGCGGCCATAGTCATCAGTCTTAGATGCCCAATGTGAAGCGGCGTCTCCCTCACAACGAGCAATAATTTCCTTTTCTCTTTGAGGGTAACATCCGCGGCGCGGACAATCAAATTATCAGTGTAGGAATTGGCAATTCCAGAAAGGGTTTTGATGGTGCACGGAACCACCACCATGCCTTCCGTTATAAACGACCCGCTGGCCAAGGCGGCGCCTACGTCGACGTAACTGTAATTGTAATCGGCCATCTGTTTTATCTCGTCAGGATTCATGCCGGTCTCAATCTCGATATTACGACAACCGGACTCCGAAATAATCAGGTGTGTTTCATAGGGCGTTTCCCGCATGGCTCGCAGCATATGAATTCCGTAAATCACTCCGCTTGCCCCGGTAATTGCAATAATCATTCTTCTTGGCACAGGTATCATTTCTCCAATCTCCGCCTTCTCAGGAACGAGCTGTTAGCATATGCGCTTCGATCATCTGAGTAAGTATTTCCACATTGTTAAGGATCTGTTTAAGGTCTGATTCCTTCAGGTTGTCCCAGTGCATCCCCGCAGTGACCACCACGGGACGATCGGCAACAGCTGCCAGTCGTTCCGATACGGATTTGACGACGGTATCCTCTTTATGTCCAAGGATACTGAGGACTGAGGCAGTCGCGCTTCTCTTATCATGATCCTTGAGACTCTGCCGGGACTGGGCTAAAGCCACCGCACCGATATGGGGTTTCTCCCCTCCCCAAATGGCAACAACAAAATCTTGACCTACTTTCACGACTGAGGCGCTCAGATCAAATGTCCCTGCGTGCGTCTTTAAGATTATGGGCTCTTCATTCATAGTCCATCTCAGGATATTTCTATTACGTGTGGGAATTATAGGAGAGTGAGTTCCGCTATGTCAAGAAAATATGAATTCAACACACAGGTGTTGTGCGGTCCGGCAGGATGGAACAGTGTCGGGAGGAGATTTTTGGGGGCGCTGTTTGGTGGATACGTTCCCGTCTGCGATAGCAATCCAATCCCCGGGTAGATTCACAGGACCGAAGTTACGCTCACTCAATGCGGAATCACGGCCTGCAAGACCCAAAGCGCCACCATGCCTACTCCGATCGTCAAGAGAACGTTCCTGGTGCGCCAGGCAACAGCGGCGGCCAGCGCTCCCGCCAGCAGCCGGAGATTTCCGAAGGAGAGATCGAGTGTGCCTTTGGGCATCAGCAGTTCCGGAAAAATAATCGCAGACAGCACTGCCGGAGGCACGAGACACAATGCCCATTGAACAACAGACGGCAGATTCACACGTCCGATCAGCCCGATCATCGACAGGCGAATCGCGTAGGTGACCACGCCCATGCAGATGAGGAGCAGCCATACATTCATCGGCTGTCCTCCCGCTCGCGACGGCGGCCTGTTGACAGCAGTCGCGCCTCTACCCAAAGACCAACTGCCATGCCGCTAATGGCCGCAACTATCAACCCGAGCTTGTAGGGCAGGCCAAAAGCCAAGACGGCGATGACGCCGGCGGAAAGCGCCGCCGCCACGCTCGGGCGGTCGCGCAGCGCCGGTACGACGAGGGCGATGAACGTGAGGGCTATAGTGAAATCAAGGGACCAACTGGAGGGAACCTGAGCGCCGAGGAAGATCCCTGCCGCGGTGCTGACCTGCCAAGTGGTCCACATCGCCAAGCCCGCCCCCAAGAGATACCAGTGCCTGTTGACGGATTTCACGGCTGAGGCCGATTCCTGATTGTAGCGCGTGATGGTGACGGCGTAGGCTTCGTCGGTGAGGAGATAGGCGAGCAGCCACTTCCACCTGCGGCTCAGCTGTGCGAGATAAGGGGCAATGGAGGCGCTGTACAGTATGTGCCGCAGATTCACGATGAACGTCGTAAAGACGATGACCATGCCCGGCGCGCCTGCGTGGATGAGCTGCACGCCCACGAACTGTGCCGAACCGGCGAAGACAATGGACGACATCGCCATGGCCGCGCCGACGCTCAGTCCGGCGCTCACGGCCAGCACCCCGTAAATCATGCCGAACGGAACGACACCCAATAAGATCGGCAGCTCGGCCCTGACGCCTGCGACGAATTCGGAGCGCGGCGATCGCTTCAAATCATGATTTGTATCCACTACAGCCAACCCAAACAGCGTATTGAATGTTAGAAGTATCTATAGTCCCGCCCACAGGGCCACATGGTAGGCGATGATGCCGCTGGAAAAAGATACAATCAGCATCGCGAGCAGGGAGGACGCAAACCATTTCGCACTTCCCATTTCTTTCTTCATCACCGTCAAAGTGGCAACGCAGGGAATAAAAAGCATGAGAACAACCAGGAAAGCCAGCGCCGAGGCGTGGCTCACGACATTCGGCAGGACCTTGAGCAGCCCCTGCTCGCCTACGCCGTAAAGGACTCCGAGGGTGGCAATTGCATTCTCCTTCGCCACAAAGCTCGTAATCAGGGCTGTCAGCATCTTCCAGTCGAGTCCCATCGGCTTCCCCACGGGCTCCAGGAGACGGCCGAACCACGCGAGAACGCTGCCCTCCGTATTGCCGCCCGGAAAATAGGAGAGAACCCATATGACGACGGAAACCGTTAGTATCACGGTGCCCGCCTTCTTCACAAATGCTACGGTCCTCGCCCACACAACGATTCCGATCGTCTTGGGATCGGGTTTATGATAGAGCGGCAGTTCCATGATGAAAGGCATGGGCTCGTCCTTCAAAATAAATCTATCTATGACCATGCCGATGACGCCCAGTACAAGTATATTCATCGTCAGTAACGCCCAGGAAACAAGGGCTGCCTTGTCTGCAAATAGAGCGGCAGAGACAAACGTCAGGACGGCAAGCCGCGCCGTACAGGGGACGAAGGGAATAAGAAATATCGTGAGCAAGCGCTCTCTTTTGGACTCCACAATCCTCGTGCCCAGTACAGACGGCACATTACACCCGAAACCCAAACACATGGGAATAAAACTCTTCCCGTGAAGACCCACAAGATGCATGAATCTGTCCATTACAAAAGCCGCCCTGGCCATGTATCCAACGTCTTCCAAAAAAGCCATGACCGCAAAAAATATCAGCAATATGGGGAGCAAGGTCAATACCGACCCCACACCTCCGATAACGCCGTCGATTACGATTCCCCTGATCCAGGGATCGGAAGAGACGATTGCCGCATCCACCCACCGCGCGAGGGCAGCGACCGTCCATTCAACCTGCTTTTGCAGGGGGAACCCTATCTTGTATGTCGCCATGAAGACGCCTGCAAAAACTGCAAAGAGAATAGGAATGCCGAGGATGGGGCGGGTGAGAATGTGATCGATCCTGTCGGTCATTACGACCTCTCCCATTTTGAATCTCGAAACGGCGGCCCTGGTAACCTCTTCGATCCAGTCGTACCTGCCGCCGACCACGGCGTGGAGGGAGTCTTCATGCTTGATGAGAAGCGTTTGTATCCCGTTCCACACATCCGCGGGCACAAGTCCCTCCATCAACTTTGATATTTCCGGATCGCCTTCCATGAGTTTCGTAGCAGTCCAGCGGACGGTGAACGGAAGCGGCACATATTCTTTGATGAGATCCATGAGGCTATCAAAAATCGCCCTGTGATCCGGGGAAACATCGGGTATCCTCGGCTTGTAATGCAGTTCCCCCGCTGCCGCAGCGATGACAGTGGATACGAGCTCCTTGATTCCCCTGTTTTTTGTAGCAACCATCGGTACAACGGGTATCCCCAGAGATTCCTGCAAGGCCTTCACATCAACATGGATCCCCTGAGTTTCAGCAACATCGATCATATTGACGGCCACAACGATGGGCGGTCCTAAGAGCAGCAACTCCGATAAGAGATAGAGGCTTCTTTCGAGAGCAGATGCATTCACGAGATGGACAATAACATCGGGATTTGCACTGATGATAAAATCCCGTGCAACCCTCTCCTCTTCGGAAAAGGCGGTTAGGCTGTAGGTGCCCGGCAGGTCGATAATCTGAAGTTCCACGTCATCCGAACAATGGGCGCCTTCTTTCTTCTCTACCGTTTTTCCCGGCCAGTTGCCGACATGCTGCGATAAACCGGTAAGGATATTGAATACAGTGGATTTCCCCACATTGGGCTGACCGGCAAGTGCAACAAGAAGTTTCTTCTCAACCCTCTTCTGCTCTCCCTCATCCCGCACTGCCGCAACCTTGAATACCAGTATCTTCGATGCCTCACCACCTCCCAGGGCCACCCTCGTATCCGCTACCTGGACAATAATCAGCCCGCCGCTCTTGCGGAGGACCTTGAGCTTGGCGTTAGACACAATGCCCATGCCTGCGAGTCTGCTTGTGAGCGCGCCCCCTCCGGAGATGGCTTGAATAATGCCCTCTTCGCCTACGCCCATCGATGTAACCGGTATCAATTCGGTGCTCATATGCCTATTTCATTAACCAAAATTATACGTGCCCGCTTATACCAAAATTATGCCGGAAAATACACAAAAAGAAGCTGTTGCCCGATTCCCTGTACAAGGAAGTACAAGATGATCGCAAGACACAGGCTCTCCGGATTCACGTATCTCATTATTTCTAAATATCCAATGTATGCCCGTTATCTTTTAACCAGATTCTCTGTTTCTTATAATCGGTAATTGTATTCCCTACAATATCCCAGAAACGTCCCGAATGATTCTTTTCCTGCACGTGGGCTAATTCATGTACGACCAGGTAATCAATGACGGAACGCGGCGCCATTATGAGCCGCCAGCTGAAATGCAGGTGATTATCCTGAGAACAGGAACCCCAGCGGCAGCGGGCGTTGCTTATCTTGACGCCTTTGGGAATAAGCTTGAGGGCCTGGCTGAAATGATCGACTCTTTCCCCGATATATTCCTGCGCGCTTTTCCTGTACCAGTCGACAAAGAGCTCCTTTCCCTGAAGGGCGCTATCTTCGGCAAGGACAAATTGGCCGCAAAGGAAATCCAGTTTATCGCATCCGAGAGCTGCAGCCCCGATCTTCAACGGATAGGGTTCCCCCAGGAAGAAAAATATTTCACCTTTTACATAGTTCTTTATCCGGATTTTTTTTTGCCTTTCCCCGCTCTCCCTGATCTTTTTCCGTAGCCAGCTTTGTTTCTCTCTGACGAATCTATCTATTTCCGGAATCGGGGTTCGATGCGGGGCATAGACGACTGCAGCCCCGTTTGCTTTCACGTGCAACGAAATCGTCCGCTTTCTTTTTCTGCTTCTCACGACTTCGTAATTGAAGCCCTCCGCAGTGAACTGCGGAGAATCTCCGATCCTTAAGGAATAACGATGTTCCATATTCGCTCGCTTACCCCGCAGCAAGCCACGGGGATGTGCTCGCTGCCGGATTCAGTTCCATTTCTTTGCATCCCATGATGTGCAAGGTAAATATACTATTTATTATGCGCGGAAAATAGAGTATTATAAACAGTATGGCAAGTAAATAAAAGAGAGAGTCTCTCCATGAAACTGACTCAGTTATCATATGTTGTTATTTTCTTTATTGGCGCATCTTTCCTGGGAGCAACTTCCGTTTGCGCACAGGCAGGAAAAGAGCAGTGGATTTTTGTGGGTTTTACCAAGTACAGAGATGCACTTTATATCGAGAAGAAAAGCGTTTCCTATCCATCCCCTGATATTGCCCGGGTCTGGTCTATGATTGCCCCGTCTGAAAAGAGTAAATATCGTCAGGAAATAAAAGGAGAGTTAAAGAAGTTAAAAAAATCGGCAAAGGGATTGAAGTACGCTGAGATACTGAATGAAATTGACTGCAGAGGAAGCAAGATCAGGTTCCTGCAGATTCTTTATCTCAATGCACAGGGATCTATAATCCACGCTGCTGCCTCAGCAGATTACGAATGGAAAATAATTTATTCCGGGAGTCTCTGGCAAAAGATACAAAGCACAGCCTGTAAAAACTGACTCCTCCCTCAAAAAAACAAACCGGGCACCATTGAGATGCTCGGTTGTTTTTTTGTAAGGTCTTAATAAAGATATTACTACTTGTGCGCTGGCGCTGCAGGAGCTGGTGCTCCAGGTGCTCCAGGTGCTCCGGGCGCTCCGGGTGCTCCGGGTGCTCCGGGTGCCCCAGGTGCTCCAGGTGCTCCAGGTGCTGCCGGTGCTCCAGGTGCTGCCGGCGCTGCTGCTTCTTTCTTCGCGGGCTCTGCCGCTTTCTTTTCGGGTGCGGACGGACAGCCGACTAATACAAGCGTAAATGCTATTAACATCAGCACCGAAAGCATGAAAGCAAACACCTTCTTCATCAACGTAGTACCTCCTTTCAAAATTTTTCAGACGCTGGGTGCTAAACCCATTTCTTTAGGGTCGAAACATACTCCCTTTTTTTTCCTTGTCAAGATAAATCTGCCTAATATTTCCTAAAATTTTGTGGCGCCTGTCTTGCCAAATCGGCGGGTATTTCCTGGACAGCAGCATATGCAGGCAACAATTGTCGCCATCTACTGATTACCTCTGCCTAAGGCTTGTTTTCATCTCATGATTTGCTGCTGAAACCGTCAAACTCGGCCGTAGTCGTCCTCTGCCCGTTCGATGTCGTCCTCCCCGAAATAATCTCCGCCCTGCACTTCAATGAAAATAACATTCTCCTCTCCGCTGTTCATGATCCTATGCCATGCGCCCTGGGGAATATCCACAGCCTGGCCGCGCTCCAGATGGACTTGAAGTTCGTCGATGGTCACGACGGCGCTGCCCTGGACGATATACCAGTGTTCCCTTCTGCGAAGGTGCCTCTGGAGACTCAGACGCTGCTTCGGGAAGACGACAATGCGTTTCACTTTATGGTCCGGCTCATCGGCAAGCACACAGAAATAACCCCACGGCCGGTGCTCTTCAGATTTTGGGGCAACCATATGCGTTGGCTAATTCTCCCGAAAAGAGATTTGGAAAGGGCTGCGGAAAAAATCACCTGTCTCACGTAAACTGGCGCGCCCACCAGGAGTCGAACCTGGGGCCTTTGGATTCGTAGTCCAACGCTCTATCCAGCTGAGCTATGGGCGCTCCGTAAAATCATGGCGGAGAGAGGGGGATTCGAACCCCCGGTACACCTTTTAAGGGCATACATTCGCTTAGCAGGCGAACCCATTCGGCCTCTCTGGCATCTCTCCATGTGCAGCCGATCTATTATCTCTTACGTGTCCCGTGAACCCCAATTACTGAATAGGGCAGGGATTTTATTTCTATTCTGGCGGAGGGAACAGGATTCGAACCTGTGAACCTTTCGGTTAACGGTTTTCAAGACCGCCGCCATCGACCACTCGGCCATCCCTCCGTGACGACACTGATTTCAGAACCGGAATTTATATTAGACCCGAGCGGTAATCCTGTCAATTCCTTTCATGTAAGGCCTGAGCGCCTCAGGAATAATGACGCTCCCGTCGGCCTGCTGGAAATTTTCCAGAACAGCCACAACGGTCCTTCCGACAGCGAGCCCGGAACCATTGAGGGTATGAACAAACTCCACCTTGCCGCTGTCTTCCCGCCTGAATCGAATGGACGCTCTGCGCGACTGGAAATCCTCGAAGTTACTGCAGGACGATATCTCCCTGTAGGAATCCTGCCCGGGAAGCCAGACCTCAACATCATAGGTCTTGGCGGAAGAAAACCCCAAATCCGCTGTACAGAGGCTTACCGTCCGGAAATGGATGTTCAGCCTTTTCAGTATCTCTTCAGCATTGAGGGTCAGCTTTTCCAGCTCATCGTAGGATGTTTCCGGTGTGGTAAATTTGACCATTTCCACTTTGTTGAATTGGTGCTGCCTTATGAGTCCTCGCGTATCCTTTCCGTATGAACCGGCCTCGGAGCGAAAACACGGCGAATATGCGACATACAAAGTTGGAAGATCACGCTCATCCAGAATCTCGTCACGGTGGATGTTGGTTACCGGCACTTCTGCCGTGGGAATGAGGTAATAGTCAAATTTCTCGATCTTGAAAAGGTCCTCGGCAAATTTCGGGAGTTGTCCGGTCCCCGTCATGCTTTCACTGTTCACCATGAAGGGCGTCAGGACCTCTGTGTAGCCGTGTTCCGACGTATGCAGGTCAAGCATAAAATTTATGAGGGCACGCTCCAGCATGGCTCCCCATGCCCGGTACAGGGTAAACCGCGCCCCTGTAATCTTTGCACCCCTTGCAAAATCGAGGATGTTCAGATCCTCACCAATTTCCCAGTGCGGTTTCGGCGTGAACGCAAGCTGCGGCTTTTCCCCCCACACGCGGATTACCGGATTATCCTCCGAACCCGTTCCGTACACGACGGACTCATGAGGCACATTGGGAATAATCATCAGAATATTGCCCAGGGCTTCCTCTATTTTCTTTAGAGACTCGTCCAGTATTTTAATACGATTGGAGACATCGCTCATCTTGGCAATAAGCGAGGACGCGTCTTCTTTTTTCTTCTTCTTCTCTCCTATCTCCTTGGAGGCGATATTCCGCTCGTTCCGCAGGGTTTCCACTTCCTGAAGAACTCTGCGTCTCTCTTCATCCAGAGCGGCGAAGGTTTCGAGATTGATTTCCTGACCTCTCTCGAGCATTTTCTTTCTGACAAAATCAATATTCTGTCTCAGAAATTTTATATCCAGCATAATCTGACCTTCCTTTAAGATTACCCCGTCAAAAAGAAATTTCCCCTATCACTTCAGGCCCCGGCAGTCAATACCTTTTATCCGGCCATCAGTTTCATCTTTCTGTTTTTATTTGTATTTAGCCCGTCATCCTCCTCTTGACAACATCAATAATCATCGTCATTTCCGAGCACTTAGTTAAGCAGGCAGTGATGAAGAATGCGGCCATCCCTGCAAAGACACAGATCATGAGGTACAATAATCTCTCGTTAAACGGCCCCTCATCACTCCAGGGCAGGAAAGTTCCTATGAGGATGATAACCACGCACATTGCGAACGACGACACAAATATATTGAAGACGGACTTATAAAACTCCTGATCCAAGAAAACCCCTATCCTTCTCTTAAGAACAACTGTCAGCATGATGACATTTACAGTCGTGGCGATGGACGTTGCAAGTGCAAGCCCGCTATGCTTTAGAGGATACATGAGAGTAATACTGCATATAACATTAACAATGAATGCGACAATTCCCGCTTTCATCGGTGTTTTTGAATCCTGAAGTGAATAAAAAGCCGACACAATAACCCTGATCACCGAAAAGGCCCACAAGCCGAGGGCGTAGCACAAGAGGGCTTGCGCTGTTAGAAGGGCTGACTGGATATCAAACGCGCCTCTCTGGAAAAGCACCGAGATTATCGGCACCCGGAGCACTATGAGTGCGACAGTTGCCGGTATCGTGACAAAGAGTATCAGTCTCAGGGAAAAATTTATTGTTCCCTTTAATTCATGAAAGTCGCCTTTTGCCACCTGCTCCGAAAAACTGGGAAGCGCAGCAGTTCCTATAGCAATTGCAAATACGCCGAGGGGAAGCTCCACGATCCGGTCGGCGTAATAGAGATAGGAGACGCTGCCGGAAGGGAGGAGAGAGGCCAGTATTGTGGAGATGAAAATATTGATCTGATAGATCGACGCACCAAAAACTGCGGGAAGCATGAGTATCCCGATTTTTTTAAGGCCAGGATGCCTGAAGTTGAAGTCCAGCTTGAGCTTTAATCCGAATTTAGCAAGAAAAGGCCACTGCATGGCGAGCTGCAAAACTCCTCCTATCATGACTCCCACGGCAAGAGCCGTGATCGGTTCCGCGAAAAAGTCCATGAGCAAGAGCACCGCCATGATCATGCAGATGTTGAGGATGATGGGTGAAAGGGCGGGGGCGGCGAAGTGGCGCAGGGAATTGAGGATGCCCATGCACAGCGCCACCAGAGCGATGAAGAAGATGTAGGGGAACATCAGACGATTGAGAAAAACCGTCAGGTGATAGTGGGCAGAGTGATCAATGTACCATCCGGGCGCCATGATCGTCACGATAAGCGGCGAAAAAATAATGCCTGCAATAGATACAATGACGAGGATGATCGAAAGCGCCGTAAATGCGACATCGGCCAGTTCATAGGCCTCGGCCTTCGTCTTTTTTTTCAGGTATTCAGTAAAGACAGGCACGAAGGATACAGTCAGCGATCCTTCGCCGAGCAGACGCCTGAGCATGTTGGGAATCCGGAAGGCAACAAAAAAGGCGTCCGTTGTGAGACCGGCGCCAAAAAAAGCTGCGACGACCATATCCCGGAGAAAGCCGGATATGCGGGAAAGCATCGTCGCCAGACCGACCACCCCTGCTGCCCGGGCGACTCTTCTATTTTCCGTGCCTGTTATTCGACCTTCTTCCATATCGTGAGCTGACAAAAAGCAGTGCGAGTAAATGTCACGTACGGCGGCTTGTGCGAGTTAGACAAAACTATTCGTGAGCACCGCCATTCTGACAGGCGACTCCTCATGGAATCAAAGCCTCGATGTCTTTTTTTCTGATGCCTTCTATGGCAATAGTTTTATTCTTTGATTTGCTGCCGCCTACGATTATCACCTGTTTTTTCCTGATCCCCAGGATATCGGATAGGAACCTGATGCATTCCTTGTTAGCCTGCCCCTCCACAGGCGGCGCCGCTATTCTAAGCTTCAGAGCATCGCCCTGGACACCGGCAACCTCGCTTTTGGCAGACCGCGGCACGACATGAACCTGGAGGATTACCCCATCCGCCGTTTCCTTGATGTTAACCATATCAGACCAGAGATGCGTTTGCATGGATCGTCACTTCAAGTTCACCGCCAATTCAATCATGCTCTTGATGAGGAATTCATCCAAGAAATAAATTGCCAGAATAACGACTATCGGCGATACGTCAATAGCCATACGTCCGAAAGGCAGCCATCTACGCACCTGTGCCAGGACCGGTTCCGTCGCGCGATACAAGAACTGCACGATCTGGTTGTGCGGATCGGGGTTCACCCAGGAGAGGATGGCCCTGGCAATGATAATCCACATATAGATGTTAAGCACGATGTGGATAATTTTTGCCACCGCGATGATAAAGTTTCCCAGTACAAACATATGAACCCCTCCTGACAACAAAGATTCTTAGTTTCTTTATCGTCTCTCCATATCAGGTAATGCTTAGAGCGAATGATTTGAGAGCTCCGTTGAAGGCCTCCGCATTTTCCAGCATCGCCATATGACCGGCATTTTCAATCAGCGTCAACTGCGCACAGGGAATGTTATCCTTCAGGAATTGCGACAGCGCAGGAGGCGTCATCTTGTCATCGGCGCCGCACATAACGAAGGTCGGCTTTCCGATACTCGCGATCTCGCCGACAATGTCGAGTCTGTCGCAGGCGAAAAGATCGCCGTACAATGTTTCAGGATTACAGCGCGAGAGACCCTCAATAACGGTTCGGGACAGGCGTTCTCTATTTTCCCTGGTAACGGAAAATTTGGCGGCCAAAGCGATAACGGAAGCGGGATCCGTTTTCAGGCCTTCGAGAATCATCGCATTCACGGGCATTCTGGCTCCACCGCCCACGGGAACAATGGCGGAGAGCATCCCTCCATATTTTATCGCAAATACCAGGCTTATAGCCGCACCGAGGGAATGGCCGATCAGAACAGGTTTCTCCAAGGCAATGACGCCGATGAACTTTTTTATCCATTCAACATACTGCGATACATCCTGTTCACCCCGGCCGTGAGACTGTCCATGACCGGGCAGGTCAACTACCGCAATGTTAAACTCGTCCTTCATTCTCGTATACTGTTCTATCCAGATCCTATGGTCCCCGCCCGACCCGTGAACAAAGAAGAGTGTCTTTTTCTCCTGAGAAAAGTTCTTGCTGCTCACCCAGCAGGCTGTCTTCGCACCGTTGATTTCATGAAATATTACCATTCTACATATCTTCCTTCTGACAAGAGAGAGCGGCGGGCGAAAGGCCCTGCCAGGAGAACGACGGAACAGGTTCTCCGTCTGTCTTCCGCATCAACAACCGAGAATTAAAGTGATGTTACAACTCCACCCCTGCATATAAAGAGGTATCCAGTGCCTATCATATATCGTGCATCTTGTACAAATAAAGATTGATAATATTGTAAAAATTCGTAAACTGGAGCAAATTACTTACGGCCCATAAGAGGGTAAACACGGGGGGAAGAAAATGTTGAAAGGAAAAAAGATCAGCTTTATCGGGGGAGGCAAAATGGGCAGCGCCCTTATTAAAGGCATCCTGGCCCGCAATCTCATAGCTCCGGGCAAGGTCACCGTAGCCGATGTGGTAGAAGGACAACTCGAAGAGCTCAGAAAGACGTACGGCGTCCTTACGACCAAAGACAATAAGAAGGCCGTCAGGGATGCAGACATCATCATCCTCGCTGTAAAACCACAGAACATGGCGGAAGTGCTGGAAGGTATATCAGCCGGCATCGATACGGACAAGCTTATCATCACCATCGCCGCTGGTATTTCTACAGGGTTTATCGAGGAATACCTCAAGAAGGGTGCTCGCGTCATGAGGGTCATGCCGAATACCCCCGCGTTGATCGGTGAAGGGGCTGCCGCAATCGCGAGAGGCTCACTTGCGACTGACAAGGATTTCGCTTTCACTCTTCACATCTTTGAAGCTGTCGGGATTGCCGTTGCCGTTAAAGAAGAACTCATGGATGCGGTAACCGGTTTGAGCGGGAGCGGACCTGCGTATGCATTTGTAATAATCGACGCGCTTGCCGATGCCGGCGTCAACATGGGGCTTACGAGAGAGATTGCCCTGAAACTTGCGGCACAGACCCTTCTCGGCGCGGCCAAACTTTGCCTTATCGGGGATAAACACCCCGCAGCGCTCAAGGACATGGTCACCTCTCCCGGAGGGACGACCATAGCCGGCCTGCAGGCCATAGAAGAGGGGAAGCTGAGGGCTACCATGATGGCGGCCGTTGAAGCTGCCACGCTCAGAGCCAAGGAACTCGGCAGGAAAAAATAATTCTACTCCTCGATTTGTTCAAACACCTTGCGGAGTCTTGTTAAAAGGTCCTGTCCTTCTCCGCTTGTTCCACCGGACTGCGCCGGCGGAGTAACTGCGCTGTCCTGGGCCTGTTCTATTTTCCTGTAGGTCGTCGTATTGGCGCTTTGCTCAGCCGGAGGTCGGGATACGGGTTCAACGGATTTATCGTCCGTTTTCTTTCTCTTGCGTCTTGGTCTCCATCTTGACTTCTTCTTGGCAGGCTTGGGACTTGCCTCTGCTCCTTCGCTGCTCTCCTGCGGAAGGGAGCTCACTTCGTCCTGTGTTAATACTTCGACAGCGGGTTCGGTGCGCCCATTTTCCTGTTTATCAGACATCTCAACAGGACGGCTTTCCTCCTCCTGAGAAGCTTCCTCAATTACCTCTCTGGCTACGGTTTCGATCTTCAATTCGTCCCACGGCGTGTCAGGGTTCCCGGAAATGTGAATAGACACGTTATACGTGCTTTCAAGTTTACTGATCTCGCTTCTCTTCCTGTTCAGAAGATAATCGGCTATCTCGTATGGCAGCTTCACTTTGAGAGCGGAGTAATCCCCCTTTACCGCCTGTGATTCAATTTTCCGGAAGGCGCCGAGGGCCGTGTATTCCAAAGATGGCCTGACACCGCGTCCCTTACAGTAAGGGCAGACGTTATAGCTGATTTCCTGTATGGTCGACTGCTTCTTCTGTCTGGAAAGTTCAAGGATTCCGAACTTGGATATGCGCGACATCTGTATCCTTGCCCTGTCGATATTGAGGGCCTTTTTGAAGGTCTTCTCCACTTCGGCTTCGTGTTTTCGGTCACGCATATCGATGAAGTCGATTACAAGCAATCCGCCCAGGTCTCGCAGGCGCAGCTGCCTGGCAATCTCCTCTGCCGCTTCCATGTTGGTCTTGAAGGCCGTTTCTTCCACGTTCCTCTTGTTTGATGCCCGCCCCGAATTGACATCTATGGTAGTCATGGCTTCCGTCGGATTTATTATTATATAACCGCCGGATTTCAACTCCACCCTGTCCTGGTAAATAACGCGAATCTGCTCCTCAAGCCGATTCTTATCAAAGAGCGGTGTCTTGTCCTTATAGAGCTTGATGAGTTTTACGGTCCTCGGGACGACGGCTTTGGAGTATTCCCTCATCTTTCTGTACGTCTCCACATCGTCTACGAGGATCTCTTCTATTTCCGATGTGTAATAGTCGCGGAGAGAGCACACACCGAAATTACTTTCCTGATAGATGAGTGACTGCGCAGGGGCGCTCTTTGCCCTCTTTTGAATCTCCTTCCACAGCCGGGACAGCATTTGATAATCCCGGGAAAGCTCCTGCTTTGTTCTGTGCATGCCTGCCGTACGGATTATAAAACCAAGGCCTTCATCAATTTTTATTTGCTCCATTAATGTCTTCAGTCGCTTCCGGTCTTCCTCATCCTCTATTTTCCGGGAAATGCCGCTGCTTTCCTTATTCGGCAGGAGAACCAAATATCTTCCGGGCAATGATATGTAGGCCGTAAGAAGCGCCCCTTTACGTTCGCTTTCTTCTCTCACTATCTGAACCAGCACCTCCTGACCCGCCTTCAGAAAAGGTCTCTGACTCGATGTGCCGCCTTCTTTTCCCGTCTGCTCTGTGAAATACTCGGGACTGACGTCGTGCAACGGCAGAAATCCATCCCTCCTGCCCCCGTAATTTACAAAAGCCGCCTGGAGACCGCGCTCCACTTTCATCACGGCGCCTTTGTAGATATTGCCGGTTATGGGTTCCTTGTCCGCCATCTGGATGTTGTATTCGATGAGTTTCCCCCCGTCCACAATGGCCAGCCGCTTCTGTTCCGGATGAACAGCATTAATTAACATCACTCTTTTCATAAATATCCTTGTTCTTTAAATCTCAGCCTCGCAAATATGTGCAGGGGCTGCGCTGCGGCCAACTCCAGGCCGCTATTTATATTTTTACGAGATAATCATCGGACAAGAGTGGATACATCACCCTTCCCCTCCCTGACTATCTCAATCGTGTCATCAACAAGACTGATAATACTCGACGGCTCGGAAACCAGAATGCCTCCATCTATTATCATGTCCACGGTATGACCGAATTTATCCTTGATCTCAACCGGATTACTGAGCACCTCGCCGTCCTCGGTCGACACACTCGTACTGATAATGGGCTGCCCCAGCTCCCTGACCAAGCACAGGCAGATCTCATTATCCGGCACCCTGATCCCTGTCGCCAGTCTCTTCGGCAGGATGGTCTTCGGGACCAGCCGGGACGCCTCGAGGATAAATGTATATGGTCCCGGCAGGAGGCGTTTCATGGTCTTATAGGCAAAATCCGAAACGCGGGCGTAACGGCTGATGTCCTTGAGGTCTGCACAAACAAAACTCAACGGCCGTTTCCTGCTCCTCCTTTTTATCTCGTAAATCCTGTCAATGCCCTTCTTATTGGAAAGGGCGCAACCCAACCCATAGACAGTATCCGTAGGGTAGATGATGACACCCCCGTCCTGCAGGACATCAACAGCCTTCTTGATCAGCCGCATCTGCGGATTTTGACTGTTAATGGATAGATACATATATTTCATTGTATTCTGATGCTATTAAATTCCCCTTATTTATAACCTTAGTTATTTACCAGAAATGGGCATTAATATCAATGAACTTATTGAATCTATTTTAAAACGCTTCCCTTCCTGTTTTCTTCATCTTTGCTCAATTTATACTGGATACTGTCCACGAGGGCAAGCCAGCTTGCCTCGATGATGTTTGTGGATACACCCATAGTACTCCATATATCCGCACCGTCGGTTGAATCTATAAACACCGTAACCTTGGCCGCCGTTCCTTCGCAGCCCTCGAGAATCCGCACTTTGAAATCAACGAGATGCATCGCGTTGATCTGGGGATAAAATTTTATCAATGCCTTTCTCAGGGCGTTATCCAGGGCATTTACCGGGCCATTGCCCTCTGCGGCGGTCAATTCTTCCTCACCGCCCACCGATATCTTGATCGTAGCCTGTGATACGGATGGATTATTTCCTGTTTTTGCATTTATCACCTGAAAGCTCTCCAGAATAAACGGATCCCTGAATTCACCTTTTATTTTCTTCATCAATACGGAAAGGGAACCGTCGGCTGTGTCAAAACGATACCCCTGATCTTCCATAGTCTTTACCTGTTGAACAATATTTCTGCTGACAGAGGATTCCTCACCCAGGTCGATGCCAAGCTCCTTTGCCTTGTATGCAATATTGCTTTTACCCGAGAGGTCCGAAACCAGCACCCGCTGCTGATTTCCCACAAGCTCCGGTCTGATGTGTTCATATGCCGCCGGATTCTTTAATACCGCATCAACGTGGACGCCGCCTTTATGGGCAAACGCACTCCTGCCTGCGAACGGCCTGGAATTGAGGGGGGGAATGTTAGCAACGTCGCTCACGTAATTAGAGAGGTGTGTCAATTGCCTTATGGACGCATCGGGCAGACATCTCTTATTCATTTTCAACTGGAGATTCCCTATTATGGAGATCAGGTCGGCGTTTCCGCACCTTTCTCCATATCCGTTGATCGTTCCATGAACCATTCTTACACCTTGCTGGACTGCCGCGAGCGAGTTTGCCACGGCGAGGCCGCAATCATTATGTACATGAATACCGAGGAGATGGCGAGGCACGGAAGGGACGATCTCATTAATGATCTTAATCAGATCACCGGACATCGTCCCCCCATTGGTATCGCAGAGCACGATCATGTCGGCCCCCGCGGAAAGGGCAGTCTCTATCACCCGGCGCGCACAAGCGGGATTATTCTTATATCCGTCGAAGAAATGTTCCGCATCGAAGATGACTTCCTTCCCTTTTGATTTCACGAATTCAATGGAATCACGAATCATTTCTAAATTTTCATCGAGGGATACATTGAGGATGTCTGAGAGATGAAGGTCCCAGCTCTTGCCGAAAATGGCTACTGCAGGAGTTTCCGCCTCTAAGAGAGCCATTATATTGGGGCAAGTCGCAGCTTTCATATGCGGCTTTCTGGTGCTGCCGAATGCGGTGAGGCGCGCATGCTTGAATGACACGCCCTTGGCCATCTCAAAGAAACGCATATCTTTCGGATTTGATCCCGGCCACCCGCCTTCAATGTAGTGAAAGCCAAGCTCATCAAGGCGTTCAGCGATGCGTAACTTTTCTTCCGCCGAAAAATTTACCTGCTCGCCCTGAGCCCCGTCTCTCAATGTCGTGTCGTAAATCAAAACATCAGACGAATCCATAACTCTCTCCTCTTCCAAAAAAAAACCGCTACCAGATAACCTGATAACGGATTCTTGCTGCTCTATTGTTTTTATCGAAACACTACACCACTACCAGGCTTCCTATGTAATGAGCCTAATTATGCCTTCAATACTAATCGGCCTGATGGTGTACGTGCTTCGCATAATGAATAACTGTATCCTTTTGCGTTTGAACAATTCACTTGTGATATTTATAAGATATATATTCCGATTTGTCAACAGAAAAAAGTCTTCATACTTTTCCAAGAAGTGGCAATGAAGAAATGCACAGGAGTTAATCCCCAAATAATAAGATTTGACGTCATTTCCACTGTGGTATACGTAAGCGCTTATACTTCTTGAAGGAGACAACCCATGAACGGCACCGACGAGAAAGAGCCAGAAATCAGGATAGACGAGGACAATCTCTACCATGAGGAGACCTTCACCGATCTGAAGGTCGGGTGGATACGGAGGCTCACTCCTGTGACGCCCGACGGCAACAGAGACAAAAAGCGCGAATCACATTTCATCGGACAGACACAACTGGTCACACCCCAGGGCCCCATACCGATTCAATGCCAGATACCTGCAAAGACGCTGCCGGAGGCCATAAAGAAATTTCCTGAGGTCATGGCGCTGACAATAAAGAATATGATTGAACGGGCCAAGGAGATGCAGCGCGAATCGACCTCACGGATTATCACGCCCTGATGAGTGCTAAAGAAGGGGATTTGCCGCAGATCTAAACATCCTCTTTCCGGATAAAGTCGATGGCATTCTTGAAAATGGCGAGTCCCATCCCCTCTTCGGGCAACTGTTCCCTCGTCCAGCGCGGGTGGTTGGTGCGGTGGAGATAGGCCTCCGGATGCGGCATCAGGCCAAATATCCGTCCCGTCTCATTGCAGATCCCGGCGATGCCGTCGATGGCGCCGTTCGGGTTTGCCGGATAATCCATCACGGCATTCCTGAAATCCTCATGGCTGTATTCTACAACAACCTGATGATCTCTGTGAAGTCTTTCTAAGACATCCTTGTCCTTCGTGACGAACTTCCCCTCGCCGTGTCTTACGGGAAGATAAATACCGGTCACCTTTCTCGTAAAAATGCAGGGGGAATCAGGGTTGATTCTCAGATTGACCCACCGGTCCTCGAATCTTCCGGAGTCGTTGAAGGTGAGGGTTGTTGTCTGATTCCGGTAATCGCCGTCAAAACCCGGCAGCATCCCCAGTTTGACAAGCAGCTGAAATCCGTTGCAGACGCCGAGGATAAGCTTGCCCTTACCGATGAACCTCTCAAACTGATCGAAGAGGTTCTCCTTCTTTCCTTTGATTTTCGCATGCAGGATGCGGTTGGCCCCCGCTTTCGCCGAGCCGAGATCGTCGCCGTCGAGAAACCCGCCGGGCAGGTTAAGGAAATGATAATCATCCAGGCTTTTTTCACCGTAGAGCAGCATACTGATGTGCACAATATCCACCACGTCGGAACCTGCAAGCCTGCAGGCATGGGCCATCTCCATTTCGCAGTTAGTCCCGTTCCCGGTAATGACGATCGACTTAACCTCTTTCGGCATGATACATTCCTTCACTTGAAAAGATTAACTCTTCCCTCTTCCGTAAAGAGGGCATGCATGTTGCGGACGCTAAAAATTCAGCGGCTTTTGCCAGGCCGCTTTCAACCCGCTGATATCTTCCTCGATGATCCTCCTGCCGTCGAGCCCGTCTATCTTCAAGAACCCTTCCGCAAGCACTTCTCCCACCTGGCCCACGGCGATCCCTGTCATCATGGCTTCAAAAGATTTTTTTGCTGCGGGCAGGATCGTGACAACAAATCTACTCTGTGATTCTGAAAAGAGGAGTGTATCGTTGCGGCGGATACCGGGAGAGGGAAACAGGACAAGTTTGATCAGCATGCCCAATCCCCCGGCGAATGCCGTCTCAGCGATGGCGATGCCTGCGCCTCCGTCAGAGCAGTCATGACAGGAAGCGACCAGTCCCGCACTAATGGCTTTGCTCAAGGCGCTGTACAATGCTTTTGCTCTTTCCGCGTTGACCTTAGGCACCCGGCTCCCGATCACGCCATGCATGGCATACCACTCAGAACCGCCCAGTTCATCATATGTCTCACCTACTATATAAACTAAATCTCCCGGCCGTTTGGCATCCAGAGTTACCGCTTTCCGCGCATCATCAATCTTTCCCATGGTGGAAAACAGAAGCGTCGGCGGGATGGAAATTTTCACGTTCCCGATGTTATAGTCATTCTTCATGCTGTCTTTTCCGGAAATGCACGGCACGCCAAAGGCTCTCGTATAATCGTACAGCGCCTTGTTTGCACGCACAAGCTGGGCCAGTTTATACTCGCCATCAGGAGTCTTCTCCGACTGCACAGGATCACACCAACAGAAGTTATCGATACCCGCCATGAAGTCAAGGCTGCCGCCGACAGCGATGGCATTCCTTATGGCCTCATCTATAGCGCATGCAGCCATGTGGTAGGTATCGATATCGCCATACCGCGGGCAGATGCCGTTGGCCACAACCACTCCTTCGAAAGAAGTCAGGATGGGCCGGATGACGGCGGCGTCACTGGGCCCGTCATTGCATACCCCGACGAGCGGCTTGACGACGCTCCCGCCCTGGACCTCATGGTCATACTGCCTGACGACTGATTCCTTACTGCAGATATTAAGCCTCCCGAGCATGTCTTTCAGCGACTGCCCCATATCGGCGGGCTCGGGAAAATCGGGCTCCGGATAAATGCGCGGCTGCCATTTCGCGTGCAACTGCATCTGAGGAACTCCGTCATGGAGAAAATCCATCTCGATATAGGCGACGGTCGCATCACCGTACAGGACGTGGAACATACCCGAATCCGTGTATCTGCCGATGACAGTCGCCTCCACATCCATCTTCTCGGCAAGCGCGAGAAATTCCTGCACCATAGCGGGAGACACAGCCAGCGTCATTCTCTCCTGGGATTCGGAGATAAGAATTTCCCAGGGATTCAGACCGGCATATTTTAAAGGCGCTTTTTTAAGATCTATTTCGCAGCCGCCGGAGAGTTTCGCAGTCTCACCTACGGAGGAAGAAAGCCCGCCCGCGCCGTTATCGGTTATACATCTGTAGAGGCCGCGGTCTCTTGCCATCAGGAGAAAATCGGTCATCTTTTT
>PMBI01000048.1:0-14720 GCA_003153775.1 Syntrophaceae bacterium | reverse complement strand
GACGGCATGATCCCGCCTGTTCCGCAGTAGACCAAGGGTTTTCCGAGGAATCGCTCATCGAACACGATACAGCCGTTAACCGTCGGGATGCCGCTCTTATTCCCACCGTGTTCAACGCCTTCCCGCACCCCTTCATAGATGCGCCTTGGATGGAGAATCCGTTGCGGGAGCGGTTTATCATACGTCGGCGGCGCAAAGCAGAAGACGTCCGTATTGAAGATAAGTTTGGCTCCCCTTCCCGTGCCAAATGGGTCTCTGTTGACCCCGACAATTCCCGTGAGGGCGCCGCCGTATGGATCGAGCGCGGAAGGTGAATTGTGGGTCTCCACTTTGAAAACTAAATTATAATCGTCATTGAATCTGATGATTCCCGCATTATCCACAAACACCGAGAGACACCAGTCGTCATTCCCCAACCGTTCCCTGATCTCTTTCGTGGCCCTCTTGATGCAGCTGTCGAAAAGTGAATCTATTTCCTCCCTCTTGCCGCGTTCGTCCTCATAGACAATCCGGGCATTGAAGATCTTATGTTTGCAGTGTTCGGACCACGTCTGCGCGAGGCACTCAAGTTCGGCGTCGGTCATGTTCCCGCCCAGGCCTGCCTTCTTCCTCTCTTTCAAAATTGACTTGTCTGTCAGATAATTTCGGAGCGCCTTCATCTCCTCTAAATTCAGGGCGAGGAGACGCCCACTACTGATTTCCATAAGCGTCTTGTCGCTCGCGTCGAGATTGATTTCTTCGATATGCACGCGGTCTTCGCCGATCACACGGGGAACATAAGGAGACAGACCCTTCCGCCTGTCCCAGGATTTTCCATCAACAATCACGTAACGCTCGATGAGATCATTGGCAAGCAGACTCGAGGCTATCGTTTCCGCATCGTCCCTGCCGATTCTTCCTTCAATTACATATTGCCTCGATGTATGGACGCCGGAAAGCCGGTCCGATAATTTTCCGAAAAGCAATTCGATAGCTTCTCTCGCAGTTTTTCCGACGTTATCGGTGACACCGGGCCGGAAGCCCACCTCGATCATCCAATCGAACCTGTCGGCCAGGCCGCTGTTGATCGCGAAACCCTGGATGATGGGATCGGAAAGAGGGCCGGCGGCAGCCATTTCCAGCTCCTTTCGGGTCAGGTTTCCATCAATTGTGTGGACATCAATCGTCTTTACGGAATCGACATTGATGTGTAGATTTTCGATAATCCTTTTCTTTATCTTTTCCCCGAGGGAATCTCTGACTCCCTCTTTGAATCCTATTTCAATTCTGTCTGCCATTTACGCGTGACCATTTGTCCTTTCATGATAAGAGATGCCGTGAAAAATATTATTTGTCACTCCGATGGCGGGAAGCCGAACAAGGAGATGAAACAGCCGCTTCTCTATGCAGGCAACTGCGCGGGTAAAATACCAAAAGGCATCTGATAAATCAACTTGAGATTATTTGTGGAAATGATGATTAGTGCAACGAGAAAACTACACCTTGTAGCCATTGCCACACGAGTTTAAGAAGCGATGGATTAATGGAGTCACATTCCGAAGGAGCTACCTCGCATGTCATTTCGAGGGAGCGCAGCGACCCAGAAATCTTTCGTGCATTGAAATAAATCCCTCTCTTCGCTCGGGACAAGGATTTCTCACGGAGTTTACCCTGAGTAAACCGAAGGGTTCGAAATGACATGGCGGAACGATTCGAAATGACGGAAAAAGTATCACCTTATTGCGCCGCAGGCAACACGGGCCCCGCCGCCGCCCAACGCCTCGGGATTATCAGAATAATTGTCGCCGCCTGCGTGGATCATAAATGACCTTCCCTTGAGGTCTGCAACCTTCAGGCGAGGCGCAAGCACGGGCGATGCTGCCTTACCGTCTGCACCGACATACAGGACGGGCATATCCCCCAAATGTCCTGCACCGTATGGCCCTTCATGTTTATTCGTCCCCGAGGGGTCAAAATGACCTCCTGCTGCGAGCGCCGGAACATGTTTGCCGTCTTTCATGGCATGGTTGCAATCAGCCATCTGATGAACATGGAAGCCGTGTATGCCGGGGGAGAGATCCTTCAATTCAGGAATGAGGATAAGACCATACCTGCTGTCCACGGCAGTGACGATGCCTATATTCTTTCCGATACCCTGCTCGTTCACCAGATTCATCTGCACTGTGATTTGGTCGGCATAGGCATAACTCGTGATAAATAAGACGACAATTGCGGCCCAGATTATTTTTTTCATTTGCTTTACCTCCCGATTGATATGTTGATACGTCTATGGGCTAATTTATAAATTAGCAATCGACAATGTGCAAGGATGGTTTAACGGGGGTATAGTGATAGGTAAATGCTCCCACCTTGGAAGATTTGACAGGGTATCCATCAACTACCTGACGGACACCCGGAGATAAAGATCACCTCTTTGATCGTCGTTTGTTGAACCGCTACAGATAGGGCTTGTGAGCACAATTCCATTGCCGATTCATCAGCATTCTCCTGAAATTATTTACTTCGAAATAATTGCAAACAATGTCCGCCTATGCTAACAATCACGATTAACGAGAAACGATTTCCGGCCGGCTACGCGATTGCGGTCTGATAGAGATTATCGGCCCTGTCGAACCCTTCAACCAAAGACACAAGGAGGCTCTTATCATGAAGGCTAAAGTCGCATGCGCTGTAATCGGTATCTTCCTTTTAGTCTTGCCCTGCCCTTCCTCCGCCGCGGAAAAGCAGGCTGGCTATCCCCTTTCTTCCGACAAAATAACCGACGCGCAAAAGAAAGTCCCCAATTATAACTTGGAATTTGCCCTGATGTATTGGAGGCTTGATTACAAGGAAGACCTGCCCGCGCCCAAGAAGAGCACTGAGAGCGGGTGGTTGCCGGGGGTTTATCTCGGATTCAACTACAATAAGAAGAATGATTTTTACTCGAAGATATTTTTTGAATTCTCTTTTGGAAATGTCGAATTTGACGGCACCACGCAGGCCGGCACGCCAATAAGGTTTTCAAACGATAATTATCAATCCTTTTTCCGCGGAGAATTGAACGTAGGCTACAATTTCGGCGTTACAAGAAATATTTCTATCAAACCCTATACCGGATATGGTTATCGTCAGTGGGAGCGCGGCCAGGCAGCAGTGACGGCGACCTATAGCTCTTATAAAGAAAAATACTACTGGCATTACATTCCTGTTGGCGTAGCGGCTGATATCAACCTGGGCAAGCGGGTAGTCATCGAACCGAACGTCGGTCTCCGCATAATGTTCTACGGCAAGATGACAGCCTACTTCTCTGAACTGGACCCTGCTTCCAACGATCCTGAGTTTAAATTGGGAAACAGAATTGGCTATTACGCGGAAGTTCCTCTGCGGTACAAGTTCACTGAATCCTGGTCAGTTATCATCAAGCCGTGGTACGAATACAGCGAAATCGGCCAGAGTGACACTGTGAACTTAACGACAAATGGGGTAGTTACCGGCGCCGCTTACGAACCGTCAAGCACGACGAACCTCTATGGTGTGAACTTTGGGGTGGTCTATTCGTTCTAAAAAGGCTGCAACTGCTATAGCATGCCGCCGTTTACGGAAATTACCTGCCCCGTGATATAAGAGGCGTCGTCGGAACACAGGAAGCGGACGACCTTTGCGACCTCTTCGGGCTTCCCGATCCTTGCCATAGGAATGATGTCCTTAATTTTTTGCAGCGGCGCTCCCTTGATCATTCCCGTGTCGATGAGCCCCGGTGCAACCACGTTCACGCGGATGCCAAACCTCGCCACTTCGGACGCGAGTGAGCGGCTGGCGGCAATCAAGCCCGCCTTTGCCGCCGCGTAATTGGCCTGTCCCCTGTTTCCCACGAGAGCAGATACAGACGAGATGGAGACAACAGATCCCCTGTGATTTTTGGCCATCCTCTTTATCACGGGCTTGGTCACATTGTAGAAACCTTTAAGGGTCGTTTGAATCACCCTGTCCCAATCCTCCTCACGCATCATCATAAAAAGCCCGTCGGCAGTGATGCCGGCGTTATTGACGAGGACGTGAATGTTCTTATGCCGGGCAAGGATTTCATCCATCCGTCTTGCCGCCTCCCTCGAATCCGTCACATCGAACCGGACCTTTTCTCCGGTGCCGCCCTGCGAGCGGATAATATCCAGGGTCTCTGCGGCTGAACCGTCGTCGGATTTGTACGTAATGATGAGTTCATATCCTGCTGATGAAAGCTCAACGGCGATGGCGCGGCCAATGCCGCGGCTGCCGCCTGTCACGAGGGCAACTTGTTCTTCTTTCATGATTTTCTGCTCCCAGCGTCCTGTCATTATTGTGATGCCTGCGATATTCAGAGCCACGAGGATATCTGCATAGGCAAGAGATAGTAAATGGGCAAACTGAATTAAGTCAAGGGGAATTATTGATGAAAACGCACACAGTCACCGGCCCTGGGCGGCAAGCTGCCCCTCCGGCGTTTATCAGTGTGATGAAATGAATATAATAATATAATCCCGTAAACTGGATTCCAAAACACCTTTCTTTGTAGTAAAAGAAATAAGTGAGTCTTTGAGAATGAAGTCACTCCTCACAGAAAGGAAGACATCATATGAAGAAACTATTCATTTTACTAATCGTCTTAATGATATCAGGATGCTGTCATCTCGCGGAACAATCCGAATTCTGGAAGCATAAATCGATATATGCGTCATGGGGTCACGCCGGATTTTCCATCTTTGGTCACAGGAATCCAAACGTTGAAGATGTTAAGGACACCAAAGAGCAGGGCTGGTGGGGAATGCCGGTGGAGGTCAAGGGCAAGAGACGTTGATCAATGCTGCATGGCTTTATCATGCGATAAAGCGAAGATGAGGAGAAGTCGGCGTGCGCCACACTCCCCCTCAGACGTGAATGCAGGTTATCATCAAAGCAAAAAACTGCCGGGTCTTTTCGGCGATTGGCTGACAAAAAAATTATTTCGCGTTAATGGCTTTCAACGCTTTGTCGTCATTGGCCGTCTTGAAAACGAGGCACGTCGTCTTGACTGCCCCGGGGCTCCCATAGGCGTAGTAGATGTCAACTCCCGCTTCGGCGATCCTCTTTGCCAGGTTCTGCAGTTGTCCGACTTTATTCGGCACAGCGACTACGAGCACATCTTCCACCTCAACATTGGCCCCGATTTTGGCCAGTACCTTCTTTGCCTTGGCGTTATTGTCCGTGACCACCATGAAAAATCCCTTGTCGCCCATCTCATAAGTGCAGATCGCCTCGATATTGACCTTTGCCTCAGAGACGACAGAAGCCACTTGAGCCAATAGTCCAACCTTGTTGGGCAGGGAGAAACTAAGCTGCTTCAATTTCTTTGCCTCGGCCATTTAACTTCCCTCCTTATTATTTTATAGACTATATTCTGAAGAACCCCGTAACAAGACTTGCAAAAAAACATACGCGGGCTCAACCTCGCGACCACTTTTTTTATATCAAATCTTCGGCTAAAATTCCCGGTATTTTCACACCTGTTATTTCCTCGAAGAGGCGGTGTCGTCGTTCTCTTGTTTTGTCATTTCGAGTGTAACGAGAAATCTTGATGATTAATAATATTGATATCTTAAGATTCCTCAAATTCCCCTTCGCATTGCTCAGGGCTTCGGTTCACCGGAATGACGAGAGAAGAAGATCTGTCATTTTCCAGTCCACACGGGTTTGCGTTTTTCAAGAAACGCCCGGATACCCTCTTTGGCGTCATCCGCAAACAGGTTCCCTATCATCACTTCATTGCCGATATTGTACGCGTGCGCATCGCTCAGATTCACCTGCGCATAAAAGGCGCTCTTGCCGATCTTGAGCGTCAACGCACTGGCCTCGGCGATCTTCTCTGCCATGGCTTTTGCTTCTTCTCCCAGCCGATCCATGGGGACGACCTTGTTGACAAGGCCGAACTGCTCCGCCTCTTTCGCCGAGATCATCCGACCTGTGAAGAGCATCTCGAGAGCCCGCTTTCTGCCAATGGCCCGGACAAGGGGAATGGCCGGCGTCGTGCAGAAGATGCCCAGCCTGACGCCTGGCGTTCCGAAGAGGGTCCCTTCCTCGGCAACGGCAAGGTCGCACGCGGCTACGAGCTGACATCCGGCGGCGGTGGCTATGCCGTGCACCTGGGCGATGAAGGGCTGCGGCATATCCTGTATCTTCATCATGAAGGCGCTGCACGTATCGAACACCTCCTGGTAGTCCTTGAGCCCACGGCCTATCATCTCCGTCAGGTCGTGGCCGGACGAAAAAATCTTGCCCGCACCCCTGACAACGACGACCTTCACATCGCTTTTTTCCTTGACCTCGTCCAGCATACAGTGAAGCTCTTTCAGCATCGGGAGAGAAAGGGCGTTTCTTTTTTCCGGATTATTTAATGTAAGAGTCCCAACGCCATTCGTCTTTTCAAATGTAATAAGTTTGTAATTCATTCTTCGTCTCCTGATTGTGTTTTATCCTCTGCAGCTCATACCATCCTCATTCCATCAAAAATGATCTTCCCAAATCTCGTGCAACACTTTCTTTCGCGCCTCGCCGGCGCCGGTATCCCAGCGGCTCGTCTGCCAGTTGTCCGGGCGCTTGGTCCTCAGAACCCAGGGCGGGATAGTAATATGCAGGTATATGGAAAGAGCGTGGATATATGGTTCGTACATCAAGCGCAACTCCCTGAGCGCCTTTTCGAGTGTATCCGCCTCCTCGAGCTTGAGACCCGCCCCTGACAATATGGAGCAAATATGTTCAAGGTCCGCCCTGGGAAGTCGATCCTTATCCGGATGGACGGGAGGACAGTTGAAGACCCCCGCGATATCCACGATCGCGTGCCGTGTCATGGCAAAAGTGAATTTCGCCTGATCCTTGCACACGCCTTCGATACCTGCCAGCGCAAAGGCGCAGGTGTCCAGTATGGTAGTCAGCGATCCAAGCCACGACTGGTTCTCGTGGTGGGAACGAAATTGAGCCAGCACCGGATAGGACAAGTGGCTTTCGAGTAGTTCCGCCGACCAGCGCTCCCATTCGTGGAGATGCTGGCGAAGCTCATCAACATCGTTATCATGGATATGGCGCCGTATCAACTCTGCGGCGGTGGGGGGCGAACCCGCGTGAGAATCGAGGAGTGCAATAGTCACCTCACGACGAGAGAACGACTGGTTTAGCAAAGGCAGGTAACTGATGACGAGGGCAAGAAACCCGAGGCCCAATCCGGACTCCGCAGCAATCAATGCCCTGCCTAACGGAGTAGTCGTAATGACATCTCCCAAACCCAGAGTGAACAGACTCGTGCCGCTGAGATAGAGATATGTTCCGAAACTGACAATTCCCGCATGCATTGTGAGGGGCGAGCCGGATGCCCAGAGCATGATGGCAAAGCCGAAGACCAAGCCGGTTGCCCAGAGCATGATCAGCATGAGCATCGTAAAAGGACCGAAGAAGCCGAAAAAGGTTTCCTTCCCTCTGCGTGCAGGTATAATCATGGCGATCAGCAGCCATAACTTCCACGAATATCGGAGGAAGAGACGGGCGAGTCTGAGCCTGCGTGTCACGCGGCGCGGGAGCACCATCGTTTCAAAGGCATCCCCCAAAACGACGAGGATCAAGACCAGTCCCGCAATAAACAGAGGGATGTCCATTTCAACACCGCTTCCTTGGAAATTGAAAATTTATCTCCCGCATATTCCACTGATTATTATTGACAGTGTAAGGAGTGGAAAACGAGGTGTCAATGAGAAAAGATGTCCATTTTGATGGAAATTTGAAGTTTTCGTGACTTCTTCTGCTGTTTTCTGTCTGATTCTCCGACCGGAACTCATGAAAAGTTCAAAACAATCAGAAGATTATGTGGCCAATAACCTATTTGACAGAACGCACCGGCAGCTGCGCACCTGCATCCGCGGAGGCCTGAAGCTGGCCATAACATCTAAAGGCAAAACACCCTCTCTGCATTTTGATGGAGAAAAAGGTCCTTCCCCTCCTCATCCAGCCCCAACGAGTCAATATCCTCAAGACACTTGCTTGGTAAAATCATGGGGTAGTTTGTACCAAAAAGAACTTTTTTACGGCCATTTGTTTTCATGTAAGTTACAAGCTCTTGAGGATACCGTTTTGCAGTATATGCTGATGTATCGATGAACACATTGGGGTGCTTCGTGGCGACGGCAATCATTTCGGTCGTCCATGGATATCCGATATGACCACATACGATCTTCAGTTCCGGAAACTCGATAGCTGCTACATCAATATACGGGATCGGGCGACCCGGCTCAGAAGGACAGAGAGGGCCCGTGTGTCCTACCTGAAGGCATACGGGGATGTCCAGGTTGACGCATTCGGCGAAAAGAGGATAGTAGCGGCGATCGGTCGCCGGCAGATCCCAGAGCCATTGCACGATACGGAGTCCGCGGAACCCATAGTCGGTAACACATTTTCTCAATTCCCGGACGGCTTCCATGGGCTGGTACAGGTTTGCAGATGCAATACCTATGAAACGATCAGGATGCTTTTTGACAATCGCCGCCACTTCATCGTTGGAAATCAACGGCCCTTGCGGTCCCCACCATGCACAAAGTAACCCCTTTTGTACGCCGCCCTTGTCCATCGCGGCAATTGTGAATTCGACCGGTATCTCTTCAGTCACCTTATTTACTCCGCCGGTCCATCGCCGGAGCGAATCGAACATGGGCTGATTGATGAACCTCATTGTCGGATGCTGCATCCACACATCAATAATGACATTACTTTTCATCATGCCTCCCCTTTTCTTATTTGCCTTCAGATTCCTCTGTTATCTTTTAAATAAATCGTCGGTCATCGAGATAAATACTGATAATTCCTGTAGCGATGAAAATGCATGATGTCAAGCAGCAAGAAATGATGTTGATTTCTCAGCGATCATGATATTTATAAGTTGCCCTGTGAAGGTACGGGGCCGACGGATACATGGTTGAAATCTTGTGGCACCGCCCGGAAACCAGGCGGTAAACAGAGAAAAGAAATGGCAATGTCATGACATCAAGAAAACACATAGTGCTGGCTTTGCTTTTGCTGGCTATTGTAGTCGGAGCCAGCATGGTGGCCTGTTCTTCAGACGTAAAGCTGCCCCGCCTTGCCAAGAGTGCCGTCATCCTGGCCTTTGGCGATAGTCTCACTTATGGAACCGGGGCGGAGCCGTCAGAGAGTTACCCTGCGGTCCTGGAACAGATGATTGGTCGAAAGGTAGTCAATGCGGGTATTCCGGGAGAGGTGACTGCTCAGGGCCTGGCCCGCTTGCCGGAAGTTCTGCAAAAGGAAAGACCGGCCCTCATGATAATCTGCCACGGCGGCAATGACATGCTCCGAAAATTAAATCAACAGCAGGCCGCGAACAATTTGCGAAACATGATTCGGTTAGCGCAGGAACAGAAGGTGGCCGTGGTCCTCATTGCCGTGCCCGCTCCAGGCCTGTCCTTATCGTCGCCTCAAATGTACCGGGAGATCGCCAAGGAGCTGTCCGTTCCCATTGAAGAAAAGATATTGCCTGCGGTGCTTGCCGATGGCTCACTCAAGTCGGATTACATTCATCCCAACGCCGCAGGGTACCGCCGTATAGCCGAAGCCCTTGGGGTTCTCCTGAAAAAGTACGGCGCTATAGATTAGTCTTGTGTCAATAAATAATTCACGTACGGGAGAGGGTTGCATGATTCCAATCAAAGTTGCTGCAGTGCAGATGCGGGCAGAGGTCGGCGCAGTCGCACGAAACCTCGCATCCGCCGAGGCGCTGGCCGGCGAAGCCTTCCGGCGCGGCGCCCAATGGGTGATCCTTCCGGAGTTCTTTCCCTCTGCGGTCGCGTTCACGACCGCGATGCTCTCAGCGTGGCAGCCGCTGGAAGGCCCTTCCCTGCAGCTCATGCGCAGGCTTGCGCGCAAACATGACGGCGTAGTAGGCGGCTCGTTCATCGCGAAGTCAGGGCATGACTGCTTCAACAGCTTTCTTCTTGTCTTTCCTGACGGCCGGTACTTCCGTCACGACAAGGATTTGCCCACCATGTGGGAGAACTGTTACTACATCAGCGGTTCGGATGACGGCGTCCTCGACACTCCTGCCGGTTCTGTCGGAGTAGCCATGTGCTGGGAATTGATTCGCACGCAGACATCGCGCAGATTGCTGGGTAAGGTAGGCGTTGTCGTGGGCGGTTCATGCTGGTGGGATCTGCGTCTCCCTGTCGCTCCTAAATACGAAGAGGAACAGGCGCGGCTTTTGGATTTGCTAAGGCAGGCTCCCGCTCATCTCGCGCAGATGCTTGGCGTACCTGTCATACATGCGTCTCATGCAGGCGACTTCGAAGGGTTGACGCCGGGGAACGAATCCATGCCCTACCCTTCCCGATACCTGGGGGAGTGCCAAATCACGGACGGCAACGGCCGGGTGCTGGCGCACATGATGTATGAAGACGGCGAGGGCGTGATCACAGCCGACATCACACCAGGTCAGGTTGCCGGAGCGTTAAAGCCGATTCCCGATAGCTTCTGGACCCGCGAACTGCCGCCCGGCGCAATCAAAGCATGGGAGTATCTGAATCCACTCTGCCGACAATACTACGCCGGAACCGTTCGCCCGATTCTCAAAGGCGACTCATCCACAGCCTAAGAATAATTAAGTATGGTGTCCCCGGAATTGGTATATGCTATTTGAATAGCATCGCGCTCGAAATGCGAAACGCAACTTCCATTATTTGTCTTAGTGAATTGGCTTCATATTTTGCAGATCCCAAAAAGCCCCCAAAGGCACTGCATCCCAGTAGGGTGTATTGGAACCATGAGTTAATAAAATCTGGGTTATAGTATTAGTGCTCAACCCATTGGCAGGAATTAAATGACTGATTGGGATTTTCATCTTCTGTTGTGGAACTTTTTCTGAACTTTTTTTGGAAAATTTGTCGTAATCTTTCTCAATCATATACAAGATTGAATCCATATCAACATTCTTAACGAGATAGGCCAATTCTTTAGCTTCAGCAGCCGCTGCACTGGGGTCTTTAATATTTTGTACAGATGCTACAATTCGGCCATAGAGATTGATGAATTCCCTAAGGGTGCCTTTCTCTTTAATAAAACAACAAAACCCCGGGTCAGAGTCTAAAAATATTGTGAAATGAACGCTATCGAGAGCTTGGACAACCGGCGCCCATGGATCGAGGTCATCCACGTGAGGCCTCGTAAGGATAGCCGATTGAACCTCTCGCCATCTTCCGATCAAATCAGTATATATGCATGAGCCGGTGGCTTGTGCCAAATATAAGGCTGTTTCGAGGTTCCCGCCTATTCGATATATTTGAAGCTGTCCCCCTTTCTCCCCGGGAGTTAGCGGTTGCAGCGGCGCCAACGGGTCCAAAAGCTTTTCCTTTTGAGAGTATTTCAAAACGTCTTCAAGTTGTTTTTCGGAGAGATCAGGCAGTGCTTGTTTTATTTGATGCTTCAATATTTCAGGGGGCAGATTCAGCATGGATCTCTTAAAATCATCCCGCACTAGCTTTTCAGCATATCCCATTTCTTCTGTGCTTGGTCCGCGACCCTTGACTCTTGCTTCAGCCATTTTATAAATTCGTAGTCGGAAATAAGGATCGAAGTCCAAAGGATCTGGGATCATTTCAACGATATCAGCATCAATGAATGGCATTATATACATCATAGCAAAAACGTTTTTTATGGTGTCATTTTTGTATTGAGCCGGAGAATCAAATGGACTGTATTTCTTATTCATGGCTCTCGGATTAGGAAATGGCGAAATCATTATAATTCTGTCGGCATATAAGGAATAACCAACCACAGTGACAGGAATCACCCGTGGATCAATCGTTCCACTATAAAACATACTCAGACCATTACCCGGTTTTGGTAATAGATTCATTATTTCAGTGTCAGGATTCCAAAGACTTCCAATAACACCGTATAATTTTTTGATTTTGTCGTCTGTTAGTTCTTTTCGAAAATCATCCCAAGTCTTTCCTTTTGAGAAGCCGAATATTTCCAATATTGCAGTATATATAATTTGATTCCGTTGCTTTATAGTATATTTTCGTACAGGATCATCATTGTCTTCTCTGCTAGTGTACTTACGGCCAAACTCATCTTGATACCAAGCAAGTTTCCCATCTTTGCCACCAACATAGATTTCTCCTCCAAACTGCCATATTTCATTTCTTGGAGGCAAAGGTACTTTATGCAACGATTTCCATTCATTTCCTCGGATGGATTTCTCTGGATAAAGCCACTCTATTTGAGCAGCAGCGATGTATTTACGGGCTCGTTGTTTGACTATGTAATTGATTGTGCATACTTCTTCTTGGGTTAGCCTTCTGTCTCTGATAACAGTATCCCACCTGGTAATGGTGTCGGCAAAATACCTCGGATTGGTCCTGCTGGTTAGCAGATCAACTTCGTCTGGGTCACGAGCATATTCAAGGTTCGTGAGAATAAAGCAATGGTTGAGGTCTAAAGGAAAGATAGTTTGCGACCCTTTCCATGCCGTGGGCGGATCATTTGGATATTTGCATCTTTTTGAATCAGGGGCGCAAGACGGATTGTATATTGTAACAGGATGGTCTGAAATGATAAATTTTGTATCTGAGTCCTCTGCGGATACTATTTCCATTACGCCCTCAACCCACATTGTGCAGTGCATTGTTCTAAGGGACTGCATTTCCATCATCAACTCCATACGGGAAAGCTGAAAATAGTTGGAGCGGATCCAGTCGAGTCCTTTCGGTGTTCTGAGTTTCTGGGCATCCATGTAGGCGAAAAGTTCGGTAAATAATTTTGACAAGACCTTGAAATCTTGAACTACCAGAGCTTTAATTGCTTTACTTCCATCATCATCGATCTTTCCAAATAGAAATTCTTCAATTTCATCGTTCCTAATGCCGAGAAATTTTGTTGTATATAAATCTTTTTCATAGAAACAGTTTCCAGGGCCCCACTTATATAGTTCTTTAAGTTTAATTTGTCTTCCGTCTGGTAGTACTTTGAAAGGTTGAAGATCAAGATAGCAGAGTGAATTTTGCCCCTCTGGTAGAAATCCTTTTTGATACCAGATAGGGACATAGTGATGTTTCCGTCTTTTGGGATGCATCTGACGCATGGTGGGTGCCAAGGTGTGCCTTTGTTTGAGAGAAATCCTAGTGCCTGTATTTTGCTCTATGTGGGGGTTTTTGGATGACACATAATCAGACGAAGGTTGAGACAGCGGTTTATCAAGACAGCATTTCTTGTATTTCTTGCCGCTACCGCAAGGGCAAGGATCATTTCGGCCGATTTTTCTTTTTTTCATAAAATATCTTGTTCCAGGGACCGCTTGAAAACCATAATGACTTTGAAAAGTCTTAATGTTGTGAATTTCGAGCTGATGTAGAGTGCCACGTCCGAACAAGCAGGGGCCGAAAGCACGCCGCTGAATTAGTAAATTAGGGTTAGGTTAGGCCACCCAATATTGAGAAGTTACCAAATCGAACCTAGCCGATGGCCATTTGACTGATCGACATTCTGTCTGAACGGTTCCATCTTCTTCATGATGTTTTATACGGGTTCGTGTAAAACATCATCTGACCTGACGAGGCGTAATACAAAACCCCGCTCTCTGTTTTGAGATACGGGGTCTCGGTAATCAGTCCATACTGCCCTCGCACAAATGTTAAAGGGTTATGGGTCAATTGTTTCTATCTACGTAATAATTACGACGTATTAGGTACACTCCTGAATAATCAATGTCAAGTCCTAAATCCGCAGCGATTGGCGTCTATCTGAAAGGGCATGAAGCTGAATTGAAGCTCTCCGCAGCAAGCTGCGGAGAATCCTCGATTCTTAAGGAACAGTACCGTTCGTCATTCGCTCGCTACCGAATTCAATTATACGCATAACTTCCTGTTATCCACAAAACGTCAACCTCGACTAAAATGCAGGACTTCAATCCATAATAAACACAATTCACGTCCAGCACGAATATCGGCACCACACCTCGCATTTTGTGGCTAAAATTCAATTGAAACAAAAAATCCTTCTTCATATATTCCCACCATGAAAAGGGAAGTTTTTACAAAAAATATCTTCATGCCTCATGGGAACCGGATGTGATGTGGTGCTTGCTTTCTTTTTTTGCCCCGTGTTTCTGGAGATAAAATTTCATCCGCAATCTGTGAAGCCGTTTTATGAGGTAAATAAATTCTGATGAATGAATCGGAAAGGAGGAGTTCTAAATATTCGTCGTTAAGTATTTTGTATGCTTTAATGGTATTGCTGCTGATCTCAAGTAATCGAGGACTGATCTCAAGTGATAGAGGAGCGGGAGGGTATTTTCTTAGCAAATCCTCAAGTAAGAGAATAAGCGCCTGCCTATCCGGTATATTTTGCCTCAAAGCATTCCCTTTTTAGTTGTCTGTTGCCGTTTTCGTATTAGTAAGGATGTTACAGTATAGAGACGCTGACTATTTTACCACTATTATTGTTTCTTGCGGTCATTTTTTACTCTGTCAGGTGATCGTGCCTGCTCAGGGGAAAAAGAATGCTTTCCCAGACCCCCCGGTATTACCCGGAAATCGCAACATGGGGGGCCATGGAGCCTCTTTATGGGAAGCATTACTCACCCCGGTAAAAAATCCTCCCCGGACCCCCCCGGTCGTCCCATGCACGATCTGCGTACATCAAAAGTCGTCGCTGAAAATTTTTGGGAAAATCTGAGACAACAG
>PMBI01000089.1 GCA_003153775.1 Syntrophaceae bacterium | reverse complement strand
AAAGAATATTCCTTCAATTTCGTCGATGGCAAGAGCGCCTCGAATCAGCCGACGTCCGTACAGCCGAGCAGGGCGGGCGACCCCTTCCCTGTTCGCCCATTCAAGTATCAGCGCTGGGATTTGAAAGGCTGGGGGGTGGGAATATACGATGAAGTAGTAACCGGTCCGGATTCTTACGACAAGGAAATCAAGGTGCGTGAATCGAGAAAAACTTTTTCCGTAAAGGAAGTATCGGGTGCCTGGAATCAGCGGCACGTATTCGGTGCATGGCTGACAGGGCCAAGCGTTTCAACATACCGCAACAGTAATAATAATCCGCTCTACCTCTTCGGCTATATCCTTTATCGTCCAAACGGCGATGCCGATGGTAAGAACCCTCAAGGCCGGGTAAATTCATACTGCAATAACCCGGGCACCGTCGCTTTTCCGTTCGATCTGAGGCAGCCCGGCAACTACCGCATCGAATATTTTATCCGTGATCGTGACAAGAATTATTGGGAGGAGGCATCGTGGGTTTCCATCGGCAGCATCTCCTTCACACTCACAGAATGAAGGCGGGCCGCATCCACGATAGCTATGACATTCGCCTAATATTATTTTTGCGCTCGTGAAATATAGCGAGCGACAGATAGTTGAGTCGAGGGCTTTTCTAATTGCGTGTAACTTCCTCAATTGAAGAATATTGATAAATATGAAATATATCAGTCGGTAATAGTTTTGCACTTTCCGGCAGGTAAAATTAAAAAAGTCTGACAAGGCTCTTTCAGACGAGAGCTAATTTATGCAGATGAAAAAGCATCGTTAGCTGACAACAAATTATGAAATGTAAATTTTGTCAAAGAGAAAAGAAGCTGATTCAAGCACATATAATCCCCGAAGGCTTTTTCCGAAGGTTAAAAGATGGTCAAGACCCTCCACGGATCGTAAATCCAAACGCATTTCCAAAACGAGCGCCAATTGGTGTTTATGACACAACCATTCTTTGCGAAGACTGTGAGAAAATGTTCGGTGATTGGGACTGCCATGCCCAACAAGTTTTATGTGCAGACCCCATCGGAGAGCCTATAAAATTAGAGGGAAGAACTGTTGCATACAAGATTCGCGACTTCAAATATGATCACTTAAAATTATTTTTCATCTCACTGGCTTGGAGAGCCTCTGTATCGAGTGAAGCATTTTACAGCAGAATAGACCTTGGCCCGTATGAAGATATCGCCAAAGCCATGATATCTACTTCAGATCCAGGTACTGATAATGACTTTGCAACGACAATTGCAAAATTTGATGAACATCCTTTGAGCACCGCGATACTCGACCCACATCCAGAACGCTGGCAAGGGATAAACTATTGCCGCTTCTACTTATCGAGTTATGTTGTTTATATAAAAATTGACAAAAGGTCTGCCCCACAACCGCATAGTGATTTTAAAATCAAATGCGGTGAACCACTTTATGTCGTTTGTCGAGATTTATCAAAAAGTAAAGAGTTACCTTTGATCTACAAAATGACCCAGTCAGTTAGCAAAAAAGTCCGCGGGAAGAAAACCGGCCCGTGACCCATAAATCGTTACTCCCTTTCGACACGTAATCCTCAGAATATCATTTTCCAACAACTGTTTGCTCGTAGGTGAAACGGCTTTTATACGAAGATGCTATTTTAGGAGCATCAACAGCCCGAGAAGCCCCATAAGGACAAGCAGTATGCTCCTGTAGGTTTCTTCCCTGATTTTCCCGTAGAGAAATGATCCAACCCACGTTCCAAAGAGCAGGAGAGGAAGGGCTGCAAGGAAGTACCAAAGGACCATGCCCGTAACGAGCCCGCCGATAGCCTGGAAGATAACTACCACAATGCCGGAGATGAGAAAGAATCCCTGAAGGGTAACCTTGATCTGATCCTTGTTCCAGGGCTGCAGCGATGTATAGATGATTACAGGCGGGCCGGAGGCGCTGATGGCGCCGCCGAGGCATCCTGCCATGAAGCCGAAGAGATATGCCCATACGGGCGCCTTGAAGCGTATAGCGGGTTTCAGAAGGAAACTATATAAGGCGTAGGCGATAAGGACAGCACCGACTGTCCACTGAATATATTGTGTGTCCGTCCGAGTAAGAAACCACACCCCGGCCGGTGCGCCCGGTAGAGAGCCCAGACACAGCGGGTATATTTTTTTCCAATCCCAGTATTGTCTTAGTTGGACCAGGAGGAATATGGTCAACGCCACTGCAAGAAGAGCAACTACCGGAATAGCGGTCTTTACGTCCAAAAAGAGCGCCAAGAGAGGCAGGGACAAGAGGACCGAGCCAAACCCTGAAAGTCCCTGAATAACTCCGCCGCAGAAGGCGACAATACCGAGATAGAGATAAATTTCCATGATTATAAAATCAGAATTGCCTATTCATATTGGTCCGGTAATTAAACATATCAAATGTCATGCCGGACTTGATCCGGTATCCAGTCCAATTCTGGATTCCCGCTGGAGCCTGCCCCCGAATTTTCTTATCGGAGGCGGGAATAACGGCTTTGAAATTTTGATGTTCCTCATCGGGAAGTGCGGCAAATATATCCACTGATTCTTCTGAATGCAAGCTTTCTCCCATCCGTCTCATCTTTCATCATCAGTAACAATCAAAACCATAGAACTCTGATTTGGAATGTGGTAAAAACCCTGCAGCGGGTGATATTGTTCTTTAATCTTTGCAGGAGTTTTATTTCAGCGGAGAAGAATTTTTTCATTTAGATAAAATCACGGAGAGAAAAAAATGAACGCGTCTGCAGACCACGGCCGAAAGGCCGTCCTCATTGACGGCTGTCGTATCCCTTTCCTCCGGGCAGGGACAGGCTACAGAGACCTTATGTCCTACGACCTGGGAAGACTCGCCATCGCGGCCCTTGTCAAGCGAACTCAGGTCGACCCCGAAAAAATCAGTCGCGTCATCATGGGATGCGTTATCGCCAACCTGGCAACTACCAACGTCGCCCGGGAAGCCGCACTCGGCGCCGGCCTTCCCGTAGGCATTCCGGCATTTACCGTCACCATGGCCTGCATATCAGCCAATCTGGCGATAACAACCGGCGTGGACCTGATTCAAACGGGCCAGGCAGATATAGTAATCGCCGGAGGAACGGAAAGCCTGTCCGATATCCCCATCTGTTACCGGAAGCCCATGAGAAAGAAACTCATGGAGGCCCAGAAATACAAGGGTCTCAAGGATTATCTGGAATTTCCAAAAGGCATAGGCATCAAAGACCTGCTGCCGGAGATCCCCGCCATTGCCGAATTCTCCACGGGACGAACGATGGGAGAAGATTGTGACCGTCTGGCCGCGCGCCTCCATGTCGGGAGAGAAGAGCAGGATCGTTATGCCGTCCGTTCTCATCTGGCGGCTGCACGGGCGACGGCCGAAGGCACATTGGAGGGCGAAATAGAAACCGTCCTTGTGCCCCCTGACTTTAAACCTATAGATAAAGACAACGGCTTTCGGGGCGACACGTCATTAGAGAAGATGGGCAGTCTGAAGGCGGCCTTCGTAAAGAAATACGGGACGGTGACGGCGGGAAATGCCTCTTTTCTTACCGATGGGGCAGCCGCCTGCCTCCTCATGGCTGAGGAAGTCGCCGCGGCGCTCGGCTATACGCCCAAGGCGAGAGTACGCGCCTATGCCTACACGGCTCAGGATCCCTTTGAGGAACTCCTCTTAGGGCCCGCTTATGCAACACCGAAATGCCTCGAAATGGCAGGGCTTAAACTTCAGGATATGGACGTCTTCGAATTTCATGAGGCCTTCGCCGGACAGATACTGGCGAATTTGAAATGTCTTGCATCAGATGAATTTGCCCGAGAGAAGCTCGGCCGATCGGAAAAGGTTGGTGAAATCCCCCTCGAAAAATTCAACGCCCTTGGCGGTTCACTTTCCCTGGGGCATCCCTTCGGGGCTACGGGGGCGAGGCTGGTCACAACGGCGGCCAATCGACTAATCCGGGAAGACGGTACCTTCGCCCTTGTCGCCTCCTGCGCAGCGGGAGCCACAGGAAACGCAATCATCCTTGAACGAATGAGATAGAAGATAAGGATACAGGAATGTCTTACGCAGAGATCGAGAAAGAAAATGGCGTGGCAATCGTCTGGATGGATCAGCCGGGCGAGAAGGTCAATAAGATCTCCATCGACCTTGTAGATGAATTCAAGACGATGCTCGACGGCCTCGAAGGCGACAAAGCTGTCAGAGCAATCGTGCTCATCAGCCGTAAACCGGATAATTTTATCGCCGGTGCGGATATCGATAAATTCAGGGACATGACAAGCCCGGAGGATGGAGAGATGCTGAGCCGCCATGGACACGCCCTCCTGAACAGAATGGCGGCTTTCCCCAAACCCATTGTGGCCGCTATCCACGGGGCAACCCTGGGAGGCGGTCTCGAGGTGGCCTTAGCCTGCCATTACCGCATTGCCGGCGACGACCCAAAGACGGTTCTCGCTCTGCCGGAAGTAAAATTGGGGCTCCTCCCGGGAGGCGGCGGCACCCAGCGGCTTCCGCGCCTCGTCGGCCTGCAAGCCTCCCTCGACATGATGCTTACGGGAAAAAATATCTATCCCCGCCAGGCAAAAAAAATGGGGCTCGTCGACGATCTCATCCATCCTTACGGACTTCTCGAAGCGGCGAAAAAGGCCGCTCTTAAACTGGCCGATCAGCCTCTTAAGCGCAAGAAGAGGCAGCCCCTCCTTGCTGAAATACTGGAGAGCACTTCCCTCACCCGCAGCGTTGTTTACAAGAAGGCAACCGAACTGGTGCAGAAACAGACATGGGGAAATTATCCCGCGCCCTTCAAGATCATTGAGTGCGTAAAAGCAGGTATGGAAAAAGGCATGGATGCAGGCCTGGAGGCGGAGAGCAAGAAATTCGGCGAACTCATTGTGAGTCCGCAGTCCCGTGAGCTGATACAGATTTTTCTCAGCATTACGGCCATGAAAAAAAATCCTCTCAAAGGAATGGTGCGTCCTGTGAGGAAGGTCGGCGTTCTCGGAGCGGGACTCATGGGAGCAGGGATCGCCAATGTCAGCGCTGCAAACGGTATGGAAGTGCTTCTCAAGGACGTAAGCTTCGATGCCCTCGGGCAGGGAGAAAAGGCAGTCTGGCAGGACCTGAACGGAAAGGTGAAGAAGAAGTCCCTGTCGCCGTTTCAGCGGGATGTGACATTCAGCCGGATTAGAGGGACAACGGACTACCGGGGTTTTGAAAAGGCCGACTTGATCATTGAGGCCGTATTCGAAGATCTGGAACTCAAAAAAAAGATTCTTGCGGAGACCGAGGCATATTTGAAGGAAGATGCCGTCTTTGCCAGCAATACATCCTCGCTTCCCATCTCGGGCATCGCCGCGGCGGCGAAGCGCCCGGAACGGGTCATCGGGATGCATTACTTCTCGCCTGTTCCGATGATGCCCCTTCTCGAAATCATCGTGACGGAAAAAACGGCGGACTGGGTAAAGGCAACGGCGCTCGATGTGGGCATCAGACAGGGCAAGACGGTCATCGTTGTCAATGACGGTCCCGGCTTTTATACGACGCGTATCCTCGCGCCTTTATTGAACGAGGCATTGGAGGTTCTTAACGAGGGCGGAGACATCAAAGAAATCGATACGGCCATGCGCCAATTCGGTTATCCGGTGGGACCCATCGCGCTTCTCGACGAGGTCGGGATAGATGTGGGAGCCCATGTCTCCAAGGTCCTGGGCCCGCTTTTCTCAGCAAGAGGCGCCAAGCCGAATACGGCCATGGAAAGGCTCTTCCAGGCCGGTTATAAGGGCCGGAAAAACAACCGCGG
>PMBI01000042.1 GCA_003153775.1 Syntrophaceae bacterium | reverse complement strand
ATAAAATTTTATATCATTATACGAATGTAAAAGGATTGATGGGTATATTGGACAGTCAATGTTTGTGGGCAACTGATTTTAGATATACGAATGATTTATCTGAAATTAGGTATGCAAAAGGAATAATGAAAAAGGTTGCGATGGCTTATGGTGATTTAAAGGGTGATATTGGCAAGAATTTAGATATTATTTTAGAAATGTTTCTTGGTGATACTAAAGATATATTGCTTTTTTTATTTTCCGTTTGTGATGATGGCGGTGATCGTCTGAGTCAATGGAGAGGATATGGTAGTGAAGGTGGGGGCTATTCAATTGGGCTATCGTGTAGAGAATTGGATAAATTAAAAATTCAAGACATGAAGAAACATTATTATGATTTTATTGACTTTGATAAAGTGTTTTATGGGGAGATGCCGCAAGAATTTAAGGATGAATTTCATGAAATGTTGAAATTTTTCGATGATTATTTTCAGTATAAAACGGAAGAAATACCAGAAGCTTTAGAGAAGCATGCTTTAATTTTAATAAAGTGCCTGTGTAGAATAAAACATTTAGGGTTTGGAGAAGAAAAGGAATATCGTGTGACAGCAGGGTTGCCTGAGTCGAAGAGAAAAGTAAGTGGGAATTTGGTACACAGAACAATAAAGTTCAGACCAAGTGCTAGTGGAACACTTGTTCCATACGTTGAATTGTTTAGAGAAGAAGATTTCTACTTGCCGATAAAGGAGATTGTTATTGGACCTTCTCGCGATATGAATGAAAGGAAGGATGCTCTCGATTTGTTGATAAAGAAAAAGAAATTGGATATTCCTTATAGAGAATGAAAGTGTTAATGGTTATTGACTTTAATAATGCAAAACCGTGATCTAGTTTTAGATTAATTGAAAAGCGAGATAAAAAGGGAAGGACATTTAGTATAGATTTGGAATAATGATTTGACTCTGTCCTGACTCTAAAAAATGAGGTAAGTAATTTTCGTAAGTATTTGTAATTATAGAGATAAAATGGAGCGGGCGATGGGAGTCGAACCCACGACGTCCAGCTTGGGAAGCTGACATTCTACCGCTGAATTACGCCCGCTCAGAAGAGAAGAAAGACTGTTAGAGAAAATAAATATACGTCAGCACAACGCTGGTCATCTTAGCCAGCGGATATTTTTTGTCAAGGCATTTTTGGCTGTATCCTAACGGTAATTGACTTTCCGTGCGCCTCAAGCCCCTCCATATCAGCAAATCTTGCCGCCCGCTTTCCATACTTTTTCAGGGACTCTTTCGAGAAGAAAAGAACACTGCTTCGCTTCACAAAGTCATAAACCCCCAAGGGGGATGAAAATCTTGCCGTTCCTCCTGTGGGAAGGATGTGGTTGGGCCCGGCCATATAATCTCCGAGGGTCTCCGGTGTATTGTGCCCCAGAAAAATGGCGCCGGCGTGTTTTATTTTAGCCAGTATTTTCTTTGGATTCTTAACCATCAATTCCAGATGTTCCGGCGCGAACCGGTTGGCGATTCCCGTCGCTTCATGAATATCTCTGGTTACAATAATGGCGCCGAAATCTGCGAGAGCACGCGAGGCAATGCTTTTTCTTTTCAGGCTTTTTAACTGAAGGGCAACTTCCGCGGCCACCTTCCTCGCCAAGAGTCCGCTCGGGGTAAGAAGAATGGCACTCGCCATTTCATCGTGTTCCGCCTGGGCAAGGAGATCAGCAGCGATATAAGAGGCATCTGCCGTTGCATCCGCTATGATAAGAATCTCACTCGGGCCGGCGGCCATGTCGATGCCGCACCAGCACCACTGGTAAACCATCATCTTGGCAGCCGTTACGTAGGCGTTGCCGGGGCCGACGATCTTATCCACTCTCGGTATCAGTTCCGTGCCGTTTGCAAGAGCGGCTATGGCCTGTGCGCCACCTATCTTGAATATACGCGTGACGCCGCTGAGCTTTGCTGCAGCAATTATCAGGGGATTGATTTTTCCGTTTCTTGCGGGTGTCACAAGGATGATTTCCGGAACGCCCGCGATCTTTGCCGGAACTGCCGCCATGATCACGGTGGAGGGATACGAGGCGAGACCGCCGGGGGCATATATGCCCACGCGCTCGAGAGGCGAGATTTGCTGTCCGAGTTCAATGCCCGCTTCATCGGACACGGACCAGCTTTTAATTATCTGTTTCCGATGGAATCTTTCGACTCGTTTTGCGGAAAGCTTGAGGATCGCCATGTCTTCCGCTTTTACTGAAGCTAAGGCTTTCTTTATCTCTGCAGAACTTACTTCTATGGTATCCACAGTGGGAGTCCACTTATCAAACTTTTTCGTATATGCAAAAAGGGCTTTGTCCTTTCTCTTGCGGACGTCTTCCACAATTGTCTTCACCTGTTTCCAGATGTTCTCACTGAACCCGCCGCGATTCTTAATTCGCTGGAATACGTTCTCGAAGCCGGCCTGGTCGGTGCGGATAATTTTCATCTTAGCCTGAGACCCTTTTTATATTGGCGCCGATGGCGGAAAATTTCTTTTCGATCTCCTGGTATCCCCTGTCTATATGGTAAACTCTTGAGAGCTCCGTCTTTCCTTCTGCCGCCAATCCTGCGAGGATCAGCGAAGCGGATGCCCGGAGGTCCGTGGCCATGACCGGGGCGCCTTTTAGTTTCGGTATTCCCTTCACCATGGCGCTGTTTCCATGAATCAGGATATCGGCTCCCATCCTCATCAATTCACTCACGTGCATAAATCTGTTTTCAAAAACCGTTTCTGTTATGACGGAGAGTCCGTTTGCCACAGACATCAAGGCCATCATCTGGGCCTGCAAGTCCGTGGGAAATCCCGGGTAGGGGAGCGTTGTTATATCAATGCTCTTAATCTTCTTCTTAGCCACGGTTCTGATGCCGCCATCGAAGGGGGTGATTTCCATTCCTGCGTCTCTCAGCTTCATGGTCAGCGCCTCGACGTGGACAGGTTCACATCCCATGATTCTGACATCCCCACCCGCCATACCCACGGCAATCATGAAAGTGCCTGCCTCGATCCTGTCCGGAATAACGGCGGCTTCAACGGGATGCATTTTCTCGACGCCGTCTATCCTGATTATGTCCGTGCCGGCTCCGGTGACCTTCGCCCCCATGCCGTTCAAGACATTGGCAAGATTGACGACCTCAGGCTCCATGGCGGCATTTTTCAGAAGAGTAGTCCCGTCGGCAAGACAGGCGGCCATCATGATATTTTCCGTTCCCGTGACTGTGGGAATGTCAAAGTAAATAGTGGCGCCCTTCAATCTCCGCGCCTTCGCCTCCACGTAGCCATCCTTCAGCTCCACCTCCGCACCTAAATCCTGGAGGGCTTTTATATGCAGATTGACCGGCCTTGCTCCTATGGCGCATCCCCCCGGGAGAGAGACCCTTGCCACACCCATTCTTGCTACGAGCGGCCCCAGGACGAGGACGGACGCCCTCATGGTCTTGACGAGATCATACGGGGCTTCACACTTACTGATGTCTTCCGTATTGATCCTTACGGTACCTTCTCCCTCGATCTTAGCCCCAAGATTTCTGAGAAGTTTTTTGATCGTCTTGATGTCAACAAGATTGGGGACGTTGAGAAATGTGCTCCAGCCAGGCGCAAGAAGCGCGGAAACCATCACGGGGAGAGAAGCATTCTTGGCCCCGCTGATCTGGACGTCGCCGCGGAGCTTCTCGCCGCCAACTATAATAATCTTATCCACCGGTCGTCACTCTCCTTGCGATAGCAACACGTTTGATGCCTGCATAGTCGGCCCTGAAAGCGATATTGTCATAAAGGCCAAATTCATTCAACATAAATTCAACCAGCTCTTCTTGTCCATCTCCCATTTCCATGAAAGTCCAGCCCCCCGCTTTCAGATAGACGCCGCCTGCCTTGATGATCTCCCTGTGAAAGAGAGTTCCATCAGCGCCGGCAAGGAGCGCCGTTTGCGGTTCAAAATCCCTAACGCCTGAGGGCAGGCAGTCATATTCCTCTTTCGATATATAGGGGGGATTGGAGACAATAATATCAAATTCTCCTGACACAGGTTCAAAAAGATTTCCTAAAAGAAAATGAATTTGACTTGCTACATCATTGATTTGCGCATTCCGTAAAGCTACATTGATTGCATCCTGAGAAATGTCCGTGGCTATGATTTGCGCGTTCGTTAACTCGTGCGCGAGCGCGATGCTGATTGCCCCGCTTCCCGTGCCTATCTCCAGGATTCTCAGATTTTCTGTTTTCCGGCCTGAACAAACCTTCAGCACTTCTTCAACAAGAATTTCCGTTTCCGGCCGGGGTATGAGGACATGCTTGTTTACTTCGAATGGAAGCGACCAGAATTCCTTCTTTCCCACTATATAGGCAACGGGTTCTCCGCACCTGCGCCGTTCGATGCATCGCCGGAATTCCTGATAATCATTTTCTGTTAACGACTGCTCGCGATCGATATGAAAACGCGTGCGATCCATCTTCAAGCAAGTGGACAGAATCACCTCTGCGTCGAGCCTGGGAGTCGCACAACCGGAACTCTTAAGAACATGTATCGCTTCGTTAAAGGCATTTGAAATATTCATGGCGTGATTACGTTGGGGTCATCCGCAAACATCATGAGGCAGGATTATCTGACGGAGTCTTGCAGGGCCTTGGATTGAAAATGCGTCGCCAGGGCGTCGATAATCGGCTGAATGTTGCCGTTAAGAAGCGACTCTAGGTTGTGGAGAGTGAGGCCGATGCGGTGATCCGTAACCCTGCCCTGGGGGAAATTATATGTCCTGATCCGTTCACTGCGATCGCCGCTTCCTACCTGGGTCTTTCTTGATTGGGAAATTTCGGCATTCTGCTTCTGCACCATACTATCGAGAAGCCTGGCTCTCAGTACCTTTAGGGCTTTCGCTTTATTCTTGTGCTGGGATTTCTCATCCTGGCAGGTGACGACAAGGCCTGTGGGCAAGTGGGTTATCCTGACTGCGGAATCCGTCGTATTGACACTCTGCCCTCCGTGGCCGGTGGATCGATAGACGTCAATCCGCAAATCATTGGGATCGACGTTGACCTCCACGTCTTCGGCCTCGGGAAGAATAGCCACAGTAACCGCAGAGGTGTGAATCCGTCCCTGGGATTCTGTAACCGGAACCCGCTGCACGCGATGTACGCCGCTTTCGTATTTCAAGACGCTGTATGCACCCTGGCCTTCTATAAGGGCGATGATTTCCTTGAATCCACCCATGCCGCCCGCCGGACTGCTGCTTATAACATCCACCTTCCATCTGCGCATTTCCGCAAACTGCGCGTACATGCGGAAAAGATCCCCCACGAAGAGCCCCGCCTCATCGCCGCCGGTGCCCGCCCTGATTTCGAGAAGGACGTTCTTGTCATCGTTCGGGTCTTTGGGAAGGAGGAGAAGTTTCAGTTTATTCTCGAGAAGCTCCAATTTCTCCTTGAGTTGCGGCAGTTCTTCCCTGACCAATTCTTTTATCTCCTCATCAGTTCCACGAAGGAGAGTCTGGTCTTCTTCGATGCGGGTGTTCGTTTTTTCATATTCCTTGTATGCTTCCACAAGGTCTTGAAGATCGGCATGCTCCTTGGCGTATTTCTGGTAGATGCTTTGTTTGCTGACCACATCGGGGTTACTCAGCAACCCTTCGAGGTCTTTGTATCTTGTTTCAATATCTTTCAGTCGTTTGAACATAATCTTATCTTACATTTTATAGGATGGAATAATTGGAGCAGATTTTTACGATCGAAGCTAATACGATGGACAACACAGGAGTTGCCCTGTCATAAGACACGCGGGCAACGATGGACTGGTCAGCGGAGATATCGCATCAAGGGGAAAGGCAGTTACGCGGAATACATTCCTCTGCAATTTGTATCCTCAATAAACAATAGTCAGATTCAGGCGGTTTTACCGCGCTTCTTTTTTTCTTCAGTAGCCGCGTACTTCTTCTTGAATCGTTCCACCCTGCCGGCCGTATCCATAAGCTTCTGTTTGCCTGTCATAAAGGGATGGCACTGAGAACATATCTCAACTCTTATGTCCTTCCTGGTGGACTGTGTTTCAATCACACTTCCGCACGCGCATGTGATTGTCGTCTTCGCATATTCCGGGTGAATACCTTCCTTCATTGTTTGCTGTTATCCTCCTCTTTCGCATACTAACGGACGCGAATTCGCGCCCTAAAAATCAATGGTTCTTACTGATTCATGGAATTCAAAAAGGCCTGGTTGGTTTCCGTCTTGCGTATCTTGTCGACGATAAATTCCATTGCCTCTACGGGGTTCATTTCCTGCAGAAGCCTTCTCAAAATCCATATCTTGTTAAGGTTGACCTTGGGTATCAGGAGCTCCTCTTTTCTCGTGCCGGAGCGAATGAGGTCAAAGGCGGGGAATACTCTTCTGTCCGCAATCCGGCGGTCCAGGTGAAGCTCCATATTACCCGTGCCCTTAAATTCTTCAAAAATAACTTCATCCATTCTGCTTCCCGTATCGATGAGGGCCGTGGAGATGATGGTCAGACTGCCGCCGTTTTCTATATTTCTGGCCGCGCCGAAGAATCGTTTCGGTTTATGCAGCGCGTTGGAATCAACACCGCCTGACAAGACCTTGCCGCTTGGCGGAACAACGGTGTTGTAAGCCCTGGCGAGCCTGGTGATGCTGTCAAGAAGGATCACCACATCCTTCTTATGTTCGACGAGACGCTTCGCCTTTTCAATTACCATTTCCGCAACCTGCACGTGCCGTGTGGCCGGTTCGTCAAATGTTGACGATATTACTTCTCCATTTACACTGCGCTGCATGTCAGTGACTTCTTCCGGTCGCTCATCAATCAAGAGAACCATCAGAATGACTTCTTCGTGGTTTGTAGAAATGCTGTGGGCGATATCTTTGAGGAGCACGGTTTTTCCTGCCCGCGGCGGCGAAACAATCAGCCCTCTCTGGCCTTTTCCGATGGGCGTGAAAAGATCCATGATCCTTGTCGAAAAATTTTCCGGATCTGCTTCCAGGTTTACCTTCTGCTCCGGGTAGAGGGGCGTGAGATTGTCAAACAGTATCTTGTCTCTGGCGGCTTCGGGACTTTCAAAATTGACCTCATCTACCTTGAGGAGGGCGAAATATTTTTCACCATCCTTAGGCGGCCTGACCTCGCCCGATACCGTATCGCCGGTCCTGAGGCTGAATCTCCTGATTTGCGAGGGCGAGATGTAGATGTCATCCGGGCTCGGGAGATAATTGTAATCGACCGCTCTGAGGAACCCAAAGCTGTCAGGAAGGATCTCCAGCACTCCAGACCCTGTTATGCTCTCGTTCTTTTCGGCTTGAGTCTGCAATATCGCAAAGATCAAATCCTGTCTTCTCATACCGCTCGCGCCGGCGACACTCAATTCCTTTGCCATGCTTGTAAGTTCACTGATGGGCAATCTTTTAATTTCTTCGATATTCATAATAATTCTCTTGTTTGCACCTCTATTTATTAGTCTTTAAAAATAACAACCAAAGCTCCCGACACCCATTTCAAACCACACTTATTAATAGAAGACATGGCAGAATTAACATACAGCGAAGTATATTATAAAGAATAATTTGGATTAGTAATGAGTTGTTAAATTGGGTTCTTGAGGCAATCCAAAAGGAAGGACTTTATTTCAGCCTTTCTACGATTTTTCTATAATTTATATCACCCGCTCCTCCATGTCAAGCACTTTTTAAAACACCATCTTTCTTATGCACCCAGGCGAAAAGGCCGTTGAACCCTTCCTTCTAAGGGTTGAGCATAATGAAGTTAAGCTGCCTGCCAGTATTTCCTCCCTCGCCTCTGTGGGAGTAGAACATATCTCTATGGCAGGAAGTGCAGTAGTTTGCGATGGATATATTTCTCTCAGGGATGCCCTTGCCGATTATCTGCAGCTTGTTGGCAAGGGAGAGGTCAAGCATCCATTTTCCCTGCTCCCTGCCGGGGGATAAAAAAGACTCCCGGCCTTTGTGTGTTTTCATGGCGTCAAAGACCGGCTCATCCACCTGATAGCAGCACCGGCCGACAGCAGGACCGACTGCAGCGATAAGGTCTTCCGCACGGCAGCCGAAGCCTTTAATCAGGGCGTCCACCAGCTTTGCGGCGATTGCAAGAGCGGTTCCCCGCCAACCTGCATGAGCGACCCCAATGATGCGCTTGACCTTGTCAGCAAAGAAGATTGGCACACAATCCGCTGTCTTTATGCCGATGGCAACTCCCGGCTGGTCCGTTATGATGGCATCAAATTGAGGCAATTCCGGAACGATGAAATCAGCGAGAGGACGATCAATAGTGAGAATCTTCTCCCCGTGCACCTGATTGACCACAAAGAACTGCGTCATCTCGAGATTGAATGCTTGGGCGAGAATTTTCCAGTTGCTGCGGACATTCTCCTCGCTGTCTCCCTCTTTCGGACTGAAATTGAGGCTGAGAAAACGGCCCTCACTAATGCCTCCGCGCCGGGTGCAAAAGGCATGGGTCACGAAATTGCAGGCAGTGAACGCTGCTGCTTCCAGATACTCTACAGGGCCTTTTTTTGAAAAAATAAACATTGGCTTATTGGTTGCAATCGTGAGTTTCACGGCAAAGGCAACATCTTCGCAGTGCGCCCTTATATCCTTCTATCTATCAATTCTAACGGTCTAACGGGATTTAAATCTGAACCCTTTTTCGCTGAAGAGCTTTGTGCAGGCGTCAACCACTTCCGGGTCATAGAGAACACCGCTGTATTGGGAGATTTCCTTCAAAGCCTTATCTATTCCCGATGCAGCCCTGTACGGCCGGTGCCTGCATATCGCTTCGACAACATCAGCCACTCCGAGGATCTTCGCCTCCGGAAGGATATCCTCTCCCTTGATGCCTTGCGGATAGCCGGTGCCGTTTATCCGCTCATGGTGCTGATAGACGATGAGGGCAACGGGCCTGTAAAAATCTATCTCCTTCAATATCTGATAAGCGACCTCCGGGTGAGTCTTCACAAGACTATATTCGACGTCAGTGAGCCGACGGGGTTGCCCGAGAATTTCCGTCGGGATGGATATCTTTCCCACATCATGGATCAAGCCGGCCATGCTGATGCCGTCAATGATCTCCGCCGATAAATTCATTTCCGCGGCGATAGAGTGGGCAAGGTCGGCAACCCTTTTCTGATGTCCGGACATATATGGGTCCCGTGTTTCAACAACCATGACTATGACATCAATGATGAAGCCTGTCGCCTTTTTCAGATTTTCGAGACTCTTCGAGAGGGCCTCCTCCGCCTGCGTGCGCGCAGCGTCCGATTTTTCCAGCTCTGCGATGCGGGAACACAAATCCGTGTTCTCTCTTATCAGCGCTTCTTTTGTCTTTTCTTGATCTTTCATGTTTACACTCTTTCGATGAGGATTGATGATATCTTCAGCCGGCTACTTCAGGTAATTGGTCATGTTTTCGAGAAATGCACGGTAAATCTTATAGTGCTCCGTTTCTTCGTACAGTATTTGTCTCACAGGGCTGCAATCAAAACTGTATATCAATGCGCGAGGACACGCAAGCAGTATCGGGGAATGGGTGGCGATAATGAATTGGGCATGTTCCCTGGCGCCCGTTTCCGTCAATAGTTCAAGCAGTGCAAGCTGACTGCGGGGAGAGAGCGCCGTCTCCGGCTCGTCCAAGAGATAGAGACCTTTGATTTGATAACGTGACCTGAAGAACGACATGAGGAATTCGCCGTGAGACTGGGTGATCAGCGATTTGCCGCCGAAATATTCAAGCTGGCCGGGGTCCGCCGCTGCCCACTCGTCGAGTATTTCAGTAAAGTGATGAAATATGTCGGAACCGAAGAAGGAGCCCGGCACCCTGCCGTTTGACCATTCGATTGTCAGGCTGTCGCAGAATCTATTCTCATATGGATTATTATTACAGCGGGTCCTTTCCGTCTCCTGCCATATGTGAATGCCGCATGAACGGGAGAGCGCCTGTAATAAGGTTGATTTGCCTGAGCCGTTTTCACCCACAAAAAAAGTAACCGCGGCGTTGAAAGTTATGCGCTTCGTCTTCTGAAAGACGGGCAGATTGAAGGGGTAATAGTCGCAGGTAGGATATTTTGACTGATCGATGGTAATACTCGTAAGGTGCATGGATTATACCTGTACATGTCTCCTGAGGAAATCCGCGAGGTCCGCCATGTCATCCGGCAGGGGAGATGAAAACATCATCTCCTCACAGGTAACGGGATGGACAAACCCGATCTTCGCCGCATGGAGGGCCTGCCGCTTCATTGTTTTCAGCTTTGATCTCACAAAGGTGTCGTGAACGGCATCGGCCCGCCTGGGGTTGCCGTATACGCTGTCGCCTATCACAGGAAGGCCGAGGGCGGAGAGATGAACCCTGATCTGGTGCGTTCGCCCCGTCATGATGTTAACGTCCAGCATTGTCGCGACACCGAACCGTTCATGCACCTTCCAGGTCGTGAGCGCCTCTTTGCTGCGCCGGCTTCTCGTGGACATCTTTTTCCGATCAACCGGATGCCTCCCGAGAGGCAAGTCTATTTGGCCTTCATCTTCCTTGGGATTGCCGTAGACGAGGGCTGTATAAGTTTTCTTAACTTCGTGCCGCTTGAATTGACCGGCCAGGCCCTGGTGCGCCTCATCAGATTTGGCCACAACCAGCAGTCCCGATGTTTCTTTGTCGAGACGATGTACGATCCCCGGTCGCAGGACGCCGCCGATGCCGGAAAGGTTCGGGCAATGGTGAAGGACGGCATTCACAATTGTATCCTGAAAGTGACCCGCAGCCGGATGTACGACCATTCCCGCCGGTTTGTCAACCACCAGGATGTGCTCATCTTCGTAAACGATAGACAGGGGAAGGTCTTGCGGTAAAGCACTGCAGGCTATGGGCTCCCGGTTATCGATCTCTACAATATCTCCGGGCCGCAACCTGTGACTCACCTTGCTGTGGAATCTATTCACCCGGACAAGTCCGTCATCTACGGACTTCTTGACCTGTGAGCGGGATAACCCTAAATCCTTAAGGGAAAGGTAGATGTCAAGCCTCAACCCCGCTTCATGAGAGGCGACGATGAATTCATCGCTTTTCCGTTCGTGAGAATCCATCGGTTTATCCTTCATGATGAGGTGATTTTCTTTAGCCCGTCCCTTATATATGGGAATTCTTCCTCCTCTATGGTTCTCATGTCAAAGAGGACCTCGTCTTCCGCAATGCGTGCTATTATCGGAATATCGAGTCTCCTTAAGCGTTCCTCAAGGCTGCCAGACGACATATGCGCTGAGACGATGCTGAGAAGCATTGTGGGAATCTCCTGCGTGGGAAGGGACCCTCCTCCCGCCATGGAAAATCCTTTTTTCACGGAGATGGTAAGCCCTGCAAGATGTTCCTTTCTCACCATGGATTGAAGTTTCTTGGCCCGCCTGGTGACATCCGCGACCTCTTCCGTCAATGCCCTAAGAACCCTGAGGCGCTTTACGGCCATTTCCGGCTGCAGATACTGCATCAATGTCGCCTCTAACGCAGCCAGGGTCAGCTTGTCGATGCGAAGCGCCCTGTTGAGGGGATTCCTTTTGATTTTCTCAAGGATGTCCTTCTGTCCGAGGATGACACCTGCCTGGGGGCCGCCTAACAGTTTGTCGCCGCTGAAGGTGACGACGCCGACGCCCGTTGTCAGCACATCGCGGACCGTAGGTTCTCTCTCCAGTCCGTAGCTGTCCAGCTCTGCGAAGCAGCCGCTGCCGAGATCATACATCACAGGTATGCCGTTGTTCTTTCCGAGGGCGACAAGTGAGGCGAGGTCCGCATCTTCCGTAAAGCCGATAATCCTGAAATTACTCGTGTGGACCTTCAGGATGAGCGCCGTATCCGGGCCGATCGCCTTTTCATAATCCTTAAGGCGGGTCCGGTTGGTCGTCCCCACTTCATAAAGGCATGCCCCGCTTTTTTCCATGACATCCGGTATGCGGAATTCACCGCCGATTTCTACAAGCTCTCCCCTCGACACAATAACCTGCTTCCGCTCCGCAAGGGTGTTGAGGGCGAGCAGAACGGCGGCGGCATTATTATTGACGACTAAAGCATCTTCCGCACCGGATAGCTCGCAGAGGATCTTCTGCACATGGTCATAGCGGAGGCCTCTCTCCCCTTTCGCAAGGTCATATTCGAGATTCGAATATCCCCCGGCTATTTCCACAAGCCTCTGCACTGCGTCGGCGCACAGTGGCGCTCTGCCGAGGTTGGTGTGCAGAATTACGCCTGTGGCATTTATTACTTTGCGAAGTCTGTACTGATGAAGCCCGTCTATGGTTTGCATGATTTTATCAACGACCTCTCCCGCCGTGGGCAGGCGCATTCCTTTTGCATCCTTCTTTGTGTTCAGGATCCCCTGCCTCAGTTCTTCCACTACAGACCGGCAGATAGACTTCACGACATACTTCGGGGTTCCTGCCAATGCCTCTTTCTTTTCGAGAGAGAGCATTATCTCGTCAATCTTGGGGAGGCCCCGCAATAATGTCATCCTGTGGTCGTCAAGATTTTGTTTTGCCATGTGCGATGCGGAAAAAATATAATGTCTTGCGATTATAATACTACTTTGACCGGCAAAAATCACGAAAGTTATTAACTGCGATGAAGAACTCCCTCATCATGATCACCCAGAGATAGCATCCCCGCTTTGTCAGGCGAAGACGGGATGAGCGATACTGTAAAGCACCTGCAAGGACAAAAGCAAGAATATTAAACCAGAGAGTCCGATAAAAAATACCGCCGTACTTGGCCTGTGACGCCCGTATATCCATATTCATGCCGAAGAGCTTCATGAGGAAATCATATTGCAACCGGTCTTTGAGCCGGAAGGATCGCGAGGCCATAATAGGTATTTCACCGCGGTTGACCTGCGAGATGTATTCCGCAATATTGAAGGTGTTGGCATAGCATACGCCGTTCAAATAGCCGATAGACCCGCTGCCGATCCCGGCGTATTCATCATAATCGACAATGTACTCATCTATCATGACGGCATTTTTTGAAAAACACCACGCAGACGAGTGCCGGTATGCGGGTGTCAGCCGTTCCGTGATCCGGTGGTAGAATTTTTCCTCTTTTGCGTAGTCGACGCGCCCGAACCTTTCACCTACGGCCTGACGGGTTGAATCTGAAACCATGAGTGGGTAGTATGTGACCTGGTCTATCCCTATTGCCATAAGTATGTCGAGATCCCTCTCCAGCATGGTCATGGTCTGGGAAGGGAAATTGAAGATCATGTCCGCATTAAGGGTATCAAACTGTCCCAGGGTCTGCGACAGCCGGTTGGCGATGGCCTCGCCGCTCCCATATTTGTCATATCTATCCATTTCGCGAAGCAACTGGTCGTCAAAGCTCTGGACTCCGACGGAAAGCCGGTTTATGCCGGCGCGCTTGAGGGCGGAGATGGTTTCATCCGTCAGATGGTTCGGGTTTGTCTCCACCGATATCTGCTGAATGGAGAAACATTGCCGCGAGAGCTTCAGCGTCTCTTCGAGTTCGTCCACGAGGATGGTCGGCGTTCCTCCACCTACGTAGATGCCGCTGAAATCATACCCCTTGCCTTTATAGAGCATGATTTCCTTCCTTAAGGCGTTGAAATATGCATGACAAAGGGCGCTGTCAAAGACGATGCGGTGGAAGGAACAGTAGGGACACAGCTTCTCGCAGAAGGGGATGTGTATGTACAAGAGAGGCAATTTCCTTAAACTGCCGGAATCTGTGACTGGTGAGCCTCCGTTTTCAAATTTCATCAGCCTGGCAAATTCCTGCCTTGCCTTTTTTGTCACGATGGCATTTATCAAGATTGCACTCTCGCTTCTGCTGTTTTTGAATGGGTTTCCCGGTCCGTCTAAGGGAGGAAAACTAACAGACATCCGTAAAATTATCAAGGGTATTTGAATTCGGTAGCGAGCGAATGACGATCAACTGTTCCTTAAGAATCGAAGATTCTCCGCAGCTTGCTGCGGAGAGCTTCAAAATCGCAAGGGACTTGAAATAATGGGTGCGGGGTGCTATATAAGACTTGAACAAACTTGGGACGGGAAAAGCGATGTCTGATGTAAGAGTTCTCACACTGTGGAAGGGCGAGAAGATTAATGAAGAGGAAACCCTTGTCTTAAGGAGGCTGTGCGAGGACATACGGGTTCCCTTCGATGAAGAAAGAAAAAATGAGATCAGGACCCTTGTCGACGCCTTCCTGTCCATGGATGAAGCTGCAGGTTTGGCGGCTCCCCAGATAGGCATAAGCAGGAAGATAATTATCTTCAGAAATAAAGGATTCAATGACAAGGGCTGGTCAAAGAGCGAGGACGATTACGAGCTCTTGATCAACCCCCGCATTACGCAAGCCCGGGGCGAGATGGTGACTATGACCGAGGGATGTCTCTCATGTCCGGAAATCCAGGTCGAAGTCAGCAGATTTCCCGAGATCAAGGTCAAGGCGATTGATATAAGCGGGCGCAAAATAAACAGGCGCTATACGGATTACGTTGCCCGTGTCGCACAACATGAGATTGACCACCTTGCCGGCAAGCTGATCATCGATTGCGAAGGTCCACTCTACATTCCGAAACAAAAGCAAGAGTTCTTCGAAAAAACTTTTGAAAAGATGAAAGCAGTTACAGGTGACGGGGATTCCCGAAATATCTGATATTGTCCTTTCTTAGTACTTGTTTCACAGCCTGTCTCTCCCGCGCATAAAAGGAACCGTGGCAATCTTTTTTATATCTTGAAATACAAGGTGGCCTATGTTACTTATTCCGGCATTGGGCGGGCCGGGAAGCATGCAGGAAAAGCTACTCTCTCACCTGCTATTGTAAGACTTACGGTTTTCAAGAGAACAGGTATTTTTTCTTCGTAATTTTTATTCTCATAATCCGGCCCCTCATTTACTGCAAGTACTGGCATTAAATCATAAATACGCTCTTTCATTGCACCGGCTTGACGGACGGGACCTGCGCCCTGCAAGCCTTTCCGCCGCCCGAAGGAGAACCGTCAATGAAGAAAACCCCACTCTATGACCGTCACGTTGCGCTCGGAGCAAAAATAATTGATTTCGGCGGCTGGGACATGCCCGTTCAATACAGTAATGTGATTGAAGAGCATCATGCAACCAGGACGAAGGCGGGACTGTTTGACATCTGCCACATGGGAGAGATTGAGGTCAAAGGTCCTCAGGCTTTTGAGCTCCTGCAATGGGTACTGAGCAGAAATATAGAAGGGCAGGCCATAGGACAGATCAAGCTCTCCGTCATGACGAATGAAAAAGGCGGCATCATCGATGATGTAACTGTATATCGTCTGGGAGAGGAGCGCTATCTGATTGTTACGAATGCCGGGACGAAGGACAAGGACCTCTCGTGGATCGAGACGCAGAGAAAGGCACGGGGCTTGGCCCGCGTGGAGGTTCTTGACAATAGCGACCGAACAGGCAAGATAGACCTGCAGGGACCCTTGTCAGAGGAGATTCTCCAGAAACTTGCATCGGATGACTTGTCCTCTTTGCATTTCTACCATGCCGAGGACACGCGGGTTATGAAGATACCGGCCCTCGTATCACGCAGCGGCTACACCGGAGAGAACGGCTTCGAAATCTATACCGAGAATCGGAGGATAGGAGAAATCTGGGACAAACTCTTGGCAATCGGGACGGGCCTCGGGCTTAAACCCGTCGGATTAGGCGCACGGGACACCCTGCGGCTCGAAGCGGGAATGATGCTATACGGAAACGACATGGACGAGACGATTACGCCGCTGGAGGTCGTCTACGGGTGGGTGACAAATCTGGAGAAAGATTTTGTCGGGAGTACCGCTTTAAGAAAATTGAAAGAAATGGGCTTGGCGAGGAAACTCGTCGGCTTCGAGATGGAAGATAGAGGCATAGCAAGACACGGGTACAAGGTCTTCAAGGATGCGACGGAAGTGGGTGTTGTGACGTCGGGGACATATACTCCTACTTTGCAGAAGGCGGTGGGGATGGCCTTTGTGCCGGTGGCGGCGAGCAGGCCGGGCACGGATATTTTCATCCAGATCCGTGATCACCAGGCGAGGGCGCGGATTGTGGAATTGCCTTTTTACAGGAGGCAGAAATGATATACTCGGAATATGCGGCAAACTGTGGTGAAGGTGCAGAGAGATAGATTGAAGGGGGAGAGCAATGTCAAAGCCAAATCCAGCAGACAGGAAGTATTCAAAGGAACACGAATGGGCAATGGATGAAGGAGCAGGAACGATCAGGATGGGCATTACGGATCACGCCCAGGAGCTGCTTACTGATATCGTCTTTGTGGAGCTTCCGGCCATAGGGAAGAAAGTCAAGCAAATGGAACCGATGGCAGTGGTGGAATCCGTAAAGTCTGTCTCTGACGTCTTCTCGCCCGTGAGCGGCGAGGTCATAGAAGTCAATAAGGAGCTGGAGGAGCATCCCGAAGTTGTAAATGAGGATGCCTTTGGAAAAGGATGGATAGCTAAACTTAAGATGGATGATCCGGCTGAATTGAATAACCTCATGGATGCAGCCCGCTACACGGAGATGATCAAAGAGGAGAAGCACTAATCCGCCATTTAATTGCGGCCCGGGCGCAGCAATCCCGGCTTGAGGATTGCTGCATCAAAGCCCGACGTCAGGCTACTCGAAGTAGGCCGGAGAAAGGATCGCGCCATGGACTATGTTCCACACACCCCGGAAGATCAAAGACAGATGACGGAGATTATTGGCATCAAAACGGTGGATGAGCTGTTTGCCGATATTCCCGAAAGATATAAATTAAAGGGGCTCCTCGACCTTCCTCCCGGCCGCTCCGAGCAAGAGGTCGCGACGCTGATGAAGGGCATTAGTTCCCGAAACGCCGTTCCTCCGATTACCCTCATGGGCGCGGGGGCTTACAACCATTATATCCCGGCAGTGGTGGGCCATGTCATTTCGCGCTCCGAGTTCTACACGGCTTATACCCCTTACCAGGCGGAGATCAGCCAGGGAATACTCCAGGCCATCTATGAATATCAGACCATGATAGCGAAGGCCACGGGCATGCAGGTCGCCAACGCCTCCATGTATGACGGCGCCTCGGCCATGGCCGAAGCGGCGGTGCTCGCTGCCAAGACCTTGAGCAGGGAGAAGATCGTCATTGTCCGTTCCGTCCATCCTGAGTACCGGCAGGTTGTCGGCACATATGCATGGGCGAATGGATACGAGGTCGTGGAAATTCCTTATGGCAAATCAGGTCAGCTTGACAGGGATGCCCTATCCAATGCCGTGGACGATCGGACAGCGGCGGTCCTGATTCAGACCCCCAACTTTTTTGGCGTTGTTGAAGATATTGCCGCAATCGAGCCCATGGTGCATGCAAAGGGAGCGCTTCTTGTCTCAGCATTCACGGAAGCAACGTCTTTAGGTATTCTTAAGCCCGCAGGTGAAATGGGTGCAGACTTCGTCGTGGGCGAAGGGCAGGGCTTCGGAAACCCGATGAACTACGGAGGTCCCTATCTCGGGATTTTTGCGAGCACGGACAAATTTTTAAGGAAGATTCCCGGCCGGCTTGCCGGAGCCACAGTGGACAAAGAGGGAAAGAGAGGTTTTGTCCTGACGCTGCAGACGCGGGAGCAGCACATCCGGCGGGAAAGGGCCACGTCGAACATCTGTTCCAATGAAGCCCTCTGCGCCCTCGCTGCTGCGGTCTATCTCGTCAGCCTGGGGAAGAACCTCAAAAAATTAGCGGAGCTAAATATCCGGAAAGCTCATTATCTGAAGAGCAGGCTCTCGGAGCTCGCAGGCTGGGAGGCCGTCTTCACTGCCCCCGTTTACAATGAATTCGTCATTCACTGTCCTGATCCGAAGATGGCCAATCGGAAACTCGAGGCTGCAGGAATTATAGGCGCATATGACCTTGAAAAAGATTATCCTGAGTTGGGAAACTCCCTTCTCTTCTGCGCCACGGAAATGCTTACGAGAGACGACATCGACAGAGTGGTTTCCCTTGTTGCTTGATATATATAAGCTGGAGGTAATTCATGGAACTCATATTTGAAAAGAGCAGGCCGGGAAGAACGGCCACAACCATTCCGGAGGCGGATGTGCCTGAGGTGGCCATTACAGATATTATCAACAAGAGCCTGCTCAGGGATGACGTGGATCTGCCGGAGGTGGCGGAGGTGGATCTCATCCGCCATTATACACAGTTATCGAAACGGAATTTCGGCGTTGATGTGGGCTTCTATCCTCTCGGCTCGTGCACCATGAAATACAATCCCAAGATCAATGAGGAGGTTTCCCGTCTGCCGGGATTTACGAGCCTCCATCCTTATTCACCGGTTAAATTTTCCCAGGGATCGCTTCAGATCATGTACGAACTCAGACAGTATTTGAGCGAGATATTCGGCATGGCCGATTTTGCCCTCCAACCCGCCGCAGGGGCGCAAGGCGAACTCACCGGCGTCATGGTCATCAAGAAATATTTCGAGAAGAAAGGACAGAAGCGCACAAAGATTCTGATCCCCGATACGGCCCACGGCACAAACCCTGCTTCGAGTGCATTGTGCGGCTATAGCGTTGTCACCGTGCGGTCGAATGCCGAGGGAGGCGTCGATATCGGCCAGCTTCGGGAACTGATGACGAAGGATGTGGCCGGACTGATGATCACGAACCCCAACACCCTCGGCCTTTTCGAGAGAAACATTGAACAGGTTTCTGAGATTGTTCACAGAAGGGGAGGCATACTGTACTGCGACGGCGCCAATGCCAATGCCTTTATGGGAGCCACAAAACCGGGCGACCTCGGCATCGATGTCATTCAGCTTAATCTCCACAAGACTTTCTCGACGCCGCACGGCTGCGGCGGCCCCGGGAGCGGACCCGTGGGAGTCAGAAAAGACCTGGTTCGGCATCTTCCCGTGCCCCGTGTCATAAAGAAGGGGAAAAGGTATGACTGGAAGTATGAATTCCCGGACAGCATCGGCCGGGTAAAGACATTTTACGGAAATTTTAATGTGATGGTAAAGGCCTATACATATATCAGGTCTCTCGGGCCCGGCGGCTTGAAGAAGGCAAGCGAAACCGCCGTCCTCAATGCAAATTACATTAAGGAGCGTTTAAGAGCCTGGTATGATCTTCCCTATGACCGGATCTGCATGCACGAGTGCGTCTTTTCCGGAAAACGGCAGGTCAAGGAGAGCGGCGTCCACACCTCGGACATTGCCAAGCGCCTCCTCGATTACGGCTATCATCCGCCGACAATATACTTTCCCCTCATCGTGCCTGAGGCAATCATGATCGAACCCAACGAGACGGAAAGCAAGGAGACCCTTGACGCCTTCTGCGATACCATGATTGCCATTGCGAAGGAAGCGAAAGAAAATCCTGAGCTGGTAAAATCAGCGCCCCTTACGACTGTCGTAAGGCGCCTCGATGAAGTCAAGGCGGCCAGGGAGCCTGATGTATGCTGGGGAAGAGTTTAAGCGAGGGACGAAACATCGGTTTATATAATAAGGGAAGGAAAAAGAAAATGGAAAGGGATGATCTCATAAGAAAACTAAAGACAGTCAAGAATCCCAGAGAAAGAGACAAAATTATCTGGGCACTTGCCGGGAAGGAAAAGGACGCCTTTGAAGAAAAGCCGGCGCAGGCGCAGCCGGGCAAGACTGGTTCAACTCCCGTTCAGGCGCAGGTGCCGGGACTTCCCAAACTTCCCATAGATGCGCGTAAACTCGCCAACTATATCGCGCCTATGATCTTCCTCGTTTTCGGTCTTATAAATCTGGTGCAGGCAGCGATGATATTTATCCGCGAGGGTCGAATCGACGCTGCCTTTCCGCATCTCATCATGGGGGCGCTGTTTTTCATCTTCGGTTTCTTCAGTATCTACAAAGCCAAGAAAAGAATTCAGGGTGTGAATGCAGATAAAAAGGAAGCCTGAATGGTTAAAAGTAAGACTCCCTGCCTCGCATGAATTCCAGCATGTGAAAGGGATTCTGTCGCAGTTCAATCTGCATTCCATCTGTCAGGAGGCGCATTGCCCCAACGCCACTGAATGTTTTCATTCCGGGACGGCCACCTTTTTAATCCTCGGGAATATCTGCACGAGAAACTGTCTTTACTGCAATGTCCGGCACGGGACGCCTGCGGGATTGGATGAGATGGAACCGGAACGTCTCACCCAGGCGGTAAAAGAGCTGGGACTCCGGTATATCGTTATCACATCGGTCACGAGGGACGACCTCGCAGACGGAGGGGCAGGGATGTTTGCCCGCTGCGTGGAAAGGCTGTATGAGGAAGTGCCGGGATGCAGGGTGGAAGTTCTTGTCCCGGACTTCTCCGGCAATTGGGATGCCCTCGAATGCATAGTCAGGAGCAGACCCCGTGTGATAAACCATAATATGGAAACGGTTCCCGCTTTTTTCAGCCGCATCAGACCGCAGGGGAATTATCATCTGTCTCTCGAGCTGCTCCATCGGATAAGCGCATACGGTGAGAAGGAGATAGCAGTCAAGTCGGGATTCATGGTGGGTTTCGGAGAGAGCTGGAGTGACATTAAGGTTTTGCTTCATGACCTGGCCCGTGTTAACTGTGGAACCGTGACTATCGGCCAGTACCAGCAGCCGTCACGCAATCACTGGCCTGTCATGAAATACTACCACCCCGATGAATTTGAAGTCATAAAAGGGATCGCTCAGGAGCTGGGGGTAAAGCGTGTGGAAGCAGGCCCTCTCGTGCGCAGTTCCTACCATGCAGCACTGATCTCTTAAACTTAATCAGGAAAGGCATCGTCGTGTACGAATCAGAATCATATGACCTTATCATTGTCGGGGCGGGTCCCGGAGGGCATGCCGCGGCTGAGCACGCTGCGAGATGGGGAGCGAGGGTCGCCGTCATAGAGAAAAATCAATGGGGCGGCACATGCACCCACCGGGGCTGCATTCCCACAAAGGCGCTCTTAGCCTGCAGCAGGCAGTACATGAACCTCAAGAAACTGAAGCGTCTCGGTATTTCCGCAGGCGAGGCCAAGGTGGATTTCGCTGCGATCAAACGCCATCAGCGGCAGATGGTGACCATATCCGCCAAGGGCGTAGCGCAATCTCTTGAGGATGCAGGCGTGGGTCTGAAGGCCGGAGAGGGTCACCTTATTTCTTCCCGGGAGGTGGAATGGATATCACTTGAGGGTGAGAGGCATCAGCTGACTGCCAACAATATCATTATCGCCTGGGGTTCGGAACCACTACTGCCGCGTTCCTTCCAGACATCCGGTAAAATTTTGACATCCGACGGCTTCCTCGCGCTCGATACCCTGCCCGAATCCGTCATCATTGTCGGAGGCAGCTTCATCGGGATTGAAATTGCCACATTCTTAGCTGAGCTCGGAGCCAAAGTGACCATCGTTGAACTCCTGGATGGCCTCCTCCCCCATGAGGATAGAGAAGCCGACGATTTGATAAGGCATGATCTCATCCGCCTCGGTGTCGCCATTCACACGTCAACACGGATGGANNTGACCGCCGATTGCGTCCTTATGTGTACGGGCAGGAAACCGCTCTTGCATGCAGAAGAATTGAATCACTGCGGTATACTGTACGATCAGAAGGGGATCTCTGTAGATGACCGCCAGATGACCAATGTGCAGGGCATCTATGCGGTAGGCGATGTGACCGGAGGTATCATGCTTGCGCACAGGGCTATGCAGCAGGGCAGATCGGTTGCAAGCTACCTCTATGGAGACCGCTCGATTGCATACGCGGATGACGCAGTACCTTCCGTGGTATATACACACCCGAATGTGGCCCGCGTGGGCATCACGGAAAAGCGGGCAGGAGAGCTGGGCTTAAAGGTGGAAATAAAGAGGGTCGAATACGGCGCTAATATCATGGCGAGGACAGAACTCAAAGGGAACGGGTTTGTAAAGGCGGTCTTTTGCGGCGACAGACTGATGGGAGTAACTATCGTCGGAGACGATGCGGGTGAACTGATCGCTTCCATGAGCCTGGCCGTGGCAAACCGCATGGGAAAAAAGGAACTGAATAACTGGATTATTCCCCACCCGAGTCTCAGTGAAATATTGCACGTGCTTTAGTTACTGATCGGCGAAATGGATATATCTCAGGCAGGCCCCTCAAAAAAAGCGGTAGCCTTGCATAGATGAAACGGAAACGATTAGACAGACAGAAAAGGAAACCTGTATGAAATGGTGCATTTTTGTCAATAGAAGGTGTTATGGCGAGGATTGCATGGGTTGGATAAAAGGAAATTGTTTTGTCTATCTATTGTTGCCTGTCGCCGGTAGTGATAAACAGATGCAGACGGAATTGGATTGGTCGAAATATGAATCATCAACAATCACTGAAGAGGGTTCGTCTCAAAGAACCGACCATCAATTGACCTTTTTCGATGAACTCGAAAGGTTGATTATTCAAAAGCACTCTGAATATAAGAATCTGTAATAGATGTAATTCCCGACAGCAAGAATATCCGACAACATAATCATACGTAAATCATGGTACGATAGCTTTGGGAAAGTTACGACTGGCTCCCTTCCGGGCCGTGCAAGGCATGCGACGTTTCAATCCTCTCTTACCTGCTCTGTTGATTAATTCGCGGCGAATCCAAAAGATGGCATCCCCCATTGCAGTTGCCATATGGAGAAATATGATGGTTTTTAGTCTTGTTTCCTGATACATATATTAAGTAGCAATCATCTGACGGCAGGAAAGAAAAAAAGCTGCACAGTCTGTTGGCTGCCGGTAAAAAACAAGTGAATCGGAAAGGGAGGAGAATATATGGGATCGAAAAATAAGGAGGCGCAAGGGAGACAAAAGGCGTCTTTCGAACGGGGGCTGGAGGAACGCCTGTCCCTACTGTCTAAAAAGGGGTTCGAATCCCCAAGGGTCGATAAAGATACGCTCGTTAAGAAATTGCGGGCGAATATCAGGGCCATAAATGACAGACTGAAAGCGATCGCAGCCAATGAAAGAAGGACGGAAGAGCTGGCAAAGATGAAGGCGGAAAAAGCGGCTGCCGCTGCCATGCCGAAAGAGCGGGCAGCAAAGAAAGGGAAGTCACCGAAGGAAGCTCCGGGAGAGGGGAAGGAAAAGAAGAAAAAGAAGGAAAAAGAAAAGGGGCAGGAGCCGAAGCCGGAAAAAGAGCCGAAGCCGGAAAAGGAGCCAAAACCGGAGAAGGAGCCAAAACCAGAGAAGGAGCCAAGATCAGAGAAGGAGCCAAAGCCGGAGAAGAAGAAAGTGAAGGAGAAGGCGCAGGAGAAAGCGCCGGATAAGGAGGAATAATAATTTTAGGGATCCATATGGCGGTCGCTTGCGGGCAACCTCGAATTAACATAGACTGCAGCCTGTTCACCGGCGAGAAAGCCCGTGGAAAAGGCGGCCTGGAGATTGTAACCTCCGGTATCGGCGTCGATGTCTATCACTTCGCCGCAGAAATAGAGACCCTTTAGCTTGCGCGACGCCATTGTTTGCGGATCAATTTCTTTCAGGGATATGCCTCCGGCAGTCACTATGGCCGATGACATCGGAAGAGGCTGCTTGATATTAAAGCGAAGAGACTTCAGCTGCTCGAGGAGTTTTTCACGTTCCTCTGCGTTGAGCTGACAACCGGGCTTATCGGGTGGGATGCCTGTCATTAAAAGAAGGGGATCGACCATTTTGGCGGGAACGAGTCCTGACATGATATTGCGGCATGCTTTTTTGCTGAATCGGTCGAAATCCCGCTGGAGGCGCTTGCGGAGCTCTCCCCTGTCAAGCGCCGCCTTGAGATCTATGGAAACACTTACCGGTCCCCGCCGCAAGGCATCGACAATGGCCAGGCTCATGAGCAGTGTAATCGGCCCCCCGATCCCGAAGTGGGTGATCATCATCTCTCCCATACGGCTTTCGATAACCGGCGGGCGTGGTCGCCTCTCTCCTGAGCCGCGGCCCGTGTCATGGTCTGGCGCAAGAGACGGATCAATTTCATCGGCCCGACACTGAAATGCCGTGAGACGGATATTCCTGAGGCTCACCCCCTGTAATGATTTTGCGAGAGGTATCTCCGAGACAACCAGAGGTACCAATGAAGGGCGGAGTTTAATTATGGTATGGCCGAGGGCGGCAGCCATCGTATATCCGTCCCCCGTAGAACCGGTTGCGGGATAGGTCGAACCGCCGGCAGCCAGGATGACGGTGCCTGCCCGGAATTTGCCGTCTGCCGTCAGCACACCTGTCACCTGTTTGTTACGGGTCTCGATGCCCGTGACCCGCGTCTGCCTGCATATCTCCACACCGTTATCAATCAGATATTTCTCGAAGGCGCTGACAACATCTTCGGCTTTGTCAGAAACCGGAAAGACCCTGCCGCCTCTCTCAATCTTCGTTTCCACACGATAGCGATGCAAGAAGGCAATCAGATCTTCACGAAAAAAATGATGAAAGGCCCTGTAGAGAAACCGGCCGTTTTGCCCGTACATGGAAATGAAATGATCGAGATCCTTGGCGTTTGTAAGATTGCAGCGCGTCTTCCCGCTCACGAGTATCTTCTGGCCAAGTTTTCCGGATCTTTCGAGGAGGGTGACATGTGCACCCATTTCCGCGGCCCTCCCTGCGGCCATCATGCCGCTGGCTCCGCCGCCAATGACTATTATACTTTCTTGCGGGTGTATAAATGTTTTTGTTTCCAATGACTGCCCGTTATATCTTATCGTTTAGCGCCTGTGCTGACGCCCCATCTCTGCCGGTTGGGTATAGTATGGAATCATGCTTTGTGAGCGGTAGCATGAAAAGAAATAAGGGGTCAAGGCAATTCCTGAAACTTGTACACCTCGCGCTTGTGTAAAAAAATACCTTGTGTTATGAAGCTCAAGCACGTGTGTTTCCCGATGCTTGTCCCGGGCGCTCGAGCGCTGGAGAGACTCTTTGGGCAGTTGTATCCATAAGGGTAAGCGGTCGAAATGAAGGAGTGTCATTTGGTGAACAATTTACCTTTCCTCTGGACGATGACAACAAAAATTATTCTCCGGGTGCGTCCTGATGTCCATCGTCATCTGGCGGGGTGGAAAAAAAAGGCCGCAGAGATTCCCGATCCGGAGCTCCGCAAACAGGCCCTCATGAGCATTGAGACAAAGACATTCCATTGTGAAGGCGGGTCGATTTATGCCTTATTAGCGGGGGATAGCTACCACGAAGCGATACGATTCATCGTCGCTTATCAGACCATCAGCGACTATCTTGACAATTTATGTGATCGCAGCACGTCCCTCGATCCGGAGGATTTTCGCGCCCTGCATGAATCAATGCCTCATGCCCTGACTCCTGGCGCATCCGGTGAGGCGTATTACCGCCTCCGAATTGAACAGGATGACGGCGGTTACCTGCTCTCTCTTGTCGCGACTTGTCAGGAAATTCTCAAGAAGTTGCCGACATACCATCTGATTGCACCGGCCCTCCACGAACTTGCCGGCTATTATTGCGAACTGCAGGTCCACAAGCATGTGAGGATCAAAGACCGTGTGCCCCGTCTCGCGGCGTGGTTTGACAAGTACAAGGGCCATTTGCCGGAGATGAGCTGGTATGAATTTGCTGCGTGCGCCGGATCCACACTCGGCATCTTCTGCCTTGTTGCCCATGCATTTCGTAAAGATTGTTCTACGGAACTGGCGGGGAGTATCAAAGATGCATATTTCCCATGGGTGCAGGGATTACATATACTGCTCGACTATCTGATCGATCAGGAGGAGGACCGCGCCGGCGGGGATTTGAATTTCTGTTCATACTATTCCAACAGCAGAGAAATGACCGCGAGGCTAATGCATTTTTATAAGAAGGCAGACCAAAGCATCTCCCGCCTGCCCAACGCACGCTTCCATCACATGATCAATCGCGGTCTGCTCGGCATGTATCTTGCCGATAAGAAAGTGGATCGACAGAAGGACGTAAGAAAAATCGCAAAGAAGATGATACGTCAGGGCGGACTGGTTACCCTTTTTTTCTTTTTGCACTGCTGGGTGTATAGACGCATGAAAAAGTAATGAAAAAGATGCAGATAGATATTTTATAGAAATCCCTCCCCTCGCGGGGCAGCGTAGTATCATCAAAGGCGGGAGGTTATGGCTTGTCTACCGAAAGAATTGTCTTCATTGTTAATCCACATGCAGGCTACGGCTCGACAGGCAGGCGGTGGCCGCGCATTCAGGCTATGGCGCGTGAGCGCCTCGGTTATTTTACATCATATCTGACGGCAAAACCGGGAGATGCTGCGAGGATCGCCCGCATGAAGCTCATGGAAGGGGCGGACCTGATCATTTGTGTGGGCGGGGATGGCACCCTTAATGAGGTAATAAATGGCTTCATGGATGAAAGCGTACCGATTCGGGATGACGCTCTCTTGGGGTTTGTGCCAGGTGGAACGGGATGTGATTTCATCAAGACTGTGCCTATCCCCGCAGGGATCGAACAATCACTCGACACGATCAAAGAAGGATATGTGAAGGTCATTGACGCCGGCAGGCTTCGGTACCGGAATGACCAAGGTCATCAAGTAATCCGTTATTTCCATAATATCGTCAGCTTTGGTCTGGGAGGCGAAGTTGACGAGCGAATCAACAAGAGCAGCAAGGCATTCGGCCCCTTCATTTCCTTTATCTGGGCAACCCTCGTTTCAATTTTCCTCTACGGCAAGAAAAATATACGCATCGAGATTGACAACTCCGGGAGCAGGGACGTCATTGCCTGGAACATCGCCGTGGCTAACGGTCAGTACCACGGCGGGGGCATGCGCGTGGCTCCGGATGCCGTCATTGATGATGGTCTGTTTCATATAACTATAATCGGAAACTTGAGTCTCGCCGAGGTCGTGAGACATCTCCCTAAATTATATAATGGCAGAATTAAAGATATCAAAGACGTATCGATTCTGACCGGGAAAACGATTAGTGCATTCTCTCCCGAGCGCGTCCTCGTCGATTGCGATGGAGAGCAGCCGTGCTCTCTACCGATCGTTGCCGACATCATACCTGCCGCCTTGAAAATAATTACAAGAAGATCATAATTATATTTTTCTCCACGGAGTATTTGTTAAGGAATTGATGAAAAATTACTCAACAACTGGGGTTTAATTCTCCAATCTTTTGATGATATGCTCCCTGTCCTGATTTAGAAAATTAATCTAACCTCCCGTAATTGTGTATAGTTAGTTTAATATCTCATAACAGGGCTTCATATGGTATACAGATTGCACTAAAAATTTCATTTAGTGTAATAATTCGTTAATGAATGCGGGGGATTGATATTTTGAAGAATATTAGAAGGAGGTCGCCTGGAATGAAACGTCTGATGGTACTTGCGGCAGGCATTGTTTTTGTTTTCAGCGCTGCCGTCTTCGCTGTTGACGGACCTTCACAGGTCCCTGCCAAGACTGATCCGTCCAAGGCAGGTATTGTGAAACCGCCTACAAAGGTGAGTATTACGGGAGTCGTCAAGGATATCTCAGGTACAATGATATCGGTTGAGCGCACCGTCAGGGGAAACACGGAGATAATGGAATTTGCGTTGGATAAAGCCGTTGAAAAAATCAAAGTCGGCGATAAGGTGAAGGTGAACTACCTGAAGAAAGACGGCAAGAATACAGCTACCAGAGTTACGCCCGTTGTTGTCAGAAAAATAATAAGAAAACCTTCTCCCTTGAAGGAAACAAGGCCGTCGCCCGCTGAAACCCCTTCCCAGAAATAAGATTCGTTGTACAATTGTAAGTTGTCTTCAACAAAGTGGCATGGAGATTTAATCTCCGTGCCATTTTTGCATGTAATGGAACAATTGAGTTTTCCATTTTTTTCTGGTATGAGGGTCAAGAGTTCGTAATCACTGTTGCAGGGTGCTCGTCTTGACTACACTGAGAAATTTTATCGATAGATCGATATACAGGGCGTCCAATATGACTGTCCGGACGCGCCTGATTGTCTTGACTGTTCTGGGCCTGGCTGTAACCATGACCATCTGGGGCTGGATCCAGCTCAGGGTGCTTAATGTAATTCTTATTGAACAGCAGGTCAAACGGCTCTACGACCTTGCAGAAACAGTCAGTACGTACTACCAGCATTTTCCGACAGGTAAAGGTTTATCCGCCCTCGATGACGCATTGGAAGACCACGTAAAATCAGATGACAGACTGGCGCGCATCGATCTTTTTTCCATCGTAAACGGCGAAGTGGAATATATTGTGGGCGCGGGGCGGGTTCCCTATGAATGGCCGGAAAATGTCATCGGGGCGGCCATGGACAAATCAAGAACACAGCGCGTTGAACTGAATACTGACGGCGGGCCCGCCCTGGGTCTTTTGTATCCATTTCTATCGGAAAAAGACACACAGGTTTTTGTCGGTGTGATTGTATTTTCGCAAACCAGATTTGAAATCTTAGCCCGCGCGAAACGCCTCCTGCTGTTCAGTACGATGGGTCTTCTGTTTGCCATCCTGTGTGTCCTGGCATTAGGCTACAGATGGCTGATCGGCAGGCCGCTCGGCGTTATCATTGACACTATTGACGACTTCCGGGCAGGCAAATATGTCAAGAGGATTCCCATTACGAGACTGGATGAATGGGGTCACCTGGCAGATCATTTCAATGTAATGGCCGAGGAGATTGAAAGGGTGCTGGCGCGGAATCAGGAGCTTCAGAAGCATCTGGAGGAGAGGGTGCAGGAGGCGACACACAATGTCGTTCAGCTTCAGCAGCAGGTGAACCAGCTGCAACAGCTTACAGCACTGGGTCATTTGACGGCGACCCTGGCGCATGACCTGGGCACTCCCCTGCACTCGATTGCGGGCCTGGCCAAGCTGCTCCTGGAACATGATGCATGGCCGCCTGACGTGGGCAGAAAACTGGAACTCATAGTTCAGCAGACGCAAAGGCTCAATACGGTTATTCAGAATGTGCGTCATGCCACGCGCCTTCCGGAGCCGCACTTTGAGGCCGTTAGCGTACCTGAACTCCTGAGCGAGACGCTCCCCCTCGTCGAACCGCTGATGCAGAAATCAGGCGTTCAACTCCATGTGGATGTGGATGAAAAAATTCCCATTCTCTTTGTTGACAGATATCGTGTTCAGACGGCCCTGTTCAATCTCATTCAGAATGCCCTGGAGGCAATGTCCGGAGGAGGGAAGATTTCCGTTAGAGCTATGGCTGTACCGCAGGATAATGCCGTGGCTATTGCTGTTCAGGATAACGGTCCAGGCATACCGCCTGAATTATTGGCGCGGGTCTGTGAGCCTTTCTTCAGCACCCATACGGATGAAGGTCTGCGCGGTCTGGGTCTTGCTATAGTGCAGGATATCGTCAAGGTCCACGGGGGCAAGATTGAGATGAAGAGCGGTCCTTCCGAGGGCACGCAAATTATTCTGTACTTCCCGATTGTCGAGAACGTGACGTCCGTGGAACTGTCTCACGATGCGCCATTTCTCAATAAACCGTAGCGCTGAATTTTTGTCCGCAGCGTCTTTCGGTCAATCCCTAAGAGTTGAGCCGCCTGGCTCTGGTTCCATGACGTGGTCTGAAGCGCCTGGATGATCTGCTTTCTTTCCGCTTCCTCGAGCGGCGGCAAGAGAGGAAGAGTCTCATCACGTTTGGGACGGAATCTTTCGGGGAGGTGCTCGGGGAGGATCACCATGAAGGGCGACAGGAGCAGTGTCTGCTCCAGGACATTTTGCAGCTCACGGACATTGCCGGGCCAGCCATAGGCCATAAAGAGCTCCATCGCCTCATCCGAAATACGGACGGACGGGTAGCCAATCTTTTTCAGGAGGGATTCGATTAACTGCGGCAGATCCTCTTTGTGTTCCCGTAAAGGCGGCATATGCATACGCACGACGAACCGATAGAGAAGGTCTGAGCGAAACGTGCTCTTCTTTACCTCCTCATCGATATTTCTGTTCGTAGCCGCCACTACACGGACGCTGAAGTGCAGTACTTCATGACCGCCCAGTTTGCGGACTTCTCCATTCTGCATGAAGCGCAAGAGCTTTCCCTGGAGAGAGGGCGACATTTCCGTAATTTCATCAAGGAAGATTGTTCCATTATGAGCGGAGGCAAGAAGTCCTTCGTGCTTGTGGTCCGCTCCCGTATATGCCCCCTTCTCATAGCCGAACAATTCTGAATCCAGAAGGGTGTCGGGAATAGCGCCGCAATGAACGACGATAAAAGGTTTTTCCCGCCGCGAGCCCAACTGATGGAGGGCTCTTGTTGCGAGTTCTTTTCCTGTGCCGCTTTCGCCTTCGATCAGCACACTTGCATCTGCATCCGCTATGCGCACGATCTGCTTATAAAATTCGACCATGGTAGCGGAAGAGCCGATAAATTGCGGTTCACCTGATATTTTCGGCTGCCCTTGCATGCGGCGCTGTCGCAGTTCCCGCACTTCGAGGACTTTTTGCACCATAGCGCGAATGGCTTCAGGAGAAAAGGGTTTACTGATATAATCCCACGCACCCAGCCTGAGCGCCTCCATGGTGGTTTCCAGTGATCCGTAGGCGGTCATCAGGATGACGGGCAGGTCCGGCCACTTCTCACGCACATGCCGGAGAAACTGAAGCCCGTCGATTTCAGGCATCCTGATATCCGACATGAGGAGATCGTAGTGAGAGAGCTCTTTTTTCAGGGCCTCTTTCCCGGATGTAAAAGCATCTACCTTGTAGCCTTCACGTGAAAGCGCTTCCTGTAAGAATTCACAGGCAACGGCATCATCGTCTATTACCAGAATGCGGCCGTGTTTCATATTTGCTCACAGCCCTTTTTGCGCGATGTAATTGGCGAGGTCTGCCACGCGGCAGGAATAACCCCATTCATTGTCATACCACGCAACGACCTTGGCCATGTTGCCCTGAAGAACCTGCGTGAACTCCATGTCTATTATGGAGGAATGGGGGTTTCCCTTGAAGTCCGTGGAGACTAAACCTGCTTTCTCACATGTCATGATATCCTTGAACTGTTTCCTGCAAGAGGTTTCGAGGACATTCTTGAGATCTTCCGTTGTCGTCTTGCTCCGGAGTTCCGCAACGAAATCGACGACCGATACTGTAGGCGTAGGTACGCGCAGTGAGTATCCGTCAAAGCAACCCGCGAGGTCGGGAATCACCAGTGACAGAGCCCTTGCCGCACCGGTCGTGGTCGGGATGATATTCTGCCCTGCCGCGCGGGCCCGCCGCAGATCTCTGTGAGCAAGATCGAGGATACGCTGGTCATTTGTGTATGAGTGAATGGTTGTCATCATACCTTTTCTGATGCCGAAAGCTTTATGGACGGCGAGGACGGGAGGAGCCAGGCAGTTGGTCGTGCAGGAGGCATTGGATACTATATGATGTTTCCCGTGTTTGTAATCTTTATGGTTGACGCCCATGACCACCGTAATGTCTTCTTCCTTTGCCGGGGCAGTGATGATGACCTTCTTTGCCCCCGCCTCGATATGGGCCGATGCTTTGGGACCGGTCAGAAACAGGCCTGTGCTCTCAATAACTATATCGACGCCCAGATCATCCCACGGAATGGCCGCTGGGTCGCGAAATGCAAAGCTCTTGATCAGACGACCATCAATAACAAAGCTGTCCTTCGCAGTCTTGACCTCCCCCGGATATCGTCCGTAATTTGTGTCATATTTGAAGAGGTGGGCGTTGGTCTCCACGTCAAAGAGGTCGTTGATTGCAGTAACGGAGAGAGACTTGGGATATCTTTCCAGCACGGCTTTCAGCACCTGCCGGCCTATTCGTCCAAAACCATTTATGCCAAGGCGAATCATTGGGTTCTCCTTTCAATTGTCGTCAATGCGATACTTGTGCGCAGCCATCAGATCACATTGTAATTGCAATGTCTTGTGATGTCGGGCATTGTCCAGGGCGATAGCGCTTAGATTGGCAACTGCCTCCAGATACTTGATCTCCTGATCATCGAATTTGTGGATGCTTCCCGAGTATACCCTGAGGACACCGATGGCATTTCTTCGGAGCAATAGCGGAACTGCAAATACCGATTTAATGCCTTCCGCTTTCGCCTTTGCTCCGTACTGGAAATCCTTGTCAGTCTGGACATTCTTCAACCACACGGTCTCGCCTGCAAGAACCTTCTGATCCAAGCCGCTTTCCTTTATCAGGATAGGCCCTTTATGAAGGTAATCTTTGGAAAGCCCGTGCGCAGCGCCAATAACAAGCTGCTTCTTCCTTGAATCCAGGAGTCTGATGCCGCACGCCTTGACGTTCATAGCACGAGCCACGCTCTGGACGATCTTTTCCAGAACGGTGGACGGGTCCAAAGAAGCGTTAATAACCTTGGCCACTTCGTACAAAGCAGAGAAGTAGTCCGTCTCTTTTTTCTTCATATTTCTACCTCCTTATCTTGTAGAAAATACCTGGTGATGATTTCTCAAGTCACAAAATTTCCATAATTGATTGACTTTGTAAATCTAACCTTATTGAAGGGAGTTCGTCAAATTAAATCAGTGAACCGATTGAAGCTCGACTGCCGGCGTCTTCCCTAAAATAGACTTGCTGATCGAGCGTTGATGACGCTACGAGCGATTTTTTATCGATACGGAAGCCTTTCCCTTCCCGGCAACCATGCGGAAACCCTCTTCCAGGAGTCTTGTTGTATCCCGCGTTCTGATTCCGGGATTTTTCTCGCCCATCACCACGGCAATGAGTCTCGTATCTCCTCTCTTTGCCGTAGCAACCAGGTGAAATCCGGCAGCCCGGACAAAACCCGTTTTCAATCCATCCACATCCTCACACTGCCCGAGCAGACTGTTGCTGTTGCGCTGGGTAATGCTGGCGAATGTGTAGTCCTGCATGGAATGGATTTGCAGAGCCTCCGGGAAATCCCTTATATAAGCGCGGGAGAGCTTGAGAATGTCCCGGGCGGTAGTGACCTGCCCCTTCGCCGGAAGTCCATTCGGATTCACGAAATGACTGCGTTTCATATTGAGGGCCTTTGCCTTGGTGTTCATCATCTTCACAAAACTATCGATGCTGCCGCCAAGATATTCAGCCACGGCAACGCTGGCATCGTTGGCAGAGACAACGGCTATGCCCTTTATCAGGTCATCAAGCACAACCTCAGTTTGATCGACGAGGTACATGCTCGATCCGCCGGTAATCTGGGCATCCACACTTATCTTCACCCTGTCTGCGGGATTGATTTTCTCCTGAGCGATTGCCTCGTGTACAAGGTAGAGGGATAGTATCTTCGTCAGCGAAGCCGGCTGCATGGGCCTGTCCGGATTTTTTGCATAGAGGACCTTGCCGCTTGTGTCGTTTATCAGAATAGCAGACTTTGCTTTCAGTTTGATGCGGGGCGCAGCCGAGAGTTGTCCGTCGAAGAAGAAAAAAAGCGCGACAACAAAGATACACAGGCAAGAAGCAAATTTTCTCATATTCATCAAATGCAGTCCTGAAGAGATTTGCTTATGGATAAATTCCCGCATGGGATTTATCTGCGAAAGCTCTCCGGTAGACTGTTTCCAAAATTAGCACATTAATTCTGAAAAAGCCATCAAAGTTGGGTTTCGGAAGGGCGGTCACTTTGCAGGCGTCTCAAAATAATCTGGGGGAATTACAAATTTAATCAAGTGCAGGATCCATCACGGAAGGTCCATGCAATTGCAGGATATGATCCACTGCCTTCTCCACGACGGCCTCGGTATCGGCAGAGAGGCTGCGATGGAAATCAAAGTCATAACCGCGGATGGAAACGATATGCCCCGCGGGCTCTCGATGGTGCAGTGACTTGAGAAGCGCAAAAAGCATTTCAGGTGTCAGATGATGAGTGAATGTGGCAGGAGTGAATTCGGGAAATACGGGAGCGCAATGAAGGGTCGCTACGTTCTCATAAACGTGGGCATCTACAAAGATGATCTCGTCGTAAACAGCCATCACATCCATTAACTCTGGTGCCAGTTGAACCAGAAAAATGGAATCTATCTGTGCGCCCAGTTCCTCCAGTCCGGTCTCGTCTTCATGCAGTATCCCCTGACCCAGGCGCCGCCGCAGGGCATTTACCACAAAATATGCAACGCCATCATCGGCGCGGTCTATATTGCCAAAACCAATAACCAGAGTACGAGGCATAAGATCCCAAGCAAGCCCAAAAAAGTTAAAAGCGGGTGAACTTCTTGAGTTCACCCGCTTTTGTTAAACCCGTTGATATCAGATTTTCATATTACCGGGAAATTCGATCCAGCACTGTGCCGTTCGCCCCTATAAGAGTAACTTCCAAGGGCATTTTCCCTATGGCATGCGTTGCGCACGACAAGCATGGGTCATAGCAACGGATAGCCGCTTCAACTCTGTTTAACATGCCTTCGGTTAGCTTTGTGCCATCAACGAAGGCTTTTGCGACCAGCCCTGAGGCTGTTTGCATGGCCCAATTATTGTTGCCTGTGGCCACGATGAGGTTCACCCTGGTCAACTGGCCATTCTCGTCCGTGCCGTAATCGTGGAAAAGGGTCCCTCGAGGGGCCTCAACAACGCCAACCCCCTGGCTCGGAAGCTGCGTATGTGTTGCATACGCGCGGATGTCGTTGGACATGATATCCGGATCGTCCAGCAACTGAGCAATGCGTTCTAAGGCGTAGACAAGTTCTATCAACCGGGCATAGTGATAATAGAGAGAGCCTTCCACAGGCTTGCCGCCATTGATCTGTTTGAAGAGCTTGAGTTCCTCGTTTGCCAAGGGTGTGCCAATCTTATCCGCAACGTTCAAGCGCCCTAACGGTCCTACACGATAGGTTCCGTCGGGCCAACCGAGCTTGCGCAAGTAAGGATATTTGAGGAAGGACCAGGACTCCACATGCTCGGCTATATATGACAGGTAATGATCCGTCTTGAACTGTGCTACAAAGTTGCCGTCGGCATCCTTTACCCGGATCTCACCATCGTAAAGCTGCAGGCCGCCTTCCATGTCCACGAGACCCATATAATTGGAAGGGAAAGATGCAAAGACAGAAGCCAGCTCTTTGTTGGATCCCAGCCAGTCCTTGCCGATGCTCACCGCCACCTTGGCGATACCAACCATGGTATCGAACTCGGCCAGTATTTCATCGCGATCCTTGGGGGAGAGAGGTGCGTTAACCCCACCGGGAACAGCAAAATTGGGATGTACACGCTTCCCACCCAGTCTTTGAATGATCTGCTGTCCGAAGCGGCGCAGATTCACTGCCTTCAATGCCAGTTCGGGGTTCGCTCCGATGATCCCGAAAACATTCCGTATGGCGGGGTCGGCATCAAAACCCAGGACGAGGTCAGGCGCTGCCAGGTGGAAAAAATGCATCCCGTGGGACTGCACATATTGCCCCATATGCAGCAACTCACGCAGCAGCTTAGCCGGCCGCGGAGGATCCACACGGGCGACGCCATCGCAGGCCTTCGCTGCGGCCAGGTGATGGCTTACCGGACAGATACCGCAAATGCGCTGAGTGATCTGTGTCATCTCAAAGTATGGGCGACCTTCAGTAAATTTCTCTAAACCACGGAATTCATCAACGTGAAAAAAGGACTGATCTACTTTGCCTTCTTCATTTAGATGGATCGTGATTCGCCCATGACCTTCGATGCGTGTTATAGGTTCAATGGTTATCTTTCGAGCTTCCATAGATATTCTCCTCTAATCATATGTAAAAAGTTCACGTGGCAAAACAATAGGCACTCGCCCGGCGAGTAGTTCTGTCAATGCGTACCAAAAAGCATCAGCCCTCGGTGGGCAGCCGGGAATAAAGAGGTCAACCTTTACTACTTCACCAACGCCCGTAACCATTTCAAGGGGCTTCCCAAGCTCCGGAGAGTCAGGAATGAGTCCGTCCACGACGCTTTCCGTATCCAGATACGCGCGCTTCAGTGCCTCATCTGTGCCGCACAAGTTGCGCATAGCAGGGACACCTCCAAAAGTGGCACAATCACCAACGGCGATAAGTATCTGGCAGCGCTCGCGCATTTGCTTAGCAACTTCGATGTTGTGTGTGTTGCAGATGGCCCCTTCAAGTATACCAACAGTTACACCCTCTTTGGGTGGATGTTTTAGGTCCGTCACAGGACTCGACGTAAATTCCACCAGTTCCAACAATTTGACAATGCGTTCATCAATGTCTAAAAAAGACATATGACATCCAGCACATCCAGCCAACCAGTCAGTGGCGACTTTAACTCTTGCCATCGTCCATTCTCCTTTCACTTGAGTTCCTGGGTTGCGCGAGCCGAAATCTCGCCTAGCGAAGCGCCAAGCTTCTTTCCCAGTTTATCTGCCAGCAAGGAGATGACTTCCCAGTCTGGCTTAGCTTCACCCGCAGGTTCTACAGCTTTGTTAACTTGCTGTACGCTACCTTCTGTATTTGTAAGGCTGCCTGCTCGCTCCGACCATATTGCCATAGGCAACACCACGTCGGCTCGTTCGGTCAGAGGAGATGCGAAGCTGGCCTGCGCTATTACGAACGCTTTATTGTCAACATTTTTGGATACGTCCTTGTCGTCGAGCTTTTGTTCACCAAGCAAGGCATACAATACTTTTACGGCAGAGGGCTTGAATCCGTTGTTTAGTCCCAAAGCCGCCGCCGCCCGCGTGTTGACGCCATTTTCTATTGCCACGAAAGAGGCCTTCCCCTGGAGCTTTTTCAGCGCCGTCGCAGCCTTGTCCGTGACACCCGCGCCATACAGCACGACCGGATGTGAGGCACGCTGTGCTATTTCGATGGCCTTGCTTATCTCGGCCATCCCAAGATTCATATAGGCGAATGGCGCCAGTCCGTTGTCTTTACCGTCCACCACGATGAGCCGTGCACCCCTGTCAACGGATCGTTTGACAAAGAAAGAGGAAACCGGCTGATCCTTCAGTAAATCACAACCGACCACAAGAATGACGTCGCCGAGGACGATGTCGGCAAGCGAGCCTTGTTTATCGGAGAGTTTCGGCGCAACGTCGTTGAGTAAGCCAACGTTGGTTGCTTTCAGTTCTTTCTGGAATAACTTCGCAAGCAGATAGAGGGCTTCATTCGTAGCGTAAGTGGAAGCGAGCACCCCTAAGTCTTTAGCATTGGCCTTGCCAACGCGCTCAGCAACAGCCTGCATAGCTTCTTCCCAGCTTGCCGGCTCCAGTTTACCCTTTCGCCGGAGCAAAGGCCTGGTAATACGTTGACGTTCATCGTAAAGAGGATCAAAGCGGCCGTTTTTACAAAGCAGCCCACTGTTCACCGCCGCATCCCAGTCGCCCACAATTTTCAAGACATTGCCGCCGCGGGTGACGATCTCCATGCCGCATCCGATACTGCACTGATTGCAGGTAGTCTTGATATGTTCCATCTGTATGTCATGTCCCATGTACGCGCTCCGTTTATCACACAGGGCGCCTGTGGGGCATACCTGCAGGCATGAGCCGCAAGAGATACAGGTAGACTCACCAAATGGAACATTCGCATCGGCATGGATCATGGAATTGGCACCGCGATTCCGCAAACCAAGGGTGTGATTGGCCACGAGATCGCCGCATGCTCGCTCACAACGGCCGCATAGAACACAGCGGTTGTGATCCATGAGGAAGTACTTACGTGTAGCATCAACCGGGAAACGCTTTGTATAAGTCGGATAAATAAAGTGATCTAGACTATAGCGGTACCCCAGATTTTGCAATTCGCAGTCTCCACTCATCTCGCAGTACGGGCAGTAATGGTTTCGTTCTGAAAATATCAGATCAAGGACTAATTTTCGCGCTTTAACTACCTGTGGTGATTCTGTTTGTATTTCCAATCCCTCAGATATAGGGAAAGTACATGCCGTGATCAGGGTGCGTTGTCCTTTAACCTCCACAACGCATATTCGGCAAGCACCAACTGGAATCAAAGCAGGATGGTCACAGAGCGTCGGGATGTCAATGCCTGCCTGCTTTGCGGCCTTAAGGATGGTACTGCCGGCTGCTGCACTGACTTTCTGGCCATTTATGTTAATATTGACCATCGTCATCGTTTGCCACGCCTCCTTTCCAAAGAAATCTTTTTTATTTTGATTTTGGCATCTATCAGTAACATAGCTGATTTGGTCTCCCGTCATATGAAGTGCTTGAAATTGCTGCGACCATCAGATAAAGGGGACTATGCCTGATTGAGGAATATGTCCGTTTGGACATATGTCACGCTCGACTATCAGAAAGGGGTTCTTGTGTCAAGGAAAAAATTGACAGAAATTCTTCATATACTGGGACATGGTTTTGTTTGATAGTCATTCCGGAAGAGGGGCAAGTACATGATCATTGCGGTGAAATCGGGAAAAACAAAGGTTATTGCCGGGAGAAGAAGTCTAAGACGAGCAGATTCCCCGTGTCGTCAGATATGTTGATCATATCGTATACGTTACAGCACATGCAGGCCGGTTAGAAGCGGACATGATCGAGACAGCCGGCTGACGAGATCAAAGCCATCGACATTGCTGTTCTTTGCACAGAAAAAAAGACGGCCTTTGAAACGTCGGGCCGTCTTGGGACGATTACTTAATTCCTATTTAACAAGCAGAACTGGACACTTGGCGCCCCTCATGACCTTATCTGCAATACTGCCGAGACGATGGATCAGTCCTTTTTTCCCGCGGGATGCGATCACAATCAGGTCGATACGCTTGCGCTGCCGCTCCTTCAGGATCGTTTCATAGGTATCTCCCATTTTTATATCAGCAGCAACCTTGGTGCCCTTGGGAAGAGCCTTAACTATCTTTCGCAGTTTTTCTTCGGCAAACTTCGTGCTTTGCTTTTCGATCTGCTTTACGACAGAGACGTCGAGGCAGTAATCTACGGCGCACTGCATTATCTCATCAACAACATGAAGAATATAAGTCTTGAACTCATGCTGCAATGCAATCTCCACAGCCTTTTTTATTGCCTTGTTGTAATAATTGGAAAAATCGGTTGGAACAAGAATATTTTTCGGTGCAAATATTACTATGCCCTCCATTCGTTTATATTAAAAATTCAAGCATCTTAAGAAGACTTTGTCAATGTAACTTCTGCAAAATAAATTTGTATATGTCTCAAAGAATCGGTCAACCACCGGCCGTTTGCGGGAACGCCGTATTGGAGTAAAGATACTCCATCTTCTCCTTGTGTTTCAACTCTTCGCCCGCCATTTTAGTCAAAAGATCTTTTACATCGCCGGCGGGATAGGAGTCTGCCAGGCTCTTGTAAAAATTGTGTGAGTTGAGCTCTCTGTTAGCAGCGATGAGGTAGACCTCAGCGCTTTTTATGTTCTTCTTTATATCCGGCTTCTCGATATGCTCGACTATTTTGTATGCGATTGGTGTTTCCATGTTCAAGACTTCCGAGCAGAAGCGGCCTTTCTGGCAGGTTGTCAGAAAGTCTCTGTGCTTTGCTTCCTCCTTAGCTATATACTTCAGGGTGCTTTTCGCCTCTTTATCTTCTACCAGGGTGTAGAGGTTCATATAAAAATCGTACGCCTCTTTTTCCTTGTCAATGGCCATATTCAGCACAGAGCTAAGCGTATTTTGCATTTTCTTCATTCCTCCCATTCAGTTTCTTGTACAGATGTTCTCAACTTGTTTTTCGCCCTTGCAGGGGAAAGGGCGGATTCCCCCGCATTACGTTTGGAAGAGAGAAAATCCGCCCTGCATTGAGAGAGTATTTACGCCTTTGCCGATTTCGGCGCCGGTCTCTTGTAGCTCAATGCAATAAGGAAACCTGCCGCGAGAAGCCCTGCGGCAACATACACCGCGATTCCCTTAATCTGAGCGAATACCAGCGGTCCGACAATACCGGCCGCACCCCACGCTGTCAGCATTATCCCATAGACTTTTCCGATGTAGCCGGGTCCGAAGGAGTCTGCGGCAAATGCCGGCATTGTAGCAAAGCCGCCGCCGTAACAAGCCAGAAGATAACACGCGACGACGATGAAGATCAACTGATTGTCTATCTGGGGCAGCAGGACATAAAGAATGGCCTGGGTGATAAACATGATGATAAACACGTTCTTTCTGCCAATAGCATCGGATGTCCATGCCCATAAGAGACGCCCCAGACCATTAAAGATGGACGCGTAGGCAAGGATCGATCCTCCCGCCAGGGCCAGCGCCGCTCCCGCGATCAAAGGATCGGTTTTCTTGATGACATCCTGGGCCATCGGGGAGAGCTGGGAGATCAGTCCGAGTCCGGCGGACACGTTCAGGAAGAGCATTGTCCAGAGCATCCACCACTGGGGAGTCTTCACGGCTTCATCAAAGGTAAACGACTGCGCTGCCGTGACGCCTGTTGCTTTAGGAGTAAAGCCTGCCGGGAGCCAGCCTTTTGGTGGATTTTTGTAGAGCTGAGCAGATGCGGTGACGAGAACCAGAAATATCGCGCCCCAGATGTAGAAGGTGTTTGCCACACCCATGGAGATGACCATAGGAGGAGCAATCTTGCCCATAAAAAAGGCGCCGCCGCCAAATCCCATCACGGCAAGTCCAGTCACCAGACCGCGCTTATCCGGGAACCAGCGTATGAGCGTGGCAATGGGGGTGATATAGCCGAAACCGTTGCCAAGACCAGCGATGAAACCGAAACCAAGATACAAAAGCCAGATGCTTCCGATCTGATCGGCCAAGCCGGAAAGGAGTGTTCCAACACCGAAAAGGATACCGCCAATGGTTGCCACAAACTTGGGACCTTTCTTGTCGACCAGCGTTCCGCCAAAAGCGGCGGCGACACCGATCATGCCAATACAGATCATGAACGTCACCTGGGTCGCCGTTTCACCCCACCCATGTGCGGTCATGAGGGGTTTCTTAAAGACGGACCAGGCATAGACCGTCCCGAGACACAGTTGCATTACGATCGCCGCAATTGCAATCAACCATCTCTTACTTTCTAAATTTTCATTACTCATAATACCTTTGCCCTCCATTATGAAATATTTTGCTCTTATGTAATATTAAAGTTGCCCCGCCGTAAGCGAGGCAATCATGAATTTGTTTTTTTTCCTATGCCGCTTCCACTTTAACGGCGCAGACCTTGTATTCAGGAATTTTGCAGGTCGGGTCGAGCGCAGGGTTCGTGAGTAAGTTAACGGCCGCTTCCTTGAAATGGAAGTTCATAAAGATGGTCCCTTTGGGCACACGTTCCGTCACCTTGGCCTTCGCTTGGACAACACCACGGCGGGAAGTGACCTTTGCAAATTGACCTTCCTGAATTCCCAGTTTTTTTGCGTCATTGGGGTGAATCTCTACCAAAGACTCCGGGCACCTTTCCGTGATACCCTTCGACAGGCGGGACATTGTCCCCGTGTGATATTGGTAAAGGACGCGGCCGGTGGTCATGACAAACGGATACGCGGCATCCGGAACTTCCGCAGGCGGAATGTAATCAAGGGCATGGAATAGTCCCAGCCCTCTGGTGAATCTGTCCTTGTGCAGGTATTTGGTTCCCGGATGATCCGCATTCGGACACGGCCACTGGATACCCTCCTTTTCAAGCCTTTCATAAGTTATCCCCGCATAACTCGGAGTCAATCGGTTGATCTCCTTCATGATATCTTCAGGAGCCGCATATTTCATAGGATAGCCCATGTGAGTAGAAAGTTCACAAATAATTTCCCAGTCCGCTTTTGCCTGGCCGGGAGCATCAAGGGCCTTTCTTACGCGCTGCACCCTTCTTTCCGTATTGGAGAAGGTCCCTTCTTTTTCTGCAAAGCAGGCTGCCGGCAGCACAACGTGGGCAAGTTCAGCCGTCTCAGAGAGCAGGATGTCCTGCACAACAAGAAGATCCAGATGGTTCAAGGCTTCTTTTACATGAGTTAAGTCGGGATCGGAGAGCATGGGATTTTCGCCGACGACGAAGAGGGCTTTCACCTTCCCATCGTGCGCAGCATTCAGTGTTTCCACAATGGTAAGGCCGGGTTTAGGAGGTAAAGCGACTCCCCAGGCTTTTTCAAATTTTGATCTTGTCTCATCATTGGCTACAGGCTGATAGCCGGTGAAAACGACAGGAAGTGCGCCCATGTCGCAAGCGCCCTGGACATTATTCTGGCCTCTCAGGGGATCGACGCCTCCTCCCTCTATGCCTAAATAGCCGCAAAGCATGGCGAGATTAGCGCAGGATTTGACGTTGTCCGTCCCTGTTATGTGCTGGGTAATACCCATGGTATAGAGAATCGCCGCTTTGCCCGCCTTCGCATAGATGCGGGCAGCCGTTCTGATGTCGTCCGCAGGAACGCCTGTAATCTTTTCGGCATACGCGGGCGTATATTTCTCCACGATCTTCTTCATCGCGTCAAATCCCTCGGTACGCTCTTCCACGTACTCTTTCGCATAGAGGCCTTCGGAGATAATGACGTTCATCATTCCATTGAGAAGGGCCACATCAGTGCCGGGCTTCTGGCGCAGCCAGATCGCGGCGTATTTCACCATGTCTATTTCTCTCGGATCTGCAACGATCAATTTCGCGCCGTGAAGACGAACAGCTCTTTTCACTTTCGAACTGATAACAGGATGATTTTCTGTTGTGTTGGTTCCTATGGCAAAGATGGCATTGGTATATTCTATTTCATCAATGGAATTCGTCATTGCACCACTCCCGAAGGCGGCGGCCAGACCGGCCACTGTGGAGGAGTGTCAAAGACGGGCGCAGTGATCGACATTGTTGGTTCCGATGACTGCTCTCATAAATTTCTGGAAGAGATAATTCTCTTCGTTAGTAACCCTGGCGGAGGAAAAACCCGCGATACTGTCAGCGCCGTGTTTTTTCTTGATGGAAGCAAGTTTTTTGGCGATGAATTCATAAGCTTCATCCCAGCTCGCCTCTTTCAGCTCCCCGTTTTTTCTGATGAGGGGGGTAGTGAGGCGGTTCGGATGCTGGACGAAATCCAGTCCAAAACGGCCCTTCACGCAAAGTCTGCCCTCATTGGGCTGGCCATATTCATGATTGCCGGTGACCTTTACCAGCTTTCCGTTGTGTATATTCAGATCAAGCTGGCAACCGACGCCGCAATACGTGCATGTCGTCTTCACCTTTTTGATCTCCCATGGACGCCCTTGGAATTTGGCCTGCTTGAAAGTTAAAGCGCCTACCGGGCAGGAATCTACACATTCGCCGCAGAACACGCACTCCGAGTCGATATAATCCGCGTCAAAGGCCGGGCCGACCTTGGTGCGAAAACCGCGCCCAGCAAAGTCGAGAACTTCGTTAACCTGAATCTCATTACAGGCTCTGATACACCTGCCGCAGAGAACGCATTTATTCAGATCTCTCTGGATCATGGTATTGGTTTCTTCAATCTCATAACCGGGAGATTCGATATTGAACCGCGGTTTTTCTATCTGCAGCCAGTACACAAGGCTTTGAAGTTCACACACCCCGTTCGCTTCACAGGTGAGGCAGTTGTGGTCGCCCGAAGCCCAGAGAAGCTCCACGACCAGTCGCTGGGCCGCTCTTACAGCCGGCGTATCAGTCTTGATGACCATGCCGGCGTTTATCGGCATGCAGCAGGAAGCCACAAGGGTCCTCGCACCCGCGACATCGACCACGCATACCCTGCATGCGCCGACGTTTGTGGTGCCCGCGTACTGGCAGAGTGTCGGTATATAGATACCGTTAGCACGGGCAACCTCCAGAATTGTCTGTCCGGGTATGGCTTGGATCTCCTTGCCGTCAATGGTTAGTGAAATCTTCTTAATTTCCATTACCTACTCCTTTCATACGGACTTAAGATTAACGGGTTACGATCGAGTGCCCTTATTTCTGAGTAAATCTGCGGAAACGAGTGCAAGTCGCAAAAATGAGACTTGAATGCTTGACGTCAGAATCTGTACGCCGCTCCTGCAGGCAGCAAATGGATGTGGACGTGTACTGCTAATATGCTTGGAGAGCGACCTGATGTTGAATCACTAAGAAAAGATTCGATACATTTCGGGCGGATACTCGTTGATTTTATTTGCCACATATCGTTTTCGAGTGCGGGAAACAAGGACTTATGCGAACTGTAACGAAAGTGTCTCCCCTTACACGCATTTCTTCTTTATGTCAAGTAATTATAGTTAATAAAGTTAGTAATATCAGGAACATATGTCAAAATTGATATATGTAATTTTCAGCATTAATATGACTCTTGATTTATCGAAAATCCACCTTGTCACAACGAGTGTTTTGAAAGGTCATGGAAGTAATTGACATCTGATCAGAACCAGTTTTCAAGCGTCTGATTGCAGAAGCAAGGCTTGTTCAATGTCAACAGAATTCCATTACAGAATGTGGCAGGGACATGCTTTCCGCGGGTCTCGGCGGTTCTTCTCAGGGTAATGCAAAGACAGTTGCGAGGGATTTGGCCGGTACAATCGGCGGCAGGAGATGTCTTCAAGGCATAGTAGGATAACACCCGCTTTCCTCGAAAGATCATCGTGGAATAGACGTGCACCAGCAGACTCAGATAGTCACTATACGATGTCTACTGGTATCAACTGAATAGACCTGTTTTTTCGAAAGCTCCTATTTCCTCTTCTTTGTAGCCTAGTTTCACGAGGACTTCCTTTGTGTGTAGACCGGGAGGTGCGCCCGCATTCTTGTATTCCGGGATTGTCTCGGAGAACTTGATGGGGCTTGCGAATTGCCTTACCTTTTTCCCATCAGGAAGATCGACTTCGACCACCATGCCACGTTCTATTGTATAAGCATCGTTTAAGGCTTCTGTGAGGGAGAGGACGGGTTCGCAACAGGCGTCAACTTTCTTGAACAACTCCGTCCACTCGTCCCTTGTTTTCGTCTTGAATATTTCTCTTACCCGCTTTTTGACATTGACGCCGTCCTTCGGTTGGACTCCTCCGGAAATCAATTCCGGCATATTGATGGTTTCACAAAATGCAGCGAAGAATTGAGGTTCGAGACCGCCGAAACTGATATATCGTCCGTCTTTGGTCTCATAGAAATCATAGAGAGAGCCGCCGTTGAGGAGTGTATTTTCGCGTACAAGGTCCTGGCCGTCGACCAGGAAACCGGCTCCAAACATGGCATTGAAGGCTATCATGCCGTCCGTCATCGAGATGTCGATGTGCTGGCCATCGCCCGTTCTGTCGCGGTGAACGACTGCGGCAAGAATTCCGATCACAGCATTGTTCGAACCAGATGCGACATCGGCGATCTGCATGCCTGTCAGACTCGGTCCCGTCTCTTTTTTACCTGAATAGGACATGAGACCTGAGCGGGACAGATAGTTGATATCGTGACCTGCCCTGTCGCGAAAAGGACCTGTCTGGCCGTAGCCCGTAAGCGAACAGTAGATGAGGGAGGGTTTTACTTTCTTCAGGCTCTGGTAGTCAAGAGAGAGCTTTGCCATAACCCCGGGACGAAACTGCTCAATCAGGATGTCATAGTCCGCAACTAACTGGTGTATGATTTTTGTGGCCCGGCTGTCCTTCAGGTTGAGCGTCATACAGCGCTTTCCCCTTCCGAGATAGGCGAAGGCGGCGGACATTTTTGTACCGGGAACGAAGGGGGGTATGTAGGCGACCACATCAGGCCGCGACCCGGAAACAACCTTTAAGACATCGGCTCCCATATCCGCGAGAGCCATTGTAGCGTAAGGACCGGGGAGAAGGGTTGTAAAATCGAGAATTTTCAAATTGGAAAGGGGACCAGGCATTTCCTTTACCTCATGGGATTTTAGTGTTTATGTTGTAACCCGGCAGCCGATCAGGCCTTGACGGCCTACCGTATATCAGTATTCGCATTTTCCGGCAACAGCAAGAGAGAAAATTTTCTCCTGCAGGATCCTCAAAATTTGAATAGCCTTGTGATGAGCTGTGACTTCATAATGTCTCCGCCGATTTTAAGCTTGCCTGATGTGAAGGCCTGCATAGCCGGCAACTTTCCATTTATCATATCGACGAAATCTGCCGCATCCATCTTTATCGTGGTGGTGGGATTAGGATGCACACCGGCTTGCACCTTGCACGCCCCGTCTTTAATCTCGGCGTACCAGTCGCCTCCGCCTTCGCCCGAAATGTTAAACTGAAATGTTGCATCTACACCTTTCGCCGCCTCGGCGTTGAAGATACCGGGCATTTTTTCAAAAATAGCCTTTACCATGGAAAGTTCTCCTATCTCGGCTGCAACTGCCGGTCTGTCCTCCTTCGTCCCGGAGGTTGGGAGATGATCTCCCGTTAAATGAGTCGTATGTTCATGTTTCCGCACACCCTCTCCTGCAGAGGGGATTTCACCATATTCAAATACGCCCTTGTCGATTACAACATCTCCGGTGCCGGCATTTATCGTCCGCCAGACTGCCGTGCCCTCTTTGGTTTTCCAGACCAGAGTCTTTATGGGTTCACCGGGATAGAGGGCCTGCAAGAAACGGCAGGCAAGACGCCGGACCTTTTCCGGTTTACCAGGCGTGAGGCTTGCCATCAGGGCGCGGCAAGCGAAACCGTATGTGCATAGTCCGTGCATAATCGGCTTTTCGAAACCGACCATCTTCGCGAATTCAGCGTCCACGTGAAGCCCGAATGTGTCACCGGAGAGTCTGTATAAGAGCGGCTGATCCGGCGACGGCAGCGCCTCTATCATGAAGTCCGGCTCTCTGTCCGGGAAATCCACGATATCATGCGGTGCATTCCGGCCTCCGAAACCTCCATCGAGTCTGCCGAACAGCGTAGTTATGCTTGTAAAAAGTTTTTCCCCGGTGGAATGAGATGTCCCGCTTCGGGCGACGACCAGTGCGCCTTTTGTGCCTTTGTCATAGTAATTGGTGATCATTCCTTCCGTCGCCATGGTTCCCGAAGGCGGGATAGGGTTGTGAAAAATGATATCCTGCCCGACGTGAAGGACGCCGGCAATATTGATCTCTGAGGCAGCCGCTACCTCCCGGAAGAAATCGAATATCATGGCTACAGAAAAGGTGGGAATGACCTTGAGTCTTTTTTCGTACGTGTAATCAATCTCATGAAATCCTGCCCCAATACCCAGGGCATACAGAATTACATCTTTCCAGGTATAATCTTTTATGACAGGGCCTATCTTTTTGCCTATTGCATCCACTTTCAGCGGCACTTTCAACGCTCCTCAAAATGTTTTTCTTCCTCTTCTGCTGATACTCTCCCGTCAGATCCAGATTCCGGAAGTTGTATGAACCTTGTCAGTCCCGGTATAAAGATATCTCATTTTTTACTCTTTCGCATCGATAAGGGCGAGAGACTCGCCCGTAAAACCAAGCCTTCCGCGTAAGGAACAAATACTCTTAGAAATGGACCAAAGAATCTTTCTTCCTGCGGAAGGATGTTCTTGCGGGATGGTCGGAATATAGCCAAAAGTTACGACGAGGCTTTAACGAGCATTTCCGGAGCAAACAATTGATAGTTGTTCCGTCCAGATCCTTTAGCGCGATACATTGCAATATCCGCGTGCTTGATGAGGGTCTCAACGTCATCCGAAACGTCCGGGTAAATTGCAATTCCGATGCTTGTCGTAATACGAAGTTTACTATCATCAATTATAAAGGGACTTTGGAACGATTCGACGATTTTCTGCGCTATCGTTGTCGTAACTCCCACATTAGTGATTTCCGGCAATAGAACCAGAAACTCATCACCGCCCATGCGGGCTATAGTGTCACCCTTTCGCAAGAGTTCCGTCAGACGAGAGCCCACAGCTTGTAACAGCTTATCTCCCATGTGATGGCCCAGTGTGTCATTGATGTCCTTGAAGTAATCCAGGTCGAGCATCATCACGGCCAGGTATTGCTTGTTACGCTTGGCCCTGGTTATTGCCATGTTAAGACGGTCCGTGAACAAGAGACGGTTGGGTAATCCCGTAAGGGGGTCATGATAAGCCAATCGTCTGATGGTTTCTTCTGACTTCTTGCGTTCAGTTACGTCGCGAATTACATTTCGGAACCCTGCTTCGTGACCTCTTGCATCCATGATCAGCGACACGGATATCTCAACCACCCTCGTGGTTCCATCTTTCTTCATTACCTCTATCTCAATGCCTCTGGATGGTTTCCCTGTTTTGTAAACTTCGTCGCAGACCTGCAATACCTGACGGGACGTTTCCTCATCAGTGATATCTCGGTAATTCATCTTTGCAAATTCATCACGGGAATATCCCAGCATTCTTAAGAGGGCGTCATTAAAGAAAACGATATTGCCGGAGAAATCAAGCTCGTGATAGCCGTCTTCAATGTTTTCAATAATCGTCCTATATTTTTGCTCGCTTTCCCTGATCGCCTCTTCAGCCAGCTTATGCTCGGTTATGTCCGTGGAAATGATGGCGACACATGTTATCCCTTCATTGGGGCCGCGATCTCTTACAGGACTGAACGTCCGGAGAAAATATCTCATGTCCCTCTGGCTCTTGTGCTCGTGCTGAATGGACTTGCCGGTTGAAAACACCTTGTTAACCGCTTCTGCAAATATTTTATCCTGCTCGGGAGAGTGAAACTCACTGTAGAGTTTACCTATGACCTGTTCAGCCGGCATACCAAGCCTGGACAAGTGCTGATTGTTCATGAAGAGATATCGATATTCTTTGTCCACCATATATATGGAATCGCTCGTAGACTCTACTACCGAACGATAAACCTCTTCAAGCCGCCTATGGTCGGAGATTATTTTTTCGAGTTCCTTGACCTTAAGCATCAACTCATCGTGAGACAGCTCATTCTTCATGAAGGGTTCCTTTTATCGCGCCATCTTCAATCATTTTTGGATTTATCATTATCCGTTTCGGCGATATGGGCTCAAATAGCAGATAGGATATTCTCACGTGTGTAGCAAGGCTGATTAACTGCCTGACGCTCTTTTCCTAACGGGAGATAAATATAGGATAAAGATATTGAGATGTCAATGACAAAAGGAAACTCTCGAGAATTTCAAAAGAGTCCTTCCAGCCAGACGCGGATTATAGGTACTTAGCAATACGCGCCTGGCAATGGTAGGGATGGGCGGAAATGTCACGTTTTAATTTTTCTGCCGGCAAACTCTTTGCTGATCTTGACAGGATCTGCGGAAGGAAGATTCTCTGCTCGAATCCCCACCGCGTCGATCACTGAATTGACGGCGATTGTTAAAAATCCGACGGCCTGAGGCACTGTGCAGTTCTTCGTTGATTCCAGCGCCAAGGACGTTTTGTGCTGCTGATAAAGGGCATAGTATGTGAGCGATCTTCTCTGCTCCTTGTGAACGGATTTATTGCTCGCCGTGTTGGTGTTGTTGACCTGAAAATGATATTTTTTATCTTTGATTTTGGAATTCGAACTGGATGCTATCCTCTTGGCAAAGCTCGCGAGTTCAAGTTTATCTCCATTAGGCAGATCGAAGATGGGAGCGTCGATGACGTTGCACTGCCCCCATCTGGAAGGATTTCTCTTGTGGGAAATCCACTTGGGGGAATAGAACCCTTCACCTTGATGGAGATTAAGGACATAGTCGGCGCGTTTTATAAGCGACTTGGCGAGGTTCACAACTTTCGTATCCTGAGTGGAATGGGTGTCTTCAGGGAGGTGAAAAAGGCGATTCATGTCGCCGCTCAGACCCTGCCGCTTTCCCTTCACTACGGCGGGTAAGTTCAGACGCGGCACTACAATCAGTGTCCCTTTCTTTACCTTGATGTCTGTATATCTTTCTGCCGTCAGATAACCGCCGGATTCATCGCCGTGGATTCCGGCGATGATAAGCAGGGTGGGGCCTTTCTCTTCTCCGGAAATAAAATATACGGCCACCTCCTGGTTTGTGCCGGCAAAAAACTTCTGCAGCTGACAAGAGGGTTTTTCCGGCTTCGCTGAAACATCCCGCTTAACTGTAAGAGAATTGGTTGCAATAAAAAAACAGACAATTGTGATGCATATTAATATGAAGATTCGCCTATGATTTGCCATCCGGCTTGCCCTTTTTTCAGGTAGAATATTTTCTTGCTGTCGCTCTTGAAATTGTTGGAAGCGTATCTTTGCTGAAATCTTGCGACTGCGACATTACCCCCATATTCCGGTGGCATAAGGATCGCGAGATTGTCAACTTTTACGCGAATGAATTTCTTGCTCTTGTTGGTCTTTTCCTTATGATGCTTGAAGGCGTTATAGCTCATCCCCTCGCTGTTAACAAATGTCGGGGAATAGAAGCTCAAATATTTTTTCGTATTGATGCTCTCCCAAGAGAGCCTCCAGGAATTGATAAAGTTCCTCAGTTCCTTTGCCGATTCCTTCTGACTTTCAAGTTTCGTAAACTGGAGCTTGTTGACAATTGCGATGGGAGTACCGTTCGCCTTCAGGTAACCGCTCATTTCTCTCAATGCATCATTGCTCACAACGATGCAGCCTTTTGTATCCGGTACATCCGCTCCCAATACTTTGCCCGCGCTGTGGCCGTGCAGCCAGATGCCTCCGCCGTCTTTTCTTTCCTTCCGGTCGAGGAAATTTGGATAATTTAAAACAAAGGCCCCATAACCATAGTTTTCGGCGAGTGACTTGCCCGGTGTAAATCTTAAGAAGAAGTAAACCCCTTCGGGAGTTGCAAAGTCTCCTTCCCTCATCTTTCCATGATTATTCGCCCCGATGACACACGGGTACTGCTTTACGAGGGAGAACCTGCCGTCTGAAAAACGGAAGATGTAGAGAATTTTTGTATCTTTTTCACAGATGAGAAGGTATTCGCCCGTATCGGCAAAGACAAAGGTATAGGGCGCATCCTGGGGAGAGACGGGTGTACTTGCGACAGTCGTGACCGCTGCTTTAGTCTGTGTCGGCTGCGCGGGCGGCTGCTCTTTTGTCTCCGTCACCGCCTTTTCTGCCGGCACGGGCGCGGGCGGCAGCATCGCCACCACCTGTTTTTGCGCCTCCGTCAGATACCGGAAGGCCTTTTGCATATCCTTCTGCTTCAATGATTCATGGATTTGATTAAAGTCCTTGCCTGCTCTATCGACAAGACCGATGAGATTCTTATTGTTACTTCTTTCTTTGACAAACAGGTATATTAAAAGCAGGTTTGAAAGAAGCAAGAGTACGATTACGACGACGCCGACCTTTAAATAAACAGGTCCCGATGAATATCTATTAATATGGAAATCTTTCATATATGATTTAGTCAAAAATTATGGTGTTGATTATATCCGACATACGGGTTAACCACAACATAATTTTGATCTTCAATCCTCTCAATGGCATGAAGCTTTTACTTGAAATTTCATTTTTGTCAAGAAATGAATGCAACACGAAGAACAAGGAGTGAGAAGCCATCACACCCGTGACGAAAGTAATACTGAGAAAATCCACCTATGATTATGACGTGGTCAAAGCCCTGTTCTTCGAGATCATGGACGCAATCGGAGGTGGACTGATCGGAAGGGGTAACCGTGTCCTCATCAAACCGAACCTGCTCTCACCGGCGTCGCCGGGGGATGCTGTGCTGACACATCCCACGATTGTCAAAGTTGCAGTAGAGTATGTCCTGCAAAAGGGCGCCCGCCCGCAGGTTTCGGATAGCCCCGCCATAGGTTCTTTTGAAAAAATAATGAAGGATAGCGGCATAAGGGGTGCGCTTGCGGGGCTTGACGTCACCTGCAGGGCATTTGAAAACTTCCTGAGAACCGATATCGGCGAACCGTTTAATCAAATTGAGATGGCCGAGGACGCCCTTAACGCAGACTTGATTATCAACCTTCCCAAACTCAAGACGCACAGTCAGATGCTGCTGACCCTCGGCGTGAAGAACATGTTCGGCTGCATTGTCGGTTACAGAAAAGCGGAGTGGCACATGCGGACAGGCATCAACCGCACCATGTTTGCAAAGCTCCTCGTCCTCATTTATCAGAGAATCAGGCCATCATTTACAATTCTCGATGGGATTCTGGCTATGGAAGGCGAAGGTCCGGGGAAAGGCGGCAGGCCGCGAGAGCTGGGCGTCTTGCTGGGCAGCCGTGACGCCTTTGCCGTAGACGGCACGGTTTGCAGGATGCTGGGGTTGGACGCGGATAGACTGCCGACTCTGAGGGTTGCAAGAGATATGGGCATCATGGAAGCTGATATCGAGATTGATGGCGACCTCCCGATGGTTCGCGATTTCAGGCTTCCCCTTATCAGCCCGCTCATGTACGGGCCGCGAAGGTTTCACGGATTTATCAGAAGGCACCTTCTCCAGAGGCCAGTTTCCGATAACGTGAACTGCCAATTGTGCGCGGAGTGCCGGAAAATCTGTCCTGCGGGGGCGATATCTTTGCGTGAAAAGACGCTCTCCTTTGATTATGACCGGTGCATCCGCTGCTTCTGCTGCATTGAGGTTTGTCCCTATGGCGCCCTCCATGCGAGGGAGACATGTCCCGGAAGGATCATAAGGAAATTCGTCGCGAGACATTTTTGACGGCAAGAGTCATGTACCGAAGGGGAATCTTTGACGCGCTTGATAGTTAACTAACAGACAACCCGGAAAATTGTATGAAGAAAGAGTTCAGGCCATATCAGGACAACGCCTTTTCGATCCGCTCCATCGCCTCCTTGAGCCTCGCATCCGGCACGGTAAGGGCTATCCTGATATAACCTTCACCGTACTGGCCATATGCCGTGCCCGCCGCAACGACGATCGCCGCCTTATCAAAGAGGAGGTTTGTAAATTCGAGGGATTTCATACCCCGGGGCACGGGCACCCATAAGTAGAATGTTCCTTTGGGGGCATCAAAGACTATCCCGATGCGCCTCAGTGTTTCGAGCACCAGTTCACGTCGCCGTCCGTAGATATTGAGCATGTGGTCAATATTCTTTGCTTCATGTTTCAGTGCATGGAGACCCGCATACTGGATAGGATTAAAGATGCCGGAATCGGTATTTTCTTTAACCTTGCTCATGGCGGAAATGATGTCGACGTTACCTGCGGCCATTCCGATCCGCCAGCCAGTCATATTAAAGAGTTTGGAAAGGGAATTTAACTCAACGCCCACGTCCTTGGCCCCGCCGGCCATGAGAAAACTCAGGCGTTCCTGTCCGCCAAAGAGGATTTCACCGTAGGGATTGTCATAGCAGACGGCAATGTCAAACTGCCTGGCAAATTCCACCAGGCGATCGAAGAACTCCCTGGTTGCGCAGGCGCCGGTGGGATTATTGGGGTAGTTGAGGAATATCCCCCGCGCCTTCTTTGCGACATCCGTCGGGATGTCTTCGAATACGGGGAGATATCTGTTCTCCGCCAGAATCGGCACGTTGTAGGGAACGCCGCCGCCCATCAGGATGCTGGCACGGTAGGCCGGATATCCAGGATCCGTCATCAGCACGGTATCGCCGGGATTTATGCAGCCCAGAACGAAGTGATGGCAGCCTTCTTTAGAGCCGATGAGACCAAGGATTTCCATTCCCGGATCGAGAGATACCCCGTATCTCGTGTTGTACCACCGGGCAATCTCCTGCCGGAAAGCGAGCATGCCTCTTTCCTCATCCGTAGGGTACCGGTGATTTTCCGGGTCCCGCGCTCTCCTGCAGAGTTCATCGATGATCGAATCCGGCGTTGGTTCCACGGGATCTCCGATGGCGAGACTGATGACGTCAATGCCCTCAGCCTTCGCCTTGTTGATTTTTTTTCTCAGCTCCACAAAGAGGTAAGGCGGAATCTTTTTCAGTCGGTCGGCAATCTGCAAAACAAAACACCTCCGGTTTTTTCTGTCTAAGTCTGAGGGCGCTTGTAAGCCTCGTCCCAGATGCGCCCTTCATAAACCACATTGGCTTTTCCTTCAAGATAAATATCCTGAAAAGCCCGGTCCTTTTTGTGGAAATATATCTTCAATGTCTCTCCGCTTTTCACCCTCGCATCAACCGGCGATTCCACCAGTCCCTGCGAGGACGATATCAGGGCAGATGCCACGGCGCCGGTGCCGCAGGCTAAGGTTTCGTCTTCTACGCCTCTCTCATACGTCCTGATTCTGATAGTGTGCCTGTCTATCACTTCCATGAAATTCGCGTTCGTGCCCTCAGGCTGGAATTCCCTGTGGCGGCGAATCTTCCGGCCCGTGTTAAATACATCATACCTGTCGAGACCTTGGACGAAACAAACGGCATGGGGTACGCCCGTGTTGATGAAGCTGACTTCAAGCGGTTTCCCGTCGATCATAACTGATATGTTGGCCTTCATGGCCTGCGGGTCTGTTAATCTCAGTTTTACTACATCTCCTTTGACCTCGGCGTCGATGATGCCTGCTCCGGTCTCGAAGGACATTTTTTCCTTTGCGATCCCTTTAATACAGGCGAAACGGGCGGCACACCTCCCTCCGTTTCCGCACATATCCACTTCACTCCCGTCGGCATTGAAAAACCGCCACCGGAAATCAGCGCGCTCCGAATCTTCGATAATGATCAACCCGTCTGCGCCCACCGATACCTTACGTTCGCAGACGGCTCTCACGAATTGTGCGATGTTTCCGACGGCCAGGGATTGCTCCCTGTTATCGATCAGGATAAAATCGTTGCCGCTGCCGCTCATTTTAAAGAAATCTATCATGGGTGCCAACCTCGCGATGAATAGGGACAGCTTCACCTATTTTCTTAAATATACGCTTCTGATCTCCTTGATCTGGTCGTCCGTAAGGATATCGGGTTCTCCTATCTGCAGGGCCAGAAAAAAAACCTTTGCCGCCATTTCGATGCGGCAGGCTATGGAATATGCGTGGGACAGGTTTCCTCCTGTGACGAGGACGCCGTGGTTCTTGAGCAATGTTCCCATCACAGGGGGCGGTCCCTTCATGGCCTTAATCGCCGCCCAGCCTTGTGCCGCCGTGCCGGGACACGCATAATCGGCAACCGGTATGGGCCCGCGCACAGCCAGTCCTTCGGTGCTGATGACAGGAATGCTTTTTCCGACTGTGGCAAAAGCGAGCGCATAAGGCGAGTGAGTATGCGCAACTGCCTTCACGTCATGTATATTCTTATATATAGTTGCGTGCATTGGCGTTTCGGATGAGGGTTTGTGTTTTCCCTCAACCAGGCTGCCATTGAGGTCAATTACCACCAGATCTTCTTCCGACATTTCATCATAGGATATCCCCGTCGGTGTGATGACAAGATGCTCCTCTGATACGCGGACGCTGATATTGCCCGAATTAAACTGAACAAGGCCTTTTTGGCAAAGCCTCAAGACGCATTTAAGTAGTGCCTTTCGCGCATCCTCGTATAACATGCAAAACCTCTCCGGGATCGTATCTATGAAAAATATGCCTCCAAGCCGGACGGCGGGAAAACACCCTTCGGCGTGACCACGGCCCGTATCAACCCGGGGGGCGTGATATCAAAAGCAGGATAATAGCCTTTCACGCCGGATTTAGCCGTACGGATTCCCATGGCATGCACCGTTTCTTCGGGGTCTCTTTCTTCAATCTCAACCTTCGAGAGGTCGGGATTCGTTGCCGATGGCGTACCAAGAGCGTAAAAAGGCACGTTGTAAAAATGTGCCGCCAGGGCTATCTGAAAGGTGCCGATCTTGTTCACAACATAACCATCGAGCGTGATGACGTCTGCGGCGGACATGAATGTCTGCGCCATTCCTTTAGACAGGACGTATGCGGGCATGTTGTCGGTAATAACCGTCACCGGCACACCCATGTCACAGGCCACACTGGCTGTCAATCTGGCCCCTTGCAGATACGGCCTGGTCTCCGGGCAAATCAAAGATACTTTTTTCCCCTTCTCCTGAGAGACTAGCAGCACAAACCCGATGAGGGTTTCCGCATAACACTGGGTGAGTATGCTCACGTCATCCGGCATCAGGTCTACGGCATACGCTGCAATCTGGCGTGAATTGCGGTAGCGCTTTTCCAGATTCTTCTGCACATAGACATATGTGGCGGATTCTGCGTCTTCCCCGCGGTCAATTGCTTCCTCCGCTTTCTTGAAAATTCGCATGATGTGGATTCTCATATTTGCCGATGTGGTCGGCCGTGCACAGATCAGCACGTCTGCCGCGCGCTTCAGTTCTTCCTTAGCCTTTGCATGAGAAAGGTTACGCACCCGCCTCGCAGTGTTTACCATTCCATAAGCAGCTGCGAGCCAGGGTCCCCCGCTCTGAGTTACCATGTCTGCGATAGCCCGGGCAACCTCCCGATAATCCGCGCAGCGCACAAACTCTTCTCTCGCAGGATATTTTCGCCTGTCCAATATCCACACCTCGCCGTCCCTGTAATCCGCCACATTCTCATAGCGCAGGAGGAATGGCAGTCCTTCGTCAGCCCTCACGATGTTCATCCACCTTTTGAAAAAATATTTGCTTCATTATTAGTAACTCAAGCTTCTGTGTCAAACGAAAAAGAGGATCTGATACCGGCAGGTACACGGTAATCACATTTTTGTCAAACTCATGTCCATATAGCACAAAAATGTCACATTGATTCCTGCCCGCAGCCACTCCTATAGCACATTAATTAATATAATCAACAGCTTTTATGCATGGCACCCTCCTTGCTATTGTAGAGATCAGAAACGGATTTCAAGAATCAGGAGGTACTTAATATGAATTCAGGCGATACAGCATGGGTATTGGCATCGTCAGCATTGGTATTGCTTATGACGGTGCCTGCATTGGCCTTCTTTTACGGCGGCCTGGTGCGGCGGAAAAATGTTCTTTCCCTCTTGATGCAGTGTTTTATCATATTGTGCGTCATCAGCTTGCAGTGGATCTTATACGGGTACTCCTTAACGTTCGGTCCGGATACAGGTCATGGCATCATCGGGGGCTTCGACTGGGTGGGATTGAGGGGTGTAGGGGGGCAGCCCAACGCTGATTATGCTGCGACAATCCCCCACAGCGTTTTCATGATTTTTCAATGCATGTTTGCCGTCATCACACCGGCATTGATTGTAGGCGCCTTTGCGGAGCGGATTAAATTTTCCGCCTTCCTTCTTTTTACGATTCTCTGGTCGACATTTGTATACGATCCTTTGGGCCACTGGGTCTGGGGAATGGGAGGCTGGCTGAAGAATCTGGGCGCCCTTGATTTCGCGGGCGGCATCGTCGTTCATACCAGTTCCGGCATATCGGCGCTCGTGATGGCGCTGCTCATCGGCAAGAGGATAGGCTATCAGCAACAGCCTTTCCGGCCACATAATCTGCCCTTTACTGTGCTGGGGGCGGCGCTGCTCTGGTTTGGCTGGTTCGGATTTAACGCCGGGAGTGCGCTGGCGGCAAACGAACTGGCGGCAAATGCCTTTATCACGACCAACACGGCGACAGCCGCTGCGGGATTGACCTGGGCGCTTATCGAATGGCAGCAGCACGGTGCCCCGACCATCCTGGGAGCGGCGACAGGCGCGGTTGCTGGCCTCGTCGCCATTACACCGGCCTGCGGATTTGTGAACCCTATGAACGCCATATTCATAGGCGCTCTCGTCAGTGTCTTCTGCTACATTGCCATTGCCAAGATAAAGGTACTATTCAAATATGATGATGCGCTCGACGTTTTCGGCGTGCACGGCGTCGGCGGGATGTGGGGAACCATCGCAACGGGTCTTTTTGCCGAAAAAGCCGTGAACGAAGCCGGCGGAAACGGTTTGTTCTTCGGGGATGTTCATCAGTTTCTGATTCAGCTGATGCTCATCGTTGTGACCGCCGTATTTGCGGGTGTCATGACCTGGATAATCTTCAAATTCGTAGACGCCTTGGTAGGCATTAGGGTTGAAAAGAACGATGAGATTATCGGCCTTGACCTGACACAGCAGAGCGAAGCCGCCTACACGGTCGTAGAATAAGGAGGTCAACAGATATGAAATACATAATCGCGATAATACAGCCCCACAAACTGGACGAGGTGATGAAAAGCCTCGAGGACGTGGAGGTGAACTTGGTGACCGTATCGAATGTGCTCGGACGCGGCAGGCAGAAGGGATTGACGGAGGTATACCGTGGCGCGAAGGAGGTAGGGAGCCTGCTGAAGAAGATAAAGCTGGAGATAGCGTGCAACGAGGATTTTGTGGAGCCTACGGTACAGGCGATCATCAAGGGAGCGCGGACGGGTGAGATCGGAGACGGGAAGATCTTCGTGCTGGACCTCTACGATGTTATCCGGATCCGCACAGGCGAACGGGGCGGCAAGGCCATAGGATAAGCACCCTCCCAGCCTGATTCTCTTATTCCCCCTGCAGCATGTGATCTATACGGGATGCGGGGACGTCATAGACAGTGACGCCTCCGCCTTCCATGATTATGAATGTGTAGTTTATTTCATTCTTGTTCTGGGTAAAGACCCCCGCCCGCATCTCCTTCACTCGCGGCGTGACTCAACAACGGTCCCACCTGCTTATATCCGTATTTTACCGAAATTACAACGCAGAGTCGAAGCCTACATGCGCTATTGACATATGCATACATTTCTCATATATAAATCCTTTTGTTTGCCAAATTCGCGAAGGGCGTGAAGCAGAAGAGAGGCATTGCGCATGAAATACTGGAGAAAACCCCTTGATTTAGAGAGCATCAAGGCGAGCAGGGGGAAGGTCATCATTGTTGAGGATCGATGCAAAGGGTGCGGATTCTGCATCGCCTACTGTCCGCGCGATGTGCTTGCCATGTCTCAGGTTTTTAATGCAAGAGGCTATCATACGCCGGCAGTTATAGACGAGTCAAAATGCGTCAATTGCCATTTCTGCGAGGCCCTGTGTCCGGAATTTGCAATATTCTCTATAGAGGCAACGGAAGCAGCGCAGGGCAAGACTGCCCGGTCTCGAAGGAAGCACAAATAGGCAAAGGGAGCTTACTTCATGTCAGGTAAAAAAGTATGTGCTAAGCGAGGTGAAGCGCATGGCTGACAAGGCCGTAATGACGGGGACTTATTTCATGAACGGCGACTATGCCTGCTGTGAGGGCGCCCTGGCTGCGGGCTGCCGATTTTTCGCAGGGTATCCGATTACCCCGGCAACGGAGATTGCAGAGCGCATGTCCCGCAGGCTGCCCGAGCTCGGCGGCATATTTATACAAATGGAAGACGAGATTGCATCCATGTCGGCTATCCTGGGCGCAAGCTGGGGAGGCGTGAAGGCCATGACCAGCACGTCCGGCCCGGGCTTTTCCCTGATGATGGAGAATATCGGTCTCGGAATCTGTACGGAGACGCCGTGTGTGATCTGTAATGTGCAGCGGGCAGGGCCTTCTACGGGGCTCCCGACACTCGTCGGCCAGGGAGATATGATGCAGGCCCGCTGGGGGTCACACGGGCATTACGAGGTCATTGCGCTTGCTCCGTCCAGTCCTCAGGAGATGTTCGACTTGACCATCCGTGCATTCAACTTGAGCGAGCAATACCGCATACCCGTCATGATTATGGCGGACGAGGTGGTCGGCCACATGAACGAGCGCGTCGTCATCCCGCGGAGAGAGGAAATCGAGATTGTCGGGCGGCGGAAGCCCAAAGTATCTCCGGACAAATATTTGCCCTATCATCCGGACCCAGACGGGGTCGCACCTATGGCCAACTGCGGCGACGGCTACAGGATCCATATCACAGGTCTGACGCATGATGAGCGCGGCTATCCGGGAATGGACGAGAAGACACAGGCGCAGATGGTCAATCGCCTGATCGGAAAAATCGTAAATAACAGGGACAAGATCATCCGGACGGAAAATGTGTACCTCGATGATGCTGATGTCGTTGTAGTCGCCTACGGGATCAGCGCGCGGTCCGCCAGGCAGGCCGTGCGCGATGCGCGCGCCAGAGGCATACGCGCGGGACTAATCAAACTGGAAACGGTGTGGCCCTTTCCGGAAGCACTTATCAGAGACGTCGCCGGCAGGGTGCGCGCCCTCATTATGCCGGAAATTAACGCAGGCCAGATGGTGCTTGAAGTGCAGCGGTGCGCCGGAGGCGCGTGTCCAGTTCATCTTGTATCACACTTGGGCGGTTCCATAATCCACCCGGCAACCATCCTTCGCGCCATCGAAGACTCTATAAAGGGAAAGAAATGAAAACAAAAAAAGCAGAACATACCGCGCCGGAGCATCCCATGGAAGGATTGATCCGGAGTGAGCGGCTTCCCCATATATGGTGCGCCGGCTGCGGCATCGGCACCGTTTTCGGGTCCGTGATAGGAGCTATACAGAAATCGGGATACGATCTCAACAAGACAGCCATAGTTTCCGGCATTGGCTGTACAGCGCGGATGGCCGGATATATCCGGCTCGATTCCTTTCACACAACGCACGGCCGCGCCCTGCCCTTTGCCACAGGCCTGAAGCTGGCGAATCCGGAGCTGAAGGTGATTGTCGTCTCCGGTGACGGCGACTTGCTTGCCATAGGGGGCAACCATTTCATCCATGCGGCCCGCAGGAACATTGACATCACGGTCATCTGCGTGAACAACTTAAATTATGGGATGACGGGCGGGCAACTCGCTCCCAGTACGCCTTTCGGGGCTAAGACTACCACAAGCGTCACGGGCTGTCCGGAGGAGCCGTTCAATTTCTGTTATCTGGCCTCTGCATGCGGGGCAATTTACGTTGCACGCTGGACATCTTTGCATATCCGCAGACTCACGAACTCCATCACGGAAGCAATGCAGAAGCGCGGTTTCGGATTCGTCGAGATACTTACTCCCTGCCCCACCTCCTTCGGGCGCCGTAACAAGATAGGCACTGCCCTCGAAACTTTGAAGTTCTATCATGAGCGCTCCGTTATTCGCAACGACATCGACCCGAAAGAGGCGCCGATAGACTTCGGCAACAATATTGTGGTGGGAAAATTTGTGGACACGGAAAGACCGACATTTTTGGATAACTATCAGTTGAGTTGTAAGAATCTGATCGGGGACTGGCCGGATTTTGAAGGCACGATTGTGCCGGAAAATCAGGCAGGGTGATGAGCTATACTATCATGAATAAGGAAAAGCACATTCTCATAACGGGCTTCGGTGGACAGGGGGTCATCATGGCCGGCGACATCCTTGGAACGGCAGCCACCCTTTACGACGGAAAATTTGCCACCATGACGCAGGCCTACGGCCCGGAGGCCCGGGGCGGCGCCTGCTCGGCCCAGATTATTATCAGCGAAGAGGAAGTCCTTTTCCCTTACGTAAAGGAGCCGCATGTCCTGATCTGTCTGAGCCAGGAAGGCTATGCCAAGAATATCGGCAGTCTGCGTGAAGGCGGTATGCTTATTCTGGATGCGGATCTCATACAGGCAAGAAAAATTTCTTCAGACATAATTGCATACGATATACCGGCGACCCGCTTCGCCGAAGAACTGGGCAATAAAATGATGGCGAACATCGTCACGCTCGGATTTCTTGCCGCTGTATATAATTTAGTGGGCGCAGAGGCTTTGCGCAAAGCCGTGCAAACATCTGTGCCGGCGCCAACGCGGGAAATGAATTCACGGGCCTTCGAGCGCGGCAGTGAATACGGTAAGGCCACCCTCAAGAGCCGGGCAAAACAGGGCAGGTTGGCAAGGGATTAACGATGCATAGGAGTTCCTCAACCAGCAACCTGAAAAAAGCAGTTCTCCTGGTAGGCTCCGGTTATGGCGCCCTTAAGGTGGCGCAGGACCTGTCGCAATCCGGGCTGCCCCTGGTCTGGGTCACGAAAGCGATTCACTTCCTCGAACACCCCCGGGGAGCCGCGCCTTTTACAGATTACCCTGAGGATCTGGATTTCCAGTTCCGCCCGCTGTACCTGCAGGTAACGCGCCATCCCCTGGTCACCGCCTTAACCCATGCACGCATCGAGGCCATCAAACGGGGTCCCGATGGCTACAGGGCGGTCATCACTCAAGATCCCGTATATGTGGACTACGACCTGTGCACCGGATGCGGCCGCTGTATGGATGTGTGTCCCCTTCAGGATTCGAGTCATCCTCCCCTGCGAAGAACACCGGCCTATTGCCCTTCCCGTGCGCTTGATCTGGATAAGCGCAAGCCCGCACCTTGCAGGATAAGCTGCCCGCTCGGCGTGAACGTCCAGGCCTATCTGGCGCTCACTGCAGCCTCCCGATTCGACGAGGCCCTTGATGTCATCAGGCAGGACAATCCCCTGCCGGGCATATGCGGGCGCGTCTGCCACCACCCCTGCGAGGACGCCTGTCGCCGCAGTTCACTGGACCAGGCGGTTGCCATCTGCAGTATCAAACGTTTTCTTGCCGACCGTGAAATGGCGGAGCGCCGGCCCCGGCTGCCGGGCGCTCAAAAACCGGGAAGGCCGGAAAGAGTGGCCATAGTCGGCGGCGGTCCCGCCGGTCTTGCGGCTGCTTACTTCCTCAACCGGGAGGGTTTCAGCGCAACCATATTTGAGGCCTATCGCGAAGCGGGAGGAATACTGCGGATGGGAATCAATGCCTTCAGACTTCCCCGCGCCGTCCTGAATGCCGAAATACAGGCCATTGAAGATGCCGGTGTGGAGATACGCACGGGCACGCCGGTCCTCTCCATCAGAGATTTGATTGATCAGGGTTTCCATGCCGTCATTCTGTGCACAGGAGCCCACCGGGACCTCCGCCTCAATATCCCCGGTGAAGATGCGAGGGGCGTACATGGCGCACTGGAGATGCTGAAGAAACTCAACACCGGCGGCAAGCCCAACATCCGGGGCAATGTGATTGTCATCGGCGGCGGCAACTCCGCCATTGATGCAGCCCGTTCCGCTGTCCGGCTGGGAGCTAAATCCGTCATCATCTGCTATCGGCGTAAACGCAACGATATGCCGGCGCACGGATCGGAGATACGGAGAGCGCAGGAGGAAGGAGTAAGGATTGAATACCTCGCGGCGCCCGTCCGGATCGTTTCCGAGAGGGGAAGAGTGACCGGCCTTGACATGATCCGTATGAAGCAGGGCGCCGTCGATGAAAGCGGACGGAGAAGATCGGAACCGGTCAAAGGGTCAGAGTTTTTCCGGCCTGCGGATACGGTAATCATCGGCATCGGACAACAGCCGTCCTTGTCAGATATAGGGCTCGGAAAAGAGCTGATTACGGGCCGGTCCGGGACGATTAATGTGGATGCGCGACTCTCAGCTTCACAGGCGGGCATTTTTGCCGCCGGGGATGCTGTGACGGGACCCGATACGGTGGTAGGCTCCATGTCTCAGGGCCGCCGGGCCGCTGCGCGGGCTGTCGAATATCTTACCGGCACATCTCCCCCGTGGGGCGCGCTACCCGATGAATCCCGCGGCGCCGGAGAATATGTGGAAATCTCCGGGGACACTCCCCGAAAATCGCGACCCGAAATGTCGCGAAGGCAGGCGACAGAGAGACGCCGTGATTTTAAAGAAGTGGAACTGGGACTGACCGAGGAGCAGTCGGTGGCTGAAGCCTCACGCTGTCTGCACTGCAGTTCCTGCTGCGAGTGTCGCGTCTGTGAAACAGTCTGCAATGACATTGGGGCCATCAATCATTTCAAGAACAGAGAGCTCATGACTGTTTCGAGTCCTGCCGTGATTGTGGCGGGCGCTGAGGAAATTGCGCACCTGGANNAATGTACTGATTGCCGGTAGCGCCTCGGCGGGGCAGGCCATGGCGGAGTGCTCATCCCTCCGGACCAATGGGGTCCCCTGCCAGCCTTCTGCAATCGCTTCTGAAGAGGAAGTGCGGTTCGGGGTATTCACCTGCACGTGCAACGGGACCCTAACAACACCCGGCGCGCTTGAGCGCATCCGGGATATGGCGCTCGCGATGCCCGGCGTGATGCACAGTGAGCTGATTTTTTCTGCCTGCCATCCCGAGGGCGCCGAGCGGATTGCCGCCGCCGTGCGGGAGCACAGGCTGGGCAGAGTCATACTGGCATCGTGCGTATGCTGTCCCCTGGAGTTTCAGTGCATCTCCTGCAACGATCAGAGAAACCGCGCCCGTATCCTTCTGTTTGAAAGGCACGGCCTTGACCGCTGCCGGTTTGAGACAATCAACATCAGGGATCACCTGGGTTCTCCGGATGTATCCGAAGAGATGCTTGTAGAAAGAATGCGCAACTTTCTGAGGGAGGCCTTCATACGCGCCCGGGTCATGGGACCGCTCCGACAGAGCACAACGAAGATTGGAAACCGGATACTGATTCTGGGAGGTTCGGAAGTGGGCCTGAGCACTGCCCTCAACCTGAACATGCAGGGATTCAAGGTGCGCCTGGTTCATCGCTGCAGCCTCAAGGATGATCGGAAAGTGCCCGCTGAGATCCGCAAAAGGCCCGTCAACAGGATCGCCGGGGCTTCTATCACGCATGTAGAGGAAGCTCTTATCGAAGGAATCAAAGGACACTTGGGTGATTTTACGGTGGTCGTGCGTGAAGATGGCGTTCGCAAGAATTTTCATGCGGATATAGTGTGTCTTGCCGATATGAACGTCCTTCCGCTTGCGATTCCCGTGGGGATGTTCGGCCTCAAGAAATTTTATCGCTACAACTTTAAATTTTTCCACAGCCCCCAGATCGGCGTCTACCGGGTTATGCCCAGGACCCTCAAGAGAGTTACTGCTTTCCAGGCAGGAGCTGCTCTGGCTGCGCACGTGGCTACTACTGCGGCAGAGGCCTTTTTGAAAGACCATGAGCTCAGTCCCAAGGTGGACAGGAGGCGATGCCGCGGCTGCGGCCGCTGCGTCGAGATATGTCCTTTTGACGCCGTCAGGCTTGTCGCCAATGAGCGCGGCTTTTACACGGCGGAGGTATTGCGCTACAACTGTGTCGGGTGCGGCGGCTGTGTGGGACGCTGTCCGGTGACTGCCATGGACATGCCNNAACGCAGCGGGGATGACGGGGATGAGCATGCCCGCGAACTTCCACCTGATACGGGTGATGTGCATCGGCCGCATCAATCAGGCGCTGATCCTGAGGGCCTTTGAGTTTGGTGCAGACGGCGTAATACTTCTCGAATGCACGGACGAAGATTGCCGCTACGGCCCGGGACCTGAGGTGGGACATGAAAATGTGCACCGCGTCCGCAGGATACTGCACCTGCTTGGCATCCGCCAGGAACGGCTGGTGGAGCGCACCTTCGGCGCTCATGAAAAAGAAGAGCTGGTTCGGACCCTATGGAATTTCAGGGAAGAGGTGGAGGCTCTGGGGCCTCTGATGTCTAAAGACGGCAGGAAACGGGAGGCAGTTAAGAGTTGAACGACCCGAAGATCGATCAGATGATCGTGGATATGTCGCTGTATCAGTGCCTCGAGTGCGGCAAGTGCACAGCCTCGTGCCCCCGAAGGCTCTCCGGCAAGGAGTACTCGCCCAGGCTATTGGCGCACAAAGTGATCTCCGAGCGCGAGGACGAGGCCTACATCGAAAATTCTGTCTGGGAATGCCTGACCTGCGGCGTGTGCCGTGAACGCTGCCCATCGGGCGTAGATTTTAATCGGTTCATCCTGGAGATGCGCACGCTGTTGGCCAAGACAAAAGGCATGAAGGGCTATCGCGCCCACGACGGCGCCATCCATTCCTGGATGAGGATGATGACCGCACCGCACCTGAAGCAAAACCGTCTCGACTGGCCGGATGCGGGAATTAAAGTGGCTTCTTCGGGAGAGGTCGCATTTTTCACCGGGTGCGCGCCGTATTTCAATGTCTTTTTTGCCGGCATCGACGTGGATACGCTCTCTATAGCGAGAGACAGCGTGCGGCTGTTGAATTTTTTGGACATCAAGCCTGTCCTGCTGCCGAATGAAAGGTGCTGCGGACACGACCTCCTCTGGTCGGGAGATATCGAAAATTTTGAAGCGCTATGCCGTCTGAACTACGCATCCTTCAGGGATGCCGGTGTGAAGGAGATCATCGTCTCGTGCCCCGAATGTTTCCAGGTCTTGAGTGAACACATGCCGCGCATCATTCCGGGGTTTGACGTCAGAGTAACTTTGCTGCTTGACCTCCTCCAGCGGGAAATGCAGCCGGGAAGCACGGCCTTCCGGCCGCTCAAACGCAAGGTCACTTACCAGGATCCATGCAGGCTGGGGCGCATGTTGAACCGCTATGCCGGCCCGAGGGATCTGCTCGGCCTCATTCCGGAAATGGAGTTCCGTGAAATGGAACACTCGGGCAGGGGCGCTTTATGCTGCGGCAATTGCGGCTTCATCAATTGTGATGCCTCCTCAAAGCAGATTCAGGTGCAGAGGCTCTCGGAGGCGCGGGCGACCGGCGCGGACCTGCTCGTTACGGCATGTCCCAAATGCATGATCCATCTTACCTGCACCATACGTGATCCATTGATGCAGGGGAAGAAGATACAAATGGAAATACGGGATCTGGTGTCCGTCCTGGCCGACCAGATCGCGTAATACAGAGGTTTCAATTCGGTAGCGAGCGCAGTCCCCGTGGCTTGCTGCGGGGTAAGCGAGCGAATGACGAATGGTAATGTTCCTTAAGAATCGAAGATCCTCGGCAGCTTGCTGCGGAGAGCTTCAATAAAGAGGATGATGAATGGAAGAATCAAAACAGGATAACGCAGTCAGAATAGGCGTCTATGTCTGCCAGTGCGGATCGAATATCGCAGGCGTTGTCGATTGCGATGCAGTAGCCGCATATGCGGGCAAACTGCCGGACGTCACGATATGCCGGAACCAGGGCTATACGTGCTCCGAGCCCGGCCAGAACCAGATCAAGAATGACATAAAGGAATTCGGACTCAACCGTGTGGTGGTGGCCTCGTGCTCACCGCGGCTTCATGAGGCTACGTTCCGGCAGTGCGTCAGCGAGGCCGGGCTGAATCCCTACCTTATGGAGATGGCGAACATCCGTGAGCAATGCTCATGGGTGCACAGCCATGATGCCAAGAATGCCACTATCAAGGCGAGGGATCTGGTGCGCTCCGCCGTATCGAGGGTCCGCCTGCTTGCCGCACAAACGGAAATGGATGTTCCGGTCGCGCCGTCCACGCTGGTCATAGGCGGAGGCGTAGCGGGGATCCAGGCAGCGCTTGATCTTGCGGACTCGGGTTACAAGGTGATACTCGTCGAGAAGCAGCCCTCCATCGGCGGCATCATGGCGAGGCTCGATAAAACCTTTCCCACTATGGACTGCTCCATCTGAATACTCGGGCCAAAGATGACGGATGCCGGTCGGCATCCCAACATTACGCTGTTGACGATGAGTGAAGTAAAAGAGATCACGGGATTCGTGGGCAACTTTCATGTGCGCATCCTGAAGAGGGCGAGGTACGTGAAGGAGAAGGAGTGCACGGCATGCGGCGACTGCGTTGAGGTCTGCCCGGTCATCATTCCCGATGAGTTCAACATGGGCCTGAGCTCCCGCCGGGCCATCTATTCGCCTTTTCCGCAGGCGGTGCCGGGGGCTTTTGCAGTAGACATCACCCGATGCCTGGGTCACAATCCCATCATCTGCGGGAAGTGCATCGAGAAATGCAAAAAGCACTGCATCGACTTCGACATGAACGACGAGGAGATGGAATTCGACGTCGGTACCATCATCGTGGCGACCGGCATGGAGGCCTATGATCCGACTATCCTCGATGAATACGGCTACACGCGGTATGAGAACGTGCTGACGAGCATGGAGCTCGAGCGGCTCATCAACGCCGGCGGGCCTACGGGCGGCAAGGTCATCCGCCTTACAGACAGCAAGGTTCCCAAGTCCGTCGCCTTTATCCAATGCGTGGGCTCCCGATCCCAGCGCCGGGGCCGGCCCTACTGCTCGAATATCTGCTGCATGAACACTGTGAAGAGCACGATCATGCTCAAAGAACACTATCCGGACATGGAAGTGAAAGTTTTCTACATTGACATCCGGGCCTTCGGCAAGGGATTCGAGGATCTCTTCAGGCGCAGCAAAGGCATGGGCGTCCGTTACATCCGGGGCCTTCCCGGCGACATTAAGCAGGACCCGAGAAAGCAGGACCTTGTGCTGACAGTGGAAAACACGGCGACAAATGAACTGGAGAGCCACCACACGGAAATGGTAGTCCTCGCCGTAGGCCTTGAACCGCCCTCCGACATGAAGGCCATTCAGGAGATGCTTGCCCTCCAGACAACATCGGACGGCTTCTACATGGAGGCCCACCCGAAGCTGCAGCCCGTGGATTCAGCGACACGGGGCATCTTCTTTGCCGGCTGCGCCGAAGGTCCCAAAGACATAAAAGACTCCGTCACCCAGGCCTCTGCAGCCACTGCCCGTGCCATGCGGCTCATGAATCCCGGGTCGCTCACCGTGGAGGCGATCACAGCGGCAGTTGATCCCGAGCTATGCAACTCGTGCGGCCTGTGCGCGAAGGTGTGCCCGTACAATGCCATCAATGTGGACACAAAGGCAAAGACGGCAGCGGCGGTCACCGGCGCCGCGTGTTCGGGCTGCGGCACCTGCGCGGCAGAATGCCCCACCATGGCCATCACGATGAACCATTTTACAGACGCGCAGATCGAGGCCCAGATCGACGCCGTCCTCGAAGGGAACACCGCGGAGAGGATACCGGTCTTCGCATGCAACTGGTGCTCCTATGCGGGCGCTGATTTTGCCGGCGTCTCGCGGCTTCATTACCCGCCCAACACACGCCTGATCCGGACGATGTGCTCCGGAAGAGTGCACGAGAAGTTCATCTGGCGCGCCTTCGCCAAAGGGGCGCCCGTGGTGCTGGTATCGGGCTGTCACATCGGTGACTGCCACTACATGCATGCCAATCAGTGGACCGAACGGCGTATCAAGCGCATCTGGAAGAAGATGGAAAAGATGGGCCTCCGCACGGAAAGGCTGAGCCTGGAATGGATAAGCGCGGCGGAAGGGCTGCGCTTTCAAGCGGTCATGGAGAAGATGGAAAAGATCAGGAAGAGCGTCACTCCCAAGGAGATCGCCGAAACGCTGCGCCTTGTGAAGGGACAAAAGGCCCGCTCGAAAGGCAAGGCTTCGGCGGCTGCAAAAGATGGCTGATTGATTTCAAGGCAGGATCGCAATTAGGGCAAGAGGGATGTGAGGGCGATGCATCAGATAATATGTTGCCGGTGATCAAGCAAACGAGCCCCGGAGGCGCCTCCGGGGTTTTTCTTTTTTTACAGGAATTGATATGACGCACGCATTTATGCGATAATAAACCATCATGTTAGAACAGGATATTATTATGGAGAAAGCGGAGCAGGCGGGGGGCGGGTCTTACCGCTGGCTCATAAGCCTGGTTAACTTTTTTCTCAGCTTCGCTACGATGAGCTCATTTATCTTCGTCCCCCTCCTCGGTGCAGAATTGGGGGCGTCGGACTTTGAAGTCGGCGTTGTGGGCGCAGCCTACGGGGTCGCGTTTTTGTTTTCTTCTCTTATTTCGGGCTGGAAATCCGACCACCTGGGAAGGCTTGTCTTTGTGCGGTGGGGGCTGCTGATGAGCAGCGCGGCCTTTGCCGCCCAGCTTCTCGCGCACAGCGTCCCGGCATTGATTATAGTTCGGGCAGCCGTAGGATTTGCCCTCGGCATTGCGGTTGCGGCGACAATCACCTACGCCTTTGAATGCGGCGCCAATATGGGGAAGTACAGCTCCTACGGGTCCCTCGGATGGATTTTCGGAGCCGCCGCGTCGTCAATGGTCGGAGATATCGAACTTCTTTTCCGGCTTAGTTTTCTGTTCTGCCTGCTGGCTTTCTTCATCTCTCTGGCCTTTCAGAAAGTGCCTACGTATAAATTCTCCCGACCTCCGAATCTGTGGCTTGTTATGCGCCGGGACTACAGGGTTTACCTTGCCGTATTTCTCCGTCATCTCGGGGCAAGCGCCGTCTGGGTCATCTTCCCGTTGTATCTGGTTTCCATAGGGCTCGATCATTTTTGGATCGGCCTTTTATGGGGCGTCAATTTTGTCGTGCAATTTCTGGTGATGCGACAGCTCGAGAGGTTTTCCGAATTCAAGACTTTTTTCTGGGGTCAAGTGCTTTCGATATTCGTGTTTTCAGCATATGCTTTTTTTACAAGCCGGTTATCCCTGGTCATATTGCAGGTGGTCCTCGGAGTGGCGTGGTCATGTCTCTATGTCGGCGCCCTGCTGATCGTCTTGCGCGGCGGGAAAGAAAAGGGCACTGCAGGTGGCATCTTCCAGTCTACCCTTAATTTGTGCAATGCCATAGGTCCGATCCTCGGCGGCCTCATCGCTCAGGGATGGGGGTATCGCGGCGTTATGCTTTTCGCGGCCGCCCTATGCGTGGGCGGTATGTTCGTAACTGTGCCGGCCCGCCCGCCCGCATCCGGCACTTAGCACGCTCTTCAATGGAGATTAATTATGTTTTACAGCAAGCCCGTAACAGAAATCATGAAGATGCGCTTTTCCTGTCGGACATATACAGACAAGCCCATCGCGGAAGAAGACCGGGAGCGTCTCTCCGCTTTCCTATCTGTAAGCGGCAGAGGCCCATTCGGCGGAGCAGCGCGCTTTAAGCTTATCGCAGCCACGGATGAGGATCGCAAGGCCCTGAAGGGACTGGGCACATACGGCTTCATCAAGGGCGCCTCAGGATTTATCGTGGGCGCCGTGGGGCCTTCTTCAAAGAACCTGGAAGATTTTGGCTACACGATGGAGAGAGCCATCTTGTTTGCGACGGATGTGGGGCTCGGCACATGCTGGCTGGGAGGCAGTTTTACCAGGAGCAGTTTTGCAAAAAAGATTTCCGCCACAGTCGAAGAACTTGTGCCTGCCGTAGCCTCCGTCGGATATATTTTGCCGAAGGAGCAATCTGGTGTCACGATCCGTCAGATTGTGGGAGGGCACAACCGTAAGCCCCCGGAGAATCTTTTCTTCCGGGAGACATTTGGCATTCCTCTCTCGTCCGATGAGGCCGGTCCCTATGCAGTATCGCTGGAAATGGTGCGTATAGCGCCATCTGCTTCAAACAAGCAACCTTGGAGAATTATCAAAGACCGTGGTTCCTGGAACTTCTACATGCAGCGCACCCGTGGGTACGGCAACAGCCTTTCTTTCAGGATCTTGAACATCGCGGATCTGCAGCGGGTTGATATGGGCATCGCCATGTGTCATTTCGAACTCACGGTGCGCGAACTTGGCTTGAAAGGCAGGTGGGAGATCAAGGAGCCAAAGATCGAAAAGCCAAACGCCCTTTGCGAATACACCATAAGCTGGATCGGTGAAGTTTAACTCTCCACGACTGACTGCGAGTCCCCTTTTTGAAGGGCAGTATTCTCTGAATTCTATTATCACACCCGCCTCCCCTTTTCCTTCTTGCGAAGTTCACGCTGCCCATGATAAATAGAAATCAGGTTGATCGGAACGTCCTTAATTAGAATCGGCGGTATTTCTCTTGCTCCCATATAGAAAGAATCGGAAGCAAGAGCGGGGAGAAAAAATGCAGGACAAAACGGCGTCCACACCATCAGACCTTTATAGGGCCTGCACTGTCTTGTTTGGAACAGATGCAAATGTTTCCGGCAATTTCCTGAAATACCTCAGGGCTTCCGGGCTCAAGAGGGCGTATCGGAAGAGGGCTTTCGAGACACACCCGGACCGCGCCACAGCGCTCGCCGAATCACCTCTAAGCCTGACCGAGCGCTTCAGAGAGGTGACCCTCGCCTACAATCAACTCAACACATTTCTCGAATATCCCTGGAGATACCCGCATAGCGGTCACGCCCACAGGGCCCATGAACATGAAGCAGTCAGAAAAAGACAGCGGACATATGAGACGCATGATCAAAGAAGGACGGGGGGTAGCGCTCATCGGGGCAGGTATCAGGGCATGAGTGAACATCTCTGGCAGGGAGGGCTTCCGGGAAAACAGCTTCTCCTTGGTCGGTTTCTTTACTACAGCGGCATCATTTCGATGCCTATCCTGATCGAGGCTATCGTGTGGCAAAAAAGCAAGCGGCCCATGGTTGGCAACATTGCGGCGCGATGGGACTGGCTGGACCAGAATGATATCCGGTCAATTATCTCCATGCGACGTAGAGGCGAGAAGTTCTGTGAATGTGCTCTTCGCTGCGGGTACATCAGCAGCTATCAACTGACCATTCTCCTTGCAAGACAAAGAATGCTGCAGCCCCTCATCGGCAGCTTCTTCGTCGATCGCAAGATTATCGCTCCCCGCGAAATGGAGCGTATCGTCGAGCAATTTCACACCCACAACAGAAAGCATTGGCGCCGGTGATCCGCCTGCGCCGGGCGCCGCCCTATTTGACTTTATACATCTCTTGATAAAGCTGAAGCTCGATGGCGTCGAAGAAAGTGTCGTACTGTTTCTTCCCGAGGAGCCTTCGCATTTCCCAGCCGTTTGACGCCTTCTTTTCGGTAATGACGGAGAGAACAAGTTCACATTCTTTCCAGTTGATTTTTTTTACACGGGCTATGCCCTTGGTCCTCCAGTCATCCTGAACCAGGTAACCCGACTCCACCTCGTTCGTCTCCTGATTGATCGCGGCAGTCCCGAATCCCTTGTCTTTGAATACCTGTGCGACAGCCTGAAGCAGCTTATTTTCGCTGGCCTCGTAAACGTGCGCAAATTCGTCCGGCTTGGTAATGACTTCTCCCTCTTCCTTGCAGGAAGCAAGAATGAAACCGGTTGCGAAAATGACTGGCAAGAGAAAGATAAATAAAGTTTTGCGCTTAATCATGGCATAAGATAATTGAGGCGATAGAAGGGGCGCTTCCGTCAATCAGCTCTGTAATTCGAACGGTCCCGATATCATTTCCTGCGCGTGAGACCTTCGAAAATCAGCACCTGTAGTCATTAACGTGGTGCCGCAGCCCCGGGCAGCGAGCAAGGGCATTGAGCTGTCGGTCTTATGATTTATCAACGGCCAGCAATATTTCTCCACCTCGTCTAAATGACAAGATGGGAAATTTTCAAAGTTCTTATAGCGGTATGGGAATTCTATTAATAGCGCGGTCTGCCGCCGGGACGTCTTCCGCCGCCGCCGCCGCCACTACCGCGGCGATCATCGGTGCGGGGGCGAGCCTCATTCACGTTCAACTTCCGTCCCTTCACCTCTTTGCCGTTGAGACCGCTGATGGCAGCCTGTGCTTCCTCGGTCGACGGCATTTCTACAAATCCGAATCCCTTGGAATGGCCGCTGGACTGGTCCTTGATGATGGATGCGGACGCTACCTGCCCGAATTCTCCAAAAGCCTGACGTAAATCTTCTTCCGTAACAGTGTAAGCCAAGTTCCCTACGTAAATATTCATAACATCTCCTTCATTAGATTTGACACATTATATCCGTTTATTTCTCTTTTGTATATTTAATTTCTCATCTTTCGAATCAACGGATACTGCCTTGTTTTCGCTATATAAAACGGGAATAACTGAAGACAGGCGCTTTTCTCCATGGATACCGGTGTTCATGCAGGATACTCGAAGCAGGCTCTGTCAACGGTGGAGGAATCAGACGTCTGTCGCACCGGAGACTGTTTGAGGACATTTACCAGACTGCTGACATTCAATCGCATGGCTTTCAGGGCTGATTCGCAGGCTCGACCTCGACCGGCGCCGTCGCCTCATCAGACTCGGGCTCCTTGTCTTTTTTGCTCTGACGCCTCAGCATCTTTTCTTTAGCTTTTCGCATGCGTTCAAGTTCTTTTTGCCTCTTAATGAACTTGTTTTGACTTTGCCTTGCCATATTCTACCTGCCTTCATACGGCGTCGTCTATGCCGCTTATGAGGAAATACTTTCAGCCCTAAAAAAACCCAGCGCCCTCTTTAAGCTCTGGGTAGGGGACTCGGACATCAACCGGCTCTAAAAGTTAATTTACTATATGATGCCCCGTCGATTATGTCAAGCATCAGTCTGGCGGGGCGTTTTTAACGAATGCAGCAGGAAAAGATTTTTGATTCAGGGCAATAATTCGGCCATGGCGTCATCCGGCAGGGCGTCGCCGAATAAGCCTGTTTGCCGACTGCCCGGCGCGGCCATTTGCAATTGACACCGGGTATCTTTACCTTTATACTCCGTGAGCCAGAAAACAAGTTTCAATTACATTCGAGGGCAGGCCCAACAGGGAAAACGCATAGTAATTACCGGATGCCCTTCTTCGCCGGCGGCAAGTGCATATTTTATGAAACCTGCAATCAGCCATCATGGAATGCCAGGCTCATCAGGGAGAGGCAGTCTGAGGGCCTATCTTCTTCTTATAACCCTGATCGCCCTTGTCATAGTGTACTATCGCATACCCAAGCCGTGCCAGGAGCCGCTCACCTACCGGATAGGCACGGTAGATGCGAGGTTCGGTGTGAGCCGCCAGGATTTTGCTGATGCGGCAGGCAAGGCTGCGTCCATCTGGAGGAAGCCATACGCCCGCGCGCTTTTCCGGGAGGAGCCGGAGGGCAGGATAGAGGTCAATCTCGTCTACGACTACAGGCAGGAAGCTGCAGACAAACTGAAAAAACTGCACTACGCAATCGGGACCACCAAAGACGCATATGACGACATGAAGGTTCGCTTTCTGAACCTGAAGGCGGAATATGAAAGTAAAAATTCAGCACTGGCGCATGACTCTAACGCCTACAGCAGACGTCTTGGCGCCCACAATGCCGAGATTGAAGCGGGGCGTCAGCGAGGCGCAGTAACGGAAGCCGTCTACAAGCGGCTCACGGCGGAGGCGGGCGAATTAAACAACATCCATGAAAACCTGCAGGCGCGCCGGGAGGAAGTCACGAGGATGGCGGATATACTTAACAGCATGACCGTTGTTATAAATGATATCGCCGCCAACCTTAACCTCGACTTAGTCAAATCCTATGATGCAGGCAACAAGCTGGGCAGTGAGTTTTGCGGGGGCGAATATGTCAGCAAGGACGGCAAGCGCACAATTACAATCTACCAGTTTGACGATAGTAACAGACTGGTGCGGGTGCTCGCCCATGAATTCGGCCATGCCTTGGGATTGCAGCACAATAATAATCCTAAGGCCATAATGTACAGGCTGATGCAATCGGATTCCCTCAGCCTCGCTCCGGATGACGTTGCCGCACTGAAAGAGCGATGCAGCGAGTAAGTCGAGGAACAACCGGTATAGAAACGATGGCGGTCCATAACAAGATCGGTGCGATGACACAGGAGATGACGAAGTGGCGTCATGCGCTCCACGCCTGCCCGGAAACGGCCTTTCAAGAAAAGGAGACGTCCGATTATGTGGCCGAAATATTGCTCTCCTTCGGCCTCGATATTTATCGCGGTCTTGCCGGTACGGGCATTGTATCAACCATTCAGAGGGGCACGGGAGGTTCGCCGGCCATAGGCCTCCGCTCCGATATGGACGCCCTTGATATTACGGAGGCAACCGGTCTTCCTTACGCTTCGCGCAACGAGGGGAAGATGCACGCCTGCGGCCATGACGGCCATATGAGCATGCTTCTCGGGGCGGCGAAATATCTCGCCGCAAACGATACCTTTCGCGGAACAGTCCACTTCATCTTTCAGCCCGCCGAAGAAAACGAGGGGGGAGGGGGAAAGATGGTCCGGGAGGGCCTATTCGACCGCTTTCCCGTCCGGTCCGTATTCGCCCTGCACAACTTTCCCGTTCTGCCCGAAGGTGTGTTCGCCATCTGCAAAGGCCCCATGATGGCGGCCTATGATGTCTTCGATATAGAAATAAGAGGAAAGGGCGGTCATGCCGCCACCCCCCAGAATGTGAAGGACCCCGTGCTCGCGTCAGCCTATCTGGTGAACCTTCTCCAGAGTATTGTGAGCCGCGATGTTAATCCGGCGCAGGCTGCGGTAATCAGTGTTACGGAAATTCACGGCGGCACCTCGTATAACATAATTCCGGACACGGTCAGGCTCCGGGGGACAACGCGTCATTTTCTTCCCGCGGTGCAGGACATGGTGGAGACGCGCATGCGAGAGATATGCGCGGGCGTGTCGGCCTCATTCGGCGTTGCCGTTGACATATCCTACGAGAGGCGCTATCCACCTCTCGTCAATACGGATCGGGAGACTGATGAAGCGATCCGGGCTGCGACCATGGTTGCGGGACAGGACCGGGTCTTTGCCGACATCACACCCGTCATGACCTCGGAGGATTTTGCCTTCTTCCTCAAGGAGAGGCCGGGGGCATATATGGGGATCGGCGGCGGAAATCCAAAGGAGACAGGGAGACTGCACCAGTCCCTGTATGATTTCAACGACCGTATCCTGCCCGTGGGCGCAAGCTACTGGGCAACTCTCGTGGAGACGCTGCTGCCGAAGTGAGGGAGTTGATACAGCAGACTTGAAGGTCTGCACTACGTTGCGTCAATAAAATGTAGTGCAGGACTTTAGTCCTGCGAAGAATGGCCCACCTGCAGGTGGGTCGCCACAAAACATTTATGCATAAACTAAAGCCGATCCATCGCGATCTTATTATTTACTTTATCCTTGTCCTGGTTACCGCCTGCGTATTCTGGCAGGTGAGCAGCTTTGACTTCGTCCGCTATGATGATGACAAATACGTCACCGAGAATCGTCATGTGCAGGCGGGACTCACCAGGGGCGACATCGCCTGGGCGTTTCAATCGGTCTATGCCAACAACTGGCATCCCCTCACGTGGCTTTCGCACATGCTCGACTGCCAGCTCTTCGCAATGAATCCGGCCGGCCACCATCTCATCAATTTATTTTTCCATATAATTAACACGCTTCTGCTTTTCTTTCTTCTAAAGCGGATGACGGATCTTCCCTGGCGGAGCGCGTTTGTGGCCGCGTTGTTTGCCATCCATCCCCTCCACATCGAATCCGTGGCATGGGTAGCAGAGCGCAAGGATGTGTTAAGCACATTGTTCTTCATGTTGACCATCTGGGCTTATATCCGCTATGTGGAGCGTCCTGCAATTTATCGTTATCTTGCGATTCTTCTATTTTTCGCCCTCGGGCTGATGTCTAAGCCGATGCTGGTGACCATGCCCTTTGTCCTGCTTCTCCTGGATTTCTGGCCCCTTGGCCGTTTGCGCCTGGATGGGACGGCCTTACGCAGAGAACCAGGCGATATGACAGTCATGGGGCACGGGACCGGGAAGAGGTCAATCATGGGACTGATTATTGAAAAGATTCCCCTCTTCATCCTCTCAGCCGCATCCGTATGCATTACACTGTTTGCGCAGTGGTCCGGTATTGCCCCTATCGTGTCGCTGCCGTTTGCTGCACGGATCAGCAATGCCCTTGTCTCTTATGTATCTTACATCGGAAAAATGGTCTGGCCTCAAGACCTCGCGGTATTATATCCATATCCGGATGCAATCCCCGCGTGGCAAATCGGCTTCTCTCTCCTGCTGTTGATATTGATTACCGCAATTGCGGTGCGTTTGAGGAAGCGCTATCCTTATGCGATAACAGGGTGGTTGTGGTATCTGGGCACTCTCGTGCCTGTCATCGGCCTTGTCCAGGTCGGATACCAGTCCATGGCGGATCGGTACACATATCTGCCCATGATCGGACTGTTTATATCAATCGCGTGGATAGTGCCGGACCTGCTGGCCCATCGGCGTTTCCATCGCCTTGCCCTTGCCGTACTCGCAGTGTGTGCAATTGCGGCTCTGATGACTGCATCGCTGTTTCAAATCCGCTATTGGCAAAACAGCACGACCCTGTTTGCGCGTGCCCTCGTCGTCACAAGAAGTAATGCTGTAATCGAAACTAATATGGGCGCGTCTCTCGCGGAACAAGGCAAATTCGGGGAAGCCATTACCCATTATCAGGAGGCTTTGAGAATCAGGCCGGATGATTTTGAAGCCCGTTACAATCTGGCCAATGCCCTCGCAAGGCAGGGAAAACCGGAAGAGGCCGTTTCTCACTACGCCGGTATCCTGCAGACACAGCCTGATTCTGCGGCAGTCCACAACAACATGGGCATAGCACTGTCTCAATTGGGGCGAACCGGTGAGGCCACTGATCACTTTCGTGAAGCGCTCCGCATAAAACCCGATTTTCAGGATGCGGGATCGAACCTGGAAAAGGCGCTCATGGGGCAGGCAAAAATGAAAAAGCCGGCTCCCGAAAAAGTAGCCATTCAGCCGGCGGACCCGAATAGCGCCGAAGGGCAGCTGCGTATGGGCCTCTCTCTCTTTCAGGAGGGCAAAGCCCATGAGGCCATCCCCAGGTTTGAAGAGGCCCTGCGGTTAAACCCGAAGCTTGCGGCGGCGCATGTCTCGTTGGGCTTGATTATGGCGCAGAAGCGTAACCTCGATAAAGCCATCGAACATTTTCGCAAGGCCCTCAAGATCAAGCCTGATATTGCGGAGGTCCACAACAGCCTGGGCGTAGCTTTGACATATAAGGGGGCTCTGGATGAGGCCGTGGAACATTTTGAGACGGCCTTGAAGATCAATCCAAAGTTTGCGAAAGCGCATAACGGCCTTGCGGTGGCGCTGGCGCAGAAGGGCAAGACGGACGAGGCAATCAGCCACCTCAGGAAGGCTTTGCAGCTGCAGCCCGATTATGAAGAAGCAAAAAGAAACCTGAAAGTTCTGCTCGAAATGCAGGGCAAGTAGTCATAGAGCAAGGCCTGCGATACGTGACGTAAATGAATGTAGTGCAGGACTTTAGTCCTGCGAATACGGCACCTGAAGGTACGCCACTGCGTTAGCCGGGAGAAACTGCGGTAATTGAGGAGAGCGCTGTTCAATACGTATAGGTGATCGCGCCGCCGGCGGAGAGTCTTTCGGAATATTGTCCTTCGACGTTCATGCGGAAGCCCTTGCCGAGGGGCAGGTCGATTCCGGCAAACCCTCCTAAATTTGTCTTATTCTTGAGTGTAGTATCCGCTGTTGAAAATTGAAGACCCGGGACGTTCGTAGAGAGTGATGCAGTTGCCTCCGAATAGTAAACGTATGGACCGGCATATAGCCTGATACCATAAGGGACGGTCGCCTGAAAACCAATACCGAAATTCACATCCCACAAATCATTCACGCTGAGCACCGCCCTATAAGGAGTCCCGGCATTTGTTCCCGAGACATCGTCTTTGAGACTGTTGAAGGAATATGATCCCTGTACAAATGCCCCCATTCCGAATGTCTTGCTGAAAGGATAGAACACCTTCGCTCCGAGGGTACCGAAAAATTTCCAGTTCTCGTCAAAATCATTATTGGACGTCGTAGTAAGTGCACTTGAAGATCTGAAGGCATCCTGGATTCTCAGATTCGAGACACCTATTCTTCCATATATGTCCCAGCGATTTTGCGCGCCGTAGCCCGCTTCCGAATAAACCTGATCCTGTCTGGTCACAAATTCTACACCGTTTTTGTATATGTCTTCGTGATGCCAGTAGCCGATGGCCGTGTGCAGTCCTCCCGCCTCTCTCGCGATGGGTTGAGGCGCGCCAAAAGGCCCGCCTGCCGCGGCTATTCCGTGGATGGAAAAGATAATGAATATTAATATGGCGATTATTCTGAGAGTCTTCGTATGAATTCCAGCCTTGGATTTTTTTGTGTTCTTTCCGCCCGGGCCCGTCATCTCTCCATCCTCATTCCACTCGGAGCAAGTTCTTCTATCGGTGCACCCTTCAACTTTATCTTCTTCCAGCGATACTGGACGTAGGCGTCGCGGACCGCCACGTAGGGATCGATGGCCGCCGACTTCAGCGCCTCATAGTCGCCGATCCGGAGGGACGTCCTGTTCACTTCCTCGTATGACCTGACTACGGGCCATACATACCACGGGGCGATCAGACTCATATAGGAGGCGGGATAGAGGAAATATTCACCGGCTATATCAATGGAATCCCGCGCGCTGGAGGAGCCCATGAGGGGCCAGACAATATAGAAACCCTGTCCCACTCCCCATATTCCGAGTGTCTGTCCCAGATCCACATCCTGTTTCTGGAGATTCAAATCCTTACCAGCCGCAGGGTCCATAAGCCCCCCGATGCCCCAGACAGTGTTTACCGTGAAGCGCCCGACTTCCGTGGCCGCGCACTTTGCGTCCGCCTGCAGCAGGCAACTCAGGAAACGGATCGGGAATCCGAGGTTGGAGAAGAAATTTTTCACGCTCACCCTGGCTTCTTCCGGAACGACTGCTTTGTATCCCTGTGCGACAGGCTTGAGGAGCCAGAAGTACAGCTTGTCATTGAATTCGAACATGGACCGGTTGAAAGGTTCGATGGGGTCTGCGATTGCCGGAGCCTGTTCTTCCTTCACCTCTTCCGCGTAATCCAGGCTCGCATCGTTATTGATATTCCCTTTTTCAGGGCTTACCGGCGCCTCCGGAGATTTGACCGTCGTCTCAGGCGCTTTTGCAGGCATCTCCTCTTGCGTGGCAGCAGCCGGTGCTGGTTGCGCCTGGGAGGCCGCGACCGTTGCAGGCGAAGATGCGACTTGAGGGGCGTGAGCACACCCCACGGCGATAAAGGCAAACAGCATAATCGCAAACAAGAAAGATTTCATCAGATGGAACCACTCTTCAGAAGTTGTCGCTTCTCACACCCTATTGTGCTTTCACCTTTTTTCTGAGGATCTCAAGCAGCTGTTCGGGCGTATTTTTTGCCAGGATGTCATTAAACTGGGTGCGGTAATTCTGCACCAGGCTCACATTCTCTATGGTAACGTCGTATACCTTCCAGGCGCCGTCCTTCAGGATGACTTTGTAGGTAATCGGGATTTCCTTCGATGCGGTGATCACTTTCGTCCTGACCTCCGCCGTGCTGCCGGAGATCGTTGATTCCTTGGTATACTCTATCTTCTCGTTGGTGTAGGAAAGTATCCTGTCGGCGTATGCCTTCTCCAAGACCTGTTCAAACAGCTTAACAAACTCCTCGCGCTGAGCGGCATTCAGTTTGTTCCAATTCATCCCCAGGGACCTCCTGGAAAGTTCGACTTCGTCGAACATGCTGACATAGATGGCCCGGAGTTTATCTTTCTTCATCTCCTTGGCAGACGGGGCTTTGAGCTTCGGATCGCGCAATACATCGAGGACCTTATCTGCATTCATCCTGACCGCATCCATCGGCGCACCGGCATACACGGCAGTAGTTATGAGAAATAGCATCAGGATGCTTAATCCAACGAACAATCGCTTCATGGTTTTACCTCAGGATTTTTTTTGGCATCATTTATTTTTTTAACATCGCCGAAGGCATACTTGCCGATAAGTTCGGCAATGTCTATGGCCGGCTGCGTCTCCGTAATGGACCCGCCGGCTTCGAGGACTGTACCGGCGCCGCCGGGATCGATGCTGACGTACTTGTCGCCGATCAGCCCTTCCGTTTTGATGGAAGCGATGGCATCATCGTAAATTTTAACATCCTTCTTTATTCGCATTTCCACAATTGCCCTTTGATCGGTCTGATCCATGGAAAGATTCTCCACCCGTCCGATATCGAGACCAAGCATGTTCACAGGATTGCCGACTCTCAGTCCGGACACGGACGTGAATCGTGCATGTATTGAGTAGGAGTTATCGCCAATCAGGGATACGTGGCCAAGTTTTACGCTCATATATGCTATGCAGAGCAGTCCGAATACGACGAAGATGCCGACAGTTGTTTCCATCAGGTACTTTTTCATTTGTTTACTCCCCGGCGGCGCACCGTAGCCGTCCAATTTCTTTCTGCTTACTTTCGGCAGACGCTATAATGGTTTCTATTTCTGCAATGGGCTGTCCCTGGGCCAGTCCGGCGAGGATGATGAAGTCAACGCACATCCCCGGTGCCGCTCTCTCGCGGGCCCCCGCCCAAATTTCACCAATTCCGTGCTCCTGAAAATCCTTGACAAAATCTTCCAGCAAATCTTCAGCCTCGTCCAGTTCCGAATACGGAAAGACCGTAACGAATTCATTGATGCTGCGCCGGGTGGAAAATCCCCCTATGGCGCCAAAGTGCTTGTCGATAAACACCCCCATAGACTGTATAGCCTCCTGCGCCGATTCGTGGCCCAGCTTTTCTATGATGGTATCCAGCGATTCCAGCTTAAAAACAGCGACACAGTATGTATCCCTGAGGGCTCTCCTTTTCATCTGACCATGATACATAACCTTGAACTGCCGCTTGGAGTGCAGGCCCGTTAATTCCTTTTGCAGGCCCTCCAGGCTGCGGATGACCTCGTCTTTGAATGGGTGGTCGAAGTCTTCAAGCTCCTCTGGAGTGCCCTGAAAAACGATATTGCGGCCGTATAGGGCAAGGATGCGGTTTGAGATGAAGTACACATCCGGAATCTCATGGCTGACCACGATCGCCGTAAATCCGAATTTTCTCTGGTACTGGGCAATCATGCCAAGTATGGCATTTTTCCGTACAGGGTCCTGGCCGGAAGTAGGCTCATCAAAGAGGACAATAGTGGGATCAATCACCAGTGCCCTGGCCAGGGCCGCCCGCTTTTGCATACCCCCGGAAAGTTCGGAAGGAAACTTGCGGGATGAGTCGGTGAGTTCCGTCTGCTCTATTCTTGCCATAACCTTACGGTTGATTTCAGCCTTTGTCATGGTCGTCCTTTCCCGGAGGGGCAGGGCGATATTTTCATAGACCGTCAGGGAGTCGAAGAGAGCGTTGTCTTGGAACATGTAGCTCATCTGGGCAAGTGAGGCATCGACTTCGCTCTTGCTCATACCGTTGAGCGGTTTGCCCCGGAAGAGGATGGTTCCCTCGTCAGGCTTTATGAGCCCTATGATATGCTTCAGGAGAACCGTCTTGCCTCCGCCGGAGAGTCCGATGATGGTCGTCACCTCTCCCTCATAGATCTTGAGGTTAACGCCTTCGAGGATAGTCCGCCTTCCGAAGCGCTTCGTGACATTCTTGAATTCGATGAGCGGTGTGTCCATGACTCTCTCTATATCAGTAATGACGTCACTATATAATCCGCCACAAGAACGAGCACGGAGGAAAGTACGACGGCCGAGGTGGTGGAAACGCCGACGGCCTTGGCCCCATGGCTGTCCTGCCGCATATGTGTAAAATAGCCCTGATAACAGCAGACCGTAACTACGATCACCGCGAAAACTACTGACTTGACAAACCCGTCTGTGAGGTCTTTCATGTCCAGGCTGGACTGGACGCGATGTAAGTAGGTGCCCGCGTTAGCGCCAAGGAGCACCACTGCCGAGGTGTAGCCCCCGATGATGCCGATGAGATCAAAGAGCGCCGTGAGCAAAGGAAAACTGATGATCGCAGCGATAATTCTCGGGCTGATGAGGTACCGCAGCGGATCAATACGCATGGTGTCCAGGGCGTCGATTTGCTCGGAGATGCGCTGGACGCCGATCTCCGCGGTGATGGCGGAGCCGGCCCTCGCTGTAATCATGATGGCCGTGAGAACGGGCCCCAATTCCCTTACCAGCGAGAGTGCCACGAGTGTGCCTATTGCCCCCTGTGCGCCCAATTTGACGAGGGCATGGTAAGACTGGAGACCCAGGACCATGCCTGTGAAGAAGCCGACGAGGAGGATGATCGTCGTGGAACTCGCTCCGATGAAATAGAGCTGCTGGACAATCTTGGCTAACTGTTTGTGCCAGAAGGTCTTCTTCAGGGCGAGAACGAGAAAAATTGCGGAGGCCCCGGAATTGTTGACCCAACTGATCGCCGTCCTGCCGACGGCGGTAAACGGCGAGAGCAGCAGCTTGGTAAGCCGCCGAGCTGTTTTGCTTTCTGCGCTGCTCTGACCCTTTGCACTTATTTCCATCGACAGTTCCCGTTATTCGTCTGATACCGCAACCGGTGGCGGTTCCAGAATCGCCATCCTCCAGATGGAGCATGAATAATTCTTACCAACTATAATTACTATCAATATTCCTGCCTTTAGGCAATCAAAATATCATTAATTTTTCAAGCAGGCTTTTGCGGAGTGGGTCATTCCCACCGCCGATAAGGTCATTGAAGCTCTCCGCAGCAAGCTGCGGAGAATCTTCGATTCTTAAGGAACGGTCCTTCGTCATTCGCTCGCTTACCCCGTAGCAAGCCGCGGGGCATGCGCTCGCTACCGAATTCGAGGGCAGGCTCTAGCGGGAATCCAGGCGCCGTCCTCGCGCAAGCGGGGAACCATGAAACAGATTCCGGATCAAGTCCGGAATGACAGACTTTTTTCCTGTCATTCCGAAGGAACTCAGTCACTGATAAATCCTTGTCCCGAGCGAAGGGAGGGATCTTAATATCCTTTTCTCAGCAGGGAAAAAGATTTCTCGCATTCCCCTTCACCACGTTCAGGGCTTCGGCTCACCGAGATGACAACTTCCCTCCAATCGCCTGACACAAAGAGCTTGACACGAAGTCCCATTCTAATTAAATTGACCCGACCGCTGAGATCAGATGTAATCCGGAATAAACCTATGTTGGACCAAATCAAGAAGTACTTTATCGCGCCCCGTCCCTGGTCATTCACGATGTCCCTCATTTCCGTTTCCGTGGGGACGCTTCTGGCCGCCGAAGAGGGGAACGTATCCTGGTTATGGTTTCTCGTGACCGCAATCGGCATCACCCTTTTCCATGCGGCAGCCAATTTGATCAACGATTATTTCGATACCCTCTACGATATCGACCAGCAGGATTCGCCTACGGCGAAATACCGGCCGCAGCCGATCATCTCGGGCATGCTCACGCCCCGCGAGACCCTGATTGAAGCCTCTCTCTGTTTGGTCTTGACTGTCGTCATCGGCATGACGGCGGCCGCGGTCCGCTCCTGGCACATCCTGTGGATCGGTCTTATTGGCCTTTTTACCAGCATCTACTATACTGCCGGTCCGGTGAAGTTCAAGTACCGCGCCCTCGGCGAGTTTGCCGTCTTCATGATGTGGGGACCTCTCATGATCGAAGGCGCCTACGCAGTGCAGCGCCAGGCCTTGTCCATGAAGGCCTTGTACATATCGGTTCCCTTCGGAGTCCTGGTCGCCCTCGTTCTCTTCGCCAACAACATGAGGGACATAGCCTACGATTCCCGCCATAACGTCAAGACCGTGAGCATCATGCTCGGAAGCCGCAACAGCTACATCCTCTTTGCAGGGCTCATCGCGCTTGCCTACGCGTACGTCCTCGGCATGATCCTTACGGGAATCATGAGCCTCTGGGGACTGCTCATCTTCCTCTCTGTTCCCAAAGCGGTAAGCCTCTTGAGAACCTTCAAGGAGAAGGTCCCGGACATGGCCGACGCCCTAACGGCCCAGTTTGACACGGTCTTCGGTATTCTGCTTATGATGGCTATCTTCTGTGAAGCACGGATCATCCTGTAATTGCCGTCTTTCCCGCTCACCGGAATATTTTATTTCCCGCAGATTTTGATTTCATAAAAAAAGCCGCCCCACGAAAGTGTGAGGCGGCTCGAAGAGTATCTACAGACGCAGGTCCGCTTCTGCGCTTGGAGGGTTTGCAGACTACAGCAGCTCCCGCCACATTTCTTTGTAAACACCGCTGCAGATGATCAGGTCATCGACCTTTTCAAAATAGACGTGCTTCACAAGGTCTTCTTTGGTATCCGGTTTGTACCACTTGTAATCCACGAAGCCGCTGCCTTTCTTGTCGGCGACTTCCACGATCTCCCGGATAAAGCTCCTGCCGTCGGAATCCTTGACGTCAATGAAGTCCTGCCCTATGTATTTTTCATTGACCCCGTGCGCCAGCATTGTCCCTTTGAGGTTCAACACAAAAACATACTGCTCGCCTTCGATAAAAGGTCCTTTGGGGTTGGTGAACTCTGCCAGGGCAACAGCCTTGCCAGTTTTCTTGTAGAACGCAATTGCTTTTTTCACAAACTCTTTCGCTTCTTTTCCTGATGCTCCGTACATATGCGCCTCCTCTTTAGTAGTTAATAAAACTCAATTATTCAGGTTATGTTTAAGCTTGCCGCTGCTGTTGCCGCTGAATCATACGCGAGGCTGATATTCGCCGAGATACGCGTCTCCTTGATATTGCATATTCTCAAGATTGTAGGAGATGATATCCATCAGCCTTATTATATAGATGCCGCTGCAAATTATCAAGTCGTCGACTTTCTCGAAATACAGGCTCTTGGGTTTTGTTTCTTTGGTAACCGGGTTGTACCACTGGTAATCAACCCAGCCGCCGCCGCTCGCATTTGCGGCTTCGACGATTTCCCGAATGAAACTCTTTCCCTTGGAATCCTTGAGGTCGATGAAGCTCATGTCCGCGTATTTCTCATTGACTCCGTGTGCAACCATGTTGCCCCGGGAATCCAGCACAAAGATATACATCTCGTCCTGGACAAAGGGGCCATGAGGATTTGTAAACTCGGCCAGCGCGATCTCCCTGCCGGAAGCTTTGTAAAACTCTATCGCCTTGGCCACCCACTCTTTCGCTTTTTGTTTTGATCTTTCTAACATGATATGCTCCTCCATTTTTTGGCTGATCCCCGATTAGTCTGATTATCAGCCGGTTTATAAGTTTAATTTACGCGCCCTGCATCCCATATCTCCCCTCCGGGGGACGAAAGGGGATTCTTGCGTTCTAAGAAAAAATCCCCTTCGACCCCCTTTCCCTAAAGAGGAGGGATCGACACGTTTCTTTTATTGTCACTGCTCCTTCTTGTCATTCCTCTTCTCCCGCTATTTCCCCCTTTTGTAAAGGGGGGGCAGGGGGATTTTTGGTTGTGGAATAAATCCCCCGGCCCCCTTCCCCAAAGAGGAGGGATCGACACATTCATTGGTCACATCTCCTTGCCCTCATTAGGAATGACATTTACTGTACCCCGGCCCGACAACGCCACGTCCGCATTCATATGCATGCAATCTCCACAGCCGTCATCAGGGTGTCGACTGTTATCGAATATCTGGACAGGATGCGCATCCCGGGGCTGCCCGGTGGCGGGGTATCTTCAATTCTGTCTGTGACACCGGGCGGCTCGCCGGAATGCGTCCTGTTGTCTTTTAATGCCTCTTCCATCTTTTTTTCCGGGGACATTTTCATCTGCGTTATCGTCTTTCGAGGACGTAGTGCAGGACTTTAGTCCTGCTGATTCAGGCATGTCTCTATCTTCCTTCTACCCAAACAGAATGGGAAATGAGACCGTACTCTCTGAGGACATGAACCAGGCAGAGGCCGGTGGCGCTGCCTTGCGGCTCTGCGTTCCCTGTTTCCCAATGAAGGTGGACACTCATGTCGTTATCCACCACCGCGTTGTGGTAGAGTTTTATATCCTTCATGCTGCCGTTATTGCCGAGGTCTGTTATCAGCTTCTCGATTTCTTCTTCCACCAATTCCGGGTTTTTCTCGGCGATGCGGAGCTTTATTTCCTCCATCCACTGCATTCACTTAACCTCCTGCTTGAGTCTGTCCTGAATATGAGCATACAGCATGCCAAAAAATATTGGTCGTGATACTGATAAGTTACGAAAGGCGGGCATTGTGACTTGTGAATTACCACAATAATTCTTGCGCCATTTCACAACGATGTGTTAATTTGCGAAATACAACAACCACGCTCGGTCATTCCCGCGCCGCCCATTGTCATTCCCGCGAAGGCGGGAATACAGAATTTCTTTGCCCCCTTTTCTAAAGGGGGCCGCGGGGGATTTTAAAAGGAGACCACTTACCCATGCCCATAAATGAAAACGAATTCTTTCGTCAGATGACAGTGCTCATCTGCAGCAGCCTCGATCTGGAAACCGCCCTGCAGCGCTCTCTCCACTATATCGTGAAATACATGCCCGTGGACAGCATCTTCCTGCACCTCTACGAGAAGAGCCTCGGCGCCATCCGCACAATCACCGAGGTCAAGGCGGAAGAGACCAGGACCATGGAAAAGATAACGCCGCTCACCCGCGAAGGCAGGGACAGCTTTGAAAAGCCCGGCGTGCCGAATGTGCGGATCGTCAACAGTCCCGAGCAGGATCCCGTCATCAAGAAAATCGCCGAATCCTTCAACATGCCGAATTCCTCCGCCCTTGTAATGCGCCTCGTGATTGAAGGCGCGAGATTGGGTTCCCTCACCCTGACTGCGGATGGAAAGGACAGATACACGGACGAGCATGCCCGGCTCTTCGCCCTCCTCAACGAACCCTTTGCAATTGCACTCTCCAACGCGCTCGCGTACCAGCAGGTCCTCAGGCTGAAGGATATGCTGACGGACGACAACCGCTACCTCAATCAGGAATTGCTGCGCATGTCGGGCGATGAGATCGTCGGCACGGACTTCGGCCTGAAGAATGTCATGGAGATGGTGAGAAAGGTTGCGCCTCTCGAAAGCCCCGTGCTGCTCCTCGGCGAAACGGGAGCGGGGAAGGGCGTCATAGCAAGCGCCATCCACTATCTCTCCCCCCGGAGGAAAGGCCCATTCATCACCGTCAACAGCGGTGCCATTCCGGAAACTTTGATCGACAGCGAGCTCTTCGGGCACGAGAAGGGGGCCTTCACGGGCGCCATCGAGCAGAAGCGCGGGCGCTTCGAGCGCGCGAATCACGGGACAGTTTTTCTTGACGAGATCGGTGAGCTTCCGCCGCACGCCCAGATCAGGATGCTCCGCGTCCTTCAGGAAAAAGAGATCGAGCGTGTAGGAGGGACAAAGGCCATTCCCGTGGATATAAGGATCATCGCCGCCACCCACAGAAACCTCCAGGACATGGTCAGGGAAAAGAAGTTTCGCGAGGACCTGTGGTTTCGCATAAATGTATTTCCCATCAGGGTGCCGCCGCTGCGGGAAAGAAAAGAAGACATTCCCTCGCTCGTCTATCATTTTATCAACAAGAAAATGAAACAACTGAAGATGCCCGTCGCCCCGGAGCTTTCAACCGGAGCGATAGACCGCCTGATGACGTATCACTGGCCGGGGAACGTGCGGGAGCTGGAAAATGTTGTGGAGCGCGAGCTGATCCTGAACAAGGGAGAGCCTCTGACCTTCAGGCTTCTGGCCGGAGCGGACGAAGTCACTCCTCCGGAAATCCCTGCCGGCCGTGCGAATGAGCCGGCCAACCTCGACAAAGCCACTGCCCTGCACATACAGCGGGCACTGCAAAAGGCAAACGGCATCGTGCACGGGCCCGGCGGTGCGGCCGCCATCCTCGGCATAAACCCGAGCACACTAAGAAGCAAAATGAAAAAGCTGGGGATTCCTTATGGAAGAAAACGCGGTTGACAGGATATACTAAATACATCATTACACTATTGAGGTGTCATTTCGACCGAAGGGAGAAATCTATTTCTTTGCCCCCTTTGACAAAGGGGGCCACAGGGGATTTCATTATTAGCGGAGGTGTGGTACGGTCAAGAAACGTATTCCACCGGTGCTCATTCTTTTGAAGGAAAAGACGGACATCCCGTATGAAAAATCTGAATACAAAAAAAAGAATAGCGAATCTTGGCATATTCTTCGTGCTCACCCTTTCCATATGTCTCGTATCCTGTGTGAACATGATCATGGAAAAACCCTCCTTCGTCATTCGTGAAATAATCCTCAGCCCCAGCTCCTTCACGGAGGCGAACCTTCTCATCGGCCTCGACGTTCAAAATCCGAACCGTTTTGACCTTACGCTCAAGTCTTTCGAATNNTCTGTCGTTGCCAAGTTTAAAGACCTGGGCGGTAGTCTGAAGACAATCATCACCGGGCATGACCTGCCTTACAGGATAGAAGGAAAGGCCTCTGTTAAAACGGTCTTTGGCAGCCGCGACTTCCCTTTCTCTAAAGACGGGCGCATCAACATGAAAATTTTTTAATGCCCTCCGCGATAAGAATAATCGTAATCTTAGACGCAACATTTCGATCAATAATCAAACAGTAACTTATTCTGGTCATTTGTTGTTGACATACATCTATCTATTTCTTACAATTTTCATGAGAGCAGAGAATACTTATCAATAATAGTGACGAAGGAGAAGGCGATGAAAACCAACGTGGGTTTATGGATTGACCATAAGAAGGCCGTTATCGTGGCTGTTACGGATAAAGGGGAAGAGATAGGACTGGTAGTATCGAAAGTCGAGAAACAGCTCCAACGTTCCGGTGATTCGCCTCTTAAGGGGTCTTACGAAGCGCGGAAAGTGCCGGCGGATGATAGCCGCCAGAGAGTGTTTACGGCACATCTCAACATTTACTACGAGGCGGTGATTGCGTCCATTCGTGATGCGGAATCCATTCTGATATTTGGTCCTGGTGAGGCAAAGGGCGAACTGAAGAAGCGTCTTGAAAAAAGCAAACTTGGCGGACGCATCGTAGGTGTTGAAACAGCTGATAAGATGACGGATCGCCAGATTGCGGCGAAAGTTCGACAGTACTTTGCAGAATTGTGAGAGTATAATTTCAAACGGCGCAGCTATTTTTCTCCAAATTGTTCTTTAGATAATGGTTTTTTTATTATATAATTGAACTAAAGCTACTCAAGATGAAGTGTTAGCGGGGACTTTGCACAAGCATGCAACACCGTGCGCGCTCGGTTCTCGCGTATATCGTTTGTTTGGACGATGACGTTCTATTAAAGAGCACAACATGGAGACAACAATGCATCAGCAACGCAGCTCAAACCTGATTGACTCAATAACACCAAATCAAATCGGTCCGCAAAGGATGCAGCCTGATCGAGCCGGACATTTTCTCAGGCAAACGGCACTGGCCTTATTTCTCTGTGTCGCATGCGCTGTGCCGGTCATAGCCGCACCGATCCAGTTGCCGGCGATTGTTGAGCCGGCCAGCCAAGAGCATCACGTCGGCAAAGTTATATTTGTTGAATTGGTGACGCCGGACCTCGCCGCCGCCAAGAAGTTCTATGCGGGACTGTTTGGCTGGACATTTCGCGACATTCAGGCAGGCGAGATAGCATACGCCGAGGCGTTTCTCGACGGTCGTCCGGTGGCAGGACTGATTCACAAGGCTGTACCGGCGGGCGAGCAACGACAGCCGGCGTGGCTGAGCTTCTTCGCAGTGGGCGATGTCGATGCAGCAAGAAAGGTTGCTTTGCAAAACGGCGCTAAGGTGCTGTTCGAGCCGCATGACATTCCTGACCGCGGCCGGGAAGCAGTCTTCGCGGATCCGCAGGGAGCCGTGTTTGCGGTTCTCGCTTCCAGCAGCGGTGATCCGCCCGATGTTCTGGCCGCACCCGGAGAATGGATTTGGAGTTCGTTAATCACGGGAGATCCGGATGCCAATGCTGCTTTCTACCAGAAGATTTTCAACTACGAAGTCTTCGAGTTGCCGGCTAAGGAGGGCCACCAGCATCTCCTGCTCGCGTCCGACAACCATGCACGTGCGAGCGTGAATACGCTGCCTGTGAAGAGGCCCAATGTCCATACCCGCTGGCTCAATTACGTGCGCGTCGAAGATGCGGTCAAGATGACTGCAAAGGTCGTGGCGCTTGGCGGCCGCGTGCTGGTCGAGCCGCGGATTGATCGCCACGGCGGCAAGATCGCTGTGGTGGCCGACCCTTCGGGGGCGCCCTTCGGATTGCTTGAATGGCCGGACACGGAGAATAAAGAGGTGCCCAAGTGAATATCTTACTATTACGCCGGTTGGGGTTTGCCTTCGTGGTTTTGACGTTGACGGTCATCTTGTCCGGCTGCGTCGTAGCTGGTGGTGGCGGATATGGATACGATGACGGCGTGGGCATTGGGGCTAGTTACTATGAACCCTACGGCGCTGACTACTACGGCGGCTGGGGACATGGCTACGAAGTGGCGCCGTTTCGCGGCGGTGACCATCGTCCCAGCGGTGGAGGTGGCCGCGAACCTGCGCACGCTTACAGATCCGCGCCTGCTTCCCGCTCGATGCCGTCTATTCCGTCGCGGTCACGGTCTGATAGTCCATCGAAGTCACGTTCTGGTGGTTCGTCGAAGTCGCGTGATGAGGGCTCGCGATCACGTTAAAGTGCGGCCCGAGTCTTTTCGTGTCCCATACGTCGGGAAAAAGATTTCTCAGTCACTGCGTTCCTTCGAAATGGCAAGAAGGAAAAGTTTGTCATTGCTACCCCTCCCTTGTCATTCCCGCGCAGGCGGGAATCCAGATTTGTTGTCTTTTCTTTCCCGCCCCCTTTGACAAAGGGGGCCACAGGGGATTTCTTTGGAAGACAGCTTTACATACTATGAATCAAATACACTACAAGGAAGATTCCAACTGCGAGGACTGCTATGGTGAGCAGTATGTAAAGTATAGATGAAGGTTGATACGTATCCTCATTTATTTGTCTCTCAACCTTCTTGTATCTGACAAATGCAAGGAGGCCCATCAATGTGCCAAAACCGACAAGGAAGATTCCAACGATTGCCGAATATCCATGAGAAGGAGGAGAAACGTTTTCAATATTGGCATTTCCCAAAATCAATGACATTTGTTTTATGAACAACGCAAACTTTTCAACAACAAAACCGAATGCCATTATCCCAATGCTTGTTCTTATCCACGCAAGAAATGTTCTTTCATTCGCCATGTGAACACGTCGATTACGAACTCCTGTGGATTTATTGTCTTCAATTATCTCGGACATATGGTTAATCATGCTCCTTTCCAATTTTAAGACGTAGAGTGATCAATTTCAAACGGCGCAGCTGTTTCGGCCTATGCGCCGGACCGGGTCCTGCTGGTAATATTCCCGGAGAACGCGATAAAGGTCGGGGGCGTGGTCCGTCATCAAGCGTGGCTGGTCGAAAAACTGCTCGGTGGCAACGGCGAAGAATTCGGCTTCGCTCACCGCGCCGTATGCATTGAGGAATGATTTTTTGCCGTGTTCGACATCATGTCGGAGGCGAAGATATTCACGAGAACATATCTCAACCCAATCACGGTATTCAGCCCGGTCCCGCAGCGGGGGCGTGCCGTCCGCAGCGCCGTCGAGCATGTCGAGTTTGTGGGCAAATTCATGATAGATAACGTTGTGGCCAAGCTCAGGATGGCGGCCGCCGTGCAGGGCTGAATCCCAGACTATAATGAGCGGCCCCTGCTGGAAGGCCTGCCCGATAATGGGGTGGGCAATTCCTACCGGCGCGAGAACATTTTCAAAAAAGCCGGGTTTAGGATGGGGCGGTACTACAGTGGATGGATAGACGATGATTGACTCCACATTTTTATAGTAATCATGGGGGAGCCCGAGAAGAAGGAGGCACGCCTGTGCGGAGACAGTGACGCGGATCTCATCGGTAAGCTCCAACCCGCCGCAGCCTTCCCAATCTTTTTCGGCGATAAACACCTGGATCAGAGAGCGAAGATGAGCGCGTTCCGCATCTTCCAGCATGCAATAATGGGCAACGTTTTTCTGCAGGATTTCTTCCCATGCGGGAGGGAAGGGAACTGCCGTGAGCTTTTTCCGGCGGCGGTCAGTGAGCCAGTGAAACATCGGGATTCCTTTTTTACCGAAGAATAATATATCTTCAATTATATAATCGTGGGGACGTTTTTACTATTGTAATGTTTCCGTAACAACTTTACAAGATTGTCATTTCGAGCAGAGCGAGAAATCTTTCCCTGATCTAAAACAGCATCAAGATTTCTCAGTCACTGCGCTCCTTCGAAATGACAAGAAAGAAAGGGTGTCATTCCCGCNNCCGCGAAAGCGGGAATCCAGGATTTCTTCTCGCCAATAATAAATATAATTCATGCCTGACGACAGACATCCGCGCCGCACCTCACATTTCGTTGTCGAAATTCCATTGACACATAATATCGTTCTTTGTATTCTCCCAGAGCGGACCGAAGGGAAAAGAGTCCATCGTCACCGGCGGCACACGCGAGAGCTCTGTATGAAGGAGGTACAGTCATGCACAGAAAACATCTTTGGATCTTGATTTGTTCTTTGCTTCTGATCACGACTCTGGCGTGGTCCGACGAATGGAGCGACAGGGACGCCCTGAAAGCATGCCTGAAGAACTGGGGCAACCATCCCTTCGCTGAAGGGGATCTCAACTATAGAACGATCGCGCCCAGTGTAAGTGTCTACGGCATCGGCACGTCGGTGCGGGATGACCGCGAAACCCAGCAGCCCGAACTGGTGTTGATCAAACCGAGCGTAAGCGTTTTTTCCAAGGGCACGCTCAAACTCTTAAACCCGCAGGGCTGGTATTGTCTGGAGAGCAAGGTGGCGGTCTTCTCCGAAGTCGACATCCGAATTGATTGCCGGGCCAACCTGGCCTCCGCCATCGAAGGAACCACTGTGCAGGGGAGCAATGAAAAGAGAGACGGCGTGACCGTCTTCGGAACGAGTAAGGTCACCCGGATCGGTTGCGGCAAGGCCAACTAAAAACGCAGAAACGGCCTCACAGAATGGGGCCGGCATTTCCATTTGAAGGAGACTCAAGCCGTGGAGAACCTCAGCACACTTACCCTGATCGGAATCTTTTCGTGCGGAGCCATCGCCACTTGGATCGCCGGCGTCTATCTCTCGCGGACGACTGACGCCCTCGACTTCCGATGGAAGCTCGGGGATGCACTCGGGGGGATGCTCTTGTTATCGGTGTCCGGCAGCCTGCCTGAGGCGGCAATCACGATATCCGCCGCCCTGGAACATAACCTTCCCTTGGCCGCTGGCAATCTCATAGGCGGCATCGCGATGCAGACGATGGTGCTTGCCGTTTGCGACATGTTTGTGAAGGGTAAAAAACCGCTCAGCTACCTGGTGGGCAGCCTGATGCCGGTGCTGGAGGCTTCGCTGGTCATGGCCATTGTGGCCGTCGTTTTCATGGGCTCACTGCTGCCACCGTCAGTTGCGGTCTTCGGAGTGAGCCCCGCCTCGATTGTGATCATAATCGTGTGGGTGTTCGGCATCGCCATGCTGAACAAAGTGCGAAACTCCCCGGCGTGGAAGATCACGATGCAGGGGAGCAAACCCGGGCGTCCGCACCGCCGCATCCCGCATCCCACAGTCCACCATCCATACGAAAAGTGGAGCACGAACCGCATATTCATGTTGTTCGTGATCGCATCGATTGTGACTCTGGCCGCCGGTGCGGCGCTCGCAATAAGCAGCGCCGCTCTCTCGGACCGGTTCCACATCAGCGGCATCGTGTTCGGTGCGACCATTCTTGCCGCGGCCAGCGCCCTGCCGGAGATCAGTACCGGCATCGCGGCGGTGCGCCTCGGCGATCATCAGTTGGTGATGAGTGACGTATTCGGCGGCAATGCGTTCCAGATATGCCTGTTCGTGCTGGCTGACGTTATGGCCGGCGCACCCGCCTTGCCGCAATCGGGCATCGAGAACGGCTGGCTGGCCGCAGTTGGGATCCTGCTGACGACACTCTATGCGTCATCTGTTGTCGTGCGTCCCACAAAACGCTATTTACGATTAGGGATCGACTCGATGGTCGCTATACTTGCGTTCGCTGTCGGCATTGCGGGATTGATTTTGATCGCGCATTGAGGCCGTTTAACACGATGATACCGGTCCATCAATAAATAATAGAGGAGGAGGTTTGCATATGTCAGGCAAGAAAGATTTTACCGCTAAGGAAGCCAAAGCTATCGGGGAAAAACTGGGAATCGACTGGAGCAAATTCGATGTGGAGCAATTCCACATGGGCGTGAACGTAGAGCTGGAACACGGCCGGCGCAGTCCGGAGACCAACGTCACCGATGACGATCCGCTGATCACCGGCAAGATCGCCCTGGCCCATCTGAATGAATTCCCGGACTATTATACCCGCTTGCACAAGATGGAGAAGGAAGCCGACCTCTTCTGGAAGAAATAGTCCCACACCTGTTTATCCTGGCGCGCTTGATTATTTGGCAGGGATGGTCTACCGATTATCATCACTCCAGCACAATGATCAAAAATCCAATAAGCATCAGAGTCGTGCCCACAAGTCTTTCTCTGAAGCCGGTTTCCTTAAAGAGAAAATGACCGTAGATCACACCGACCAGGAGACTCAACCGGGATACCGCTACACTGTAGGCCACATTTGCGAGACTCATGGCAATGGTATAGAAGATCGTAGTCACGGCTGCGAAGAATCCGGGCAGAAAAGATATTTTCAAAGACTCTTTGCAGATGCGGCCATGTGAATGGATTTTGCCGACCTTAAAGATGACCGGGCTTAGCACAATGAAAAATGCCAGATTGTATGTAACCCCGAAAAAGAGTGCAGATGAGTGGTTAATGGCATGTTTGCCAAAAGTGTTGGTGAATCCATAAAGGATGGCGACGATGATCATAAAGACGGAGCCTTTTTCTTTACCGATAGCCTTAATCGGTTCCAGAAATCCTTTGCCGATTTCCTTCAGATTCAGGGTATAACTTCCGAGAGCAATCATCAGTATGCCGATGCCGCCCCGGAAAGATACCAACTCTCCCAACATGATGTAAGGTATAATGATTAGACATACAGGTGTTAAAGACAGAAACGGCACCGTAAGGCTGAGGGGAGATATCTTGATTGCCTTCATGTAAAGGATATATGCAATTACTTCAAAAGGCAGTGCGGCGAAGAACGCTTTATAAAAATCTCCATCCAAGGCGGGGATGGGAATAAAGAAGAGGCACGGCGCTAAAAACAGGACAACAACTAATTGGCGTAACCATGCGATTGTGTATTCATCATGAAGCTGTAAAGCCTTCTTCGTAAGGGCGTCACTCGTTCCACCGGTGAGGGCGGCAATCAGCGCCATCAGTATCCATGCATTTTCCATGATGCATCATTTATCTGAATCCGGCAGCGAGCGCAACCCCTCCATTTGTCATTCCCGCGAAAGCGGGAATCCAGATAGTTGTCATTCCGAACGAATGTGAGGAATCTTTTTGTATCCCTCACGGTAGTGATAAGAAAGATTTCTCGCTTTGCTCGAAATGGGTATAA
>PMBI01000091.1:1655-3879 GCA_003153775.1 Syntrophaceae bacterium | reverse complement strand
TCAGGTCCTGGCGGAGCAGGTTTTCCACCAGGGCGATCTCGCCGTGCTTGCCCTCGACGAGGATGGCGGGGATCTCCGTGAGGCCGGCCTTTTTCGCGGCCTCGCAGCGACGCTCGCCAGCGACGACGTAGAGGATCGGTTCCGGTTGGTCTTGGTTCGACAAGTTCACCATGACACCTTGACGGAAGAGGATGGGCGTCAAAACGCCGTGCTGGGCGATCGACGCGGCCAGATCCTCCAGTGCCTGGGGATCCATGTACTTCCGGGGCTGGTTGGGATCGGCCTGCAGATCAGTGAGAGGGATGTGATAGAGTTGACCCTTTTCATAACGCGCCACTGTTGCTGTGTCTGTCGTTATCATCTTGTGTTCCTCCTCTCCGTTCTGTTTGTTTTGGGGTCAGGTCGGGAAAAAACCGGGGCTCAGTCCCTCATTTTTCTCTTTCATGTTCCTTGGAGTTCAGGTCTTGCATTTTAGCGTTTTACCGGGAAAGGGAACCTGCTACTGTCCTTNNGCTTTCATCCGATCAATATATTCAAGCAAGAAAACAACAAATATTCCGGAAAAAAGGCTTAGAAGGCCGGTAATCATGATTCTCTGCTTTATTTGTGAATTTGAAGGTTGCTTAGTAATTGAGGGGGGGCCTAACATTCCAACTGCCATTTTTACATTCTGGAGATTCATAATTTCTAACGATAGATCGGCATCTTTCTTAATTAAGTCAGATGGGTTAAAATTAATAATCATCATTTGTCTATTTTTCATCATATCCGTTATTTGATTCAAAAAAAGAAGGTTTGCCTTCCTGGCTTCAATAAGCTTCATTATTTTCAAATCGGTTTCTTCTTTTATTCTTGCACTCTGTTGCTTGATTTCCGGTAAATTACCAATATAATCAAATATATCTTTAAAAGCCTGAGGAATAATATCTGCTGTTTTGGCGTCAATAATGATATTCACTTTATCAGTGGATTTCTTGGGAAGTGATGCCGACACGCTTATAATGGCACCAGGATTATTTGTAAATATTTGAACTTTTTGGGTATCATCAATATTTTCAATAAGTCTAACGATATTTGGGGCAGGTAATACAGGATTGCTTATTTCGCTTTCACCTCTGTAATAGCGCGGCAGGCTCAAACTGATAATGGTTACTATCACTAATGGAACAAGGAATATCCCTATGAGAATTTTTTTCCTTTTTACAAGAACTTTCCAATAATCGTAAAGATTGATTTCATCTTCTGCGATTATTTCGCTCTCTAACTTTGTATTCATAGTGTCTCCTCAATCTTATTATGCGATCTTTGGTGACCTTTTATTGCGCAGCCCTGATATCGCCCAATTTCCACATGATGGAGATCATTGCCAGCAATGTAAAAAAAACGACTTCCGGGACATGACTGAAGAACGGCTCNNTCGAGATCCAGCTCATCTTAAAAGACGCAAACAATATATAAAGGAACAGGACGAGCCCGATCAGACCGGTCCGCACGGCGATGCTGAACGGCATTGAATGAGGATCCGTGTAGATATAGCCCCTGTATTTTTCGGGGATTCGTTTCATATAGGCCGCAAGATCGATGTACTTTCCGCTGCCGTAGGTTTCCATTCCGAAGCCTATGCCCATGATGGGGTAATCCTTTATGATTTCATATGTGACATAATGTGTGCCCAGTCGCAATGCGCTGATCGGGTCCGTGTTGGTAAAACGGTCCTTGATCGAGGTCATCGTCATGGAAATCAATACGATTCCCAAGCAGGCGACCATGATTTTCTTGTTCTTGAAACACAGGATGATGACCGATAGAAACAGGGCCAATACGATGCTGCGCGCCTGCGTCAGAATGCATATGACAAATGTGGAGAAGAGGCAGATGACGGAAACCGCCTTCACGTGCAGTCGGTTCTCGGCAATGATGTTGTGGAGGGAAAAGATGGCGGCGGGAAGCGCAATAAAGCCGACCCAGTTGACCGCCACTTCAGGGAGCTCCGTCACCAGCTTTGTAAACAGAGTGTGGCCGAGAATCCCGTAAAAGTAGACGATCTCCCCTATGGAAAACAGGGTGGCGGAGACAATGATGATCCCCGAAAGATAAAAAAGACGCTCCCTGGAATGGAAATAATTGATCAGAATGTAATAAAACACCATGTATTTCAGTAGATGCCTCTGATAATCATGGATGCTGTTTTCCTTGTCGAGGGCAAAGAAAAGACCGATGAAAG
>PMBI01000091.1:0-1597 GCA_003153775.1 Syntrophaceae bacterium | reverse complement strand
TATGAAAATGATCCAATTATTTTCATCTATCCATACGATTCGAGAACGGTCCCGACGATGGCGATCTGAACCGATTGGTCACAGCTCCGCTCCCTGGATTCCATCCGGATCCTCCCGCCGTAACGACTGTACCATCTGATGATTCAATTTACTTAACCGTTACAACCTGTTGCCGCTTTGGACCTGTTCCTCNNAGGTAGGTCATCCGGCTCTTTTCCTCGATGCCCCTGGGGGTCAGGCAATAGAGATATTTGCTTTTGCTGCTGGATTTCTTGAAATTCTCTACCTTGACAAAACCCTTCTGGATCAGGGCGTTGATGAGGAAGTTGACCTTGCCGAGGCTGATCCCCAGCCGGGAGGAGAATTCACGCTGGGTCATCTCGGGCGATCTGCTGAGCTCCCGGAAGATGCGAAGCGCCTCCTCATTTTCGAGTCGATCTTGCAGACCAGGCAGTTGAACGGACATTCCTTTTCTCCACCGCGTTCATTCCGTGAACATCATAAAAGCTAATCAAATTGCCCTTGAAAGTCAAGATAAAAATGTAATGTGGAAAGCAGCACGGACTTGGGGGGCGACGAAACCGCTCGAAGGGCAGGCAGTGGACCGTCAGGCAGAAAGGGCCTCACGGAGTATGGCCTGAACCCGCTCCACTGTTAGGGTGTCGAGGCANNCCCGCGGTCGTCGCACCCCTTTCGATGGCAGGGAACGCATTCCATGTCGGGGACGACGACGCGGTGGTGCTTCCCCGGCGGCGCCCAGTAACGCCAGTCGGAGGGACCGTAGAGGGTGACCGTGGACGTTCCCACGGCGGCGGCGATGTGCGGCGCGGCGCTGTCCACGCCGATGTGAAGACGGCTCAGATGAAGGACGCCCGCCAGCTCGGCGAGCGTGGTCTTTCCGGCCAGATTGCAGACCCTTCCCGAACAGGCCCCGGTCAGTTCAGCGGCCCTCTCCCTTTCGGCCGGGGAACCGACGACAACGACGACCATGCCGAACTCCTCCCCGAGCCAGTCGATAATTCGCACCCATTTTCCCGGGCCCCACTCCTTGTAGGACCAGCGGGAGAAGGGGTTCAGCGTCACCCACGGACAAGCCTTCCCCACATCTCCACCCGTCGACAGAATCCGGAGAGATTCCCCGCCGNNCGGCGAGAATCTTCTCTGCTCGACGTTTCGTCTCATCGGAAAGATCGAGATGGGGAATGGCATTCCGGGCCTCGATCCCGAAGGCCTGGAGGAGATGGAGGGATGAGTCGGCGGCACCCACCGCCATAGGAAGACCCGTCGGCACCACAAGATGGGTGAACAGCCGATCCCGCAGACCGGGAAGCGACAGGTAGATGGCGGCGCGCATCGGCGCCCCGGTCAGAAAGGCCATGTAGGCCCCTCGCTCGTCCCCCCGAAAGTCGAAGACGAGTTCAAACCGCTCCCGGCGGAGCGCCCGGATCAGACGGAGCGACTCTCCAAGTTTTTTACGGACCTCGAAGATCTTCGGCGGCAATGTACCCGCCGCGAGCAGCGATCCGCTCCCTTCCCGGAGCAGAACGGCGACATCCGCACCGGGATATGCTTCGCGGACGGCCTGAAGGGCGGGAAG
>PMBI01000053.1 GCA_003153775.1 Syntrophaceae bacterium | reverse complement strand
ATGATCCCGGATGCGGCGGAAGCACACCCGCGGGGGCCGTCGGTGCGAGCCGGTTGCGAGTCTATGGTATAGGCCGAAATTTGGAAATGCAACCCTTTTGTCAGTGCCAACAGGGAAGCTCTTTATCTAATATTTCAAAGAATTCTTTCATCGTATCACGATCAGCTCTTGTTCCATAAAGGCTGACACTGAATGTTAGAACATCTTTGAAACTTGAAAATGCTAACTGAAAATAAGGTGAATACTTAAGTGCTGTTAATATGATTGCCTCTTTGACTTCGTTATTAACAAAATGCAATTTATTTGAGTCAATTATTCCCAAGTTTGTGATAGTTATTTTTGGATAAGAAAATTGTCTTATCATGAACTCCTTAAACCATGAGTATGGCATCATGCGATAAATAACTGATAACATTCCAAGCCCATTTAACCCTGGATACTTCTTTTTGTTATTGTTCATTCTCATGCTAATGGTTTGGACGGTATCTTCAAAATTTTTCATAGATTCACAGTTTGTTTCTATCATCGAAGATAGATTGCAAAAGGATATCGGATTATTTGTCGGGAGATACCGTCTTAAGTCAACCATGCAAGGAATGTTAAGCGATTTGCCATCAGGGACTTTAATTATCTTGTATAGGGCTCTATAGTAAGCCGATAATACAATATCGTTTATCGTTACGTTATTCTCTTTACCGTATAATTTCAATCTGAAAAACTTATTTTGAGGTAGTTCATGTAATATAAAAATGGGTTCCCTATTTCCATTCAGTGCTCGAGGAAAATGTGGATCATCTTGTTTTCTCTTCGTATTTTGATGTAATAATACTAAACGAATCTTATTTCTGAGGTTGAATTGTTTGAATACCTGGTTAAAGCTTCTTTCTCTCGATATTTCTTTATTTTCAATAGCAGTCTTTTTTTCAGTTATTCTCGTATAGAGCTGACCAAGTAAGTATAAATACTCTTTGAAAGCGGAGCCATCAAATACCATATGGTTTAGAACAATACACAGAGTGTCCTTACCTTCACTTCTAATCACTCCTATCCTGATTTGTGGACCTATAAATTCATCAGGCTTTTTAGATAAATATTTGTTTATCTCACTTATCGTATCGTCGGTCTCTAAGAAATCAACCAGATGATCGTTAATATCGTCTGGGAGCTTTTGCCAATATGATTTACTTCTACTTTCTACAAACCGACATCCTATAATTGGAATCATCTGAACCGAAAGTGCCACTGCTTTTTCAAAAGTAGCCAGATCAAGTTGGCTTTCAAATCTGATGATACTCCGTATTTGATGATCATTGTTGCTGTTCTGGAAAAACAGGAATTGATCCAATAATTCTGAAGGATATCTTGCTTCTTGTTGCTTATTCGATTTGTATGCCTTCGCCATTGGTTATTCTCTCGAATTATTCAGCGTCAGCTTTCTTTCTACAGAGGTCTGCCTGAATTGTGCTCAAAAATGCCTTCTTGACGGGTGACTCGACCAAAAGGTGAACTGATTTCTCAAGAGGACATTCATGGACGTGATCATACAGAAAATCACTCCCGGATGCCACGGAAGTTTTTCGTTGGGGGAGATTGACAGCGCGGCGCAAAAAGGCTATCAACAGAAAATACATACTCAAGAGGGGAGAACGATTTCGTGGATCCGGCGCCTGCAGCACCCAAACAAAACGGCAGAAAAGTCACCGGCTTCATCTTTGCCGGCATCCTGACCCTTGCGGTGGTTCTGGCCATCGCCTGGTACATTCACTACAAGAAATACCATATCGCCACGGACGACGCGTACGTCACCGGACGGGTGCATGCCATTGCCGCGAAGGTTCCGGGCACCGTCCGGGCGTTGTATGTCCAGGACAACCAGTTCGTGAAAAAGGACGAACTGCTGCTGACGATTGACGATCAAGACTATGAGGTTCGCCTTCGCGATGCCGACTCGGCCCTTCAGGCNNGAGTATCGCATTGCCGCCGCCCAGGCGGCCGTCCGGCTCCAGGAAACGAACATGAAACAGGCCGATGCCGACTTCAAGCGGGCGGACCGTCTCCATCAGAAGGCGATTCTTCCCGAGGAAGGCTGGGAAAAGGCGAAGACGAATTCCGACATCGCTATCGCCCAGACCGAATCGGCGCGGGAACAGCTCCGGCAGGCCCAGGCGGCTCTCGCGACCCAGCAGGCCATGATCCGCCAGGCGGAGGCCGCCTCCCGCTCCCAGACGGCCGTGATCGGCCAGAAGGAGCAGGTCCGGAAGGCGGAGGATCTGAANNCCCTGACCGACGTCTGGATCGTGGCCAACTACAAGGAGACCCAGCTCGAACGCGTCCGTCCGGGCCAGCAGGTGGAGATCGATGTCGATACCTACCCGGGCAAGGTTTTCCGGGGCCGGGTGGACAGCATCATGGCCGGGACGGGTTCGGTCTTTTCCCTCTTTCCGCCGGAGAATGCGACGGGAAGCTATGTGAAGGTCGTGCAGAGGATCCCCGTCAAGATCGTACTGGAACAGGGGACGGACCCCGACCATAACCTCCGGATCGGGATGTCCGTGGTCCCCACGATCCACGTGGAGCGCTGAAGCCCTATGCCCAGGGTCAACAAGTGGCTCGTTGCCTTGACGGTGATGATTCCCACGCTGATGGTGATCGTGGATACCTCCGTCGTCAACGTCTCCCTGGATCACATCCGCGGGAGCCTGTCCGCCGGCATCGACGAGGCCACCTGGTCCATCACCTCGTACCTCGCCGCCAACGCCGTTATCATTCCCATGTCGGGGTGGCTCAGCCGCCTTTTCGGCCGCAAGCGCTACCTGGTCTCCTCCGTCGCCCTCTTTTCCGTAAGCTCGCTTTTTTGCGGGCTCGCCTGGAGCATTCAGAGTCTCATCATCTTCCGGGTCCTTCAGGGCCTCGCAGGCGGAGCCCTCCAACCCCTCTCCCAGGCGATCCTGCTCGAAACCTTTCCCGTCTATCAGCACGGGATGGCGATGGCGATCTTCGGGATCGGGATCATGTTCGGGCCGATCATCGGGCCGGTTCTGGGCGGCTGGATCACGGACAGCTGGTCCTGGCACTGGATCTTCTTCGTCAACGTCCCCTTCGGGATCATCTCCATCTTCATGACGATTTTCTTCATCTTCGACCCGCCCTACATGAAAAAGATGAAGATGAAGATCGACTACTGGGGGCTCATTCTCATGACCGTCGGCGTCGGCTGCCTGCAACTGATTCTCGACCGGGGCCAGCGGGAGGACTGGTTTTCTTCGGAGTTCATCACCTGGATGGCCGTGGCCTCCGTTGTCGCGCTGGTTTTCTTCATTCTTGTGGAACGGACCGTGAAGGAGCCCATCGTCGACCTTAAAGTCTTCAAGGACGCCACCTTCGTCCTCGGCAACGTGATCCTGTTTTTCGTCGTGATGAACCTCTTCGGCAGCATCGTCATGCTGCCCATCTATCTTCAGACCCTCATGGGCTANNACGTATCAGATGTCCCAGTTCAACCTTCAGGTCGATTTCAATGCGGTCCTCTGGCCCCGGGTCATGCTGGGGATCGGAGTGGCCTTTGTCTTCATTCCCTTAACCACGATTTCCCTGTCGCATATCCGGAAGGAGGAAATGGGCAACGCCAGCGCCGTCTTCAACCTGCTCCGCAACCTGGGCGGAAGCTTCGGGGTTGCACTATCCGCGACAATTTTAGCCCGGCAGGCCCAGGTCCATCAGGCCCACTTGACGGAGCACCTGACCCCTTTCGACCCCGCCTACGCGCTGAGCGCAGAGCAAAGCGCCCGGACCCTGCTGGAGAGGGGCATCGAGGCCAGCCAGGCCGCCCAGAGCGGGATGGGGCTGATCTATCAGCGCCTCCTCAGGGAGGCGGCCATGCTCTCCTTCAATGACGTCTTCTATCTTTTGACCGTCCTCATGATCCTCATCGTTCCCCTCGTCTTCTTCATGCGGCGTACACCAAGATAAAAAAGCTCCAACCCGCTTGAAAAACCCTCCTCCCGAAGCATTACCCTTAATCCCGGCTTGCTTGAACCCGGGATTGAAACAACGCCGAAGTATCGTCTCAATCCTTCATTTGAAGATGCGGGCGATGTGACGGTATGATGAAAAAAAGCAGCCCTTCATTGCACAGAAATTATATAAACCATACCGTCGCTGAAAAACGGATCTCCCATAAAAGTTTTGCCGATGAGAGGTTTTACAAGTTGTGCCTTCAGGCGGCTTTCAATTTTTCCTGTACGATTCAGGTCGAGATACAACAGCTCTTGTTCCGTATCCAAGTCAGGAGCAATTTTTGGAATAATGCCCCATTTGAAACCATCATTGGCATGAACCATACCCACATAGATACTATTTCCATTTTCCAGTAAAAAGTTTGTACGCCATATTTTAACATGATGTGCATTGCTGAGCCAATTCGGCCCCGGCACTTTTGCAAAACCTATATCCTGTATTTTCGTATTCCAGAAAGAAGGTGAAATCGGCGCAGAAGGATGTGGCGTTTTGAATATCAATGCCTTAACTGCTTTGAGCCATGACGATATATCCGTCTTGTCGGTTAAAATCCACCC
>PMBI01000044.1 GCA_003153775.1 Syntrophaceae bacterium | reverse complement strand
TACGTTGAGTAGGGAATTTTATCTGTAACCGCGGGGAATGAGCCTTCATATTGCCAGAGGTTTTGTCTTTTCAGTGCCAAAAAAGAGAAAATTCCCTGTAAATTCCCTGTTTATCAGGGAATTTGGATCGCGAGGAGCGCTATGAAGAGACTGCCTCCGCCACCAAATAATTAATAGAGGGTTAGCTTGAATCGGTTAACCCTTTTTTAATATTACGGCTATTTGTAACATCTTTACGCACTGTAAATCCCTCCCAACCTCTCTTATTATTACAAAGGGAGGAGTGGATGGTTTTCCCCTTTGACAAAGGAGGCTCTATTGTATGTCTGATATGAAACCTGACAGGTGGATGTCATTGGTGGCCTTAGCCACTGCTGCCATGGCAGTATTTGCCGCAGTAACGACGCTGTACATAGGCAAGTATTCCTCCCGCGCAATTCTCAATCAAGGCCAGGAAACGAGCCAGTGGGCCTATTATCAGGCAAAGAGCATCAAGTCATATGTCTATGAGATACAGAAGCAGAAACTGGAATTAGAGACGATGGCAGAGGCAAAGAGGCCAAAAGCCTTCCGGGAAAGATACTCGCAGCTTATCAAAGACTATGATAAGCAGATCAAACGGTACGATGCGGAGAAGACGGAGATCAAGGCGACGGCCGATGCCCTCGCAAAATCAAAGGAGGATGCGCAGGCACGGGCGGGAAATTTCGGGTACGGCCTCATCTTCCTGCAGATATCCATCATGCTCGCCTCGATTTCAGCCCTGACGAAGAAGAAGCCCCTCTTCTATCTCAGCGTTGCAACGGTAAGCGGCTGGGTATTTTTCTTTCTTGACGCCGTCTTCTTATTTTACTGAACATCAGGGATACAGCGATGAAAGAATTTGATCCGGATACTCTCGCGCAATTCAATGGACAGGATGGAAACCCTGTCTACATCGCATACCAGGGGAGGGTCTTCGATGTAAGCGGGAGCAAACTATGGGCTGGCGGACTGCACATGAAGCGCCACCACGCGGCCCGCGAACTCAGCGCCGATATTGAGGCGGCTCCCCACGGCGAGGAAGTCTTTGACAGATACCCGCAGGTGGGACTCTTGAAGGAGAAGACGGAACCCGTGAGAGCTATGCCGGCGATGCTCTCGTTCCTTATCAGCCGGTTTCCTTTTCTCGAAAGACACCCCCATCCCATGACGGTCCATTTCCCCATCGTCTTCTTTCTATCCGTTGTCCTCTTTAACATTCTCTATCTCTCTTACGGCGTAGCTTCATTCAAGAGTACCTCTCTGCACTGTCTGATAGCAGGGCTTTTGTCTCTGCCGGTTGCAATGCTGACGGGGTTGTTTACCTGGTGGCTGAATTACATGGCGCGACCGATGCGGGCCGTGACTCTGAAGATTACAATGTCTGCAATTCTTCTCATTGCGGGAGCAGGCGCCCTTCTCTTGCGGATATTCGTGCCCGGCATACTGGAGGCCCGGGGGATTGCAGGGATTATTTATTTGATACTCATCCTGTCATTCGTACCGCTCGTATCAGCTATCGGATGGCTTGGAGCGACTTTGACCTTTCCCATTGCAAGAAGATAGCGCCGGCCATATCTCACATTTACGGACATGCTGAATTTATCCCCTCCATAATTTCCTGCAGTTAACACTTAGAAATTCTTACAAAATATTTTTGTTTGACTTATAGACTAAATTCTTTTAAAAAACAGCATACTCAAATCCGCTATAGCGCCGTTTATCTTGTGCTATCCCGTCTTAAAAAAAGGAGGATAAAATGAAACGCTTGTCTTTCTTCGTCACGATTTTCTTTGTCGTCAGTCTTTTTTCGGTAACTGCGTATGCCCAGGAGGTGCTTAAGCTGGGCATCCCCCTGCCCCTCACGGGCACTAACGCGAAATTCGGGGAAATAGAAAAGAAGTCCTATGAGATCGCCATGCAGGAAATAAACGCCAAGGGCGGCGTAAAAGGGAAGAAGATTGTACTGGAATTTGAGGACTCCCAGGGCAAACCGGAAATAGCGCGGTCTATAGTCGAGAGACTCATAGATGTGAAAAAACAGCCGGTTGTTTTCGGTGAGTACAGTTCTTCCTGTTCGAAAGCGATTTCCGCGGTGGCCGAGGAAAGAAAGGTCCCGTATCTGGTCGTCACCGGTGCAACGGATGATATTACCCAGCAGAAATACAAATACGTGTTCCGCCTGAACCCCACGAATGCATACTATGCAACAGGACTCATGTCGTTCCTTAATACAGTCGTGAAGCCAAAGACAATCGCGATTCTTTACGAGAGTTCGGATTTCGGAACCTCCGGCGCCGAGGACATGGTGCATCAGGCGAAGAAAGCCGGCTTTAAGGTACTCGTAAAGGAACAGTATGAAAAAGGCGCGGTGGATTTCCGACCGATTTTATCGAAAGTCAAAGCGGCAAAGCCTGATGTCATCTACATGGTGTCGTATGTCATGGATGCGGCGCTTCTCATGAGACAGATAAGAGAACTGCGGATTGATTCCAAGCTCTATGCGGGAGGCGCTGCCGGATTCGCCATCCCGGAATTTATACAGAATGCAAAAGAGGCTTCAGAGCTTGTCATGACAGCCACCCTCTGGAGTCCCCAGATAGCGTATCCCGGGGCAAAGGAGTTTGCGGAGAAATACAAGAAGCTCTACAAGGATTACCCTTCCTATCACGGTGCAGAGGCGTATTCAGCTCTCTACGTCATAAAGGATGCGCTTACCCGGGCAAAATCCTGGAAGCCGGACGACATCCGCGCGGCCTTGAAATCGACAAACATGATGACCGCTTTCGGCCCTGTAAGATTTCAGGACAAGGAAGGCTACACGAACCAGAACTTCATGGATACCCTCGTTATGCAGGTCATCAAAGGTAAACATGAAACCATCTGGCCGCAGAAATATGCCAGCGCTCAATATGTATACCCTATCCCGAAATGGAGAGAGCGAAAGTAGCAGAAGGGGGATGAATGGAGCAGCTTGAACTCTTTTTACAGACCCTGATAGCCGGGTTCATGTTAGGGGGCCTTTATGCGCTGATTGGCCTCGGCATGGCGCTTGTCATGGGCGTCATGAGGGTCATCAACCTTGCCCACGGCGATTTCATGATGATAGCCATGTATATCGCCTACTGGCTCTTTACCCTTCTTGACATAGACCCCTATCTCTCCGTGTTTATCGCCGCGCCCGCGCTCTTCTTGTTCGGCCTTGCGATTCAGAAGTACCTGTTAACCCCTGTCATGAAGGTGGAATCCATACTGCCCCATAACCTGGTGATACTCACCGTAGGTCTGGCTATGGTATTTTCCAACCTTGCAACGGTATTCTTCACGGGAGACTATCGGTCCACGCCGGTAAGCTATGCCTCAAATGCGTGGTATCTGACGGACTTCTGGTCGGAATCTCCCATAGAACTTTCCCTCTCCATGCCATGGACATTATCGTTTGTCCTCGCCGTTGTTATCACTATTGGCCTGTGGATATTCCTCACCAAGACGGATATGGGAAAATCTATCAGGGCAACGTCGCAGGACGTCGATGCGGCGCTCCTCATGGGCGTCAATGTGAACCGGGTCAGGATGATGACATTCGGTATTGGAATGATCCTTGTTGCCGCTGCCGGCTGTCTTTTCATCCCCATATATTATCTCTACCCGGCGCTGGGGAGACAATTCACAAATGTAGGGTTCGTTATTACAGTCATCGGCGGCATGGGTTCAACAAACGGCGCCGTAATCGGAGGATTGATCCTCGGTATTTTTGAGTCCATGACAGCCACCTATATCGGGATGGGATGGGCACCTGCGGGAAGATTCGCAATCTTCGTGGCAGCCCTCGTATTTCTGCCCGGAGGGATTGCATCGATTATCAGGAAAAGGAGGTTAGGAAAATGAAAAAATACCTGCCTCACATAATCTTTGCCGGCCTTTGCGTCGTCCCGCTCATGAATCTAAGTTCCTATATCATGCACATACTCATCCTCGTCCTCATGTGGTCCGTAATCGGTATGGCATGGAACATCCTCGGCGGATACACGGGCCAGGTTTCCTTTGGACATGCCGCCTTCTTCGGCTTCGGCGCATACACAGCGGGCATCCTCTATTACCATTTAGAAATATCGGCCTGGTGGGGCATACCGGCATGCGTTGTCATACTCACGGCGCTCTCCCTGGTTGTCGGATATATCTGTCTGCGTCTCAGGGGCGCCTACTTTGCACTTGCCACCCTTGCCCTCGGTGAAATATGCAGGGTGACCACGGAAAACCTCGTCGATTTAACCCAGGGGAACATGGGAATAATGATAAGGGAAAGGACATGGATTGACAAGACTTGGTACTTCTACATCATACTCTTCATTGCCGCGGGAACATTTCTCCTCATCAAGATAGTTATGGAATCCAAGCTCGGATATTATTTCGTGGCCATCAGGGAGGACCAGGATGCAGCGGAGTCCCTCGGAATAGACACGACCTTTTATAAGACAATCTCCCTTTGCCTAAGCGGTGTCCTCACCGGAATCGCCGGCGCCTTTTTCATGAACTACATGGGATATATCGATCCCGGTGTCGTATTTCCCCTCTATGACATTTCCATAACGACGGTGATGGTCGTTATGGTGGGCGGCGCCGCCACATACTGGGGCCCCGTTGTAGGCGCCGTCATTATGGTCTTCCTTGCCGAAGAAATACGCTCCCTCCCATATATCGGGGCCGCGCATATGACTATCTTCGGCGTCATCCTCATACTGATTATCCTGTTCGTGCCCAACGGCATTGTCGGTGATTATAAAAAATTACTGAAACCGTTCAAGCGCAAGAAGGAGGCGTCATCATGAGTCTCATTGAAGTAAAGAATGTCTCAAAACAATTCGGCGGGCTTGCCGCCCTTACAGACGTTTCCTTCGTGCTCAACAAGGATGAAATACTGGGCCTTATCGGACCGAACGGCGCGGGAAAAACGACCATGTTCAATGTCATCAACGGATTCTACCGCCCCACGAAGGGTGACGTACTATTGAATGGTAAGAGGGTATCAAACCTCCGACCTCATGTTCTTTGCAAGCTGGGTGTGGCAAGGACATTCCAGGTGGTAAGGCCGCTGCAGAGGATGTCCACCCTCGACAATGTCATAGCTTCGGCTTTCATAAGGACCAAAAGCAAGGCGGAGGCGGAGAAGGTCTCCCTCGAAGTGCTGCAGTTTACCGGCCTTTCCGACGACATCAATGTCCTCTCCAAGGGGCTCCCCCTCGGCAAGAGAAAAAGGCTAGAGATTGCCCGCGCCCTTGCCACACGGCCTGAGATTATCCTGCTCGACGAGGCCTTTGCAGGACTCAACCCGACAGAGATTAACGAGCAGATCGAGATTGTGCAGAAGATAAGGACGGAAAAGGGAATAACCATCCTCATTATCGAACATCATATGAAGGTGATCATGGCTGTCTCCGATCGAATTGTCGTACTTAACTACGGTCAGAAAATAGCGGAAGGCACGCCTTCGGAAATTGGCCACAATCCCGTTGTGATTGAAGCATACTTAGGAGAGGAACAAAGTGCTTGAGATCAAGAACATCGATGTTTTTTACGGCGACGTCCAGGTGATCTGGGACATTTCCTTCAATATAAAACAGGGAGAGATAGTAGCGCTCATCGGCGCAAACGGGGCGGGAAAGTCGACGACCCTGAAAACCATATCAGGCATTTTAAGACCCAAGAAGGGCGAGATTCATTTCAATGATATACCGATCCATAAGGTGGAGCCCTACAAGCTGATCGAAATAGGGCTGGTCCATGTGCCTGAGGCAAGAAGGCTCTTTGTGGAAATGTCCGTCGAGGAAAATCTCGACATGGGTTCTTTAAAAGGGGAGGCAAAGAAGGAGCGTGAAGTAACCAAAGAATTGGTGTTCGACCTCTTTCCCAGACTTCTCGAAAGAAGGAGACAGCTCGCAGGAACCTTAAGCGGAGGCGAGCAGCAGATGCTTGCGATCGGAAGAGGGCTCATGGCAAAGCCAAAACTGCAGATGTTCGATGAGCCTTCCCTCGGCCTTTCTCCTATCCTGGTTAGGGACATATTCAACGTCATAAAGAGAATAAAAGAAGAAGGAACAACGGTGCTGATCGTAGAGCAGAATGTAAAACAGACGCTCGCCATTGCCGACCGGGCCTACGTCCTGGAAAATGGAAAGATAGCACTTCAGGGAACAGGTGCAGAGTTGCTCAGCAACGAGCATGTCCGCACAGCCTACCTGGGTGTTTAGCAGAAAAAGGCCGTCGTCGCATTTATTCTCCTTATGCTTCAACAAGAGTGAACACCTCCTCGTCCCATCAAATCTTCGACAATAATCGATATGCATGTTTTCAAGCGGCAATAATTTATCGGCATTTTCTCGGCAATTATGATATGCACGCAGCGAAGAAATAACCGAAAGCAACTGCGCCGATGGTGACAGCCGCGGCGGCAGGAGAATTCAGGGAGAACGTATGGCAAAAAGAAGCAGGAAGAAACAGGCGGCAGTTCCGTATGAGTTTATAGAGGAAGTAAATAAGATGACCAAAGATGAGATCGTCAAACGCTTCATCCAGGAAGAAGATGATCTTAAAGCTATGAAGAAGGTCAAGAGGGAGGACGAACAAATTGCTGAGCTCGCTTCGCAGATCAAATATAAGGAGGAGAACATCAGAGACAAGATAGACGCCCTCAAAGAGAAGATGAAGGCGATCAGGGAAGAAGACGAAGATTTCGTGGAGCTCAAAGAAAACAAGAAAGCTCTTGAAGGCGGCTACCGCGATGAAATGAAGCGTCGCAGGGCCTATCGTGATTACCTGTACGAGACAATGCAAAAGATTTATCAGGGATGATATTTTTTCAGACGCTGCATCCTCCTGGGATATACATGATATGAACCTGTCAGATATCAGCCTCCCCCGACAGTTGGAAGCCGATAACAGTGCCGAGACCATCCGTCACGCCCTGATGGCCCGCACTGTGAAGCTCTGGCCCGGCGGTCACCTTGACGTATCCGCAATCACGATGAGCGACCCGCTGGAAAAAGCATTGCAGAAGGCGAGGCTCAGGGGGCAGCTTCGCTGCGGATTCGAAGCGATCCTTGATAAGCTGGAAAGCGAAAGAAAAGGGATTGCGAATGTGCGGGAGCGCAATGGCGCCTCTTATGGAGATCGTGTTTCCAGGCTGCTATTGTTTTCCAACGATGGGGCAGAGCGTCTTTACCGGCATATTGAAGACCTCCTCCTGGCGCACGCTCCCAGACTGCTCGGGTGTCTCCTAAATATAGACGGCATTGCTCTGGGTAACATAATCACCGGCAAAGACAGTCAGATCAAAGTCGTGATGGCGGAACACAAGGAAGCCGTTTCCGACATATTACGCGGGATAATCGCCGGTCAAGTATAGTTCAGGCGAGTTCTTTTCAGTCTCGATTATCTTTTTCAGGCGAGCTTTGTCTTCACTGCATCGGCGATTCTCTCGCAGTGTTTTGCTGTTTCTTCTTTGGTGGGGCCTTCAACCATGACGCGGCACATATTCTGCGTCCCCGAATACCGCACCAGAACCCGGCCCCTGTTTCCCAGGGCGTCCTCTGCGTCCTTGATCGCTCCGACAATTTCCGGCACTGTTGACAAGTCAGGTCTTGCCTTGACGTCTATATTGATCAGCACCTGGGGAAATACGGTCATGCCTTTCGCGAGTTCGGAAAGAGGTTTCCTTTCCCTCTTCATCGCGGTCAGCACCTGCAGCGCCGTTATAATCCCGTCTCCTGTCGTATGGTGCGGAAGAAAGATCAAATGGCCCGAGTCCTCGCCACCTATTGCCGCCCCTTTCGCACGCATTTCTTCGAGGACGCTCCTGTCCCCCACATTGGCCATTACGGAATCTATACCCATTTCGTGAAGGGCGATGCCCAGGCCGATGTTGCTCATCACCGTGCGGACGACCAGATTATTGGTCAGGGTCCCTGCCTTTTTCATCATCTTCGCACAGACGGCAAGAATCTGGTCCCCTGTCAATACAGCGCCTCTTTCGTCGACGGCGATGACACGGTCGCCGTCGCCGTCGAATGCAAATCCGACATCTGCCTTCCTTTTCACGACTTCATGGGCGAGCTTCTCAGGATGCTGGGACCCGCAGTTGACGTTTATGTTGACCCCGTCAGGATGATCGAACAGGGTTGTCACCTGGGCCCCGAGTTCAAAAAAAGTCTCCGGCGCTATTCTGTAGGTCGCTCCGTTTGCACAATCGAGGACGATCCTCGTTCCCTCCAGGGTATATTCCTTTGGAAAAGCATGTTTTAAAAAAACTATGTATCTTCCCCTTGCGTCATCGAGCCGATTCACCTTGCCCAGGTCTCCCGGTGCAGGGCGATCTTTATCCTTGTCGTTTGCGAAAATAAAGTCCTCTATGGCAAGCTCTTTTTCGTCGGGAAGTTTGAATCCGAGGGAGGAGAATATCTTGATGCCGTTATCTTGAAAGGGATTGTGCGATGCGGAGATGACGATACCGGCGTCAGCCCTCATGCTGCTTGTGAGAAAGGCAATGCCCGGCGTCGGCATGACGCCGACCATGATGGAATTCACTCCCATGGAGCAGATTCCCGATACGAGGGCGCTCTCAAACATATACCCGGAGATGCGGGTATCCTTTCCGACAATGACCTTGGCCACATGACCTTTCTGCTTGAACAGGCGGGCGGTGGCGCGGCCGATGTTCAAGGCCATTTCAGCCGTCATGGGATATTCATTGGCGATGCCCCGTATGCCGTCGGTCCCGAAAAGCTTTCCCAACAAGTTACTCCTTCTGCTCCCAAGTCGCAGGAACCCTGATGACGTTATTTTCTACAACAATCAAATCTATTTTGCAACAAGGATGCCTTCCGGTCTCATATGTGCTGATTGGTGCCGAAGCGCGTCAAGAGAACCGCTCCCAGGCCAATGACAATGGCGCATACCTTGATCATCCAGCCGACATAGGGTATCCATCCGATTAACCACAAGATGATGAGTCCCCATATGCTCTCCCGCATCATGCTTTGATCATTCCTCTTGAGAACCTCGAATAATTTTCTTCCGACGAGCTGTGACACTGAAATAAAACCGATGAGGACCGCGCAGAGAACGATGGTCATTTCGAGGGGTATCAGGACGATGCCGACAACCGAAATTGCCAGAAGCACTGCCAGCGGGACAATCAATACCAGTCCGCCAAGGCCCCACATGGTAACCTTGAAAGGCTTCTCCTTGATAGCCGCCGAAACCAGACGCACCGGCTTCGGAATCAGGAGCACGGTCACGATAGTAATGATCAGGAGGCCGAGGAAAATGGACATGGAGATAACGGCGAATATCCACGACCATCCTTCCCATTCCTCACTCAAGGCGTTCGTCACGGCTTGGGAGATATCATTGGAATTGATCTCTGTCACGCTGCCACGGACTTCTGCGCCCCTCCCTCTGACTATGATCCCTCCGAGGCAAAAGACGTTCCCACCAACGACGGCCGTATTTGCAAGGACTACAGACCCTCCGATGGCTGTCACGTAATTTTCAACGGTTCCCTCCACTGTAATCTGTCCGCCCATGACCAGGACATTATGAACCTTCGTGCCTTCCTCAACTGTGAGATCGCTGCCGATTTTCACGACGCTCGGACTTTCCACCCCGGCTGTTGCCCCCGAGCAGAACATGATAACGAAAATCAGAGAGAGCACCGTCTTCTTTTTCATATCTTTTCCTTATATGTCCATTACGCTATTCTTCTATGGCATTCATTGCGATAATCGGCTGCGGCCTCGAAAATATTCAATGACCACGGGGAGTACGGATACTATGATAATGGCAAAGATAACAAAAGTGAAATTACGCCGGACGGCAGGAAGATTGCCGAAATAATACCCGCCCAGGATGAAAAGCGCAACCCAGGCGACACTGCCCGCGATATTGTAAATGATGAAACGCAGGTATGACATTTTCCCGATGCCTGCGACGAAAGGCGCAAACGTGCGGATAATCGGGATGAATCTTGCGATGACTATCGCTTTCCCTCCGTGCCTTTCATAAAAATTGTGGGCGCGCTCAAGATATTCCTTGTTCAGAAAACGGGCGTTGTCCTTATGAAAAACTTTCGGACCGAGGAATTTTCCCATCGCATAGTTCACCATATTGCCTGCTACAGCGGCGATTGCAAGGAGGGTCAACAACCATTCGATATTGAGCAATCCGAGGGCGGCAAAGGTGCCGAGCCCAAACAGAAGAGAATCTCCCGGCAGAAAGGGTGTAACGACAAGACCGGTTTCACAGAATATGACGAGGAAGAAAATGAAGTAGGTCCAACCGCCGAAGAACTGAATGATGGAAGCAAGATGCCTGTCAAGGTGAATAAAAAAATCCGCAAAATTGATAATAAGGTCCATTGTTGTGATCCGGAACTACGATTTCTACACGCAATATATCTATTCGATTAGTATAAGAAAGGGGTTGCTGTGTCAACAACAAAGAAGGTCTATGCATGGGCAGGCGCCTGCATCTTTTTATCTCGCCCATTTTTTAATTGATATTTGCTCCGCTCATGTAATAGACTTTTCCGGAGGCGAGGATTGCCCTTCTCGCATAGAGGCCCAGGAAATGCACGAACTATCTGTAACAGAAAGCATCCTTAAAATTGTACTTAAGCACGCCGAGGAAAATGGAGCCGAGAAGGTTCTCACCATCGGACTTAAAATAGGCGAGCTAAGTGAACTTGTCGGCGAGTGCATCCAGCACTACTTTGACTATCTTAGTAAAGGTACCATCGCGGAAGGGGCGGTACTCGAGATTGAAAGAGCGCCCATAGTATTTGACTGCACTGAATGCAAGCACACCTTCCAGGCATCTTTCAGTGACACGAAAGATTTCACGTGCCCGGAATGTCATGGCGCCAAGGTCACGCTGGTCTCCGGCCGTGAATTTTATATTAAGGATATAACAATCTCGTAAGAAGGAGCGATATTATGGCGGACATACGCCTGATCGAAATCAAGGAAGACATCCTTTCCGATAACAAAGACCTCGCCGATGAGATCCGGGATACGCTCGGAAGGCATAAAGTTTTCATGCTGAATCTGATGGCTTCGCCAGGGGGCGGAAAAACGAGCCTCATCATAAACACGATCCGCAGGATGAAAGACGCCTTCAGAATCGCCGTGATCGAGGGCGACATAGATTCCGTAGTCGATGCGGAGAAAGTCGTCAAAGAGGGAATCCCGGCGGTCCAGCTGAAGACGGGGGGCTTCTGTCATCTCGACGCCTCCATGATCAAGCTGGCCCTCAACGAATTGGACCTCGCCGGTCTCGATCTTGTCATCATTGAGAATATCGGAAACCTGGTCTGCCCCGCCGAATTTGATACGGGCGCCCATAAGCAGGCGATGATCCTTAGCGTTCCTGAGGGCGATGACAAGCCCCTCAAGTATCCCATGATGTTCAGCGTCTGCGATGTCCTGGTAATCAATAAAATAGATTATCTCGGTATCGCCGATTTTGACATGAATGCCGCAAAGGAGAGGGTCGTCAAACTGAATCCGAAAATCAAGATCATTGACGTTTCGTGCAAAACGGGACAGGGCGTGGAAGAGTGGACATGCTGGCTGGAAAAAGAAATAAAGACTTATCGGGGTTCCACGGCCCCTTGATGGCGGCGCGGTTATATGGCTATATATTTTTGAAGCAACTTAATCAAACCAACTCCTTTTCCCCGACACTCAAAGAAGAAGTTAAGATCAAGCGCTTCTTGAAAATCACAAGGAGCTGATACACAAGCGGACGTCGTCGTATTTAATTCGTCAAACCCGCACAGGTACTGCTTCTTCGCAAATTATTCCGTCTGCCACTTGCAGCACCTCTTGATGCTCGTTACGCAAATTTTATTGCACCGCCCATCATGACACACCTTATTCTTTGTTCTTCGAACTTCACGTCCATCAAAAAAAATTTGCAAATTTAAAAAAAGTTCTTGAAAAATTCGGTAAAGTTTTCTATGAAGGTGTTAACACAATATAGAAACGAGGCGAGATTAAAAGGCAGCCCAACAGGTAACACTGAAAAATTCCGTATCACAGATCTTCTCACGTCCGTGGAACTGTTAGGGCATGAAACAATTGCACTGTCGATTTCCGGGAGCAAAAACCATATCCCGTTTCAGGCGGGCACTGGGTTTGACTTCTAAAAATATGAAGTATCGTTCGCTGCTCCACGTGAACCTGTAAAGAGGAGGTAGTGCATTATGCCTTTGGCCAGAACTCGCACCGATCTACCGGTCCTATTGCTTCACAATATCGATCAGGCATGGGACCCCGCCGATATTGATATCACCCTTCAGGAAGTCGCAAATCTTGAGTCAGCCATAGAAGAGCAGGGACATCCCGTCACCAACGTACCTGTCATCAACCATGATCTCGGCTCGTGCCTGAGCGCCTACGACCCCGACCGGCATATCGTCTTCAACTGGTGCGAAGAGATCCCCGGTGTAGCGAACAGCGAAGCGCTCGCTGTGGAAACGCTCGAGGACCTGGATTTCACATACACGGGCGCAACATCCGAAGTGCTGCGTTTCTGTTGGGATAAAGAGATGGTCAAGAGGATGTTGGAAAGGGCCGGCGTACCCACGCCGCGCTGGCGCATTTATGATTCCCCGAAGATCGATGATTGGAGCTGTTTTCCGGCGATTGTGAAGCCGTCCCGGGAACACTGCAGTCATGGGGTAACTACGGATGCCGTCGTTACGTCGCCTCGTGAACTGGAAGATCGGATTGGTTATATACTCGACACATTCCGTCAACCCGCTCTCGTTGAGGATTTCATTGACGGGCGTGAATTTCACGTTTCTCTCTGGGGCAACGGCAGCGTCCGGATGCTGCCGCCGGCAGAAATGGACTTCACCCTCTTCGCCGACGTGCGTGATCGTCTCTGCACCTACGATTCCAAATTCATGCCCGGCTCATCCCACTACGTGAAGATAGGCCTGCAATTACCTGCACCCCTTGACGAGGCCGAGTACGAACGTCTGAAGAAGACCAGCATTCTGGCATACAAGACCAGCGGCTGCCGCGACTATGCCCGGCTTGACATCAGGCTCAGGGACGGTATTTTTTATGTCCTTGATGTTAATCCCAATTCCGATATCAGCGCCGAAGCCAGTATGGCGTGCGCTGCCGAATGTGCGGGCTACTCGCATGGAGAGATGATCAGCCACATCATCAACCTTGCCGCCAAGCGTCATCCTATCTTCAAAAAACGACCTTCAAGAGCAGCAGCATTATCACAGTCTTATCAATACGCGTAGCGTATCCTTCCTTTATCAACTGTCCTCACATTAGACGCATCTTGTTCATCTCCGCATCCGTTCTTCCGCAGGAGGGCCCTCATCGTTTGCAGTCCGGTTTCAGGTTGTCTCCGCACACATTCAATTTATCTCCCACTGATTCCATTCAGTCCCGCTCCCGCAGGCGGCGGGCTTTTTCCTTGACATGCAAAAGACTTATTCCTATACTTGGTTCGCCAATAAAGCCACCCTTCCCGACTAATGTGCCGAATTCGTGCGCAAAATCCCGGAAGGCGAATTGGCGGAGAGAGCGCCAAGGTTCTGGAAGGGCGCATCCCCATCCTTCTGCGTATTGCTCCTTGGCTTTGTTTGACCATGTTATCTAATCCCCCCGACTTCTTCTGATACAGGAGGCGGGAAAGGAAATGGATGGAAAAGATACTTGCAGGCATAGGGCAATCTGATGCCCGTTATTATTCCCTGGCATTCAATACCGGGCGCTGGAAAGATATCCAGGATAGAATCTCCGGGGCTTTAGGCGTCAGCATAAAGGTAGTGAGCGAAGACGGATCAATCAACATCCCCGAAAGCAACTTTTCCGCCGTATGCAGTCTCCTGAAAACCTCCGAAAAAGCCGCCGCCGTGTGCGCGGATTTCAAAGTTAAAAACTTAAATGAAGAAACCGGCACCGTCAAGTGCGATACGTGCGGCTTCTCTCACCTCTGCGTCTCAGCGGAATGGTTCGGAAAAAAGATGTTTATCATGGTCGGATTGTGCGCGGACCCTTCATGGGGCAAAACGGGACTGAAGAAAATAAGCCGCGATTACGGGATCGACTACAGCATGCTCAAGGCTGCGTATGAGAAATCGACATTTCCCGCGCCGGACAGGATAAGAGAACTGGCTGACTTAATCGCGCACCTTTTCAAGGTGACGGTCGAGCTTGCCATACAGAAGTACGTCACCGAGAAGGTAACCAGGGAGAAGGAAGAAGAACTTGCCAAGATGACGGCACTGATGGAGATAAGCATCGTAATAAACTCCACGCGCTACCTGAAGCAACTGTTGAAGATTGTCATGCAATCCGCGGAGCGTGTCATGCAGGCAGAGGCCAGCTCCGTATTTCTTATTGACCGGCAGACAGACGAGCTCTATTTCGAAGTCGCCACAGGTCCGAAAGAAGAAGAAGTCAAAAAGATACGGCTGAAGAAGGGAGAGGGTATAGCCGGTTGGGTGGCCTCTACGGGCTTGCCGCTGCTTGTGCCGGATGTGACGAAAGACCCGCGTTTTGCCAGGCGCGTCGATGCGGAAACACATTTCATCACGCGGTCAATCCTCTGCGTGCCGCTCAAGGTGCGAAACCAGATAATAGGCGTGGTCCAGGTGGTGAACAGACTGGGTGCGGCGAGCTTTTCGGAAAGCGAGACAAAATTCCTGGAGGCGCTGGCGTCGCAGGCTGCCATAGCCATTGAGAACACGAACCTGTACGAACATCTCGAAGAACGCGCCGAACAGTTGAACAAGGAATTGAAGAAGGTCAACGTAAACCTGGCAATAGAAAAACAGCGTATCGAATCCATAGTACAAAGCATGGAAGACGCGGTTATTGCCGTGGACCGGGAAAATAGAATAGTTATGGCAAACAGACTCGCCGAAAAGGTATTCTCGATAAGATCGGAGCAGGTGATAAACAAAGCCATCAGGGAAAGCATTGCGAAGAGCGAGGTTATAGACAATTTCTCGAAGGTCTCACGCTCAAAGAGTTCCCTGCGTGAAGAGGTCGTATTCAAGATAGGCGGAAAGGAACATACATTTGCGGCAGTGTTCGCGCCCATAATAGATGAATTGGGCGAGACTGCGGGAACGGTCGCGGTACTAAGGGACATCACAGAGTCAAAAGAAATTGACAGGATGAAGACCGACTTCTTAAACATGGTCTCACATGAACTCCGGACGCCTCTGACACCGATACAGGCCTACAGCGAGCTGATCATGATGAGGAACCTCGACGCGGAGAAAATCAAGAGCTACGCATGCATCATAAACAAGGAGACCCTGCGGCTGGGTGCACTCATAGGCGACCTGCTTGACCTGTCGAGGATAGACGCGGGCAAGGGGCTCAGCATCTCCCCGGAGGAAGTGGACTTCAGGGAACTTTTAGACACTGTGTACAACACGTTCAAGAGCGCTTCGGCCAAGCACAGGATATCTCTCACAGCGCCCGAGAAAGCCGAGAAGATAACCGTCGACAGAAATAAGATAATACAGGTTATGAGTAACCTCCTTTCGAACGCCGTTAAATACTCCCCGGATGGCGGCGATATTCATATCGCCATGGAAGACAGGAACAACAGAATTTATATTTCTGTCTCTGACAAAGGACTCGGAATGCCGGCGGACGCGCTGCCGATAATATTTGAAAAGTTCTATAGGGTGGATAGCCCCGCCGTGAAGAAAATCGGCGGCACGGGAATCGGACTCTCGATAGTTAAGTACATCGTGGAATTGCACGATGGCGGCATAACGGTGGAAAGCGAAGAAGGAAAAGGAAGCAAGTTCACCTTTTTCATTCCCAAGGCGAAAACTGCGTAGGCCGCCCTTCCCGTAAGGTTCGTCTGTATTCCGGCGCCGGCAGCCGCGGAGGCCACTCCCCCGTAACGAGAGCATCGATTTTCAGTAATCCCGTCCCGTCGATTACCGCATTGCCTGTGCGCCTGCACAGACGGCCTGCCCGAGAGAGATGCAGCCGTCGTTGGCGGGTATTGCATTATGAAAAAAAACGTCGAAGCCCGCTTTCTCAAGTTCCGCAATGGTCCCCTCGGTGAGAATACGGTTTTGGAAGCACCCGCCGCTGAGGACAACTCGGTTCAGCCCTGTCTTATCACGTATCGTCCGGGCCATCTTACAGAAAGCGACCTGCAAGGTAAGGTGGAAGGAAAAGGCGAGCTCACCGCTGTCCTTTCCTGCTTGAAGCCTTTTAGTGATTGCCCGGATCATGGGCGAAAAATCAAGGTGAATGATATCTCCGGCCTCTTCGATTCCGAATTGCATGACTCTGCCGCTCCCATACCTCGCCATGGCTTCCAATTCCATCGCCGCCTGTCCCTCGAAGGTGACCTTTTTGCGAAGCCCCAGGATAACGGCAACACCGTCGAAGATCCTTCCCAGACTTGACGTCAGGGGAGAATTGAATCCCTGCTTCATTATCCTGTCCATCGTTTCATAGAATGATTTCTCGGGAACTATATCCAGGCTTTTCGCGACATCCGTCCAGTCATCGCCGTATGCCTGTCTAAGAAGACTCACGGCAATCCGCCAGGGTTCCCTGATGGCCTTCTCACCGCCGGGAAGGAGGTAATTCGTTATGTGGCCGACGCGCGTGAAGGCCGCTTCGGATGCAACGAGGAATTCGCCTCCCCACACCGTGCCGTCTGTGCCGTATCCGGTCCCGTCCATGGCGATGCCGATGACCTCGCCCTCGATGCCATTTTCCGCCATAGAACTTACTATGTGCGCATGATGGTGCTGTACGCGGATGACACGGGATGATGCCGTGAGCCCTTCTGCGAGCTTCGTGGTGTAGTAACCGGGATGAAGGTCGCAGGCAACGATACCGGGGTCACATTCCGCGATCTTTTTCATGAGGCCAAGGGTCTCCCGATAAAAATCTCTCGCCTCCGGGGTTTCCATATCCCCGATGTGGGGGCTCAGGAAGGCAAGGTTTCCTTTCAAAATACAGAGGGTCGTCTTCATTTGGGGCCCCAGAGCAAGGACGGGAGGATAAGGCTTCGCAAGTGTGATTGGTATCGGGGCAAAACCTCTGGACCGGCGGATGATCCTTCTCTCTCCGGAAGATACAGTAGCAATGGAGTCATCGCAGCGCACCAGGATATCCCTGTTATGCACGAGGAACCAATCGGCGATGCCGTCCAGGCGCTTAACAGCCTCCCTGTTTTCGATACAGATGGGCTCATCCACCTGGTTTGCGCTGGTCATGACGAGGGCGCGAAAGTTTTTTTCCAGGAGCATGTGATGAAGAGGCGTATAGGGGAGCATGATTCCGAAATCAGATACCCCCGGGGCAACTGCCGGGGATATCCTCTCCCCTTTTCTCTTTTTCGCAAGGACTATCGGCCTCTGGGGAGAGAGGAGAATCAGCTCCTCCTCCTTCCCGATCTTGGAAATCGAGCGGGCCGTTTCCACATCCCTCACCATGACGGCGAGCGGTTTTTCCTCCCTGAACTTCCGTGACCGCAACCTCTTTATGGCTTCATCATTGGCCGCATCAACGGCAAGATGAAAACCTCCGAGACCCTTTATGGCAACTACAAACCCGGAATGGAGAAATTCGATGGCCTTCTCAAGGGGGTCTCCGTCAGAAAGCGGGGTTCCTTTTCCATCAAGAAGCGTAAGTTGCGGCCCGCAGGCGGGACAGGCAATCGGTTCGGCGTGATAACGGCGGTCTCCCGGGTTTTCGTATTCCTCCCGGCAAAGAGAACACATCGGAAAACAGGACATGGACGTGTTGATCCGGTCGTAGGGGACATCCTTGATAATCGTCAGCCTGGGGCCGCAGTTTGTGCAGTTGATGAAGGGATAACGGAACCTTCGATCTGCGGGGTCAAAAAGTTCCTTCAGGCAGTCGCCGCATGTGGCGATGTCGGGCGCAATGTGAACCTTTCCGGGGCCCCGGGCTTCGCTCTCAATAATAAGGAACGCCTTGTCGTTCCTTATTTCCACTTCTTCGGAGGAAATTTCCGAGACATCGGCAAGGGGAGGAGGTTCTCTGTTCACGCCGGACATGAAGGAATGGATAGCGTCCGCGGGGCCCTCCACCTCAACTACGACTCCGTCGGGACGGTTCTGAACAAAGCCGGAGAGTAAATGCCTTGTCGCCATGCGAAAGATAAAAGGGCGGAATCCCACCCCTTGAACGACGCCGGTAAACAGGTAGCGTACCCTCTTAATCACTGATTTTTTTTTGCTCCCGCACTTGTCATTTGAAGTCTCAGATTATTTTCTTCTTTCAAAAAGATAAAGCGCCTCTTAAGAATCGAGATGATAAGCGTAGTAGGCCGCGCAGGTGCCCTCTGATGACACCATGCAGGGGCCTATGGGATTGGTCGGGGTGCATGTCTTTCTGAATAACGAACACTGCCCGGGAAGCATGACGCCCCTGAGGACGTCCCCGCAGCTGCACCCCTTGATCTCCATTGAGTGAATAGGGGGAACATCTAATTTTTCAAGTGCGTCAAAGGCCTTGAACTCATCCCGCAGAAAGAGACCGCTTGCCGGTATTCTGCCAAGCCCCCGCCATTCCGCATCTCCCGTCCGGAAGACGCGGTTGATGATATCCCGTGCACGGGGGTTCCCCTCCGCGTTGACGCCCCTTGCATACTGTATGGAGACTTCTCTTTTCCCTTCCGCAATCTGCCCCAAGATCATCATTATCCCTTCCAGGACATCAACGGGCTCAAAACCCGTAATGACGGCGGCCCTTCCTGCTTCTGCGATTACGTTATATGGACTCAAACCTATGATCGTGCTTACATGCCCGGGACAGATGAAACCGTCGATATTCAGGGAAGGGTCATCGATAAGGGCCTTGAGAGCCGGCGGTACTACCTTGTGCACGGAGAAGACGGAAAAGTTTTTAATCCCCTTTTCCCGGCAGAAGTCCACAACAGAGGCTACCATCGGGGTCGTTGTCTCAAAGCCGATGCCCATCAAGACCACTTCCTTGGCAGTGTTCTTGCCGGCAATATCAATGCAATCCGTCGTGGACGCAATCACCCTGACATCCGCCCCCGCGGCTCGAGACTTCTGCAGGCTTGCGCGTCCCGTGCCGGGCACCCTGAGCATATCGCCAAAGGTGGCAAAGATCGTATCCTTCATTCCGGCGAGATAAAGGGCCTTATCGACATCGTGAATGGACGTTACACAGACAGGGCAGCCGGGCCCTGAAACAAGCCTTATATTCTCGGGGAGGAGCTTCTTGATTCCGAAGCGGCCTATCACATGGGTGTGGGTTCCGCAGATCTCCATAAGGGTAATGTCTTTGCCTATCTTCCCGGCAATCTTTCCTATGGCGGCTGTGAGTCCTTTCACAAGGGACCGGTCTCTGTACTCATCAATATATTTCATTTCATACTCTCATTCAGAAATACGCCAACCCGAAGCGAAATTGAAGATCGCCGCCGAATTCAAGAGACGGACGTCCGACATGCACAGATCATTTCCGTTGGGCGCTTTCCGCATCGAGATATTCCAGCGTCGTCTTCCAGAAGGAAAGGTCATACTTGGTTTTCTCGTACAGCCTGGCATTTATGATGGCAAGACCTGCGAGCTCTGCCACAGCCGAGAGGAAGGCCACTTCGTTCCCGCTATACTGCCTCGGCTCCTGCGAATACAGCCTGAGGATCCCGATAACGCGCTTCCCGGCTATGATGGGCAGGGAGAGGATCGAGGCGATACCTTCCCGGGCATTTTCCTGTGGATACTCGATCCGCGGATCCGCTGACGCATCGAAGATCAGCACAGGCATGCCCTTCAGTGTCTCGCGGATGCTCTTGTCCATATGGACAGGTCCCTTTTGGAGATAGCTTTCACTCAGTCCCTCAGATGCAACCAGTTCAAGCTCCCGCGTCGTTTCGTTGACCAGGCGCAGCGAGCACGCCCTTACGGCCGTGATCGCGAGCACTTTTCCGATCAACAGGTCTATCACCCGCCGTGAGTCGAGGGTGGACAGGATGGTCTTGGCAATATCATGGAGCGCCCGGAAATAATCGAGGCCATGGGAAGAATCGACCGGTTGCATGGCAAGAGGCCTTAATTTCTGCTTCGGCCTTTTCCGCTCTTTTGGAAGGTCGATGCCGACCTGTTTGAGGAGGGAAGAAAGTCTGACGCCCTCATCTTCATAGATTTTCGCATTGGCGATTGCAAGCCCGCCCATCTCTGCCAGTGCCGAGACTAATTCGATCTCTTCAGCGCTGAAGTCCCTGGGCTCTCCTGAATAGAGCCTGAGAACGCCGATGACTTTATCTTTCGCAACCACCGGTACTGAGAGGATCGTGTTGATGCCCTCTTTTATCTTCTCTGTCCTATACTGAATTCTCGAATCGTTGTGGGCATCCTTGACAAGGACGACTTTCCCTTCCAGAACTTCCGGGATGCTTTGGTCGGAACTCAAGGGCCCTTTGTCAAGATACTTTTTGCTGAGGTTATGCGATGCAGCAAGCTCCAGACGCTTGGTCCGGTCGTCGAGAAGCCTCAGGCTTCCGGCCTTAGCCCCGAGGGCGCTGACAGTTTTCTTCACGATAATTTTGAGTATTTCCTTGAGAGAGAAAGAGGAGAAAATAGTTTGATTCACATCGAAAAAAGTCCGCAGATATTCGCCCGTCTTCTGTTCCGCCATCATTCACCTTCGCCCTAAGAGGATATGAATTCCTCTTTTAGTATAGGGGGAAAGTATCCGTCTGTCAAGGGAGTGACGTGCTTCCTGCAATTGCGAACCGACGCTGCATCGCCAGGGCAAGATATAATGCCCACCTTTGATAACTACCGTTTCTCTTTTTTGAGGAGGAATTTAAATTTATTGCCGGACCATTCACCCTCATGTTTCGAACCGTCCGGAAGTGTTAGAACCCCTATGCCGTAAAACTTGTCTTCTTTCCAATTGCCTGTATACATGGAACCGTCCGGGAATGTCAAAGTTCCCTTGCCGTGGAACTTATCATCTTCCCATTCGCAATCGTACTTCTTGCCGTCCGGGAGTGTTAACACTCCCTTCCCGTTTCTACTGCCGTTCTTCCACTGTCCTACATATTTGCTTCCATCAGGCTGGGTCAATGTCCCTATCCCATTGATACCGCCTTCTCTCCATGCGCCGTGATAACGGCTGCCGTCAGCGAACTTCAAAACCCCCTGTCCGGTTGGAAGGCCCTTGTCCCAATCTCCCTCATAGTTGCTTCCGTCGGGCCATTTGAAGATCCCCTTACCTTGAAAAACGCCTTCCTTAAACAGGCCGTCATAACTGCTCCCGTCGGGATGGCCATAAACTCCCTTACCTTCATGGACGTCATCCTTCAACGCAAAGTCAACCTGTCCGCTCTCAAATATTTCTTTGACCAGCTTTTTCAACACCCATCACCTCTATCACACGCGGGTAATTCCCTTATCCGGTAAATTTGCCGTTCTCGAACCGCCCCTGATATTTCCTGCCGCCTGGAAATGTCATCGTTCCCTGGCCGTGAGGCAGGCCATTTTCCATTTCACCTTCATATTTTCTTCCATCCTTCAGGGAAAGTACACCCCGTCCATGATACTTGTTGTTCTTGAACTCTCCCGAGTATCGGTCTCCGTTTGGATATGTCAGGACCCCTTTCCCATTTGACAACCCATTCTTAAATTCACCCACATATTTTGTCCCATCGGCAAGGATCAGAGAACCCTTGCCTTCATATTTCCCCGTCTTGAATTGACCTTCATATTTTTTTCCATCCGGATAGATATCAAGGCCTTCTCCGTGGAATTGGTCACCCTTCCATCCGCCTGTGTATTTTCGTCCACCCGCCAGGGTCAATACTCCTTCGCCTTCTCTCACGTCCTTCTTCCAATGTCCGGTATAGACGGAGCCGTCCGCGAGGGTGAAAAGGCCCTGTCCATTCCTTTCTCCCGCTTTCCACTCGCCCATATACTTCTCACCGCCGGGAAGGATCATGGTTCCCTGTCCGTGGGGAAGATCATCCTTTAGTTGACCCACATAGCTTCGGCCATCGGGATAGGTGATTGACCATTGACCATGAGAGATAGCCGCCTTCTTTCCGAAAGTTTCGGCCTCCTCTTCCGCTTTGCTTCTTGCCTCTGCCTCTTCCTGCTCGTCAGCCCTGGCCTTAGCTTCTGCCTCCGCCTTCTTTCTGGCCTCTGCTTCCGCCTTGGCTTTTCTTTCCGCCTCTTCCCTGGCCTTTGCTTCTTCTGCCAGGCGCGCCTCTACTTCAACCCGTACCTTCGCTTCTGCTTCCGCTTTGGTTCGCGCTTCCGTTTCCACCTTCAGCCTGGCTTCCGCTTCTTCCCTTCCCTTTGCCTCTGCTGCCAAACGTGTCTCTATTTCGGCCCGCGCCTTGGCCTCTGCTTCAGCTCTTGCTTTCGCTTCGGCTTCCGCCCTCTTTCTCGCCTCTGCCTCCTGTTTGGCTTTCGCCTCTTCCGCCAAACGGGTCTCCACTTCAGCCCGCGCCTTGGCCTCTGCTTCTGCCCTTACCTTTGCTTCTGCTTCCGCCTTCCTCCTCGCTTCTGCCTCTTCTTTTGCCCTCCTTTCCGCTTCTTCCCTTGCCTTTCCCACTTCCGCCAGCCGCGCCTCTACAAGGACTCGCGCCTTGGCCTCTTCTTCCGCCTTCGTTTTAGCTTCCGCTTCGGCCTTCCGCCCTGCCCCTACCTCTTCCCTGGCTCTCTTTTCAGTTTCCTGTCGCGCCCTCATCTCGGCTGCCAGCAGGTCTTCCACTTCGGCCCTGACCTTGGCCTCCGCTTCCGCCTTCGTCTTTGCTTCCTCTTCTGCTTTCCGCGCCGCCTCTGCTTCTTCTCTGAACCGCGCCTCCGCCGTTTCCCTGGCCTTTAATTCCGCAGCCAAACGGGCTTCCACATGGGCCCTGGCCTTGGCCTCCGCTTCTGCCTTCGTCTTTGCTTCCGCTTCTGCTTTCTTACCGGCGCCCGCCGCCTCTGCGAACCTCGCTTCAGCTTCCTCTCTCGCCTTCAACTCACCGGCCAGACGCTCTTCTACGCGCGCCCTCGCCTTCGCCTCCGCTGCCGCCTTCGCTTTTGCTTCCTCTTCCGCCCTCTTTGCGGCCTCCGCCTCCTCTCTGAACCGCGCTTCCGCCTCTTCCCTCGCCTTCAATTCCGCAGCCAGGCGGCCTTCAACATCGGCCCGCGTCTTTGCCTCCGCTTCGGCTCTTGCCTTCGCCTCTTCCGCAGCCCTCTTCCCCGCCTCCGCTATCTCCCTGAAACGCGCTTCCGCTTCTTCTCTCGCCTTCAATTCCGCAGCCAGGCGGACTTCCAGTTCGGCTCTTGCCTTCGCCTCCGCTTCCGCCCTTGCTATTGCTTCCTCTTCTGCCTTTCTCCCGGCACCGGCTGCCTCCGTAAGCTTAGCTTCCGCTGCTTCTCTCGCCCTCAATTCGCCCGCCAGTTGCTCTTCTACGTGCGCACGCGCCGCTGCTTCCGCCTCCGCCCTGGCTCTCGCTTCCTCTGCAGCCCTCTTCCCGGCCTCCGCTTCCTCCTTCGCTAACTTTTCAGCTCCTGCCCGAGCCCTTAGCTCGGACGCCAATCTTGCTTCCACGTGCGCCCGCGCCTTTGCCTCGGCCTCCGCCCTCGCTCTTGCCTCCTCTGCTGCCTTCTTCTCTGCTTCAGCTACTCCTCTGAATTTCTCTTCCGCTTCTTCTCTCGCCCGAAGTTCAGCCGCCAGTTGCTCTTCCACGTGAGCCCGTGCCTTTGTCTCGGCCTCCGCCCTCTCTCTTGCTTCCTCTGCTGCTCTCTTACCGGCCTTCGCTTCCTCCCTTGCCGCCCTCTCAGCTTCTTCTCTCGCCCTTACCTCGGCCGCCAGGCGGGCTTCCACCTCTACACGCGCTCTCGCTTCCGCTTCGGCCCTTGCTTTTGCTTCTTCTGCTGCCTTTTTCCCTGCCTCCGCCACTCCTCTATACTTTTCTTCGGCTTCTTCCCGAGCCCTCGTTTCTTGTGCCAGCCGGGCTTCCACCTCTAGACGTGCTCTCGCTTCCGCTTCGGCCCTTGCTTTTGCTTCTTCTGCCGCCTTTTTCCCTGCATTCGCCACGTCCCGGAACTTGGCTTCCGCCTCTTCTCTTGCCTTTAATTCGGCCGCCAGGCGGGCCTCTATGTGGGATCGCGCCTTCGCCTCCTTTTCCGCCCTTGCCTCCGCCTCCGCTCTTGCTCTCGCCTCCTCTGCAGCCCTCTTCCCTGCGCCGGCTGCCTCTGTAAACCGTGCTTCCGCTGCTTCTCTCGCCTTCAATTCTGCTGCCAGGCGGCCTTCCACTTGAATCCGCGCTTTGACTTCCGCTTCGGCCCTTGCTTCCGCCTCAGCTACTGCCTTCTTTCCGGCCTCGGCTTCTTCTCTGAGCCTTGCTTCCGCCTCCGCCCTCACTCTCAAGTCCGCTGTCAACCGGGCTTCTTCTTGAACTCGCGCTTCCGCCGCTGTCTCCGCCCTTGCTATCTCTTCCGCTTCTGCTCTGGCCTGCAGCTCTAAAGCTAAGCGGGCTTTCCCGTCGCTTTCGTTGCCGGCCCTCCACTTGCCTTGATATTTTGTCCCGTCGGAATATGTATACTCTCCGCTTCCATGCGGCACTCCCCCCTGCCATTCGCCTTCAAACTTGCTGCCATCGGGCCACAAGTATGTTCCCGTCCCGCTGGGGAGGCCATCCGCCCAGTCTCCGGTATACTGACTTCCATCAGGCCACGTGAATGTTCCCTGTCCACTAAATGGATCATCCGTCCACGCAACTTTGTACTGTTCTTTGCCTGATGATCCTCTCGCTAGCCGCTGCAACATTATTTCGTGCCTCTTATCCCCACATCCTCATAAAGAAGAGGTAATCCGATAGTTTTGGCAGTAAAGAAATATCAAACATCGAAACCTGATAACACTGTCTGCATCCTTCACTGCCTGATAAGATTCTCTCGGCCGGTCAAATATAGTAGAATTGGTCAAATGTGTCAAAAAAATAATAACTTCAGATGTGACGATGAGAATTACCGTACGAATTCTCTTCTGATGACGTCAAGAGTAGATAGGAGAAACATGAGCCTTGCCGTATATGAACTTCAAGAGAATGTTCAGCCGGAAGAAGCGGGGGACTCAGGAAGCTTGTACTTGTGTGGTGGTGACAATACTATAAGTGATATATGGAGAACGACGACGGCAATCATATCACACGCGCCTCCGGTCTTCTTTTGTTCTTGACATGCAATCTCTTTCTTTCTATTCTTTTTGCGACGAGTTAGTCGAGAGTCTCACTAGTATGACTCGAAGAAAGGCCGATTATGAAAACATATCTGCGATGGCTCACCAGTTTCATCTTGGTGTGCAGTGTTGTCATATTTTTCTCCGTCCCGTATATGGCACCGGAACAAGGAAGCGCCGAAGCGAGTCAGGACGACCGCGCCTCAGATTTTACCTTAAAAGATCTGGACGGACGGACCGTCAGTCTGAGCGATTATAAGGGAAAGACAATCGTATTGTATTTCATGGCAACATGGTGTCCAGAATGCCGAAGCGCGATTCCACACCTCAGAGAGCTCTATGCCTCATATAACCCGAAAGGATTGATCTTCCTCTCTATCGATGTCATGGAATCGAAGGAGAAAGCAGCAGCCTTCTCCAGAAAATACAACATCCCCTATCCCATCCTCCTGGATGAAGAAGGAAAGGTCTACCGAAATTATGGCGTCGGTGGTGTGCCAGTCAAGGCTTTGATCGACCGGGACGGCCGGATCATCTGCTGGAATTGCCGCTCCTTCGACAGCCTGCTCGCCAAGCAGTTCGAAATAAATACGAAGTAGCCGACGCAATTTCCTGCCTGTAACCTTTTTGACCTCTTGATTGTGACTCTCGGCAACCCGTACTTTTTCCGTTTCTCAAAAGACCGTAAATGTAAGTTGCAGATCCCTCATATGGTCACCTTAAAGATAGCGGGAAAAATGGAAGATCGGCAAAAAAAGATGTGCAGACGTAATAGTGTCACTTGGGTTCTGTGGGGTACCCTGCGTCCGTCCAGGCATGAAACCCGCCCAAGAGAGCGCTTACCGATCTGAAACCTTTATCCAACAAAATTTGTGCCGCACGGGCACTCGTGGCTTCATTGTGTCAGGTACAATAAAGGATGATCTGTTTATCCTTAGGGAGTTCTTTGTACCTTTCCTCCAGCTGAACTATGGGAATCCTGACTGCTCCTTTTATCTTGATTCTGCTGCCCTGATAATCCTCGCCTGTTCGTACATCGATAATTACTATGTCTTCCCCTTTATCCACCTTCGCTTTCAGTTCCTGGACCGTGATCCTCGGCACGTTGTCTGTTGCAGAAAAAACGGCCGGCGCAATCAGATGATTAGAAAAGACAACACATAGAGAAAACAGTAATCCCTTCCACAGCCATCGCAATGTCATCATTGTCACATCCTTTCCCGCAGAAATGTATTACTATATCTGAGAATGGTAAAAGGCCTTCCCTGAGAGCACGGGAAGGCCGATCCGGATATAGTCCATAAGCCGCCTGAGAAAGCCTTACGGACAGAATTAGCAAATAATGTATTCGAATCTCAGTTCGATTGCTGAAGCCGCGCCATCCATCTTGCCTACTTTGCAGAAGGGAGGCGAAAATCCTCCACACAACCGAGACCAGCCTCACAAGGTAAACATCTCAAACCGGCTAAAAAATTGGGTGGGTCGCCGATTCTTACTGCATTTTCACTTTTCCGGGGAAACAGCATTCCCACTTTGGCTGGCCATCTTCTTCATTACGAAGCTTCATGGTCCATTCGCCCTTGCTGATTTCTGTTGCTATGATGGCGGAACCAATCTTCTTCCCCCTCACCATCACGCTGTCACCAGGCGAAAACTTAATTTTCTGATTATCGATGAACCACTTGGGTCCCATGTAAACAGTATAAACATTACCCTGCTCAGTCTTGAATTTCATCTGCAGACCGTCTTTTACTCCGGCGATCTTCTCCAGTTTCACTACCTTGCCGGATTCAACGACAATAGCCTCTTTTCCTGTAAAGCCTGAATCGACTGTGACAGATGCGGGAAGTCCGAAACTCCATGCACCCGTTCCTGATTTCTGAGCAAACGATACCTGCACAAACATCATACTAATTGCAACAACCACGACAATCCCTATTGCCAACTTTCGCATAGCTTCCTCCTTAAATAAGTTAAATAAATTGTTTGGACCCACCCTTTTTTTGAGCCTACTGATTTTTATCACCCAATGTTACCCTGCTGTTAGTAAAACGGTTTGCTTGAAGTTCGTGATAAGCAGATATCTTGGAGCGTATATTAATGCATAAATTCCGCATTTCAATAGTGGTTTAATAGACGTATAGTAGTAGGCTAATACTACCATGGTGATCAGGCAGAACTGTCCCCGCAATTCTGTCCTAAGACGGCTTCCGTGGGTCGTGCCATCATATGTCTGTTGCTCGAACGCAGAAGTCAGAGATTGAATCTTAAGAAACCGCATGAATGGCCCTCTCAAGGCTGCCGAGACTTTTCTATTGCATCTTCGTAAATTAAATTTGTATAGAAGGCAGAAGAGTTCAATCGAGTACATGCCATGAGAGGGAAAAATAGTGAAACCGTTGATTAGCCTGAATGGGAGAATCGATGGATAAGAGGCCGTCAATCATAGGGAGGATGTTCGATAGAATTGCGCCCACCTATGACCTGCTCAACACGATTCTGTCTTTATCCCTCGATAGAGCCTGGAGAAGGGCAGCCACAAATCTCCTTGAGATCCGTACCGGCGACACGGTTCTCGATGTAGCAACCGGCACCGGTGACCTGGCCCTTCCTGCCGCAATTGGCGGCGCAAACGTCATAGGCATCGACCTCTCCAGACAGATGCTTCTGCGTGCCCTTGGAAAGGCTCGCGAACAGGGTCTTCGCACACGCTATTCCGTGGTGCAGGGTGATGCCCTGTCCATGCCCTTCCGCGACGAGACATTTAACTCGGCTATGGTGGCTTTCGGCATCAGGAATATGAATAATCTGGAGGTTTTCCTCGCGGAGATACACCGGGTACTGAGCAGCAGCGGCCGTTTCTCCATACTCGAGTTTTCCCTGCCGGAAAGTTCGCTTTTCAGATGGATATACGGGGTTTACCTTACATATGCGGTACCGATAATAGGCGGTCTGATTTCCGGCGACTATGATACCTACCGGTATCTGCGGGACTCGGTGACGGGATTCCCGGTCCCGAAGGCATTGGAGGACATGATGAAAAGGCAAGGTTTCCGGGTTGTCCGGTCAAGGTCCGTCTTCGGCGGCATTTCCCATCTGTATCTGATAGAAAAGGAAGGATGAATTGTCAGAATCATGAGGAAGCTTTCGTCATTTCTCAAGGGCAAGCTTCAAGACCTCAAGCATATCGTCCACGAAGTAAAACTGCATGTCCTTCTGCACCTTCTGGGGGATGTCCACCAGATCTTTCTTGTTCCATTTGGGGAGTATTATTGTCTTGATGCCGGCACGGTGCGCAGCCAAGACCTTTTCTTTAATGCCGCCGACGGGAAGCACCAGTCCCCGCAGGGTGATTTCCCCGGTCATGGCAAGGTCTTTCTTGACGGTCTTCCCGGTTAGAAGCGAAGCCAGTGCTGTAAGCATGGTAACGCCTGCCGATGGTCCATCCTTCGGAATTGCTCCGGCGGGTACATGAATATGAATATCGTTCTCTTCAAAAAAATCCACTGGTATACCGAGATCCCCTGCATTGGCCCGGATGAAACTCAAGGCAGCCGTGGCGGACTCCTTCATGACCTCTCCCAACTGACCGGTCAATGTCAGCCCCTTCTTCCCCTTCATGGCCGTTGCTTCGATAAAAAGAATGTCGCCGCCTGCGGGCGTCCATGCCAGGCCCGTCGCCACCCCGGGTTTGGATGTCCTGGCGCTGACTTCAGACATGATGCGTATGGGTCCCAGATACTTATGCAGATCCTTAACGGTGATGGATGCCTTGTTTAACTCCCCTCCGGCCACCATGCTTGCTATTCCCCGGCATATGGTGCCGATCTCCCTTTCAAGATTCCTCAGTCCGGCCTCCCGCGTATAGCCTGTTATGATGAGCGTTATGGCGCTCTTTGTGAAGCTGATCTGCTGCTGGGAAATACCATTGGCCGCCGTCTGCCTCGGGATAAGATAGCGCTCCGCAATTTTTACCTTCTCGTCCAGCGTATATCCGGGAAGTTCGATAACCTCCATCCTGTCACGGAGAGGAGGAGGGATCGTATCGAGTATATTCGCAGTAGTAATGAATATTACGTGAGAAAGATCAAAGGGCACATCAAGGTAGTGATCCATGAAGGAATAATTCTGCTCCGGATCGAGCACTTCGAGAAGGGCCGACGATGGATCTCCCCGGAAATCACTGCCGACCTTGTCTATCTCGTCGAGCACAAATACGGGGTTATTTGATTCGGCCCGTCTGATGCCCTGGATGATCCGGCCGGGAAGGGCTCCCACATATGTCCTGCGGTGTCCGCGGATTTCCGCCTCGTCACGCACACCCCCTAAGGCTATACGGATAAATTTGCGGCCCAGGGCATGGGCTATGGAAAGGGCGAGCGACGTCTTGCCTGTGCCGGGAGGACCCACAAAGCACAGGATAGGCCCTTTGGAATCAGGCTTGAGCTTGCGCACGGCAAGATACTCTATGATGCGCTTTTTGGCCTTATCCAGGCCGAAATGATCGTCATCCAGAATTCTTCTCGCCTTCTTGATGTCAAGGTTGTCCTCCGTGCTTTCATTCCAGGGAAGGGCCATTATCCAGTCCAGATAGCTTGATGCCACCGTATATTCCGCTGAAGACGGATGCATGCGGGAGAGTCTCTCAAGCTCCCGCTCGGCTTCTTTTTTTGCTTCTGCAGGAAGATTCTTTTTCTCAATCTTGGCCCGATATTCTGCGACTTCACCGTTTGCTTCATCCGTCTCGCCCAATTCCTGCTTTATCGCTTTGAGCTGCTGACGGAGGTAGTATTCACGCTGACTCTTGTCAATGTCGTCCTTCACCTGAGACTGAATTTTGTTGCCCAGTTCCAGAACTTCCAACTGGTGGCTTATGAGCCTCGTGACTTCCTTCAGGCGCCCCTTCACGTCGAGTATTTCCAGGATCTTCTGCTTTTCGGCAGGCACGGAATTTATGATGGATGCAATCACGTCGGCAAGCACGCTGGGTGAAGTGATGGCCTTGGCCATGGCGCCGAACTCCTGGGGCAGGACCGGCGACAATTTGACCATCCTGTCAAACAGCCCATTGAGATTTGCCATGAGCGCCTCTATCTCAATATCTTTTTCGATCTCATCTTCGACTACTTCCACCCGGGCCCGCATGTAAGGCTTGTCGTCTACAAATTCGATGATCTTGAATCTGCTTACACCCTGGACAAGAAGGCTTGCCCCATTCTCGCCCGTTTTCGCCATCTTCACGATCACAACACTTGTCCCTATTGCATAAAGATCCTCGGCCTGATTCTTGATCTCCTTCGGTGATTTCTTAGACATGACAAGGCCCACGATGCGGTCTGCAGCCATCGCCTCATCGACGAGCGTCATAGTCTGCTCACCGAAGACCTCCAAAGGAAACACCATATTCGGAAATACGACGACGTTAAATAACGGTATAAGAGGTAAGATGTCAGGTATCTTAAGCACTTTTAATTCGTCAGTTGATTTTTCTTCTGCCATGGGAACCTCCAAAACTGATTTCCTGCTCTACGGCGCAGCCGATTTGTTCTTCGTAGTATTAGTCACTCTGAATGGGTATTTTGCGAACCCTATTCATTGGCAGCTTTTCCATGCGTATTTGAAGAAGCCCGTCCGCATACACTGCTGTAACTGATTCAGTATTAATGGGCAGAGGCAGCGAAAGGTTTCTTTCGAAATATCCGTAAGGAATTTCGGCAAGGCGATACCTTGTATTTCCCGCAGCCGGTTTTTCCCTCTTCCCATAGATTCTCAGCACCCTGCGATGGACCTCCACATACAGATCCTCTGTCTTCACACCCGCTATATCGGTCACGATCATGATCTCATCAGGAGATTCATAAATATCCACCTGGGGCCTCCAGACGTTTTGAAAAACCGTAAAAGTTGAATTGACAAGTGAAAACATCTCATCGATGCTCTTTCTCAATTCCGAATTGATATCTACGATGTCATCCGTAAATCTAACTTTTATGAAACTCATCTTCGTCTCCTTGAAGTCGTGGGCTATCTATTTGTTAAAATTAGCATTGATAAATATAATTTGTAAAGACATTCTGTCTCTCTGAAATTGTTTTTCTTCATTTTTGCCGGGTGTCGTGCTATACAGCCCCGATCCGACAACCGTCTCTTATTTATTAGACCGTTCTTGCAGGTTCCTCATCACCATATGGGGCGGAGGGGAAGGTCCGTCCACGAGATGAAGCGATCTATTATTTAAAACGATGTAACGCATCCAATAATATTCCCCGTGATCAAGAAAAAATCTTCGAGGTCTCCTATGCTTCTCAAACCCTGGACAATTATTTCAAGTCATGTTGACAAATCCTACCGACTTTTCAATCTGCGACGTGATCGCGCGCTTTCTCCGCGGACAGGCGAAACGCATGATTTTTATATTCTGGAGTCGCCGTCATGGGTAAATATCATTCCCCTTACGCCCACAAAGGAGGTTGTGTTAATCCGACAGTACCGCTTCGGCATTCAGGATATGACCCTCGAGATCCCCGGCGGACTGATGGAGCCGGTGGACTCTCCGGAAGAAGCTGCGCGGCGCGAACTACGGGAAGAAACGGGCTACCAGGAAGAAAAGCTGATTCCTCTCGGGACCGTGCATCCGAACCCCGCCATTCAGAACAATCTCTGCTACACTTTTCTCGCAACAGGTGTCTTTCCCGCAGGAGAATTGCTTCAGGATGATCGGGAGGACATCGAAGTGGTCATCCAGCCGCTTTCAGAAATTCCCCATCTAATCCGGGAGGGGACAATTTCTCATGCGCTGGTTATCGCGGCATTTTACCGCTTCTACATGGAGTACAGGCCGGACATGAAATGATAAAGAGGCCGAGCATGAATGATGTGCTGAAAAATCGTATCCGGACGGCACGCGGTGAAATCGCACCTGATCTGATATTGAAAGACGGCAGGGTGATCAACGTATTTATCGAGGCCATCGAAACATATGTGGCCATCTCCGACGGTGTCGTCGTTGAGACCGTTTCATACAAGGGAGAAAAGTGTCTTGATGCAAGGGGACATTACGACTGCCCGGGTTTTATCGATGGTCATTTCCATAGTGGAAGCACCATGCTTACGGCGCCTGAACTTCCCGGCTGGTTTAAATATCTTTGATGTCTTTCGTAAATTTCAATCTTCCATCTTTGATCATGGCTTCCTTGTTTTTCATTATCCACGAAACTGTAACTTCGCTTTTCTTCATCCTGAGGAGCTGAGCCCCTATGGCCGCCTTCTTCGCTTCGAAGTCCTTTTGATCAAGCTTACCTCTTTCCTTGAACTTCACTATCACAATGTTTCCCTTGATGTCATAGACGGTGTCCGGATAAGGGTTCTTTTCAGAAAGCTGAAAGAGAGCGATACTAATGTCCCGGGAGAAGCCGATTTTCGGCATGGCGGAGCTTGGCATAAATAGTCCCGTTTCTTCAACCTTCACGCCCTTTTCCTGGGAGATCTTTGTGAGCGGCTCTCCTTTCTTGAGACGGTCAAGGATATCGAGGGCGTCCTTCTTGCACATACGGGCTGACTCTTCTTCCAGGTATTGCCTCTCGACCTCCTTCTCGATTTCATTAAAAGCCGGAACATGGGCGGGTCTTCTATCGATGAGCTTGAGAACGTAATAAGTCTTATCATCCGAGACCACAGTACTTATCTCATTCTTTTGAAGGCCGAAGGCTACTCTGGCAAAGTCCTGAACCTGCCTGAGTTCCTGGGGAGGGTTTTTCACACTGAAAAAATTTGTGCTGTTGACCTTGAATCCGTTCTTCCCTGCGAATTCGTCGAAGTTTTCTTTCTGGTAAATTTCATCGTGGGCCTTCTTGGCTTCGAGGGACGCCGCGCGCATGCCATGGACTTCTTTCAGCGCGTCAACGATCCTGCCTTTGACTTCTGCAAAAGGAGCGACTGCGCCTCCCTTTTTCATAAACTTATCCTTGTTGCGGTTATAGTAATCGGTCGCTTCCGCATCGGAGACTGTCACAGAGGACGTAAAGTTCCGGCCTGGAAATGAGATGTATTTGATCTCTATCTCATCCGGAACGCTGAATGCATTCTCATGCTCCTTCATGTACGACTCCAGATCTGCTCGGCGGGGACTGATCTTCTGCCTGTAATTCTTAGCTGAAAGACTGAGATACTGTACGTTAATCTTTTCATTCTGCAGCCGGTAAAGATCAAATACCTCTTTGTCTGAAACCTTGACTGCGCTCTGGATGATGTCTTCCAGTTTTACTGTTGTTATCAACATCCTCTGACTGTCTTCAAAATCGGTCGGCGTCATCTTGTTCTGACGCAGGAGCAGATTATAGATCCTTTCGTCAAAAACGCCGTCCCTTTGAAAAGCAGAGGTGGAAAGGATTGATCCCTTAATTTCTTCCTCCGAAACCTCTATGCCTAAGTCCTTAGCTTTTTGCAGGATAATAGCTTGGTTAATGACACTGTCATATGCCTGCTGTTTAAGATTCAGGCCTTTTAAAATATCATCCGTAAGCACCCCTTTGTATTGCTCTCTGTAGGCATCAAGAAGTTTTTGGTAGTTCTTGTGAAATTCTGCGTAAGGAATGACCCTGCCGTCAATAATGGCGATGGCTTCCGCCTTTTCCCTCCAGCGCGTGGAGCCGAAATAAAAGATAAAGACAACAATAACCATTCCCAGTAAAATTTTCACGAGCCAGTTCTTGGCATGTTTCCGCATAAGATCAAGCATGGCGTATTTCCTTATTTGTGATATTAGGCACAAATCTGTATTACAGCCGTTTGCAAAATGCAATACATTTTTAAAAAGTCGTTGATTAGGAAAGCGAAATGCTGTATAAAAAAGTCTTTCGTGAGAGGATTGCAGATATTAACACCGATACGGTAAAGAAGGAGGAAGGGTCTTGCTGTTCGATTATATTTTAGGAAAATTTTCCAATGATCTTGCCATTGACCTCGGGACGGCCAACACACTGGTCTATATGAAGGGCAAAGGAATTGTACTGAATGAACCTTCCGTGGTCGCCGTTTCGAAGGATTCGCGGGGAACGAAGAAGGTCCTTGCCGTCGGCCTGGAAGCAAAAAAAATGTTGGGAAGAACCCCCGGCAATATCGTGGCTATCAGACCCATGAGGGAAGGCGTAATCGCTGATTTTGACATTACGGAAGCCATGTTGAAACATTTCATACATCGTGTTCACAATCGCAGGGCCTTGGTCCGCCCGCGGATTATCGTCTCCATACCGTCCGGCATTACGCAGGTGGAAAGACGCGCCGTCAGAGAAACTGTGGAATCGGCGGGTGCCAGAGAAATGTATTTCATCGAAGAGCCGATGGCAGCAGCCATTGGAGCAGGGTTGCCTATAATGGAGCCGACGAGCTCCATGGTTGTGGATATCGGGGGCGGAACCACCGAGGTTGCCGTTATATCACTGGCGGGAATCGTCTACTCAAAATCTGTCAGGGTCGCCGGCGACAGGATGGACGAAGAAATCGTACAGTATATGAAGCGGAAATTCAACCTCCTCATAGGAGAACGATCGGCGGAGATCATAAAAATGACCATCGGATGTGCTTATCCTGATGGAGAATTGCGAAAGCTTGATGTCAAAGGGAGAAATCTCATATCAGGTATCCCAAAGATAGTTGAGATCAATTCTGAAGAAGTGCGGGAAGCCATTATGGAGCCTGTAAGTATTATCATTGACGCTATCAAGGACGCCCTGGATAACGCCCCCCCGGAATTAGCTGGGGATATTGTTGACCGGGGTATCGTTCTGACCGGCGGTGGAGCCCTTTTGACAAATCTCGACCTTCTCATAAAGGAAGAAACGGGACTGCCCATCACCGTCGCCGATGATGCCCTGACGGTGGTAGCCAGGGGCGCCGGTATGGCCTTGGATCATTTAGATGTCCTAAAAGAGGTTACATTTCAGGTATAGCCACCCCTTTCGGAATATCGTAACTTTCAAATAGGATCAAGGACAGGTTATCATTTTGTGTCCAGAAGATGAAATCTATCACGATTCAAGAAGCATAGGTTGCACCCACTGCGGGGTGGGCGCGGGAGAAAATTTCCCCGTAGTCGCCGCCCGTATTTTTGCTGTAGAAATATGTTGCTTCCCAAGAAACATCAGCCGCTCATAATCGCATGCCTCCTGGTAGTTGTCTCTCTCATCATATTATCTTACAGCGTGAAGAAACCGACGAGCGTCGGCTTCTTCAGGGAACTGATTCTGGAAACAGCGGCTCCCTTAGCCAGTATGATAACTGTATCCGTCAAGGATCTTGCGGGCGTTTGGAAGAGGTATATACTTCTCGTGGGACTGGAAGACGAAAACGGACGCCTGAAAAGGGATAATGCATTATTGATACAGGAAATAAATCGATACCGGGAAGGATACCTCGAGAATATACGCCTGCAGAAACTCCTTTCCCTTAAAGAGCGAACCAATCATCATACCGTAGCTGCGATGGTTATAGGGAGAGACCAGACATCAATGATGAAGGCGATCCTGATTAATAAGGGAACAACGCATGGCCTGAGGCTCGATCTGCCGGTCATAGCTGACCAGGGGGTTGTAGGCAGGATTGTTGAAACGTCCGCCCATGTGTCGAGGGTCCTGCTTCTCATAGATGAGAATAGCAATACCGATGCGCTTGTTCAGGAAAACAGGATACAGGGAATTCTTCAAGGGGCCGCTTCCCTTGGATGTTCTCTGAAATACGTCCCGAAAACGGAAAGTGTAAGCGTCGGAAATATAGTAGTTACTTCCGGTTTGTCCGGTCTCTTTCCCAAGGGCTTGCTCCTCGGCGCGGTGAAAAGCGTGGAGAAGACGGACAGCGGATTATTTCAGCAGATTGATGTCGCTCCCTTCGTTGATTTTTCGCGGCTTGAAGAAGTGATGGTAATTGTGCTGGATAAAAGTGATAATATAGGAAAAACCCGAAAACTGAATTAATAAAGGCGTCGCCGTGCTTGACTTCGTGCGGATGCGCCATAGGAACAAGAAGTGACCTATTATATATCATTGCCCTTTTTTTCCTTGGCGCTCATAGTTTCTCAGATGATGTTTGAGGATATTGTCTTCTCCGGGAAGATCGCCGTGGAACTGTCCCTGATAGTGGTAATATATGCGGGATTCCGATTCGACGTGCTGAGAGGCGGAATCCTCAGCTTTATCCTTGGATTTATACACGACTGCTTAACGTGCCCGCTTTCCGGACTTTATACACTCATATACGTTCTTGTATTTTTGATTTCGAAAGTCGCTTCACTCCGGATATCACCGGGGCAGCCGTTCTTGATCATGAGTCTTACCCTCGTATGTGCGCTTTTTGAAGGCATGACGATCATTTTTTTCCACCCGGTGTTATACGGGGGCGCCATTTCCACCCACGCAATTTTAGCTTATTTACCACAGATAATAATTGTCAGCGTCCTTAGCCCTGTTCTGTTTGGGGCCTTCCATTGGATCGAGGCGGTACTGAATGTCAGAGAATCACAGCCGGTTAAACGGACATGAACCCGGCGATTTCAGAAAAAAATTCAAGATAGCATTTGCTATTGTGTCTATCATGTTAGCTATTCTAATCATGAGGATGTGGCATCTTCAGGTAATCAGGGGAGATGAACTGACACAGAGATCGGAAAACAATAGCGTACGCCTGCGGAAAATCAAGCCCTTGAGGGGCGTGATCCTGGACACCAATGGTCAGGTCCTGGTGGATAATCAGCCATCTTTTGACATCATTTTTGTGCCCAACCGCAACCGGAACATAGATGAGGCCGCATATAGATTGCGGCAATTATTCGCCACAAGATCCCTCACGTTTTCGGCAGACCTGCCTGCTTTGGGCAAGAGAGGCTGGTTTCCGCCTGTCAAACTTGAAAAAAACATCTCTATGGAAAAACTTGCCATCGTGGAAACACACGCCTCTGATTTGCCGGGCATAACCATTGATGTGGTGCCTATCAGACAATATTTAAATGGAGAGATGGTAGCCCATATAATCGGTTATACCGGTGAAGTCAGCCGCGAGGAGCTGAAAAAAGATATGTCCGGTGATTTCAGCGTGGGTGATATCACGGGCAAAGACGGCCTGGAGAAACAGTTAGATCAGTATCTGAAGGGCAAGAGCGGAGCTGAGCAGGTCGAGGTGAATGTATTGGGCAAAGAGGTCAAAGTAATCGGCAAGATTGAACCTGTCTCCGGATATAATGTTGTTCTTACCGTTGATGCCCATCTGCAGAAGGTAGCCTGGGAGGCCCTCCAGGATAGAGCCGGGTCTGTTGTTGTCATTGATCCCCGAGACGGCGCCGTCCTTGCACTTGCAAGCTCGCCGGCTTTTGATCCGAACCTGTTCAACGGAGGAATCTCTGCGGAAGATTGGGATGATCTCTCAAATGATTCATCACACCCCATGGGAAACAGGGCAATTGCCGGTCAATATCCTCCCGGATCCACGTACAAGCTCATTGTGGCGGCCGCGGCCCTGGAAGAGGGATTGATCACGCCGGATACGGCGTTCAACTGCAACGGATCGTTTCAGTTCGGCAACAGGACATTCAAGTGCTGGCAGAAGCACGGACACGGCAGGGTCAATCTGCATCGCGCGATCGTCGAATCCTGCGACGTATATTTCTACAATGTGGGCAAGCTTGTCGGCGTTGACAAACTGGCCGAGTATGCCCGCAGATTCGGTCTGGGCCAGCCAACGGGAATCGATCTTCCCCGGGAAAAGAGCGGCCTCATCCCGACCAGACAGTGGAAACAGCAGAGATTCAAAGAAACATGGCAGTTGGGTGAAACAATATCGCTCTCCATCGGGCAAGGCTTCAATCTTGTAACGCCTATTCAGTTGGTGAACGCCTATGCCTCATTAGCCAACGGAGGAACTATCTACCAGCCCCGACTCGTAAAGCGCATCGAAACTGCCGATGGCCGGGTACTAAAGGCATTTGAACCTCAGCAAAAAGGCAGCATAGGTCTCAGCGAGAAGAACATTGAGATTTTGAAGTACGGTCTATGGGGTGTGGTAAATGAAGGAGGGGGAACGGGTCACGCGCTGAAGAGAAGGGAAGAGGACGTCTCTGGGAAAACAGGCACCGCCCAGGTTGTAAGCCTGCCGGATGAAAAGAGCCGCAGAAGGAAATATATTGCTTCAAAACACGGGGATCACGCCCTTTTTGTGTGCTACGCACCTTATGAGAATCCGGAAATAGCTATCGCCGTTATCATGGAGCATGCCGGCCATGGGGGCTCCGCAGCCGCTCCCATAGCAAGGAAGATAATCGATGCCTACTTTGAGGGTAAGAATTCCGCAAATAAGAAGAGTCAGCCGCCTCTGACCGTCAGCCAGAAATCGCAGGCAGGTAACAACAGATGAAAATCGATCGCCGGCTACTTTTCAATTTTGATTGGACGCTGCTCTTTCTCATACTGGCGATCAGTCTGGTCGGTCTTTTGAATATCTACAGCGCCGGCTACAGCCTGGACAATTTCAGGCAGGAGACCCTTTATCTGAAACAAACGCAATGGATATTCATCGGCCTTGCATTAATGGGGATCATCATATGTTTTGATTACAGATTCATCTGCCGGTTTGCCTACGTAATCTACGCTGCCTCTGTTCTGCTGCTGGTCCTGGTATCGCTGTATGGATATGCCACCCACGGTTCCCAGCGGTGGATCATCTTGGGAGGATTCTTCTTCCAGCCTTCGGAGCTGGTAAAGCTCTCGATTATTATTGCCCTGGCGAAATATTTCGACGACCATATCATAGAAGGACGCTACAAGCTGAGAGAGCTCTATATACCGTTTCTTATCGTGGTGGTCCCTTTTCTTTTTATTTTGAAGCAGCCTGATCTCGGCACCGCTTTGATCCTTATGTTTCTTATACTGTCGATAACTTTTTTCATCGGCATAGAATGGAAATCACTGATCTTGGCCTGCACCGGAGGAATGATACTGATACCTTTGTCGTGGCTGTTCTTGAGGGATTACCAGAAGGAAAGGGTCATGACATTTTTCAATCCGGAAAATGATCCCTTGGGATCGGGTTATCATATCCTTCAATCCATAATTGCCGTCGGTTCAGGAGGCATCTTTGGCAAGGGCTACCTGAAGGGAACCCAGACTCAGTTGAAATTTTTGCCGGTACAGCAGACTGATTTTGTGTTCTCCGTTTTTGCGGAGGAATGGGGCTTTATCGGGGGAGTTGTCCTTGTCGCCATGTTTCTCATACTCATACTGTGGTGCATGAAAATTGCCATGCATTCTCGGGATCTCTTGGGAATGCTCATATCGTTCGGCATAACAATGCTTGTATTCTGGGAGGTGTTCATTAATGTCGGAATGGTGCTGGGCATGCTTCCCGTTGTCGGCATCCCGCTGCCCTTCTTAAGTTATGGCGGCTCGTCAATGGTCGTTCTCATGGCGGCCATGGGCTTGTTGTTAAATGTCAGCATGAGACGGTTTATCCTCTATCCATAATATGTGCGGGAGAGTAAAATTTATTTGTCATTGGTCTTGATATCAACGAAGTCATCAGGACAGGAAAGCGCCAAAGACTGGGGGCAGATCGATGTTCAGCAAGAAGAAGAAAGATGAAGAAATCAAGGCCTTTCTCGGAAAAGGCGCAGAATTTACCGGAAAATTGATATTCAATGGAGCTGTCCGCATAGACGGTGACTTCAACGGTGAGATATTCGGTGAGGGAACCTTGGTCGTGGGTGATGGCGCACACATAGAAGCGGATATAAATGTCGCAACCGTCATAATCAGCGGCGATGTGCACGGACAGATCGAATGCAAGGAAAGGATCGAAATCTATCCACCGGGAAGAGTTCTCGGGAATGTAAAAGCACCGCGATTCATAATAAAGGAAGGCGCCGTTTTCGAAGGAACATCGAGAATGGAGAGCAGCAAGTCGGAAAAATACAAAGTCAACAGCAAATCCAAAGCATTAAATGCGGAAGAGTGACATCCCGGCCGGACAAAACCGCATTCACCCAAAAAGTACTTGACTTTAACCCACGGTTGTGATTAGAAGACCGCGATTTTTACAAGCATCTTTGGGGGTTCTTGAGGTTACTCGTGTACTCAGTTCATATCGCTTTATTTCATGAAACATTTCTCAAGAAAAGAACCGTCATAAGCTATTTGGAATCAAGAAAAGGTTAAACTGAAGAAGACCTCTGGCAGGAGTCTATACCTTTCACGGGTTTTTTTGAACTTCAAAGCAATTTTAGTGTGAGGCAAAATAGTGATTAAAATCGATTATACAATGTTAATCCAGATGGTTAACTTCCTTATCTTGATTGTTATCCTTAACATCCTCCTCTACAAGCCGATCCTGGGCATAATCGACAGAAGAAAGAAACAAGCACAGGACACTGAAGAAGAGATAAAGCGCCTCAATCAATCCGTCGAGGAAAGAATGGCGGCGTATGAGGAGAAGCTTCGTCAGGCAAAGACGGACGCTTTGGAGAAGAAGACCGAGATCATCAAGGAAGGGGCTGACCAGGCAAAGGGCCTCATCGAGGCCGCAAGAAGCGAGATCCCGGGAATGATGGAACAGTTTCACGGTGAGATGAACAAGGAAGTCTCCGAGGCCAGAAGCGTTCTTAGCGGTCAGTCGCAGAAAATATCAGTTGAGATTGCCGAGAAATTGTTGGGAAGGAGTCCCCGATGATGAAAAGGTTTTCGAGGGAGCTATTCAGTCGATCTTATTTACGCTATTTCCTTTTATCAATGCTGACCTTCGTTCTCACCTCTGCCATTGCATATGCCTCGGAAGGCGGAGGTCACGAAGACACTGTGAAGCTCTGGATTGATTTCGCCTGGAGGATATTTGATTTTGTAATTCTGGTCGGGTTCCTTTACTGGGCTGCTGCAAAGAAAATCAAGGAGTTCTTCGTCGACAGGCGCCACAATATCAAGGCCGGCATCGAAGAGAAAATAACTGAAAAGGATGAAACGGAGAAGAAATTCAAGGAATACTCCCTGAGGCTTGATAAGGCCACTGAGGAAATAACGGGCATCTTCGAGATGATAAAGGCCCAGGGATTGACAGAAAAAGAAAAGATAATCGAAGACGCCAAAAAGGCCGCCGCGAAGATGATAGAAGATACACAGGCGAGAATGGAACAGGAACTTAAGGCTGCCAGAAATCAGTTGAGGTCGGAAGCCGCGGAGCTCTCCGTGGCAATGGCAGAAGAGCTTCTGAAGAAGAATATAAACCAGGGGCTTCACGAGAACATGGTGAAAGACTATCTCGATAAGGTGGTGAAAAAAAATTGAGCAGCAGCAATATCGCAAAGCGTTATGCAAAGGCGTTTTTTGACATAGCCAGGGATGACGGGCTTTATGAAAAGTACTACACCGAATTGACGCTCTTTTCTTCCGTTGTCAAAGAGAATAAGGATTTGCGGGAACTATTGTTGAACCCTGTTTTTGACCACGCGGAAAAAAGGGCCGTTGTGGATTCGGTTCTCGCCAAAATCAATATATCCGTCATAACGGCAAATTTTCTGAAACTCCTCGTTGACAAGCGAAGAATAGGTATTCTTCCCGATATAGAAAGCTGTTACCGGAAATTTATGGACGATGCCTTAAAGACAATCAGGGTTGATGTCAAGACCGCCTTCCCTTTATCTACTGAACTTTCCGAAAAGCTTCAGAAGCGCATGGAGGAAATAACGGGCAGAAAAGTGGAGATGGTTGTTTCGGAAGATGCATCATTGTTGGGCGGCATTGTCGTAGGCGTAGGTGATACGATGTATGATGGAAGCATTAAGACTCAACTGCACAATATCAGGAATCTCTTAGGGGAGGAAATATAGAACATGGAGAAAATCAGGGCAGAAGAAATAAGCGACATCATCTCCAAACAGATCAGAGACTATGAGAAGAAACTGGACGTAAGTGAAGTTGGAACTGTCCTGTCTGTGGGAGACGGTATTGCCAGGGTTTACGGTGTGGAAAATGCGATGGCCATGGAATTGCTGGAGTTCCCGGGAGGGATCCTCGGCATGGTTCTCAACCTGGAAACCGACAATGTCGGCGTTGCCGTCCTGGGAGAGGTTACACATATTAAAGAGGGGGATATTGTAAAGAGAACGGGCAGGATCGCCCAGGTTCCCGTGGGAGAGGCTGTGCTCGGCCGGGTAATTGATGGCACCGGCGCACCGATTGACGGCAAGGGTCCCATTGAGTCCACCGAGTTCCGCAGAATAGAGATGATCGCCCCCGGCGTCGTTCAGCGCCAGCCAGTCAACACGCCCATGTATACCGGCATCAAGGCTATCGATGCCATGACGCCCATCGGCAGGGGTCAGAGAGAGCTTATCATCGGCGACAGGCAGATCGGAAAGACCGCGATCTGCGTGGATTCCATCATCAGGCAGAAGGATACCGGCGTTAAGTGCATCTATGTCGCCATCGGCCAGAAAAAGTCAACAGTGGCCCAGGTGGTGGAAAACCTCCGCAAGAACGGCGCCATGTCTTATACCTGTGTCATCGCGGCATGCGCGAGCGATCCGGCGACCCTGCAATACATCGCAGCCTACTCCGGTTGCAGTATCGGCGAATATTTCCGGGACAGGAAACAGGACGCCCTGATCATCTACGACGACCTTTCCAAACAGGCCGTCGCTTACCGCCAGATATCGCTGCTTCTGAGAAGACCCCCCGGACGTGAAGCCTTCCCGGGAGATATTTTCTATAACCATTCCCGATTACTCGAGCGCGCCGCCCGCGTGAGCGAGGACCTCGGCGGCGGCTCCCTTACAGCCCTTCCCATAATTGAGACCCAGGCAGGCGACGTCTCTGCTTACATCCCGACAAACGTTATTTCCATCACGGACGGTCAGGTTTATCTCGAACCGAGTCTGTTCTTCTCCGGTATCAGACCGGCAATTAACGTGGGTCTGTCGGTTTCGCGAGTCGGCGGCGCAGCCCAGGTCAAGGCGATGAAACAGGTGGCGGGGAGGCTGAAACTTGAACTCGCCCAGTATCGTGAACTTGCGGCGTTTGCCCAGTTCGGAAGCGATCTCGATAAGGGAACGCAGGCGCAGTTGGAAAGAGGCGTGCGTCTGGTAGAGATATTGAAGCAGCCCCAGTTCGAACCCAGGACTCTGGCGCAGCAGGTTGCCATCCTCTTTGCAGGCACCAGGGGCTTTCTGGACAAATACCCGGTGGACAAACTGAAGGAATACGAGCCTCAGCTCCTGAGCTTCATTGCCAGTAAATACCCCGAAGTCAACCGGGAGGTTGAGGAGAAAAAGGAGATCAACGCAGACCTCGAGAAAAAGATGAAAGACGTATTGACGGAGTTTGAAACTGTTTTTGTCACGGCGTAAAGAATCGGAAGACATCTTACGAAATAGAGCACGTAAAGAGAAAAGGGAGCGTTAATGGCTTCATTAAAGGATATCAGAAGAAAGATTGTCGCGGTTTCGAAAACGAAGCAGATCACCCGGGCCATGAATATGGTGGCTGCCTCGAAACTCAAAGCTGCCCAGTTGAGGATGGAGAATTTTCGTCCTTATGCACTGAGGTTCATGGATGTGCTTACCAGCCTGGCGCTCCGTGTAGACCCTGAAACCCACCCCCTGCTCGCTGTCAGGGACCCGAAGAGAATAAGGGTTATCATCATGACCTCTGACAGAGGCTTGTGCGGTGGTTTCAATACCAATTTGATTAAGGCCGCGGAGAGATTCGTCCGGGAGAAGATTGCCGAAGGCAAAGAGGTGCAATTGATTGCCGTCGGAAGGAAAGGGAGAGATTATTTCCGAAAAAAAGTGAAGCTCGCTAAAGATTGGTCTGACGTCTTTGGCAAATTCGATATAACCCTCGCCGTAAAAATTTCCGACGATATCATTCCCCCTTTCATGCAGGCGGAATATGACGAACTGTATGTCATATACAACGAGTTCAGGAACATTGCCATACAGAGGCCTGCGGTCGTGAGGCTATTCCCCTTGCCCCCCATCGGAAAGGATGAAGATACAGAACCTACCGCGAGAATCGATTACATCTATGAGCCCTCGGATGAAATCCTGCTGGGGAAGCTTCTTCCCATGTACGTTCATGTTCTGATCTTCCGGGCGCTCCTGGAGACATCCGCCGGTGAGAACGGCGCACGCATGGTCTCCATGGACAACGCGACAAAGAATTGCGAGGAGATGATCCAGAGCCTTACGTTGAGAATGAACAAAGCGAGACAGGCAACCATTACGGCCGAGTTGATGGATATTGTCGGCGGTACGGAAGCCCTGTCGAAGAGCTGATAAATTAGTCATTATAGATTAAGGAGAGAGGTATGAATATTGGAACGATTGTGCAGGTAATAGGACCGGTAGTCGATGTGGCGTTTGATGAAGGAAAGCTTCCGGAGATCTTAAACGCAATCACTATCACCAACCCCACGATTGACGACAAGGAAGACAATCTTGTTATTGAGGTTGCCCAGCATCTGGGTGACAATGTAGTCAGATGCATCGCCATGGACATCACGGACGGTCTTGTCAGGGGTATGCAGGCGAGGGATGTGGGCACACCGATAATGGCCCCCGTTGGTCCCGAATGTCTGGGCAGGATTCTGAACGTTGTCGGTAGGCCCGTCGACGGTCTGGGACCGGTGGTCGCAAAGACTTACTCCCCCATCCACAGGGAAGCCCCGTCATTTATTGAACAGGACACATCGGTCCACGTTCTGGAAACCGGCGTTAAGGTCATCGACCTTCTCGTTCCGTTCCCCCGAGGTGGAAAGATGGGGATGTTCGGCGGCGCAGGAGTCGGCAAGACCGTCGTCATGATGGAGATGATCAACAATATCGCCATGCACCACGGTGGTATCTCCGTATTTGCAGGCGTCGGTGAAAGGACACGTGAAGGCAACGACCTCTACCTCGAAATGAAACAGTCGGGCGTTATCAAGCAGGCCGCCTTGATCTATGGCCAGATGACGGAACCCCCGGGAGCTCGGGCGAGGGTGGCCCTTACCGCTCTCACGGCGGCAGAATATTTCAGAGACATTGAAGGCCAGGACGTGCTTCTTTTCGTCGACAACATATTCCGGTTCACTCAGGCCGGTTCAGAGGTCTCGGCCCTTCTCGGCCGCATGCCTTCAGCGGTCGGTTATCAGCCGACACTTGCTACAGACCTGGGAGCATTGCAGGAGCGCATCACTTCTACCACAAAGGGTTCGATTACAGCCGTCCAATGCGTATACGTGCCCGCGGACGACCTCACAGACCCGGCGCCGGCAACAACCTTTGCGCATCTTGACGGTACGGTCGTTCTGTCGAGGCCGCTTACGGAACTCGGGATTTATCCCGCCGTGGATCCTCTTGATTCATCATCCCGTATTCTGGACCCGAATGTCTTAGGCGTTGAGCACTATCAGGTTGCGCGACAGGTACAGGTGACTTTGCAGAAATATAAGGACCTCCAGGATATCATCGCCATCCTGGGTATGGATGAACTTTCCGAAGAAGACAAAGTGACGGTCAGCAGGGCGAGGAAGATCCAGAGATTCCTGTCCCAGCCCTTCTTCGTAGCCGCCCAATTCACCGGCAGGGAAGGCAAATTCGTCTCCGTGGCCGAAACGGTGAGAGGGTTCAAGGAGATACTGGAAGGGAAACATGACGAACTGCCCGAGCAGGCATTCTACATGGTTGGCGGCATAGACGAGGTTGTTGAAGCAGCAAAGAAGATGGCAGAGTAATGAGGCTGGAGGATTGTACATGGCTGACGAATTGATGTTGGAAATTGTTACCCCCGAAAAAATGGCCTTCAGCGGCAAGATAGAAGAAGTGACTATACCTGGTTCCGAGGGTGAGTTCGGCGTGCTCCGGGGCCATGCAGCGCTTCTGAGTGCGATTGATGTCGGTGAGTTGAATTTTACGAAAGACGGCAAAAAAACATACTACGCCGTGAATACCGGCTATACCGAAGTCACGACAGGCAAAGTTACAATCCTCGTGGAAACTGCGGAAAGGGCTGACGCGATCGACAAAGAACGAGCAAAAAAAGCAAAAGACAATGCCGAAGCAAAGCTGTCCAAGCTGCCCAAGGAAGATGTGGAATACGAACTGATGAGAGCTGCCCTCGCCAGGGCAATTACGAGGATCAGCGTAGCCGATAAGCACGCTTAGAACGCAAGTAGATACAAATGAAGAAAGCCAGGGGTTGACATTTGCACTCCTGGCTTTTCTGTTCTTATAATACCTGCGCTATTATTTTTTCGCGACAACGCAGATATCCGTTATCTCAAATTCGCGTGTGCCGCCAGGCGTCTTAACGCTGACTTCGTCACCCGCAGCCTTCCCGATCAGCGCCTTACCTATAGGTGAGGTCACGGAAATCTTATTCTCTTTGAGATCCGACTCGAAGGGACCTACGAGCTGATAGGTTATGCGGCTCCCCGTATTCGTGTCTTCCAAAGTAACAATCGATCCAAAGACTATCTTGTCCGATGTTAAACCATCGAGGCTCACAACATATGACGTGGCGAGATTATTTTCGAGCTCCGCAATCCTGCCCTGCAAAAAAGACTGCCTTTCCTTGGCCGCGGCAAATTCCGCATTCTCCGTTATGTCTCCGTGCGCCCTCGCTATTTCGATGTCCCGAATATTTTCGGGCAGCGAAACTGTCTTTATATATTCCAGTTCCTTCTTCAGTTTTTCGTATCCGGCTTTCGTAATCGGCATTTTTGCCATATCTTCTCCCTGATCCTGTGCGCGTGTGTAAGCGCCACGATCACAAACGATAGAAACAGAAGTTGACTTCTAATAGAGAAATAGACCGGTGTCAAGGAAGATTTGCCATGCCCGTATGGGGGTTGCGGGTCTTGCTATGTCTCCACAAGTATGCTAAAAGGAAAATTCTTTGAATAGATGCAGAAGTCCACAGGCGAATAACATATCCATGATTGATAGCTACAACAGAGAGATTAATTATCTCAGAGTTTCCATCACCGACAGGTGCAACCTTCGCTGCAGCTATTGCATGCCCAAGGAGGGCGTTTCCCTCATCGGGCATGACGACATCCTGAGATACGAAGAAATACTGCAGATCGTCCGCATAGCAGCAGGCATAGGCATCAGCAAAGTCAGGATAACGGGAGGCGAACCTCTGGTCAGGCGCGGCGCCTGCGATTTTATCGCCGATCTCTCGTCCACGGAAGGTCTCCATGACATAAGCCTCACAACGAACGGCATACTCCTGGCTGCCTTTGCTGCGAAACTTTTTTCCGCAGGCGTAAAAAGAATAAACATCAGTCTTGATTCGCTCAATCCCGAAAAGTACGCCCGGATTACCAGAGGCGGAGACCTTAGCGCCGTCCTCGCAGGTATCAATGAAGTCCACAGGATCGGGTTTTCGCCTATCAAGATTAATATTGTGGCAATGAAGGGATTTAACGAAGACGAGATAATGGATTTCGCCCAGCTCAGCCTTCGCAAGCCTTACCAGGTCAGGTTCATTGAACTCATGGATGTTGGGCGCCCTGCCCTCGATCACAGCAGCCGCTATCTCTCCAACATTGTTATCAGGGAATTAATCAGCAGGCGTTACATTCTCGAACGCGCCAACGGCACAAGAACCAAAATGGACGGCCCCGCAGAGATGTACAGAATCGCAGGAGGCGCCGGAGAAATCGGTTTCATAAGCCCTTTGAGTCAGCAATTTTGTGGTTCATGCAACCGCCTGAGGCTCACCGCGAACGGCCACCTCAGGGTGTGCCTGCTCTCAGACGAAGACGTCGACCTGAGAGGCCCGCTGCGCAAGGGCTGCAGCGATGCGGATCTGTCGGAGCTCATCAAGGGGGCCATTGCAAAAAAACCCATTCAACATGCCCATTCCTGTGATGAAGGCCACCATATAAAGAAGTGCATGAAAGACATGTCTTCCATAGGCGGTTGACATGCTATGCATGCAACGAAAGACACATGCGTGAGAAAATAAAGCCTGCCTCCTGGCCCTATCGCGTTTCCCAGTCAATATCCCCTTCGTCGTAAGTCCGCGCCAGGATTTCCCGGGCCTTCTCCATATCCTTTGCAAGAACCAGGATATCCACTTTACCGAGACCATCGATCGTTATCGCGTAGATCGCTCCGACTGCCTCGTATTTCAATTTTGCGGGTATGCCCTCCGTCGTTAGTCTCCCCAAGACAATATTGGCGTTCGTCATTCCCGAAGCCGTACAGGCCACTTCCCATTTTTCCTCATCCATAGAACCGTCCCTCACTACCCCGCAATGACATCGGACGCATAATTATTGACCCTTATACTGCTAACATATTATTTTTATTATAAAACAATACGACAGGGGCGACTGTTACTCATCTTATACCACATCCCTCCCCTGTAAAAAAGTGTCATTTCGGAATTGACTATAAAAATACTATATATTGTAGGTAAAAAATTTTAGGATACATTTAGTTGTATTTTTTCTTTACAAGGTCTATTTCTTCTGTTAGTATTCGGTAAATCCGATGGGGGATGGCTTGATTGACCCCGGGCGGATGGACGGTTGCAAGAGTTTTCGTTGTAATCTCAACAGGAAAGAAAAAAATGAGGCTTAAGAGACTTGAGATAGCCGGCTTTAAATCCTTCCGGGATAAGGTCGTCCTCGACTTTTCGAAAGGGATCTCCGCAGTCGTCGGTCCCAACGGGTGCGGCAAGAGCAATATCGTCGATGCCATTCGCTGGGCAATGGGCGAACAGCGTATCAAGACCCTGCGCGGGAAAAAGATGGATGACGTCATTTTCCACGGCGCTGAGAACGCGGCCCCCATCGGCATGAGCGAAGTATCGATGATCCTCGACAGCAACGGGCGGCAATTCCCCGGGGAATATGCGGAATGCAGCGAGGTCATGATTTCGCGGCGGCTCTTCCGGGACGGCGAAAGCGAATACACGATCAACAAGGTTCCCTGCCGGCTCATCGATGTCAGGGACTTCCTCATGGGTACGGGGCTTGGCGTCAAAACATATTCCCTCGTTGAGCAGAACAGCGTCGCCAATCTCGTGGAAGCAAAACCCGAAGACAGAAGACAGTTCATCGAAGACGCAGCGGGCATATCGAAATATAAAATCAGGAAAGAATCGGCCATGCGGAAGATGGAGGCGACAAAGCAGAACATCCTCCGCTTGAATGATATTATCAGAGAAGTAAAATCACAGCTCAATGCCGTATCGCGGCAGGCCAAGAGGGCGGAGCAGTACAAGGCTCTGAAGAAGGAAGTGAAAGAGGCGGAACTGGTCCTGGCGCTCCACACATACACGGACCTGTCCGGGCAGAAGGAGACCCTCGGGCAGTCGCGCGGCTCCCTCAGCAAGAGGGATATGGAATTAACGACCAGACTGAAAGAACTCGAAGCCTCGATCGAAGGCTTGAAGGCGGAGGTGCTGGAAAACGAGGCTTCCGTTTCCGAACACCAGGAAAAACTCTATGACATCAGAAACTCGATCAACATAAAAGAACAGGGGATCGAACATCTCAAAGGCAAGATAAAAGACATCGCCTCGCAGAAACAGAAAAACACAGCCGAGTTGGAAATGCTCCGTACAAGGGCGAAGAACCTGGCCGACGAGGTGGAAACCCTCGTCATAATGGCAGACGAATCCGGTGCGGAGATCGAGAAAGTAAGAAACAATGTCCAGGAAAACCAGGCGAGCCTTGAAGAACTCAAGACAGCCGCGAAATCGCTTAACGCGGAACTTGAAGAAAAGAAGATTGAGTTTTTCGAGTTAGCCACGGAAAAGGCGAAAGCGAAAAACACACTTGTCGGCCTCGGGAAGGGCATCGAAGATATCCGGAAGAGAAAAGAGAGGGACGAGAGAGAAGCGGACGAAAACAGGGAGAGGCTTGCGGTGACCCGCCAGAACCTTGATGACCTGATTGCGGCCCTGATTACCGATGGGGGCGCGCTCGAAAATCTCACGGACAGCGCGGGGATGACCTCCGATGAGCTCGAACGCGCGAAGAACGATCTGCAGCTGATCGACGAGCGCATCTCAGAGATGAAGGACGAAGCAGGCATGAAGTCGTCGCGCCTGGCCTCCTTGACAGAGTTGCAGGAAAGCTACGCCTGGTGTTCCGACGGAACGAAATCGATAATGCAGGCGAAGAAGGTGGCGAGCCCAGACATGCTGCCCGGCGAGACCTGCCTCGGGCTCGTTGCGGACCTTCTCGAAGTGCCCCGTGAATATGAAACGGCGGTTGAGTCCGTCCTGGGGGAAAAGCTCCAGTACATGGTCGTCAGAAGCCAGAGAGACGGCATGCTCGCCATCGACTATCTGAAAAGCTCGTCTTCAGGAAGGGGAACCTTCGTCCCCCTCGAAGTGAGACATCATAATTACGGCTCTACTGCGGAGTATCTCAAGGACGCAGTGAGACTGATCGACGTAGTCAATATTCATCAGGGCTTCGAGAAAATAGCCGACTACCTCTTGGGCGATGTCCTCGTGATACCGAACCTCAACAGCGGCGTCTCCCTCTGGGAACGAAACGGTTTCAGGGGCACCTTCGTTACATCGGAAGGCGACGTAATAAACCCGCAGGGAGTGCTGACGGGGGGAAGCAAGACGAACGGCGACAAGAGCCTGCTCAAGACCAAGCGTGAGATCGCCGAACTCGAAGGAGACGTAGACCAGTTAAACATCTCGCTTGCGGAGGACACTGAAAAGAAAAGGGACGCGGCATCCCTCATACTGCAATGGGAAGAAGAGCTCGTCCAGCTGCGCTCGGAAATCCGCGATCTCGAGCTCTTGGTCAACGGCAAGCAGAAAGACGTCGAGAGATTTGAGGCCGACATAAGAGGGATCGAGCAGAGAATAAAAGTCCTCGATTTCAATTGTGAGAATCATCAGGCCGAAGAAGCGGCCGCCATCGAGGAATGCACTGTCATAGAGAAGCGCCTCATTTCCTCCGAGGCCCAGGAAAAAACAATGAACGCCGCCATGTCCGCCCTCCAGGAAAAGCTGGAAGCACTGAAGGCGAAGGCGGAAGAACGGGAAGAACATCTCACGGGTGAAAAAATCCAACTCGCGTCTCTCGAAGAAAAGAGAAACGCCGACCTCAAGACCATCGAGCGGCTGGAGGCCGACCGGGCGGACACCTCCCGTGAAATAGATGTCAGGACCGCGGAGCTTGGGCAGAGCGACCAGGAGATTGAAGATGTGACCGGTCAAATCTCTACCGAACAGGGTCTGCTCGAACGCCTGTACACGGATCATGAGGGCGTCGAAGGCACGCTCACGCAAATGAGGGCCTCACAGCAGGAGCGGGAAGCCCTGTTGAGAAACAGGGAGACGGACCTCAGGGAAGTCAAGAAGACCCACGACCAGGTTGTAAAGGAAACGAATGATCTGGAGATAGCCTACCGCGAGCTGACATTTCAGGCAGACGCCTTGCGTCAGGGCATTCAGGAGAAATACTACGTCGATCTCCAAACTCTCGTCCCCGAATTTCAGCGGCTCGATGAAACGCTTCTCGAGGAGCTGACCGCCAAGCTGAATAAGGACAGGCAGTTTGTGGAAAACTTCGGCGAAGTGAATCTGCTGGCCCTCAGCGAATTTGAAGAGCTGAAAGGGCGCTACGAATTTCTCACGACCCAGGTCGGTGATTTGAATGCCTCGCTCGATTCACTCCAGGCGACCATTACGAAAATAAACGTCGAATCACGAAAGCGTTTCGCAGAGACCTTTGAAGCAGTCAACGGATGTTTCAAGGAAATATTTGCGAGGATATTCCCGGGCGGCAAAGGTGAACTGAAGCTGACGGAAGCCGAAGACATACTGGAAACAGGCGTGGACATCGATATCGTTATTCCCGGAAAACGCGCGCAGAGTGTCAGCCTGCTGTCGGGTGGAGAAAAATCGCTCGCCGCTATAGCTCTGATTTTCGCCATTCTCATGTACCGGCCCGTTCCCTTCCTGGTTCTCGATGAGGTGGACGCTGCGCTCGACGATGCAAATATAAGCCTGTTTAACAACCTCGTTAAAGACATCTCGTCAAACTCCCAGATAATCATGGTCACCCATAACAAGAAGTCCATGGAGGTCGCGGAATATCTGTTCGGCATCACCATGCAGAAGCAGGGCATATCCACCATGGTCTCCGTAGTCCTGAACTAAACCCGGCATTCAGGCATTCCATCCTTTACATCTCCGAATAAAAATTGTTATACATTGACCATGTCCCTGACGTCATTCCGGGGCAGTGGAAATCATTATGTCACACAAGATTTCTCCCTCCGGTCTAAATGACAAGACAACTATGTCATTCCCGCCCCCGACAAGGACATTCGAGGGCAGGCTCCGGCGGGAATCCAGATGCAGTCCCATTGGAAGGGCGCAATAACGAAGGCTGAAAATATTTTTCTTGGTGTGAGAACGGATGGATAAATGACAAGCGATACCGAAAGCAAAGGCTTTTTTGAAAGGCTGAAGGCAGGCCTTGCCCGGACAAGAAACGCCTTCATCAAGAATATCGATGATATCCTCCTCGGAGAAAGGGTCATCAGCCAGAAACTCTTTGACGAACTTGAGGAAACCCTTATCATGGCTGATGTCGGCCCTGTATTTACATACGAACTCATCGAAAAAATGAAAGAGCAGGCCAAGAGAAACGAACTCGGAGACGCGGAGATATTAAGGAAAGTCCTCCGCGATACGATCACCGATACGCTGAAGAAAACTGAGGCGCCTCTTCAAATTCCCAAGAATCAACTTTTTACCATCATGGTCGTGGGAGTCAACGGCACAGGCAAGACCACGACAATCGGAAAGCTCGCAAACGCCTTGAAGAAAGATGGGGCGTCCCTCATACTTGTCGCAGCCGACACCTTCAGGGCTGCTGCAATCGAACAGCTTGAGGTGTGGAGTAAGAGGGTCGATGTGCCGCTCATCAAGCAGAAGCCCGGTGCCGATCCTGCCGCTGTCGTCTTCGATGCCATTGTCGCTGCGAAGGCCCGGAAAACCGATGCCGTTATCATCGACACGGCAGGGAGGCTTCACACGAAGGTCAATCTGATGGAAGAGCTCAAGAAGATGAAGCGCATCATCGAAAGGGAACTGCCGGCTGCCCCGCATGAGATCCTCCTTGTCCTCGACGCCACAACGGGGCAGAATGCAGTTGTCCAGGCAAAGATGTTCAACGATGAAATCGGTGTTACGGGAATTATATTAACCAAGCTCGACGGGACGGCGAAGGGCGGCGTCATCATAGGGATTGCGAGGGAGCTTAACATTCCCATCCGGTATATCGGTATCGGAGAGAGGCTCGACGACCTGAAAATTTTCAATAGCGCAGAATTCGTGGATGCCCTCTTCGAACGGTAGCCCATAGTGCTATTGTCATTCCTAACGAATGTGAGGAATCTTTAAGATTTCTCAGTCGCTACGCTCCTTCGAAATGACAAGAATACTATGTCATTCCCGCACAGGCGGGAATCCAGTTCTCTTGCATTTATTCACCCCCTTCGAAGGAGAGGGCAAGACGAATGTGTAATTTTATTGTGTATGGAAAAAATATTCGCCATAGGAGACATACACGGCTGCATCTCCCACCTTGACAAGCTGATGGCGCAGCTTGATATCGACGCCTCTCAAGATACGCTTATTTTCGTAGGCGATTACATTGACCGCGGCCCTGACTCAGAAGGGGTAATCGATGCCATCCTTGATATCAGGAAAAACATCGGGGACGTTGTTTGTCTCACGGGCAATCACGAGGATATGTTTCTCAACTACTGCCTTGACCGCAGGAATGAAAACCTCTATATGTCGAACGGGGGCATGCGCACCTTGGCGTCGTATGGCTTTTCCCCGGAAGGTACGGAGGAATTGATCCTTCCCCCAAGCCACAGAGAGTTCTTCACCGGCCTTCGCACATACCATGAAACTGACGATTATATATTCGTCCATGCCGGTCTGAGGCCCGGCATTCCCCTTGATCGGCAGGACCGCGAAGACCTCATGTGGATACGGTTCGAGTTTATCAACTCTCCGTACGATTTCGGCAAGACTGTTGTTTACGGGCATACGCCCGTCTCCCTGAATAAGCCTCTCATCGACAAGAATAAGATATGCATCGATACAGGCGCCGTGTATGGCGGCAAGCTCACCTGCATTGAACTGCCGAAGATGACAATATACCAGGTCTGACTTTCATGAAAATTATCGAATGCGTCCCCAATATCAGTGAAGGCTGCGACAGGAAAAAAATAGACAGCATCGCCGCGGCGCTCTCCACAGTCAAAGGCGTGAGACTCCTTAACGTGTGCGCCGATGCAGATCACAACCGGACGGTTCTGACCTTCATCGGAGAACCGGAAAATGTGCTGAAAGGAGCCACTGCAGCATGCGAGAAGGCCCTCGACCTCATCGACATGCGCAAGCACAAGGGCGTGCACCCGCGGATCGGCGCCGTCGATGTCGTTCCCTTCGTCCCTTTGAAAGGTGCGACGATGAAAGACGCCGTTGATCTCGCGCACAGATTCGGCCGTGCATTGGGAGAGAAGCGCAGGATCCCCGTCTACTTTTACGGTGAGGCCGCACTTGATCCGAAAAGAAGAGAATTAGCAGATTTAAGAAGAGGCGAATACGAGGCTTTGCAAACGCGGTTTGACGACCCTCTGTGGATGCCGGATGCCGGTCCGGCCCGCTTCGATCCGCAGAGCGGCGCAGTCGCCTGCGGGGCGCGGGAGCCGCTCATTGCTTACAACATCAATCTCGCCACGGATAATCTCCAGGTGGCAAAGGATATCGCCTGTTCCATCAGGCAATCAAGCGGGGGACTGCAATATGTGAAGGCCATCGGCGTTCCTCTTGCGAGCAGGAATATCGTTCAGGTATCGATGAACCTCACCAATTATAAGGTGACGCCGCCGCGGAAGGTTTTTGATGCTATAAAAAAGAAGGCCGCAGCATGCGGCGTTTCCATCATCGAGTCGGAGCTGATCGGCCTCATCCCCGAAGAGGCCCTCGAAGGCATCTCCGCCGAATATCTGCAGCTCTCTAATTTCTGCGCCGAATGCATCATTGAAACCCACCTGCGGTAATCGTATTTACTATCTTTCCCGCCCCTCGTTTCTCATCCTGAACGAACGTCATCGCCATCTTCGCAGAACTAAAGTCCGGCACTACATTTATTGTGTTTGCGTAGTGCAGACCTTCAGGTCTGCTCCCAGTAAATCAATCCCGTCCCCGATAAAGAAGTCCGAGGGCAGGCTCCGGCGGGAATCCAGTTCTATTGTCATTTATTCGCTCCCTTTGACAAAGGCGGCAGCGGGGGATTTATTCCACCATGCAAGATTGCCGGTATTCCCCTTTACAATAAGAGGAGATTTGTATAAGGTCACCCACCGCCATCCGCGGCTTCAGAATTTTTCTGATAATGCCGATTATCTCAAATACCTTCGGCATAAAATTAACATGGAGTAGTCTAATATGAAAAAATCTATTGTTACTGTTATTCTCGTGTTCGTATTCTCCGTAGGCAGCGTATCCATGCCATTAACCTATGCCGCTGACCTCACATTAAACAATACCCCGATTAGGGTCTGCTTTAGTCCGCACGGCAGATGTACGGAAGCAATCGTCAGAGAGCTCGACAATGCCAGATCCGAGATCCTCATGGAGGCGTATTCATTCACATCGAAAGATATCGCCGCTGCTATCCTTAATGCGCATAAGCGGGGAGTGCATGTGGAGATCATTTTGGACAAGTCCAACCGGTCAGCCAAATACAGCTCAGGAGATTTCACCTCCCACATGGGAATCACGACGTACATTAATGCAGCATNNGAGGAGAAGAACGCTGAGAATCTGCTGATTTTGAGGAATAAGGATCTCGCGGGACTTTATCTGGGAAACTGGGATAACCACAGACAGCGCTCAGAGAAAATCCCTGAGTACGAGCATATCAAAAGAGGAAATTATTAAATCCTGCTGTGAGCACCCTTTGACAAATGGGAAATGTGGCGCAGCAATATTCCCGCCCCGCAATACAACGATTGACACTGTTGCCGGAATTATGTTAAAGCCCCTCATCCGAAAGTAAAGCCGTGCCCCCGTAGCTCAGGCGGATAGAGCAACGGATTCCTAATCCGTGTGCCGCGTGTTCGAGTCACGCCGGGGGCACCACTCTCCCCCTTCCCTTCGCGCCCGCTCAATCGCGCCTCTTGTCTCTCCCCTTCAGCATGTACTGGTGGTATTTCGCGAGGTAGCAGGCCGCAAGGGCTGCGTCCTCAGGCGCCTGAAAGACGGGGATTCCCGCCTCCTGCAAAATTCTCTCATCCTCAACCATCTCCTCACGGGACGCCAGGATGCAGACGATAATCGGCTTCGATGTCCGCCGCTTCAGTTCCGCCAGCGCTCTTGCAGAGGTCTCAAAGTTCCGGTGGATGGCGTAAATTGGAATGACCATATCGACGCCGTCATCCTCTAATACCGCCTCCACACACTTTGGATAAACATCAACGAAAGTTCCGGAGCCGGTGAGGTCGATGGGATTCGGGGAGAGAACGATGGGAACATGTTCCCCGATGATCTTCTTTATCCTGCCGAGGGTCTCTTGCGACACCTGCGCCAGGGGACAACCGTTTTCGATCAGTGTATCCAATGCAAGGATACTCGGGCCCGCGGTATGCGTCAAAACGGCCACCCGTCTTCCTGCGGGACGCGGGGCGATGGCCAGAGCCTTGCAGACCGTTGCCAGTTCTTGCGAGTTTCTCACTTCGAGGACCTTATACTGCCGGCAGGCGCCTTTGAATATCCGGTACGTCCCCCCCATTGTGCCCGTGTGGCTTGCCGCGGCGGCGCTTACCGATTCAGACCTCGCGCCCTTGAGGACGACGAGGGGTTTCTTCTGCGACAGGATTCTTGCGGCCTCCATGAACCCGCGGCCGTCTTCTACCCCTTCCACGAACGCCGCCACCACCCGCGTGTCATCGTCATCTGCGAAGTAGTGAAACATGTCGCTGAACTCAAGGTTGGTGCGGTTCCCCAGGCAGACCCATTTGTTCACGCCCACATGCCGGTCGATTAAATCATTGAACATGGTGCACGCCGTGCCGCCGCTCTGGCTTACGATGGATACGGAACCCAGCGGGTTTCCCTTCTTGAAAGACCAGAAGGTCGCGTACAGACGCTGGTTGTTGTTGATTACGCCGAGGATATTCGGCCCGAAGATGATGATCTGGTTTTTGTCTGCCACTTCTTTCAGTTTCTTTTCATATCGCAAACCCTCAGTGCCGACCTCTTTGAAGCCCCCGGCAAAACAGACGATCCCTTTGACGCCTATCCTCGCGCAGCTCTCGATTACGGATTCTGTTGTCAGCTTCGCATTCAAACCGCTGATGACCAGGTCTACGGGACGGCCGATCTCTTCGAGAGTGGAATAAACCTTGAGGCCCAAGAGTGTTTTCAGGCGGGGATGGACAGGGTATATGGGACCGGGAAATCCTTCCAGCATGAGAATATCCACGACCTGCGTGCCGAGATTGTTTGCCGCGTCAGAGACGCCGAGTACGGCGACACTTTTCGGATAAAGAGCTTCCCCGATTCTCTGTAACTTCCAATGTTCCATGATAGTTGTCCTTGGTATGTCTGTTGACTTTCTTCTTGCGTAAAGATTTTTGTCGGATTAATTAAGCAAAGAAATGAAACCAAGTAAACAAATATTTAAGACGAAATGAAGTATAAGCAGGACTAAAGTCCTGCACTACATTTATTGCATTTACGTCGTATTGAGTTTACGTAGTGCAGACCTTCAGGTCTGCTCCCAGTATGTCATTCCCGCCCTCTTTGACAAAGGGGGAAATTCGGGAATCAATTCCAGATGACGAAGAACACAAAAACGTGGTAATAGAAAAAATCAAAGGAGGAAACATCATATGGCTGAAATAATACCGGAGCGATTTGACGATGTAACTGTAACTTGCAAGGCGAACATATACTTCGAAGGCAAGGTGATAAGCCATACCGTTTTGTTTAAAGACGGAAGCAAGAAGACGGTAGGCCTGATTCATCCGGGATCTTTCAAGTTCAATACCGAGGCTCCCGAAAAAATGGAAATTACGGCCGGGAACTGTCTGGTGCGAAGGGCCGGCGAAAAGCAATGGAACAGCTATGCGGCAGGTGAATATTTCCAGGTAGCCGGTGGATCCTGGTTTGAGATAGTCGTGGACGGAGGCATAATGGAATACATCTGTTCATTCGAATGATGCATAAATAAAAATAAGATTTTTTCTATAAAGGTGTCATATCGACCGAAGGGAGATATCTTTTAGTTTATCCCATATACTAAGATTTCTCGCTGCACTCGAAATGACAATAGCAAAAGGAGGTTTCAAATGTTCACACGTCAAATTCGTCTCGCAGGCATCGTCCTGTTAATTCTTTTCATGGCACAAACTGGGGCGTATTCTGCAACACCTGATTTTGCCAATGTACAAATCCAGACGGAAAAAGTCGCGGACAACGTTTTCATGCTCGTCGGAGCGGGCGGAAACATCGGGGTTTCGGCCGGCAGGGACTGCGTACTCATGATCGATACCTCATACGCCCCCCTTGCGGACAAGATCAAGGCTGCCATCGCTGCAGTCAGCGGCAAACCCATTCAATACGTCGTGAACACGCACTGGCATCAGGATCACGTGGGCGGCAATGAATATTTCGCCAAGGAAGGCGCAGCCGTGGTGGCTCATGACAATGTCCGTAAAAGGGTGAGCACCGAGCAGGTCGTCAAGATTCTGAATAAGACAGTGCCGCCTTTGCCTGAGTCGGCGCTGCCTGTCATCACCTTCAGCCGGAATGTGACTTTTCATCTGAATGGAAATGAAATATTCATTTTTCACATTGAACGCGCCCATACCGACGGGGACGCCATCGTTCATTTTAAAAAATCCAATGTCATCCACATGGGGGACATTTATTTTAACGGTACGTACCCTTTCATCGATCTCTCTGCGGGCGGTTCGATAAACGGCATGATAGCGGCTGTGAAACGGATACTCCTGCTTTGTGATCAAGATACGAAAGTGATGCCGGGACACGGTCATCTGTCCAACAAGGCTGAATTACAGGAGTACCTCAAGATGCTGGTTGCCGTGAGAGACCGGATCAGCAGTGAGCTTAGAGCCGGACAACCTCTCGCTGCGGTTATTGCCTCGCAGCCGACACGCGATCTTGACCCGGTGTGGGGAAAGGGTTTTATGAAGCCGGAACAGTTTGTGACAATTGTGTATGAGAGCCTGGCAAAAGAGAAATCACGTTGAAGTGCAACGCCCGTTGTCATTTCGAAGACACGCAGTGACTGAGAAATCTTAATTTCCTTCACTCAGTCGGGAAATAGATTTCTCGCTACGCTCGAAATGACAAAAGCATGCCTGTGCCGCACTGCATTTCCCCCTTTCGTAAAGGGGGAGGCAGGGTGATTTTCTTATCATGGAAGAGAACCGGTCACAGAATGTGACCGGTTCGCAAAAACATCATGATCCCCCCAGGCAGCATGGCCGCGGCTATTTCGTTGTGTATCCGCGACTGTCAAGACAGGCGCCCATCGACCGTTGATAGTCTGCCTGACCCTGGTTCAACTGGGCTTGTGTCGTGCCGCCGGCAGGATAAGTCGGGTCGTAATGTGTCTGGTTCACAGCCCAGCTATGGCATTCGTAACGATCCTTTCCCTGCAGCTCTTCGCTCTGGCCCTGCCGGGCATAGACGAAGATCTTTTCAGCCGATGACGGCTGTACCGATGGCGCCGGTTGAACATAAACCTGAGGCTGTTCCCGGATCACCACCGGTGCAGGTGCGTAATAAGGTGGATAATAATGGGGTCCATAATAATAAGGTGCATAATAAGGCGCCACAACTGCCGCACCTCCTACTACCGCCAAAGGCGCCCACCACCAACCCCAATGGCCGCCCCTTGCCTCACTGGGCAATGGGTTTACGAGAAACAGTATCATTGTGAATATAAGAACTGCGCATGCAGCTTTTTTCATATTTCTCCTCCTTGCTTGATTCTGCAAATTTGTTTTTTTGATCTTTATACTTCCTTTTCACGGTCTTTCCATGAATAATAAGCAAGAAGTAGGCCCAGAAGAGGAAACCAGCACAAGTGTAAGATTTCAAACCACATATAACAAGCATGGATTTTATTGCCTGGATTATTCTCATCAAAAATTGGATAGAATGTATACAGCGATTAGTATCCAGTTGGGTAATAAGTATCCAGAAGGAAGTTCCTGTGAAATCAGTCAGCATTTTCGCAGCCACAAATCAGGATATCCCTGATTGCGGATGACGGCAAATTCTATATTATCAAGATTAAATGGCGGAGGAAATAATCAATGAAGATTTCTGAATGGTTGGATAAGAAAGAAGCAGACGGCATTGATGTATCTCAAATCTCATTGCCTGATGACCTCTCTTATGACGAGGTCCCCGACGAAACTATTTTCTTCAAGGCGATTAATCCCCACGGAGTCCAATGTACAGGCAATCATCCGTTTTCCACTGTTGAGCGCTTTGGAAACTGGTATTATTCCAGAGGCCAAGACAAGAACGCCGGTATTCACTCATCCGAAATGCAATGGAAGTTGTTTACAAAGGATAAGGATCTCGCCCTCAGAACAGCCAAATCACACATAGAATAAACTATCGCGTGTGGCACATTGAAGATGCATGAGAGGTGACCTCATGAAAAACAACCGTTCGCAGGCAAAACATGGAAGATCCGTCCCGCCGGCGCCGCTGTCGGAACGGAAGATGCTGCACCATCTTTCCGGCATCAAGGTTGTCAAGAAAGGGACCATACCCGCGGACATTCAGGCAACCGGCGAAATTTATGATTTATCGATTCTCCCCACATTTACATTATGTGCATGCTATCTCGGATATGCGAATTACAAAATACTGGGGGAAGAAGAGGTTGAGATGCCCGTCGGCTTGATCTGGGATCTGTTTAACTTTACATCCGGTCTGACCATCGGCGGGGAAATACTGGATCGGCATGTCTTGATCATTGAGAAGGCTTTCGAGCTGCTCGGTTTCCATGCGGATCTTTCCGTCAAGGATCAATTCGTTGTCATTGACGGCATATCAAAGATCAAGATCAGGGAAAGCAGTGAAACGAAATACGTCGGTTTCAACGCAAAAGGCACAAATCCGGACATCTTCTCGCGGATGTTGATGCGCGCTTTGCTGAGGCGCTTTTGAAGGCATCATCTTTTTAATTACAGAGAGCGCAGCGAAAGGAGATTATCATGGACGATCTGTTTACAAAAAAAGTACGAGCGGCGGCCGCAGCGGGATGGTGGACGTTATTAATTTTCTATTGTGTCCTGCTGGTTCAGTGGCTTGCTTATGTGCTGATCATGACCAGGCAACCGGCAGGAGTACTTTGCATTTGGGGTCCAGGCGCTACATGGCCGGAAATTCGCACTCTCTGGCTGTGGGCAATGGTGGCATTTAAGCTCTGCATCGGAATGATGCTATTTGTCGTCATCTGGCTGACACTTTGGGCAAGACGGCTGTCGCGCAATAAGGAATAAGCGGTTCACGAGAAACATGATCATTGTGAATGCAAGAACTGCGCAGGCAGCCTTCTTCACATCTTCCTCATTGCTTGATTCTGCAGATGTGTCGTTAATCTTTATTCTCGCATCTTCGATATGTTTCAACGAATAATCAAGACTGAGACTATTCTTGAGAAAAATTTTCTCCCTATTCCTGTGCTTACGCATGGCATTCACACGTCCTGAGTTTTTTTGTCCTTGACATGCAGGAACCTTCCTTGCAATACTTTATCAAGAAAATAGTTTTCGTATCAATACCTTAACAATAATTATCGGGTCATGTCATGGGTCACGACGATTCTGTAGAAACCTGGACGCTTGCCGATGGCTCGAGGCTAACGCTGCGCCATATCGCGCCTGCCGATGCCGCCATAGAGCAGGCTTTCGTGCATGGACTCTCGCGCCAGTCAAGCTACCTCCGTTTTCATGGGACGATCAAAGACCTTAGCAAGAAGGACTTGGAAAAGTTTACTAATCCTGATTCGCGAAATGCGGTTGCCCTGATTGTCCTGCACAGTGGAGAAACAGGTGAAGAGGAAATCGGAGTAGCACGATACGAGATTGATCCGGATGGGGTGAGCGGTGAGTTTGCGATTGTCGTCGCTGACGCGTGGCAAAAGCGCGGCATTGGGACGAGACTGATGAATGCCTTGATAAGGCACCTTCAGGCAAGCGGGGTAAAACAAATCTCCGGTTCCGTACTCAAGAGCAACGCGGCCATGCGCAAGTTTGCCAAGCAGATGGACTTTACAGAAACTGATATCCCTGACGATCCGTCAATCCTGTTGGTGACCAAACATCTGACGGATTAGCGGGCTTCTCTTTTGACAATGACCGAGCTCCGGAAAATTTGGTCGGGCAGATACAAAGAGCTTCTTTCTTAAATGGATCGTAGACTGATTTTATCTGTCTCTTTTACTTGACGGCATATTTTTTCATATTTCATGGAATAAGCTTAAAGATTAATGTCAGGAGCAATTAAATATGAAATCAGATCCGATAAAAGGATGGTCCGATGTCTTAGGTAAGCTTGTCGTTGAGCATGGTTCGTCAGTGATACAAGAGAAGCACATCTCATTGTTGAAGGAGCAATTCGCGATTCTTGAGAGGGAGAATGAGGCGCTCAAAAAAGAGATCATGCAACTGAAAAAGAGAATAAAAAGTGACGAGCAACCTGTCGATAATAACCTCCTTCACGAAATTGAGATAAAAGTTCTTCTATATCTTTCAAGCAATAGCGGACGAAATACAAAACAGATTTCTAAAGCGCTAAACATTGCGGAAGAGATAATCAAATTACACACCGAAATATTAAAAACAAAAAGCATGATAGCTTCCGGAGATGATCCTGCGAACGATGATATCTGGTCATTAGACCTCGCAGGCCGTCGATATTTAATTGAAAATGATTTAATTGAACATGAGTCGATCTCCTAACCGGTTGTTCCGCCGGATCACCCGAAATCGGCATCCCGGTGCACTTTTATGTGTTCTCTTCCAAACCGTAATCCCCACTCTTCACATAAACCGTGGAGTCACCTCTCGTGGGTAGGAAGATCATTTTCACCGGGACGATGAAAGTCACTACTATGAAGCTGCTCAAATTGTCCTTATCCATAATAATCGTCATCGTATCGGTTGTTCTATGCCAGCAGATTATTTCAAATTCAATTTCCAACCAAAAGAACAAAACCGATTATGCTGAGCTTAACCATGTCACATACGGTCTTTTCAGTGTTGACGAATGGAAACGACAAATTAACATAATTCTTGCCGAGGAGATCGATAAGCTGACTTTATCAAGGACGAACGAGCGGGACCTCCGAAAACATATCGAAGCTCTGTTGAATGCACTTATTGATGAAGTCGACAAAAATATCAAGGAAGCGAACTCAGGCTCCGCGGAGGGTTGGGTCAAACAATCCTTTATGAATATCTTTATCAGCCTGAAAGATATTAAAAAAGGCATTCCCGGATATACGGATGCCGTCATCCATGAGATGACGACGTCGAAAACAAAAGGTCAGATAAAGACCATGCTGAAGAAAAAGCTTGAAAAATATTCTAACGAAACCTTTGATACACAGGATACATCTCAAATGAGCCGCATCCTTCGTAGGACTGATTCTAAGGACATCGAAAGTGCGAGGGTCAAGCTCAGTGAGGCAATTTCGGTTAAGCATGACAGGATATTTAAGGAGGCTGTCCTGTTAATCATTCTGTCGGTTATCCTTTTTGCTTCGTCCGGTTTTAGCAAAGAACCCCTGGCCCCCTCCCGGTATATACTCCTCGTTCTGACTCTTATCATACTGCTGATAGCCGGCGTAACCACTCCCATGATCGATATGGAAGCAAAAATATCACAGATGAGTATCGTATTGATGGGGCATCCCATCCACTTTGAGAATCAGGTATTGTATTTCCAAAGCAAGAGTATCCTGGATGTATTTTGGATTATGATTACCTATAAGGATATTCAAATGAAATTTGTCGGGGTCTTGCTGATTACCTTCAGTATTTTTTTCCCCCTGTTAAAAATAGCCTCGTCACTGGGATATTATTACNNTCCGGGAAATGGTCCATGGCCGATGTCATGGTGGTTGCCATATTTATGGCCTATATCGGATTTAATGGGATTGTTACCAACCTGTTCAGTCAATTAATCTCGGCAAGCCGGGAACTGGAGATCGTAACTACGAATGGCACCGCCCTTCAGCCGGGGTATTATCTATTCGTGACATATACGCTGTTGGCCTTATTTTTCTCGGGATTCCTAACCAGAAAACATCAGCCATCAGGGCGCAAGAATCCATAGGTTGATCGTTTCAATATTTCCTGTCGAGAAACAATAGCGTGATCAAATATTAGCACCACAACATTAAGGATGTTACTGATGTGATCATCGGCAAGATGCGCGCGATCGCGTAAAGGAGAAGATGCATGGGAATCAAAACAAGCAAGGCGTATCTGGAAAGCCTGAAGAAGCAGAAACCCGAAGTGTACATCGGCGGCGAAAGGATCGATGACGTCGTCAGCAGTAAGTATTTCAGGATTTCTCTGGAGGAGATGTGCAAATTTTACGATTGGGCAAATGATCCGGAGAAAGAGAAGGATTTTGTGTTCTGGTCGCCCGTTATTGATGAAAAGGTAAGTTTCTGGACGCATCTGCGCCGGACTCCTGAAGAGGTGCGGAAGATCATCGAAACATTAAAGAAGAATAACGCCCGTCATTTTTGCTCCATGTGCATGATTACGGGCCTGAACGTCCTGTGGGCGGTCACGTACGATATCGACGAGGCGCGAGGCACCAACTATCACGAACGGCTGAAAAACTTTTTTATGGAGCTGCAGAAATATGACCTCCGCTACTGCATGGGCGTCATGGATCCCAAAGGGGATCGCTCCCTGCCGCCGAGCCGCCAGTCGGACCCGGATCTCTATCTGAGGGTGGTCGATAAAGACAAGAATGGGATCATCGTAAACGGCGCCAAGATGCATACCTCTGACGCCCCGATCACCCACTATATTTTTACCTGCCCCTCGGGTGTGCTCCAGGAAGCCGGTAAAGACTACGCTGTATCCTTCGCCATTCCGATAGATACAAAGGGACTCAAATTTATTACGAGACCGGCTCCCGGCCCTCTGGAACCGAAGGAGATGGAAAGCCCGGCCAGTTCACACATCGGGTTTGTCGAATGCCTTTCCGTCTTCGATCATGTTTTCATTCCCTGGGAACGCGTCTTTATGTGTGGAGAATGGGAATTTACGGAAAACCTGATCCGCTATTTCTCCCCCTATGTGAGAATCTGCAAGGGCGCATGCACTTCCGCACGAACCGATATATTGGCGGGCACGGCGGCGCTCATCGCCCATTATAACGGTGTGGGCAAAGCCGGTCATATCAGAAGCAAGATCACAGACATGATGATATCTTCGGAAATCGGCTGGGGCTGCGCGCTCGGAGCCGTGGCGAATTCCGTCATGCATCCAAGCGGCATCCCGATTCCGGACGTGTCCATTTCCAATGCCGGGCTCTACCACTCGCGTCTTCGCTTCATCGAGTTTCTCGGCACCCTCCAGGAAATCGCAGGCGGGATCGTTACAACCATGCCGGGCGAGACGGAATACAAGAACGAGGAAACGAGAAAATACATCGAAAAATATTTCAAGGGGCGGAGCGACATCCCCACCGAAGATCGCCTGAGGCTGCTGTATTTCATCCAGGACCTGACAGCATCGCGCTTCGGCGGCTACCTCATGGCGAGCGCCATTTGTGCCGGAGGGACGCCGGAAACAAACCGTGTGGAAGTCGCCCGCAGCTACGACCTCCAGGAGAAGATCAACAACGTCAAAGCGCTCTGCAACATAAAATAACCTCCCTCGTCTATCATTGCGAGAGCGCAGCCCGTGGCAATCTTCTCCCTCTGTTATTCCCGCGCAGAGCCTGCCCTCGACCTGATCGGGGGCTGGAATCCAGTGTATCTCCGTAGTGCAGACCTTCAGGTCTGCTGTATCACCATTTAAATGTAGTGCGTACCTTTACGTGCGCCATCTTCGCAGGACTAAAGTCCTGCACTACATTAAGATTTCTCAGTCGCTGCGCTCCTTCGAAATGACAAGAAAGAAAAATGTCATTCCCGCGAAAGCGGGAATCCAGTCCCACTGTTTTATACTGGAATGCAAATGCGAATCGTGATAATCGGAAAAACATGTGAAGCAGTAATAAGTATATTCCTCAACCACTAACCCCCGCTTGAGGGTAGTATGGACTGATTATTGAAACCCCGTTTCTTAGAAAGAACGCGGGGTTTTGTGTTTTTTGATGTCTTAGCGGTGAGAGAATCGGTTCGTTATGAGTATGACTTGAAGCAATAGAATAACTGTAAAAAGGAGGGGTTTTATGAAAGCACAGAAAACTATTTACGTTAACACGTTTACCGACGGTCTGGTCGGACCGAGCTTGCCTATGATTGGACCAGTGGCCGATGGCGGAACCATCATAGCTGAAACCGCCCCCGGCTGCTGGGGGCCGATGATCACCCCATCCTTTCAAGGGGGACATGAAGTGACCAGACCAGTGGCTGTAATTGGCGCAGCGCCCGGAGACGCCATTGCCATCCGCATCAAGAAAGTCCGCGTAACATCAACCGTCACTGCATCCGGCACCATGAGCTTCGTTGAGGGACGTTTCACTGCTGATCCATTTGTGGCCCGGCATTGTCCAGGCTGCGGAATGAAAAGCCCTGAGACGCGAATTGAAGGCATCGGGGCGGAAGCTATTCGATGTGCTGCATGTGGAGCCGAGGTCAGTCCCTTCCGTTTGACAAACGGCTATACTATTGTCTTCGACGATGCCCGGAAAATGGCGCTTACCGTTGGTCCCGCAGTAGCAAGGAAACTTGCCAAGAATGCCGCCAAACTGATGGCTTTGCCCAGGGAATCCTGCCAGAATCCTGCCGTGTCTCTATGTCCAGCGGACATCTCCGGTGTAATGACGCGGTTGCGGCCATTCATCGGGAATATCGGAACAACTCCGTCCATCGATATGCCTGATTCTCACAACGCAGGCGACTTCGGACAGTTTCTATTAGGTGCACCCCATATGTATGGCATCACGAAAGACCAACTGGAGAACCGCACAGACGGTCACCTGGACATCGATTCGGTGCGGGCCGGGGCCATCCTCATTTGCCCGGTGAAGGTGCCGGGGGGCGGGGTTTATGTGGGGGATGCCCATGCAATGCAGGGGGATGGGGAGATAGCGGGGCACACCACGGATGTCTCTGCAGAAGTCACGCTGCAAGTAAACGTTCTCAAAGGCCTGAAAATAGGGGGGCCGATCCTGCTGCCTCCTGTCAAGGACCTGCCCCATCTGGCCCGTCCTTTCACTGCAGCCGAGAAAAAGGCAGCAAAGAATCTGGGGAAGAAGTTCGGTCAGGCCAAAGTAGAAGAATCGGCCGCTATCCAGATGGTCGGCTCCGGGGCAAACCTGAATGAAGCCACTGACAACGGCGTCGCGCGACTGTCAGAACTGTTCAAGATATCGACGGAAGAAGTCCTGAATCGCGTAACTCTTTCGGGTGCAGTGGAAATCGGGCGTCTGCCTGGCGTTGTTACAGTGACCATGCAGGTTCCTATGCCCTGGCTGAAAAAAATAAATTTGGCAAAATTGGTGAAGGAACATTACGCCTTATAGGCAGATGGATCAGCGATGCCATAATGTCTGCATGATTGAGCACCCGCAGACAATGTTTATCACGATGCTATTCGAGCCGCCTCATGTTGGAAGAGGCGGCTCTTTCTTCCAACCCGTAGTCCTCACTCTCCAGATAAACCGCGGAGTAACACTTCGCAGGACTAAAGTCCTGCACTACATTAAGATTTCTCAGTCACTGCGCTCCTTCGAAATGACAATCGAATTTCTTGCAGTCAACATTTGACACAACTCAAAGGAAACGGTAGATTACGGCGTTAAAAAAATCAAAACAGGATGCTTCTATGAAAACGCGTATTACCGAACTTTTTGGAATAAAATACCCCATACTCCTCTCCGGCATGAGCTGGATCAGTGTGCCGAAAATGGTGGCAGCCGTATCCAATGCAGGCGGTCTTGGGATCCTGGCCACAGGTCCCCTCAGCGCCGAGGAGACAAGGAAGGCCGTCCATGAAATCAGGGCATTGACCGATAAACCCTTTGGCGCCAATCTTGCGCTCCTGTTTCCCGGGGCCGTGGACAGTGCAAAGGTCTTATTAGAGGAAAAGGTGCCCGTCATCAACTTCTCCCTGGGCAAGGGCGACTGGCTTGTAAAGCAGGCCCACGAGTACGGAGGTAAAGTAGTTGCCACCGTCGTCAATGCCTATCATGCAAAGAGGGCGCAGGACTATGGCTGTGATGCCGTCATTGCGACCGGTCATGAAGCGGCAGCTCATGGAGAAGCCCTGACCACATTCATTTTGATCCCCACGCTCGTCGATGCCTTAAAGATTCCCGTGATCGCTGCGGGCGGCATCGGTGACGGCCGCGGTCTCGCAGCGGCCCTGGCATTGGGCGCGGACGGTGTTGCCATGGGGACCCGGCTCATGACGACGAAGGAAAGTCCGCTTCATGAAGCCTACAAAAAACTCTCCCTCGAAAAAGAGGCCACCGATACCATCTTCTCTACCCGTTTTGACGGTCTCCTCTGCCGCGTGCTGAAGACCGATGCGGCCAATCGCGCCGTCGCGCGCGGGCTTGATCTTCCGGCGGCCTTCTTCAATTCCCGCGAGATTGCCCAGCAGATCCATGCCCCGTACTGGAAGCTGTGTCTCGGTGTTATGGCTTCCGGATGGAAGAACGCCAAGCAGATGGCCTTCATGGCCAACGCCTTTAAGGCAATTCGCGTCGCCACAGAAAAGGGCGATACAAAGGAAGGGGTGCTTCCGGCTGGTCAGGTAACGGGGCTCATTCACGACGAGCCCACGATAGCGGAGCTCTTTGAGCGGTTCGTTGCCGAGGCTAAAACGATTCAGCAGCAACTTGCGGTAAAGATGAACTGACGCAGTGTCACCATTTAAACGTAGTGCGTACCTTCAGGTGCGCTGTATGACCTGACATAAAATCTATAAGAGAATCTGTGGAGGTGCCGGTATGGCCGTCGTAGAGTGGAAAAGGGATGATACCGTTGCTGTCGTTAAAATGGTAAACGGAGAAAACAGGTTTAACCCCGTCTTCATCAAGGAATTTCTCCAGGTCTTCGATGAGATCGAAAAAGATAAGGCTGTAGCATCGGTCGTTATTGTTTCCACTGATGTGAAAAGCTGGTCCCAGGGAATAGACCTCATCTGGATGCAGGGACGTATGGCCGAACAGGACCTTCAGGCGATCCGCGGTTTCCTGTACGGTCTGAACGATATTTTCAAAAGGATACTCCTCTTTCCTGTGCCCGTCATCTGCGCCATCAACGGACATGCCGTAGCAGGCGGGGCTATCTTGTCCTTAGCCTGCGATTTCCGTTTCATGAGGGCCGATAAGGGATTCTTTTTCTTTTCCGAGGTCGACGTGGGCATTCCCTTCATACCGGGCATGATGACATTTTGCCGGAAGGCCGTTCCCGAATATAAATTCGAAGAGATGATGTACACGGGAAAGCGCTATGGCGCCTCCGAAATGGAAGCACACCACGTGATAATGAAAGCCTGCCCCAACGAAGAGGCCCTGATGGCGGATGCCATGGCTTTTGCCCGCACCTTCAATAAGAAACGAGGCGTCTTTGGTGAAATGAAGCGGCGTATGCACAAGCACATCATTGACGTCATAGATACCGAGGACCGCGAATACATCGATCCGCTTAAGGTCATGTACGGAGACTAATTTTTGACAAACGTAGTGCAGGCCTTCAGGTCTGCCGTGTCGCCATTTATATGTAGTGCGTACCTTTAGGTGCGCTATCTTGGCAGGACTAAAGTCCTGCACTACATTATTATGAACCGTTTAAGATTTCTCAGTCACTGCGTTCCTTCGAAATGACAAGAAAGAAAAACAATTTCCCGCCTCACCCTTGTCATTCCCAACCCTTCCCCTGTCATTTCGACCGAAGGGAGAAATCTTTTTCTGTCCCTTGAATAATAGTTTGTCATTCCCGCGAAAGCGGGAATCCAGTCTTTCGCCGTAGTGCAGACCTTCAGGTTTGCTGTATTGGTAGGTATTATTAACTGGGGAAAATGATATTTGTGAACTGTTCTGTCAGGGGCTTTAGCGAGGATAACAGATCGTGAAAAGATCTTTTATGTTTTCCGCGTGCGGAGGATGATCTCAGACATCCTTTCTCCTCAACCAGGCATCCTGATATAATCTGCCGATGCAGGCAAATATGGCCAGGAAAAATAACCCGAGCATAAAGTTGGGAGAAGTACCGAGAAGCTCATCCAGCATGTGTCCTGCGTAGAGGAATAGGAAAGAGGCAATCACAATCACAAACCCCCACGAACTCAGCATAAAGATCGCTCTGTACATTTTGCGGTCTGCTTGTGTTTTGTGAATTACTGTCATGGCCTTAACCTCCTTTCCCTTCAGGGTTGATCATCATACCGGTATGAAAACCGGCATGATGGTCTTTAGCTTACGAGGGTCTTAATGGCATTGAAAACCGGAGCCGTGAACAGGGCGACGAGAATTGTGTATATTGCGAAAACGCCCATCAGCTCACCGGCATAGAACCTCGTATATTTTTGCTTCAGAGAGATGATCATCATCCCGCCGATTATCAGACATCCAAGTTGAAAATAGGGGAAGTCGCTCACACCTGCTACTGCATATTCAGCGAAGCCGAATGTCGCCGTCCCTAACACCACAAATATCGTCAGAACAAATGTTTTAAGTATTTTTTTCATGATCTGNNTTTCTCCTTTGTCGTTAATTTGTTTTGACTTGTATTACCGCATTATCCATGCCAACTTTTCGTGCTCAGGGGATTAATATTATAACGTCTTGATTATACCAGGTTATTATGAATTGAAATGATCCTGGGGCAGCGCTTCAGACCCCTGCAAAGCGGGGTTTACTTAAAGAAGCGTTAAATGACGTTTAATGAAATGAGAAATTGGATGGTGAAGATTCGTCAGTTGTGATCAGGGCTGATTGTCAGCTATAGACAAGCCATTATGCAAGAGACATATCACCAGTGAGAGAGACGTCATATGGGGCATCTTAACGTCCAAAATCCAAGGATACGATTTACCTATCGATAACCGTATACTTAATTATCATTGTCTATTGGTCTTGTGTCACGTATCCTTACGTAAATATGCCAAAGATGTCGAAGGGGTTAAAGACCGAAATAATGTTTTTTACATCTCAGAAAAATAGGAGGAAATTATGAAGAAAATAGTGCTTTCATTGTTGTTGACGGTTGTTTTTGCTGTGCCCGCTTTTTCACAGATGAAGGATATGCCCATGAAGGAGCATAAGGGAGGACACGGACAGATGATGGAAATGGGCAATATGGACAAGATGGGCGATATGATGGGCATGTGCATCGCACATGCAGATATGATGGGGCTTACCGATGACCAGGTCATGAAAATGAAGCCTATACACAGAGAAATGCAAAAAAAGCAGGCCCGGTTCAAAGCTGACATGAAGATTGCGGAGATCGAGCTTATGGAAATCATGGAAGTGAAAGATTTTAACATGGAGAAGGCAAGTTCAGCAGTTAAAAAAATTGCACAGATAAGAACAGCCAATCATTTGGAAATGTTAAAAGCCATGAAAGAAATGCGGACTATTTTGACGGACGAACAGTTTAAGAAAATGAAGAAGATGATGTCCATGAAGCCATGTGAGAAGAAACCGGCAATGGGAATGATGAAGAAACAATAATGATCATTAAGAGAAAAGATTAGGGACACGATGTTGCGGAGTTGATTGCACATTAACCCATGCAGGGAAGTAATCATACATTGTGAGATATCTTCTATGCTTGTGATTTTTGTTCTCACGTCCTTGTAAAGGAGAAGGGTGATGAAAAAATTAATTCTAACGGTTTTAATCCTGGTATTATTCGCTTCCCCGATCTCTGCCCAGATGAGCACCGGTCAAGGTGGTGGCATGATGGGTGGTGGTTGGGGGTGGGGAATGAACCCCGGGTGGGTTGTTACGATCATTATCGCGATCGTCGTTATTTTAGGTATCGTTTATATGATGAAACGAAGGTAAGAATCTTAAGGGACAAAAAATATTTCTTATAAAACAATTCCTGGTGCGGCATATTGATGCCGAACATATTCAACCAGGCACCATGATGATGGCTGCCTTATAGTGTCCGTGGCTAATAAAGGGAGCTATCTCCCTCCTGATAATCTATTGCTGCAGTTCCGTGACCCTCAAGACAGGCGCCCCTCGCCCGTTTATAGTTTGCACGCATTTGGTTCAACTGGGCTTGTGGCATGCCGCCAGTAGGCTGCGTCGGGTCGTAATGTGTCTGGCTTACAGCCCAGCGATGGCATTCGTAACGGTCCTTTGCCTGTTGTTCTTCGCTCTGGCCCTGCGGGGCATAGACAAATGTCCTTTCAGCATATGACGGCTGTACCGATGGCGCAGGTTGAACATAAACCGGAGGCCGTTCCCGGACCAACACTGGTGAAGGTACATAATAGGGTGGATAGTAATTGGACGCCCGGGCTACTGAATTAGACGCCAGAGCTACCGAATTAGACACCAGAACTACTGCACCTCCTATTATAGCCCAGGGCAACCACCAACCTCCATAGCCACCTCCCCTATGGCCGCCGCCACCATAATAGTCTCTTGCGTCACTGGGCAATGGGCTTACGAGAAACATTATCATTGTGAATATAAGAACTGCGCAGGCAGTTTTCTTCATATTTCTTCTCCTTGCTTGATTCTGCAAATCTGCTTTTTAATCGTTGCGCTCCCGTTTTCAATATGTTTCCATGAATATTAAGCAAGAAGCAGGCCCAAAAGAGGACAGCAATACAAGTGCAAGATATCAAATCATATCTAACAAATATGCATTTTTTTGATTGGATGCTTTTCATTAATAATGGATAGGAAGTACACAGTGGGTAGTATCCAGTGTGGTAAAAAGTATCCATAGGTGCAGTCGCTTATTTATTTCCGGGTTTTCTTATAACATTGCAATTGGCAGTCTATAAGACTTATTGTAGTTTGCTCATAGTTGATATATAAAATAGTATCAATCCGCAAAAAAGGGCCATCGATGAAATCTACCTTTATGAGAATTGCTCTGCTTTCTTTTCTGCTTCTCTTTTTTCTGCCCAACCTTGCTGCCTCCGAATCAAAAACCTTTATCAAGGAATACACCTATCAGGCAAGCGAAGCAGACAGCAAGATTTCCTCGAGGGCCATCGCCCTTGAACAAGTCAAAAGGCTTCTCTTGGAGGAACTGGGAACCTATATTGAGAGTCATACGGAAGTCACAAATTTTCAATTAACAAAAGACCAGATTACAGCTTTGACCGCCGGCATTGTGCAGACTCAAATTCTGAACGAGAAATGGGATGGAGAGAGATATTGGATCAAAGCAAAAATCGATGCCGATCCTAACAAAGTTGCAAGAGATCTCGATGCTCTTCGCAAAGACAGGGAGAAAAGCAAAGAACTTGAGGACGCAAAGAAGAAAGCAGAAACTGCGTTAAAAGAAGTTGAAAGGTTAAGGAAGGAACTTGAGTTATCTAAGAAGGATCAGGCGAACATTGCCAAATATGATAAAGCCATAAAAGAGTTGAGTGCCACAGATTGGTACCGCAAAGGACTTTCGTCTGCGAGGTCAGGCAATTATGATGAGACGATAGCCGCTACTACAAAAGCAATTCAACTAAATCCCCAATATTTGTTAGCCTATGTAACTCGGAGTTTTGCATATATTAGATCAGGCAAGTACCATCCGGCTATTGCAGATTGCAGCAGGGCTATCGAGCTGGACCCCAAGAATACACAGGCCTATGTCAATCGCGGGATAGCATATGCCAAGTTAGGCGATTACAAGCAGGTGCTGGCAGATTCCAACAGGGCTATCGAACTGGACCCCAAAATTTCGATGGCCTACGTCAATCGGGGGATGGCATATGGCAAGTTAGGCGATCACAAGCAGGCCCTTGCAGATTCCAACAGGGCTATCGAACTGGACCCCAAAAATGCACAGGCCTATGTCAATCGGGGGATGGCATATTCCAGATTAAACTATGATGACCAGGCAATCAGCAACTATAAAAGCGCTGCAAGGTTAGGTAACAAACAAGCACAAGATCATTTAAGGTCAAAAGGAATTAGCTGGCAATAAGGCACATACCTATTGCCCAGAATTCTGCAATGCCCAATAAGGAACGCAGAAACACTAACCACGGATATATTTTATTGTCGCCTTATCAATCTGAACGAAGGGAGCAAGGATTATATGAGGAGAGGATGTTTAATAATCAGTATATTACTGCTGCTTCTATGCGGCAATAGCTGCGCAGTTATCGGGCGGGGTCAGAATTTCAGGCCTTTTGACGATAAAACGCTGGAGCAGGTGCAGCAAGGCAAAACAACCGCGAGTGAAGTGACAAAATTATTTGGAGCACCCAGTCAGATAGTTAAACTATCTAACGGCAACGCTTATGTATACGAACGATCAGTAGACAAAGTAACAGGACTTTGGTTGCTTATCATTACCTTCGGCAACTTTGACACCCAGTATGACCGCATTGTATTCTTCATCAATAAAGATGATGTAGTGACCCATTACGGAAGCAGCTTTAAAACGGGGACAGCCTCTTATGCGATGCCGTTCTAACAAAATCATATGGATCCTGATGATTTTGTTCATAGGACAAGTTATATGCGGGTGCGTTTCTCTCCAGATCGACAAGATCAATGATGGGGCAGATATTCCTCCCCCGCCGGCTGAATTCAAAGCAGGAAAAACCTCGCTTCAGGAAGTGCTGAACTCCTATGGGGCGCCATCCGAAATCGTAAATATGGAGGGACATTTTGCTCTTCATTATAAAAGAACTATGGATAGGGCTGGGCATATTTCGATAGGGGTTCCTTTTGCTGATGTCCTGAAGGTCGGCCCCGAATTGAATACGAGGGGTACCCTTTTAAGGCATGACACAGTTATTTTTATCTTTACACGCGAGGGACTGCTGGAAGATATGATCTATGAAAAAGGGACCAGTCAACCTTTGTGGGACACCTTCTGGAAATAGGGTCACGAAATATCCGTATGTCATTCCCCTCCTGTCATTCCCGCGCAGGCGGGAATCCAGTGATGTGTCATTCCGGTGAACCGAAGCCCTGAGCATGGTGAAGGGGAATGTGAGTAATCTTTAAGATCATAAATTGTGATCTTAAAACAATGTGACGTACCTACCTCAAATCTATTTATAGAGTCCCAAGAATTCCTCAACGCTGATACCGGCTATTGCAATCAGATGCCTGATTAAACCTTGCTTTACCGGCTTACCTTTGTGCAACGGTATCGAAAGGATGCAAGGACTGCCCCCTTTGGACAGTATCACATGGCTTCCAGTCTGCCTTGCCACCTGCCATCCTGCCCGTTCGAATGCTTTAACAACTCGCTTAGGCTTCAGGTTGTGCAGTCCGCTCATAAAATCCTTTTAATTCTTTCTTTGCCCGCCTGGATATGAAGACATCCTTTAATAGCATCCTCGATCATCGTGAGAGCTTCTTCCAGAGTATCCCCCTGAGAGGCGCAACCCGGGACACTTGTACACTCAACCCAAAAACCGCCATCTTCCGTGTCGGCATGAACGACGACAGGATATTTTTTCCCCATGACTTTTACCTCATATTTTCTCCGGTCATGTAAAATTTTTACTTCGCCTCTCAATTCTTCAATGATCAATCCCAAACCAACGGTGATCACCATCTGACCGTGCTTCAAGGTATCAATGATCACTCTTGAATCTTTTGTAAGAACAAAAATGGTTTTTCCATCTGTTAAGAATTTCAAATCTGAAAGTGGCTTATCGACATTCGGCATATTCTTTTTAAGATACCAGACGGCTTTTCTGATTTTCTGCAAACTTATACCTGTGCCGAGCAAAGTCCGTGCAACCTTCAACTGGATCAGGTCGCTGAATGAATATAGTCTTGTACTTCCCTGCCCCGCAGCTTCTCTCACAGAGGGTTTGACGAAATGGCTCCTATCCCAATAATCGATTTGCCTTTTGCTCAAGCGGGTAATCTTTGAAACTGCACTGGTATTAAAATTCATTTTACTGACTCCTCTGTGTTATTATAACTACATTAATGTATTTTAAATACTATTCATTGCACATTGTCAAGTTTTTTTGTCATTCCCGCCCCCTCCCTTGTCATTCCGCACTTGATGCGGAATCCAGCCGTACTATAATAAACTCTTTGAAGTCATTTAAGAAAATGTGTATAGTTATCAGAAGAGAGAAATTATCGGAAAGGATGTGATTTGAATGAAAAGGGAGCAACTGCTGGAGCGTATCACGATTGATCCTCAAATCATGGTTGGCAAACCGACTATAAGAGGTTTGAGAATTACTGTGGAGCAAATACTCGAGTCCTTCGCAGGTGGCATTTCCATAGAGGAAGTGCTGGAAGATTATCCCGAGCTTCAGCGAGAAGACTTGCAGGCTGCACTGCTGTATGCTTCAGAAGTTATCGCTAAGGAAAAGGTTTACGCGATTCAGGGAGGCTGAGCGTATACTCAATGAGCCAACTGAGATTTCTGGTTGATGTCGGTGTCGGCAGGAAGGTCGAGAGATGGCTGATAGAAATCTTAAGGCTCGCCGATGCACGAGCGAATGAAAAAATAGAGGTGCTCAAGAATATCCTCAGGGATCATTCCGATCAAATTGAAAACAGTTTGAGTGTTTATCAGGATGGTCGGTTGCGAATCAAGAAGTCCTAAACTATACAATTCGATACCTTCCGCCTGCCATACCAAAATCTCCCCCGTCATTCCCGCGCAGGCGGGAATCCAGTAATATGTCATTTCGACCGAAGGGAGAAATCTTTTTCTCTTATTATTTACACGCCCCCTTTGACAAAAAGGGCAGCAATAGCGCAGGAATTTTAACCATAACATTGCCAAAAACGAAATGAGTACTATATTAACCTCACAGGGGAATTTATGGCATTTTCAACAGGGAACAATACATATCGGGAGAGCGCAGAAAAAATAGCAAATTTATCCTTTGCTGTCGGTGTTTACCGTCCACCCAGCGAGGGCGGGAGCGCATCGCTCCTCCTCCGGATTACGGAGAATTGCCCGTGGAATAAATGCACCTTTTGCGAAATGTACAAGGGGCATCCCTTTGTGTATCGCAGCGTAGGAGACATCAAAGCCGATATCGATACCGTAAAGGCCATCAGCGATGAACTTGCAGCCGTCTCCGTGAAAATGGGGCACGGTGGCCGAATCACGTCAGAGGTCGGAATGGCTATTTTGCGGGCCGATCCTTCTCTTCATAACAGCCATTGCTTCATCACCGTTTTCAACTGGCTCCAGTCAGGAGGCAAGACGGCCTTTCTGCAGGATGCCGACAGCATGATCATGCGACCGCATGAGATCATAGAAGTGCTCAAGCATCTGCGCGGAACGTTAAAAACACTTACCAGGGTGACCTCCTACACCCGCTCCAAGACATTAGCTCAGAGAAAGCCGGAAGAGTTAAAGGCCATCCGGGAAGCGGGACTCGATCGTCTTCATGTCGGTCTGGAAACAGGAGATGACGAATTGTTGGGTGTTGTCCGCAAAGGTGTGACCAGCGCCGAACAGATTGATGGCGGTAAAAAGGCCATGGCTGCGGGCTTTCAACTTTCCGAATACTGGATGCCCGGTCTGGGCGGCACTGAACGCTGGCGGCAGCATGCCGAGAACACCGCACGCGTCCTTACAACCATCAATCCAAACTACATCAGGTCCCGTCCCTTTGTTCCCAGAGGCGAAACGCCGATCTTTGAGGATTATGAGCAGGGAAGGCTGCACCTCTCTTCACCGCATGAGCGTCTTGAAGAATTACGGGTGATGATCGAAGGGCTGAATGTTACCTCGCGTGTCTGCTTTGACCACCAGATGAATTCCTGGACAAACAGACGTGGCGGTCTGCTCTTCCATCAGGGTTATGAAGGCTATAAGTTCCCTGAAGAAAAGCCGCGTGTTCTGGAACTGATTCGCGAAGGCCTTTCCATAGACGAATCAATGCACATCCATGTGAAAGATCTCATCGCCATGGGATCTCTGTGATTCCACCCCTGCCCCTGTCATTCCCGCGCCGGCGGGAATCCAGTGCATTGTCATTTCGAAGGAGCGCAGCGACTGAGAAATCCTTGTCCCGAACGAAGAGAGGGATCTTTAAGATTCCTCACATGCGTTCGGAATGACAGTAGGATGAAAAAAAGGCGCCACAGGGGATTTTTTGACAAACGTAGTGCAGACCTTCAGGTCTGCTGTGTCACCATTTAAATGTAGTACATGCCTTTAGGTGTGCTATATTGGCAGGACTAAATCATCATCAGGAGGTTATACATACGAATATGAAAGTGATTAGAATGAATCTTTTACGAGCGACGGCCATCGGTTTCATCCTGGTTTTCTTAATTCCCATCTTGCCTATGACGCAGAATACGGCTTGGGGAGAAGAACAAAAACCAATTCAACTTTCAAAGCCCCAAATCGCCGGCAATCCTTTGATGCAGCTCTTGGCAAAGAGAAGCTCTTCACGAGAATTCAGTTCAGAACCATTGCCGGTGAATATCCTTTCAAATATGCTCTGGGCGGCATCCGGAATCAATCGTCCGGATGGCAGACGGACCGCACCTACTGCGAGTAATCGGCAAGAGATGGACATCTATGTTGCAACTGCTGCGGGCCTTTACCTCTATGATGCAAAATCCGACCTTTTGAAACCAATAGTGGCAGAAGATATCAGAGGTTTGACCGGTACGCAGGAATTTGTAAAGGAAGCTGCTGTGAACCTTATTTACGTGGCGGATTATTCCAGAATGAAATCAGCGTCAGATGAGGTTAAAAACATGTTGGCAGCAGCGGACACCGGGTTCATAAGCGAAAATGTTTATCTTTATTGTGCCTCCGAAGGATTATCAACGGTTGTACGTGCGGGGATATACAGGCCGGCACTTGCAAAAGCTATGGGCTTGCGACCGGATCAGAAAATCATTCTGGCGCAATCCGTCGGATACCCCAAGAAGCAAAGATAATCCCGTGTCATTCTTTCTCGCCCCCTTTGACAAAGGGGGCCACGGGGGATTTTTTAATCGTCTTGTTCTCTCCTCGCTTTTCCTTCCCACCCCTCTCTGTCATTCCCGCGCAGGCGGGAATCCAGTTTTATTTCTTCTCGCTCTCAATACAGACAGAAGATTCCCATGGCTAAGAAGCTTGACAAATGTTAACACGCATGTTAACTTGCAGCCATGATTAGAAAGGTCATCTTTTATAAAACCTTGGGCGGTCGGTGCCCCGTTCAGGAGTTTCTTGATTCCTTGAACGGCAAGGCAGCACAGAAGATCATCTGGGTGCTGCGTCTATTGGAGGATCTGGAAACTGTACCATCAACATACTTTAAAAAACTGACCGGAACAGACATCTGGGAATGCAGGATTCAGCATGGACAGAACAGCTATAGAATATTCTGTTTCTTTGATAGTCATTCCGTAATTGTTCTTACCCATGGTATTATGAAAAAGACTCAGAAAACACCGAAGCAGGAAATAGAAAGAGCCGAATATTACAGGAAAGAATTCTTAGGCAGGAGGGAAAAGAAGTGAGTGACTTGAAGAAATATATAACTGATAGAAAAAAGAAAGACAAAGAATTCGCTAATGGTTTTGACGAAGGTTATGAGCAGTTCAAGATCGGGATTGTTCTTCGTCAAGCGCGTGAATCCGCTGGTCTGACCCAAGAGGACCTGGCAAATCGTCTGAAGACTAAGAAAACGGCCATCTCAAGGATTGAGAACCATGCGGAAGATATAAAGCTGTCAACATTGGATCGGGTGGCGAAGGCGCTGGGAAAGCGATTACAGGTCCGTATTGCATAAGATTCTTCGCCTTATGGCGATCGCTGTTCAACAGAAATAGAACAGTATCAAGAAAGGCAATCAAAATGAGAAAAGAATACGATTTTTCAAAAGCTAAAAAGAATCCATATGCAAAACGACTTAAGCTACAGGCACGAAGAAGACCGCCTTCTCATCCGGGATCGATTCTCAAGCTTCATTACCTGGAACCGGCAGGAATTAGCGTTACGGATCTTGCGAAGGAGCTGAGACTGTCGAGAAAAACAGTATCTAAAATATTGAATGAACGAGGCGCTGTGACAACGGATGTTGCCTTGCGGTTATCCAGAGCGTTTGATACCACTCCTGAATTATGGCTGAACCTTCAGAGAAATTACGATCTCTGGCATACGGCGAATGAAACGACGGGTTGGCAGGCAATAAGACCCATAGCGAAAATTGCACATGCAAGCACATAGTGGCTGAAAGACCTCCCCCCTCCCTGTCATTCCCGCCCCGGCGGGAATCCAGTAGACCTTTTGTCATTTCGAAGGAGCGCAGCGACTGAGAAATCCTTGTCCCGAACGAAGAGAGGGATCTTTAAGATTCCTCACATGCGTTCGGAATGACAGTAGGATGAAGAAAAGAGGGCCACGGGAGATTTTAATTTGCCATTCCTGCCCTTGTAAGTAACGGTATTATTATCTGGGGAAGATGATATTTATGAACTGTTCTGTGAGGGGCTTAAGTGAGGATCACAGATCGTGAAAGGGTCTCTTATGTTTTACATGGGAAGGATGATCTCAGATATCTTTTCTCCTCCGCCAGGCATCCTGATATAACCTGCCGATACAGAGAAATATGGCCAGGAAAAACAACCCTAACATAAAGTTGGGAGAAGTGCCCAGAAGCTCGTCCAGCTTATATCCCGCATAGAGAAAGAGGAAAGAGGCGATAACAATCACAAACCCCCACGAACTCAGCATAAAAATAGCTCTGTACATTTTATGGTCTTGGTGTGTCTTGTGATTCGCTAACATGGCCTTAACCTCCTTTCCCTTCAGGGTCGATCACCATACCGGCAATGAAAACCGGTATGATGGTCTTCTTAGCTTACAAGGGTCTTAATGGCAGTGAAAACTGGAGCCGTGAACAGGGCGATGAGAATTGTGTACATCGCGAATATGCCTACCAGCTCACCGGCATAAAACCTCGAATATTTGTGCTTCAGGGAGATGATCGTCATCCCGCCAACAATCAAACATCCAAGTTGAAAATAGGGGAATTCGCTCACGCCTGTTACTGCATACTCAGCGAAGCCGAAGGTTGCCGTCCCTAACACCACAAATATCGCCAGGCCTAATGTTTTAAGTGTCTTTTTCATGATCTGCTTTCTCCTTTGTAGTTAATTCGTTTTGACTTGTAATATCGCATTATCCATGCCAACTTTGTGCGTTTAGGGGATGAATCTTATAACGTCGTGATTGTACCAAGCTATTATGAATTGAAATGATTTTGGGACAGCGCTTCAGACCCCTGAAAAGCAGGGGTTATTTAAAGAAGCGTTAAATGACATTTAATGAAATGGGAAATTGGATGGTGAAGGTTCGTTAGCTGTGATCAGGTCTAATTGTCAGCTATAGATAAGCCATTATGCAATTACACGCCCCCTTTAACAAAGGGGGCCACTTCCTGTCATTGTGAGGAGCGCAGCGACGTGGCAATCTTATCCCTTCGTCCTTCCCGCCCCTCCCCCTTGTCATTTCGACCGCAGGGAGAAATTTTTTTCTGTCCCTTAAATAATAGTTTGTCATTCCCGCGCAGAGCCTGCCCTCGACCTGATCGGGGGCGGGAATGACAATGGGGGAGCGGGAAGGACGGAATAAGGGAAAGCGAAAAATGCAAAGTGCAAAATCAAAAGAAGGATTTCTCACATGCGTTCGAAATGACAATTCACTGCCGCAAGCTAAGGGCTTGCGCTCGCTGCCGGATTAAGATAAATGATGCAACATGGAAAATGCATGGATACTGATGGCGCTGATTGCCACCCTCAGCGGGGTGACCCAAGAAAGGAAACAAGTTTATGCAATTCACTTTCGCACACAATAATTTCAACGTACTCAATTTGGAGAAAAGCCTCTCCTTCTACCGGGAGGCGCTGCAACTGACGGAAGCAAGAAGGAAAGAAGCACCGGATGGGAGTTTCATCCTCGTCTTTCTCGGCGATGGTCGGACGACGCACCGGCTCGAGTTGACCTGGCTCAAAGACAGGCGGGAGCCTTACAATCTGGGCGACAATGAATTTCACCTGGCTTTCACAGTCGATGATTTTGCGGGCGCCCATGCCCTCCATGAAAAGATGGGCTGCATCTGTTACGAAAACAAGGATATGGGAATCTACTTTATCAACGATCCGGATGACTATTGGATCGAGATTGTACCAACAAAAAGATGATCCGTTTTTCGGAGCCGGAAGAAATTGATAAGGCTGGGACTCGCAATTAGCAAAATCTCAAGAGTAAAGATTTGACCCAAACAATAGGGGCTACTATACATTCCTTGGTCTTTCTAAAGTCCAAAAACTCTGGTGATTAGCATGGACAAAGAACTCACGAAAACATACCGATTATTTCTAAAAGACAGCATCCGTAAGGTCATTGATTTTTCTCAAACTCATCAGAACAGAGGGATTGCGCCTCCTCCTATTGAAAAACCTTACCAAAAACAAGCCAAACGAATTACACTTCCCCAATATGACCAATTTAAAAACGTCGATAAGATTGATCTTAAAACTGCTATTAGCAACCGTGCAAGCCGCAGATCCTATAGCAATCAATCTCTCTCCCTTGAAGAACTGTCTTTTCTCCTGTGGGCTACCCAGGGCATAAAACAAATGCTTGATCCCGGTCATGCGTTAAGAAATGTTCCTTCTGCCGGCTGCCGCCATGCACTTGAAACATATCTCTGTGTTTTGAATGTCGAGGGTCTTGATCCGGGTATCTACCGCTATCTTCCTCTTGAACATGAACTCCTGTTTGAATTTGCTGAGGAGAACTTAAACAGCAAAATTGTTCAGGCCGTTCTTGGTCAACGCTATCCGGGAGAAGCCGCCGTTACCTTTATCTGGACAACCATCCCCTACAGAATGGAATGGCGCTATGATATCGCCGCTCATAAGGTCATTGCGATTGACGCCGGTCATGTCTGCCAGAATCTTTATCTTGCCTGCGAAGCAATAGGTGCAGGAACTTGCGCTATGGCTGCTTATGATCAGGAAGGGGTGGACAAACTACTCAGAATTGACGGACAGGATGAATTCACTATTTATATTGCATCGGTGGGTAAAAAACGGGGACGATGATGGGAGAAGTTTGGTCATATGCAAGTTCTTGAACAATCAATACTCGCCGGTATCCGGATGAAGAACCGCATTCTCCGTTCCGCAACCTGCGAAGTAATTTGCGATGCCCTCGGCCATCCTCAGCCTTCATACTATGAGCTCTATGAAAAATTATCTAGCGGCGAGTACTGCGCATGTTGCCAGTTTCAACCACGTATCCTTCCATAGGCAGTCCCCAGCTTTTTCATTTTGCTTCTTAGTATGCTCGGGTTGACACCCAGGATGGCGGCCGCGCCGCCGGGCCCGTGCACGATGCTGGTTGCCTTTTGCAGGGTCCGCTGTATGTGAAGGGCGGTGGTGCAACGGGATGACAGCAGCCAATAGATTCCCGCTTTCGCGGGAATGACAATGGAGAGGCGGGAAGGACAATTAAAATCCCCCGCGGCCCCCTTTATGAAAGGGGGCGAAGAAATAGATTTTCTGCTTCTTTTACTCCAAGGAGACGGTTGCCGTCAGGTAGGAGAAGGTCGCCGACGGCGTTCCCCAGATCGATATAGCGATGTTGCCGTACTTATTGTTGAGTTCCTTTTGCGGATACCAGGGGTCGGGCTGGACCGTCACCGCATCCTTCGGTGAAGAATTCGCTACACGCGGCTGATACCAGTCACTCCGCTCGCCGGGCGTGTAGACCTTCCAGAATCGCTGATCGGTCTTAAAGACAACCCGGCCGGACGAGTCGACTGCGATGAGCATGAAACCGTAGCTTCCTCCCCGACGTCCCCCTACCGTGAATACGTCCCCGTTACTGAGTGAGGCCGATGCCGCGAAAGCGGGCTGCGGAGCCTCATCGCCGCGCGTCTTGAATGAGGGCTCATAGCGCCGCAGCGGGACCCCGTTTAGGTAGACATCGGCGTCGTCCGCCATATGCCAATATATAGTTACAGGTACAGCAGCTCCTCCAGTCTTGCCGCCTGGCGAAGACGGACTTTCTTCAAACGAGATTCCAAGAATGTCATCTTTGTTCACCGGAACCGTGACGACACGACCATCCTTAAGGAATACCGTCATCGCGCCGAAAGCATACGCGGAAATGGCAAAGAGTGACAAAGTCATGATTGCGATAATCCAGAGATGTTTTTTTCTTCCTTTCATCCTGCACTTCCCCCTTTCAAGATAGTGAATTGTTAACTTCGAGCGAGCACCTGCTCTTTTTTGTGTGAATTGGGTAGATTGGTCTCGATCTCTGACAGTGACGATTACACATAGCATAAGTATTGAGAGAATACCATCCATGACTACCGTTTGCCTTTTGCGGGGCTATCAGTATGTGAAGGGCGGTGGTTTTGTCGAGATTGGCCGGCTCCTCCGTAATGCCGGCAAGCATTTCAGGCGCACAAATTTCATCCGTTCCCGCGAGAAGCCTGAAGGTCAGTGGCTTTCCCTTTCAAGCTAAAAAGCAGATATTCTTGACGCTGTGCTTATTTATTCAGTCTTCTTTGCCGACACAGATAGCTCATTAATTTCTTCCGGAAGTTTACCCATATCCTTCAGGGCGCGTACGCTCGGAAGATGCATGAGGGCACCGCCCTTCTGTTGTTGAAGAAATTTGGCGAGACTGCCGTCTGTAATTCGAATGTGCTCCAGCAGCCAATTTTCGATGGCAAAGGAAACCTTTAGCTTCAGGTCCTTGGATATTTTTTCCGTTTGTGCTCGCTTGACAAAGGCGGTAACATCTTGCTTGAAACGCTCATGCAACTGGCGATGATGCTCATAGTTTGGGAAATTAGATTCTATCATGACATACTCTTCTGCGGCGAAGTGGTAGATCACATAGTCAGAAAGAAACGTGAGTGCGTCTTCAAAGATCGCTCCTTCTGTCTTGTATGCAGAAGGGTTAATAACTCTGTTTCCAAGGTCGAGTAAAGTTCTGTGTTGTTCATCAATGTCCTCAATACCCGTGACAAGGTCTTCGGTCAGTTCGAATCGTCTCATATTTCACCTAGCCTTCTTATAAAATTATATTGGACTCTCATATATCATAGTAGAAGCGATTTTATTATGCCAAAGTTACATGGCAGAGAAATGGGCTGAATGACGGACCGGGAGCAGACCTGAAGGTCTGCACTGCGTGAAGTCAACAGCGGGAAAGCATTTCTCCCTTCCCCTTCACCATGTTCAGGGCTTCGGGTTCACCGAAATGACAACTCACTGGATTCCCGCCTGCGCGGGANNCGAGCAAAGCGAGAAATCTTTCTTATGACGACCGTGAGAGATACAAAAAGATTCCTCACATTCGTTCGGAATGACAATGACTCTGGATTCCCGCTGGAGCCTGCCCTCGAATGTTCTTGTCGGGGGCGGGAATGACAAAAGGGAGAGCGGGAATGACAACTACCTTCCTGGCGAGGAATAATTGTTGTAATAATTACAACGATTGTTGTATAAGTTACCACATCGGAGCGATCACATGCTTACAAAATTATTTACATCACGATTGAGAGTAGAAATTCTCGTGTTATTCTTTTCACGGTCCGAAGACGCCTTTTACCTAGGTGAAATTGTCAAGCATACCGGGGAGGATCGCGGCAACATCAGTCGGGAACTGCGCAACCTTGAGAAGATCGGCTTGCTTCTCAGCCGTAAACAGGGAAACCTAAAGTATTATTCGCTGAACAAGCGATATCTCCTCTACAATGAACTCAGATCAATTATACAAAAAACCAGAGGCGTCGTTGGCTCGCTGAAAGAGGCGCTCTCCCAGGCAAAGAATATTGATTATGCGTTTATCTACGGCTCGATCGCCTCTGGCACAGAGACAGCTAAGAGTGATATCGACCTGATGCTTATCGGGAGCATTACGCTGGAAACTCTCTTGGAACTCACTAAGGAACCTGAAAGAACCCTCGGAAGGGAAATAAATCCATCCGTGTACAGTGTTAAGGAATTTAGGAGAAGATTGAGAGAGAAAGATTCGTTTATTGCCCGGGTGATGAACGAACCAAAAATTATGCTCATAGGAGATAATGATGGGCTACGAGAAATTGCTGACTAAGAATCTGATAAAGCCTTTCAAAGCCACTGACCTTGAAATCAAGAAACAAATACAACTTGCGGCCAGGGATCTGCACTCTGCAAAGGCTATGATAGGGATGGACAAAGACTGGACTTACAGCATAGCTTATAACGCAATTCTCCAGGCCGTTCGCGCGCTGATGTATGCTGAAGGATTCAGGCCTGTTGGCGAGGGACAACACAAGACTGCAATCCTATTTGCGGAGCTTGCCTTAGGTGAGAAGTTTGAGGATGATGTTCGCTTTTTTGACAAAATGCGCAGCAAGCGACACCGAGCCGTGTATGAAACTGCAGGGATCGTTTCTGAAGATGAGGCGACGCAATCACTCGCATTTGCTGAAAGGTTTGTCAGCAAAATAGAAGAGTTTTTGAAGGCGATTATGAAGTAACTGAACTGATCAAGCGGGAAATGACGATAACTCTGGATTCCCGCCTGCGCGGGAATGACACCCCTTCTTTCTTGTCATT
>PMBI01000027.1 GCA_003153775.1 Syntrophaceae bacterium | reverse complement strand
AGTTCACGGAGGTCCTTCTTCACGGCTTCCATGTCGAGACTCTTGAACTCCTTAGCGTAGTTGAAATCCTCGCCCATCGGATTGGACTTGGAGGAATGCTGGTGCAGGATATCGAGCTTCAACTGGTTTGGCCACCAGTCTCGGTTCGTCGTGCCGCCGCCGGCAGTTTGTTTGTGAGTTACCGGGGGGTTGCTTTCTTCATTCATAATATTTTCTCCTTTCGTTGTGTGAATTGTTGAACAGCGCTGCTATAAATAATAGTGTTTGTGCCGGCGTTTCTTATCCTGCCTGCAGTCCCGACAGTATCCGTAATATTCCAACCTGCTATTGGTGACGACAAAACCAGTTCTTCTTGTCATATCCTTCTGGTCAACAGAGGGGGGAATTTTGTAATCCATGATCTTCCCGCATCTTTCACAGATCAGATTAATGTGCTCGTCAAGATTACTCTCACAGCGGTTCTCCACACCATCGAACTGAAGAGTCTTGATGACGCCGTGCCGTGAAAATTCATTGATGGTCGCATAGGTCGTAGACAGGCTTAAGCTCCTGCTCTTCTTTCTTGCTTCCTTGTATATAAGGCCGGCCCCGGGATGAAGATGCCCCTTCTCAATCAGCACTTCAATGATAGCGATTCTTTGAGAGGTGACTCTTAATCCGCTCTCTTTCAATTTTTGAATGATTGCGTCTTTTGTCATGGTATTTTATCTGGAATCATTCCAGACTTCTATAGTAGATACTCTACATTGTTGTTTGTCAAGACAATCTGCGAAGAGATTTTTTTACATTACCGCTTCAAGACGCCCAGGCGATTTATTGCAAGACCTAACCACATTTCTTGACAAAATTAGTGTATTTCGAAGCTCAAAATGAGGGGAAGGCTTATTTTAATCTGCCATGTCTGTGATAAACTAATTAATAATAATCAAAGGAGGTAACACCGATGGCGCGATATAGTGTAGACCCTGTCTGCAAGTCCAAAATCGAGGAAGAAAAGGCGGCGCACAGCAGTGAACACAAAGGGAAGAAAGTTTACTTCTGCTCCCCGAAATGTAAAGAGACGTTCGAAAAGAATCCCCTGCAGTATATGGCTGAAAATCTGAGAACGGGCGCTTAAGCAGCAGTTCACTTTTCTAATTTATTATCTCTGCCAGGGAAGCGCTTCGTACCTTAAACCGCCCCTTCGCCCGGCAGAGGTAATACTAATTAGAACGAACAGAGACACCATGAAAATGATAAATGCAGAAGAATAGAAAACAAAGTTAGATGCACTGCGGAATAGTGAGGCAGGAAAGGCAGAGTCGATTGGCTCTGCCTTTTTTGTCTTGTCATGATCTAATGATCTACTTGTAATAGCAGATAATTATAACATCACCGACTTTTTCAAAAATATATTTGAAGCTCTCCGCCGCAGGCGAAGGCGTTTGCGCTAAGCTGCCGAACTCAACCTGACCACGAAAGTCTTACAAGCTCATGACCATCCGGCTGGAGCGAAGAAAAAACATTTACTCCATGCCTGTAATTTCTCTATTTGTAAATCCCGCAGCCGATAAAAAAATCTTCATATATTTGGATGTAGGTTGATTTGTCTTCAACCTTCTTCGTAACGGGATTGGTCCATTTATAGTCCAGCCAGCCGTTCCCCTTGGATTTGGCAAGGGCGATCATATCCTTGATGAAATACTTTTTGTCGGCGTCCTGCACATGGATCATATTCTTGCCTACGAGTTTCGGGTTCCCTCCCTGGGCAAGAGTGATACCGTTGAAATCGAGGGCAAAGATCTAGAGGTCTTTGTTGATGAACTTGCCTCCGGGGTTACTGAACTCGGCCAGGGCCTTCTCCTTGCCATTGGCCTTGATAAAGGCGATACCTTTATCGACCATCTGTTTAGCTTCTTTCGCCGTTCCCTTCTCGGCGGCGAGGGCAAGACCTGCTACAAAGAAAAATACCACAACCAAAACAAGCACCTTTTTCATTAAACATCCTCCCTTTCTGAATATTAGACCTGCAGTAGTGATCAATTCAGCAACGGGTATGCCAGGATGGTTATGATGATGAGATTGCTTCTTTATCGGGGAGAAACAATGGGGATTTATTGTGTCATGGCAAGTACTTATCCTTATCGAAAAAACTTCAATAAATAAATTTTCAAGCCGTGAGGCATCGGATAAGAGTCGATAAAGCCTCTGCCAAAGGGCCAAAATTCCAACAAGACAGGAATAATAATTTGACGCCGGATATTAGCTATTTGCGAATGGAGCGAGACATTTTTTCAAAGTGAGGGAAGAAGTCAGACCAGCCCCTATAGTTCAAGACCTCATGGTATAACTTTTCGTGCTTGCTCAAATATTATGGCACATGTGTTCTAAGAGTAAGGAAAAACATAAGGAGGAGAACATGAAATACATTAACAAAATATATCCCGCAATCCTGATCACCGGTTTTATCTGCCTGGCCATGATGCCGGGCGCTTATGCATATGCTGCTGATAGGAATTCTTGTTCAGATGATATTGCAAAATTCTGCAGTAATGCAGACCCCAAGAAAGGGGGAGCTGTGAAGTGCATAAATGCACATGCAAACTTTATATCCGACACATGCAGGGAAACTATGAAGATGATAAATGTAGAAGAATAGAAAACAAAGTTCGAGGCACTGCAGGATAGTATAGCAGAGGAAAGGCAGAGTCGATCGGCTCTGCCTTTTTTGTTTTATCTAACGATTGACTAAACAGCAACCAAACAACAAACTACTTCATCGGAATCGGACTGTAGTATCGTCCATTCACTTCATCCCCAATGATCGCAAAATTGGCATGCGATGTTGATAGCGGATCGGATTCCCATGAGAAGCCTATTGATGGGACTTTAACTTGCGCTTCAAGCTGTGATGTAGCGCGATAGCCTTCCACCCGAAATTGTTTCTGCGGATCGTCATAAATGATTTTTTCGTCCGTCGCCTTCCATGTCATTTTAAAACTCATAATAGCCGGCATGCCGACCGCATCAAGGGCGGGCCACCTGGGTTGATCGACAACCGGAATATTCTTCATCTCGAGTGTTGCTGTCTGCCCGTCGGGACTGATGACCAGTCCCCCCTCAGCAACTGGGACTACCCAATACAACCCGGAAGGCGAAATAGGGGGATGAAAATCGTGAATCTGGTTTGCAGGGGCAGCCTGCCCCTGGAACAAGGTGAGTCATATATGGGTGAATGTGCCTGTCTGCGGAGTGCGCCCGGCAAAGTATTCTCCCTGCATATATCCGTAATCGGTTGTCGGCGTGCCGAACGCAATCCGGTTGCCTTTATTGTCGGTGCCCATACCGACGAAACCGGCGCACCGGGCGACCCGTCCTTTGAAATGGAAAATGTGCGACGGTTCCAAGTTTGGACCGGCGGGCTGGTTATGACTGCCGTTCTTATCCAGCCAGGGTATTGGATAGGGATCGGTGCTGCCGTTGTATGTAAGCAGCTTTGATTTGGGCGGTCGCTTATTGGCAGCAACGCCGTCCGCAGAAAGCAATAACAATGCTGATCCTGCTGAAGCGACACTTACCGTAGTACGTAGAAAACTACGCCTCGTGTAGGATGAACGAACATCATTTGTAGAACTCATCGTCTGCCTCCTTTAAATGATCTATCAATGGCCACAAGAAGAGTCTTGTCATTGACGAGCTATTTCGGGTTCAATCTCCTTCATGGCTATATTCCTTGTATGCCCCGCAGCATACAATGATGTCGCCCTCCTTCTGGCAGTAAGTCGTCTTGTGCTCGTATTCTTTCGTTTCCGGATTCAGATATACATAATCGACCCATCCGGAACCCTTCGAGTTCGCCTTTTCCACGATCTCCTTGCGGAACAACTTCCCTTCGCTGTCCGGAACGGCAATCAGATTTTTTCCGATCAGTGTCGGATTTTTCGGGTGAGCGACCATAACGCCCTGAAGGTCATAGGCGAATACATATGTTTCGCCCTTGTCGAACATTCCCCTTGGCTTATTGATTTCTGCAATCGCCTTCTCTTTACCCTGATATTTTACATACGCGACCGCTTTCTTCACCAGGGACTTTGCATCGTCTTTACCAGAAGCGCATGATAAAACTGTGAATGCCAACAATCCGATCAATCCAATTACAATTGAAACTGATACAGCTTTTTTCATGGTTCTCTCCTCGCTTTATTTTTCAGTTGCTAACGACTGTTATAAACGTAGAACACATCAAGCCTGATCGACTGCCACCTCGATATCAGCGGCCTGGATGCCTTCAACAATTAGCTCGGGCTCTTCCGCTTCGATATCAGTTTCGTTGTTCAGTATCCGCTTCATCCTGTCCTTATCGAGTTCCTTCTCCCAACTGGAGACTACGAGAGTAGCCACACCATTACCGACCAGGTTGGTCAGGGCACGGGCCTCGGACATGAAACGGTCGACGCCCAAAATCAGCGCCAGACCGGCCACCGGGATGGTAGGAATCGCAGCAAAGGTTGCTGCCAGGGTGATGAAACCGCTTCCTGTAACGCCGGCCGCACCCTTTGAAGTCAGCAACAGCACACCCAGAATGGTAATGGTCTGGATAAAGGTCAGCGGTGTATTGGTGGCCTGAGCCACGAAGAGTGCCGCCATGGTCAGGTAGATGGAGGTGCCGTCAAGGTTGAAAGAGTAGCCGGTGGGAATGACAAGACCGACCACCGGCTTGGAGCAGCCCAGATTCTCAAGCTTGGCCATCATGCGCGGCAGAACCGACTCTGATGAGGAGGTTCCCAGCACAATCAACAACTCTTCTTTGATGTACTTGATGAATTTGAGGATATTGAATCCACATAGTTTTCCGATTGCGCCCAGCACTATGAAGATAAATAACAGGCATGTCAGATAGAAGCTGCCCATCAGCATGCCCAGCTTGGTCAGGGAGCCGAGACCGAATTTGCCGATGGTAAAGGCCATGGCGCCGAAGGCGCCGATGGGAGCAGCCTTCATGATGATGTTTACGATGCCGAACAGTACATGTGTAACCTCGTCGATCAGCTTAATGACCGGCCTGCCGCGCTGACCGAGCATGGAAAGCGCAAAGCCGAACATGAGGGAAAAGAACAGTACCTGCAGAATATCACCCTTGGCAAAGGCATCCACTACTGTGTTGGGAATAATGTTCATCAAAAAGTCAACCGTGCTCTGCGAATCCGCCTTTGCTGTGTAAGTCGTCAATGCTCTGGTATCCAGTTTGGAGACGTCGGCATTCATGCCCGCCCCCGGCTGAACGATGCTGACCACCAGCAGACCGATTGCCAAAGCAATTGTCGAGACTACTTCAAAATAGAGCAGTGCCTTGGCGCCGACACGACCGACCTTCTTCATGTCCTCCATGCCGGCTATGCCGGACACCACGGTACAGAATATAACCGGTGCGATGATCATCTTAATCAACTTGATAAAACCGTCGCCAAGCGGTTTCATGGCCGCGCCGGTTTCGGGGTAGAAGTGCCCGAGCAGAATACCTATGGAGATCGCCGTCAACACCTGGAAGTACAGATGCTGATAAATTCTTTTCCCTTTCATAGCGCATCCTCCCACGTCATTGATATGATTCAGCAGCCTGCAATCGTCCTACCTATCTCGGTGCAGGCCTGACACTTTCCGTATTGCCGACATACGAATAGGATTCCCTAAAAAATCATAGATAAGACACTACTTTTCCACGGTGGGAGTATATGAACAAGGATTTTGTGTGTCAATGGAATTATGACCAGATGATGTGGCGGGACCGGCGTAAATCCTTACATATTGAAACCTTGTATTCCAGCATAAAAATGGGGAAGGGCAGCGATAATTACCGCCCTTCCCCGTTAGGTGAGATATGATTAGATGACCTACTTGTAATAGCCGCAGATGATGATCACATCACCGATTCTTTCAAAAAAAGTCGACTTCTGCTCGATCTTCTTTGTCTGGGGATTCATCCACTTGTAGTCCATGAACCCTTTGTTATTCACCTTTGTATCATCGATTATGGCCTTGATGAACTTTTTTCCGGCGGCGTCTTCGCGATCGATCAGGCTTTCGCCGATAAGCTTGGCGTCCGCGCCATGGGACAGAATTTTGCCGTCGGGATCAATCACGTAGATATAGAGATCGCTGTGAACAAACCTGCCCGTGCTCTTGTTGAATTGGGCAAAGGCCTTGTCCTTGCCATTTGCCTTGTAATAGGCAACGGCCCTGGACAGCAGGGCCTTGGCTTCACTTGCCGTCCCTTTTTCCTGTGCAAAGGCATAGCCCACACATAGAAGACCTATCAGAATCCCCATTAGAACTTTTTTCGCAATTCCTATTTCTTTGAATGCCGTTATTGTCTGCATTTTCCGTCCTCCTAAACTATAATGCGGATGAGTCATATATCTCTTAGTATATTGCAGAAAGCTCACTTGTCAAATACGGAATTGCAGACATATCCGCAATCAGGCACATCCTGATTTGGGGCATCGAAATATCTGACGGATAGCGCAAATTATATTTTAATCTCCTGGAGAAGGATCTCCATGCGGTCGGCTATGTCAAGAATGGATGGTTCGTAACTGACGGGATATCCGAGGGAAGCAAAAATGCGCTTCATCCCTTCGTTACGGTAATCGAGAAGTATTTCGATACTGGCGAGCCCCTTTGACCGGGCGATATTGACGACTCTTGTCACCAGGAGCTCCCCGAGGCCTTTCCTCTGCCAGTTGTCCCTCAAGACAACAGTAAGCTCCGCGTGATCTGAATCCTGTTTTTTGACAATGTAACGGCAGGTGCCGATGATGGCTTCCTTTGCGTCCTCCGTGACGATGGCAGCCAGCGCGAAATGGGTTTCGTAATCGATCTCCACAAGCTGCTTGAGCATCTCCGGTTGGAGCTTTTCCAGATGGGTTAAGAAGCGAAAGTAGATGGTCTCCCGTGACAAGCTGTTAAAAAAATTCAGGAGGAGCGGGCCATCGGTCGGCTTGATCGGTCTCACGAAGACGACCGAACCGTCCTCGAGGGTGATCCATTCCTCATAATAGTAGGGATATTGCCGATAAACTCTGAAGGCTTCCATTTTTTAGGGGCGGACCTCCGTAAACCGGCGGACAAAAGCCATGCCCCGCTTTATGGTTCTTCCATAGAATCCGATGTAACAAAGATGCGGGCATATTTTCTTGACAAGGCCATGGCGCCTATATATCGTGTATATAAAGCCCGTGTACAAGCAATTTTGACGGCTGTCAAATGGAAACTTAATGAATAACGAATGGGAGGTAAAGTATGAGTACACCGATAGAACAATACTGGCAGTTGAGGCTCGCTGATCTCAAGAAGGCGCTGGAAGAAAACAACTTCGAGGTCTTCCTGGCAAACAATGCGGATGAGGTAAAGAAGATTGTGTTCGAACAGATCATACCTGCGGTGAAGCCTACGGTAGTTTCCTGGGGTACGTCCATGACATCCATGGAGACCGGCCTTCACGCCGCTCTCAAAGCGAATACATCATTTAAGACAATAGAGACGTCGGACAAGACCATCTCCTGGGATGAAAACGTTGAGCGGCGCAGGCAGTCGCTCCAGGCTGACTTGTTCATCCTGGCAACCAACGCCGTAACGATGGACGGCGAGCTCGTGAACCTCGACGGGACGGGAAACCGCGTTGCGGGCTTGACATTCGGCCCCAGGAACGTAATTGTCCTGGCGAGCCGGAACAAGGTCGTTTCCGATTTGGACGAGGCTTTCAGGCGCATCAAGAATTACGCAGCGCCGGTCAACGCCATACGCCTGAACAGGAAAACACCCTGTGACAAGACGTCCTACTGCGAGGCGTGCAAGAGCGCGGAGC